>JBLIEW010000086.1:0-17808 GCA_047633255.1 Colwellia sp.
TCGAAATCCATAACGCAGGAGATGACCCTTTCTCGGCTTGCCCGTAGGGAGCTAAGCTAGAAAACCAGTCCTGCGTTGCACTACTTGATAAGGGAGTAACCATTATCTTCGTATCGCGCCTTGATCTGATTTCCTAGCTTAACTCTGAAACTGCATCTTGAGGTGGAGCGGGTATAAATGTTAAGCATCAATTTTTTGTTTAACATTTTCAGTTTTATTTTCAGTTCCCTCAGTGGTTAGTACCTTTAACGATTGATAAATTTTTACTTCTTCTGCTGATAAGCTTTTTGGAAAAACAATTTTTAGTTTCACAAAAAAGTCTCCAACAATTTTGCTTGGCAACCCACGGCCTTTTAAACGAATTTTACTGCCGCTACTTATCAGTTTAGGTAAGCTTAAATTAATGGAGCCTGTCGGTGTTGGTACATTCACTTTTTCACCTAAAGCGGCTTGCCATGGGCTAATAGAAAGCTCTGTTGTAATATCAGCCCCTGCAACAATATATAAAGGATTTGGGATAAAGCCAACTTCAAGATACAAATCACCATTGTTTGCACCGTTAACACCTGCTTGACCTTGTTTTTTTAAACGAATTTTTTGACCTGATTTTATTCCTTTTGGGATGTTAACTTTCAGTGTTCGTTCTTTGTGTTGCCTTTTTCTGTATTCATTAATAACTTGATCTTGTAGGGTAAAGCTTCGGGTTATACCGGTATAAGCATCTTGTAAATCAATCAATATTTTTGTATGGCTATCTTGTCCTTGCATAGGCTGATTACCACGTGATGACTGTTGATTAGCATTGAAACCAGCACCAAATAATGATTCGAAAAAGTCGCTGAAATCTTCTTGACCGCCGCCATTGAAATCACCATTGCCTTGCTGATATTGATCTTGCCAATTAGGTGGTGGGGTAAAGCCTGATTGACCAGACTTCCAATTACTACCCAGTTGATCATAAGCTGCGCGCTTTTCTTTATCGCGTAACACTTCATAAGCTTCGTTTATTTCTTTAAAACGGGACTCAGCCTCTTTTTCTTTACTGACATCAGGATGAAATTTTCGCGCTAATTTTCTATATGACTTTTTAATTTCATCTTGGGACGCGGTTTTATTAACGTCCATAATTTTATAATAATCTTTATAATTCACAGTGACCTCCTGCGTAAATACTATTGCAGATAACTTGGGTAGTTAATATTTAATGACAAAATGGGGTAAGTAAAAACTCACCTTTGCAATCACCAACGATTAATTCTGAGTTCATTTTGGCTTTATTTTAGAGTATTCAATTTGATGGCATCATTATAGAAAAAAATAAAAGCGATGAATGTCAGTAATGTGACACTTAGAGTAAAATAATGACAAAATAGGCTGTATTACCAGCACACTTGCTCAAGAATAAAAATAAAAATAAATGATAACGCTGTTATTTGATTATAAGATGAAGCATTAAAAAATTATTTTTCGTGGGCCTTAGTAAGCCATTATATGGTTTTGAATAAGTAACTAACTCTATTATCCAACTAGCTTAAGGCTTTGCAACAAAGACAGGACAAATAACAATGACACCATATCGCTTTCACGCGACACGATTATTTGATGGCCAAAATTTTCTGACTGATCAGGTCATCACAATTACGGATGGAATTATTAGCGCGATAGATCAAAATATTAGTGATGTTGATGTCAAAGTCACTGGTTTAGTTGTGCCTGGTTATATTGATTTACAGGTGAATGGCGGAGGTGGATTTTTATTTAATGACTCACCTTCGGTAGATAAACTAAAAGCCATTATGGCAGCCCATGCCAAATTTGGTACTACCGCAATGATGCCAACGCTTATTACCGATAAAATTGAAGTGATGGCGAAAGCTGCGAATGCCATGAGTAAGGCTATTGCTAGCAAAGTACCGGGTATCATTGGTATTCATTTTGAAGGGCCCCATTTGTCTTTGGCTAAAAAAGGTACGCATTGTGCAACGCACATTCGTCCTATTTCGGCAGATGAATGGCAAATTTTATCACGTAAAGATATTGGACACGTAATGGTTACCTTAGCGCCTGAAATGGTAACGCCAAAAGACATTACCCGTATGGTAGCGCTAGGCATTAAGGTATGTTTAGGTCACACCAATGCTGATTTTTCTACGGCACAAAAGGCTGTAGATGCTGGCGCTACAGGTTTTACTCATTTATTTAATGCGATGTCTCCTTTACAAGGGCGTGAGCCTGGGGTCGTGGGTTGTGCTTTATTAAATGACAGTACGCAATGTGGTTTAATTGTTGATGGTCATCATGTCGATTATGCAAGCTGTCAAATAGCGATTAAAACTAAACCTGCGGGCGGCGTTTTTTTAGTGACTGATGCTATGCCTCCGGTTGGTACAAATCAAACAGAGTTTCCGTTATACGATCGCACTGTTTATGTTGAAAATGGTAAATTGACCTCTTCTACTGGTGAGCTTGCGGGATCTTCATTAGATATGGCAACAGCGGTTAAAAATACTCATATGGGATTGAATATTTCCTTAGGCGAATCCCTACGTATGGCGAGTTTATATCCGGCTAGGTATTTATATCGCGATAAGAGGCTTGAACGTGGGGAATTTAGAATGGGTATGAAAGCGGATATGGTGGTTTTAAATGATGATCTCAGTGTTTTGCAAACGTGGATTGGCGGTGAACGAGTTTAGCTTGCGCAATAAATAACAATACTAACGTTTCTTTTTGGGCGTTAAAAAATTACTCAATGAGAAGGTTATAAAATGTCACTAGCGCAAGAGCCGCAAAATAATAAAAAGAAACATCAAGGCAATGCCTTATTTAAAACAAATTCTGCAATTAAGCCCCTTTGAAACCTCTTTAATTTTATTCATACGCCTAAAATAGATATCACTCAATCTCACGGACTTTTTAAAACGAACATTTTACCGACACTGAGTCTAGTTTTGGCTCAGAGATTTTTTATGGTAAAATGTAATCGTTTAATACATCCATAAAGGGCTTACACATATTTTAAAATATGTGTAAGCCATGTTTACTCTTTTAATAGTTCCTTTATATTCAGAACTCATAGAAGATTCATATAATAAAAGCAGTAAGTTATTATGAGTACACTCCAACGCAAAGTAACAATTATATATTATTCTGATGAGGGCCTAGAGCTTCATCACACGGTTGAAATCTTTGAACAGAATAATGATGGGCGAGTGATAATTCCTCAAGCCTTTAAACAGGGAAAGTCAATAATCGCAGTTTGCGATGGCGATGTGGAAATTCTAAATAAACTAGGTGATCGTATATTATCGGTTGATTATATTGCTTAACTAACGTCTTATAATTACTAGGTAACACTTAACCAAACACTTAACCAAACACTTAATTAAACAGAAAAGAAAATAACATGATAATTGATGGTAAACAGGCCGCCGCACAATTAAGAGTGGCTATTGCACAAGGAGTGACTGCCCTTAAAGAGTCAAAAGGAATTACGCCTAGTTTAACGGTTGTACTTGTTGGTGATGATCCCGCTAGCCAAGTTTATGTCCGTAATAAAGCGAAACAAACAACTGAAGTAGGTATGATTTCAAATGAAATTCGCTTACCCGTCAGTTGTAGTCAAGCTGAACTTCTGTCGCAATTATCTAGCTTAAATAACGATCCTAGTATTCATGGTATTTTGGTGCAGCTACCGTTGCCTAAACACATTGATGAAAGTGTTGTTATTGCTGCAATAACACCTGAAAAAGACGTTGATGGCTTTCATGCCATGAACTCAGGGCGTTTACTTAATGGTGAGCCAGGCGCTATGGTGCCTTGTACACCCCAAGGTTGTATTATTCTTGCGAAGCAGCACCTAGGTGATGATTTATCAGGTAAGCATGCGGTAGTTATTGGACGCTCAAATATTGTTGGTAAACCGGTTGCTTTATTATTGTTACAAGAAAACTGTACTGTAACTATTGCTCACTCACGTACTGAAAACCTTCCTCAGATCTGTCAACAAGCCGATATCTTAATTGCTGCTGTTGGCCGTGCTGAGTTTGTCCAAGCAGACTGGGTGAAAAAAGGCGCAACGGTTATTGATGTGGGTATTAACCGAGTTGAAGATACTGTGACCGGTAAAATGAAATTGGTTGGTGATGTTGATTATGCCGCTGTTAGCGATGTTTGTGGTGCAATAACACCTGTTCCTGGTGGTGTTGGCCCTATGACCATTGCTTGTTTACTTAAAAATACACTGGAAGCAGCAAAGTTGTACGGTTAAGATTTCCTAGGGATTAAAACCAGAAATAAGAAAATAAAAAACCGCAACTAGTTGCGGTTTTTTAGATTTAGATTTTGTGTAATTTAACTGGTTTGTATTAATGGGTCTAATATCAATTGATACAAATATCAATAACCATTATTTAACTGTTTCTCACTATAATCTAATTTTTTATAATCTTTACCTGCCGCTTCAGCAAGCTCTGCTGGCATGTAGTTTTCGTCATGCTTCGCTAACACTTCACTCGCTTCTACATACAGCTCACCAGACGGACTGCGCGTTAAGGTACCATTGGCAACAATGCCTTGTGCTTCTCTAAATAAATCAGGCAATATACCCTCGTAATGAACACTGACCATAAGATCACTCTCATCAAAAACAATTGGCATCTTCATATCAGATAAGCTAAATGATACTTTTAAGTTATCTGGATCACGTCTTACGGTATCAGGTACGACTAGCCCACCTATACGAATACGTTGACCAATCTGAGGTTTAAGACCTGAATCTTTTTTTCCTTGGGTGATTTCGGCAGGCGTATAAAATAAATCAATATTTTGGCTTAATGCATATAAAACTAAACTAGCGACAACGGCTATGCCAGCTAAAACTGAACCGACAATGGTTAAGCGTTTTTTACGACGTGGATTCATTATATTACCTCTTCAGATAGTGTTGATTTTAACGGTTTATCTTGTTGTTTTTGCTGTTTACGCACTTGACGAAGTTTGTCTTCTCTTTGTTTGCGTTGAGCAATGTTTTTGATGACTTGTTTATGACCTGTAACTGAACTAAAAATTAAGATAAGTAATAAAGCAGTGGCTACACCATAGGACAACCAAACGTAGAAGCCATATCCACCCATATTAATAAAAGCACTAAAACTATCAAACTGCATTAGTTTTCTCCTGCGTTAGGTGCTGTGAAACTAAGGTTCGAACCCAAGGTCGAATACTATTTCGCGCTAAAATTTCACTGCGAAAACGAATGCAGATAATGACACTAACCAGTAAAACAAAACCAATAAAACAGAACACAAATGGCCACAGCATATCAACAGACATAGACGGTTTACCTAATTTACTTACCGTTGAGCCTTGATGTAGCGTATTCCACCATTCTACTGAATACTTAATAATAGGTAAGTTAATCACGCCCACTAAGGTTAATATACCTGCGGCTTTACCTGCTAAGTTTTTATCTTCAAAAGCATTGTGCAATGCGATTACGCCTAAATATAAAAACAATAAAATTAGCTCTGAAGTTAAGCGTGCATCCCAAATCCACCAAGTTCCCCACATAGGTTTTCCCCATGCAGCACCTGTAATAAGTGCAATGGCGGTAAAGGTTGCGCCAACAGGCGCCATGGCTGCAGCAGACGCATCGGCTAATTTAAATTGCCATACCAAACTGGTAAAAGCAGCAATTGCCATGCCTAAATAAATACCCATTGAAAGTGACGCGGCGGGCACATGAATATAGAAAATACGAAAACTATCACCTTGTTGATAATCAGCAGGCGCAAATGCTAATGCCCAAACAATACCTATAGATAAAAAGAGCACGGCTAAGGCACTTAACCAAGGTAGTATTTTTCCAGCAAAGTGATACGACACTTCTGGATTTGCGTAGGGATGTAACCATTTCCACATAGTGTATGTTCTCATTTTCTTTAAAGTTAATAGCTAATTGGTACTGACTTTTAACGCGGCACCAACAGCAAAAGGTGCTAACGTTAAAGAGCCAAAAAATAGCGCGGCAATTATAGCAAGTTGACCGCTATAAGGTAAGCCAAGTGCTGCGGTATCAATTGCGCTAGTGGCAAAAATCAATACTGGAATATATAAAGGTAATACTAATAAGCTCAGTAATACGCCACCTTTTTTAATGCCAACAGTTAAAGCTACGCCAATAGCACCAAGCAAACTTAATACTGGGGTACCAAGTAATAGCGTTAATACTAGTGCAGCATAGCTTTGTTCGTTTAAGTGTAAAAGTACCGCGAGTAAAGGGGCAATTAAAATAAGGGGTAAACCGGTAATAAGCCAGTGGGCAACAATTTTTGCTAGCACTAATATAAAAACAGGTTGCGGGCTTAGTAACATTTGTTCTAATGAGCCGTCAGTGTGATCAGACTTAAATAATCGGTCTAAAGACAAAAGTGTCGATAAAAGTGCTGCCACCCAGATAATCCCTGGTGCTATGCGACTTAGTATTTGTGACTCTGGGCCAATTCCTAACGGAAATAAAGTGACTACAATAACAAAAAACAATAATGGATTTATAATGTCATCTTTGTGGCGCATGGCAATGGTTAAGTCACGTTTGAGCACTAGAGAGAAAACAGCGCGATAGGATAAATTAGCTACTGACATTCTATACTCGACTTTTTACTTGATTGCATATTCGAAACTGGTTACTCATGATTTGCTATTCACCCATGTAGTCTAAAGTAATTTTTTTTACTTGCGAGGGCGAAAATGTAAGTAAATCTTGATGGGTGGTTAAAATAACACAGCCACCTTGTTTTATATGGGCTTTAAATAGTTGCTCTAATGAATTTACGCCTTGTTTATCTATCGCAGTAAATGGTTCATCTAAAATCCATATGTCGGCTGTTGATTTATATAACCGTGCTAACGATATTCGTCTATGTTGCCCTGCGCTTAAATGTGAGGCGAGGCTATCTTCAAAACCGGTTAAATTTACCTGTGCAAGTGTTTCTTCTATTTCATTAGCCTTAATTTGTAAGCCATGTAATGTCAGATTAAAGTTTAAGTTTTCTTGTGCGGTCATTTCTCCCTTTACTCCAGGTAAATGTCCTAGATAGAGTAAGTTCTGGTGAAACTCTTCACGAGATTGGGTAATCAATTGATCTCTATAAAATACTTCGCCGTCATAGGGTTGAGATAAGCCGGCTAAAATTCGCAACAAGCTTGTTTTTCCAGAGCCATTAGGACCTTCTACTTGGACAATATCACCTGCAGATATTTTAATAGTTAACTGATCAAACAGTAAACGCTCTTCGCGAATGCAGGTAAGGTTAGTGGCACTAATTAAAGCAGATTTATTCTTAGCGGCTAAACTGGCGGCTAAACTGGCGGCTAAATTGGCTGACAAGGGAAATACACACTCTTTAAGATGTTGAAAGTATCTGACAAAGTCTAACCTATCTTTGTCAGCTTTATTTTGATGCAGATCGTTTTTTGATTTAGATCGTGTCACTACATAGAGCAATATCATATCATAGCTCTATTAAAATCGAATAATAAAACCGATGAGTAAAATTGTAACATTAAGAAACAATTGTCTGGGCATTTAACCTGAACTTATTTAAAAATGTGGTAGAATTGCGCCATTATTTTTAGCTTGTTGTATTTATAATCACTTTGTTAACTTTAAAGCTCATTTTAAATAAACACAAAGCTGAAAACGTATTAAGAGTAACCGGAGAAATAAATGATTCCTGACGTGGTACCACAAATATTACCTCATCTTTTACCTGAACTTGGCCATCTTGCTTTGGTTATCGCTTTTGCTTTTGCACTATGTTTGAGCATTGTACCTTTGGTTGGTGTACATAGTTCACAAACTAAATTAATGAGCTATGCTAGGCCTCTTACCTTTGGTATGTTCGTTTTTACTGGCATTAGTATTTGTATTTTGGCTTATAGTTTTGTGCTTGATGATTTTTCTATTAAGTATATTGCTGGCCATTCTAATAGTCACTTACCTTATTATTTTAAAATAAGTGCAGTGTGGGGGGGGCATGAAGGTTCATTATTGTTATGGGTTTTCTCGTTAACCGCATGGACAATGGCTGTTGCCTCATTTTCAAAAAATGTCGAGGAAGAGTTTATTGCGCGTGTATTGGCCGTAATGGGCATGGTCGCGGTTGCTTTTATTGCTTTTACCTTACTTACTTCTAATCCTTTTGAACGTCTCTGGCCTAATGTGCCATTAGAAGGGCGTGATTTAAACCCACTATTACAAGACGTTGGTTTAATCATTCATCCGCCATTATTGTATTTAGGTTATGTTGGTTTTGCTGTTGCTTTTGCTTTTGCTGTAGCCGCTTTAATGTCAGGAAAAATGGATGCTGCTTGGGCGCGTTGGTCTCGTCCTTGGACAGTTGGCGCTTGGGTATTTTTAACTTTAGGCATTGCTTTAGGTAGTTGGTGGGCATATTACGAACTTGGTTGGGGTGGCTGGTGGTTCTGGGATCCTGTTGAAAATGCATCCTTTATGCCTTGGCTTGTTGGTACCGCTTTAATTCACTCGTTGGCGGTCACTGAAAAGCGCGGCACCTTTAGAAACTGGACTGTATTACTGGCTATATTTGCTTTTAGTTTAAGTTTGTTAGGTACCTTCTTAGTACGCTCAGGTGTTATAACCTCGGTACATTCTTTCGCTTCAGATCCCTCTCGAGGTATCTTCATTTTAGTCATATTAGCAGTAGCTGTGGGTGGATCACTGACTTTATATGCCTTTAGGGCAAGTAATGTCGCCAGTTTTAGCCGATTTGCACTGTATTCTCGTGAAACGGCATTACTGTTGTGTAATATCATTTTAGTCGTTGCAGCGACCACCGTATTATTAGGTACGTTATACCCACTACTGGTTGACGCTTTAGGCTACGGCAAAATATCTGTTGGCCCTCCCTATTTTAACGCCGTATTTATTCCAATCATGAGTTTGTTATTTATTGTCATGGGAATAGGACCAATGATCCGTTGGAAAAAAGCTAAAAAAGGTGAACTTCGTAAACAGTTAGTTCAACCGTCAGTATTGGCTATTGTCTTTGGTTTATTGTTCCCTATTTTTTATGGCGGTGAATTTAATGCGCTTGTTGCTATGGGCATAACATTAGCCTCATGGGTTTTCCTAGTGGTTATCAAAGATTTAATCAATCAATATGTTATTAGATCATCACTAGGCTTAGGCCAATGGGGTATGACCGTAGCTCATGCCGGTATAGCCGTTACTATTGTTGGCGTTACGCTAGTTTCAAGTTATGAAAGCGAAACTAATGTGAAAATGCTATTAAACGAGAGTGTCGAAATATCAGGTTATCAAATAGAATTTAAGGGTGTGATCCCGGTAGAAGGACCTAATTATAGTGCTGAACAAGGCCAAATTAATGTTTATGAAGTGAATGATGATGGCGAGAATGACTTTGTTACGTTATTAAAACCAGAGCGTCGCACTTATCGAGTCCAATCAATGGGTATGACCGAAGCGGGTATTGATGGGGGGTTATTTAGGGATATCTATGTTGCCCTGGGTGATCCGCTTGACGGTGGCGCGTGGGCAATTCGTGTTCATTATAAACCGTTTGTTCGTTGGGTTTGGCTTGGTGCAATTTTCATGGCTATTGGCGGTATCTTAGCCATATTAGATAAACGCTACCGTGTTCCCAAGAAAGATAAAAATAAAGCGGCTATAGCAAGTAACAAAAACGTTGGTAGTGTTAACGGTAATACCAGACCTATTTCGGAGTCGTCATAGTGAATAAAATTATTCGTTTTTTGCCACTGATTTTGGTGGTAGCTTTAGGCGTTGTACTTTACAGAGGTTTATCGTTAAACCCACAAGATATGCCATCGGCACTTGTGGGTAAAACCATACCTGAATTTTCTTTGGTGACCTTAACTGATGCTAATAAAGTTGTCACCAAAGCTGATTTAGTAGGTGACATCGTCTTGCTTAATGTTTGGGCAACATGGTGTCCAACCTGTAAATATGAACATCCTTACTTGCTAGAGCTTGCTAATGATCCGCAATTAAAACCTCATGTTAAATTGTACGGAATAAACTATAAAGATGAACGGTTAGCCGCGCAAAAATGGTTAACTAACTATGAAAATCCTTATCAGTTTTCAATTTTTGATGAACAAGGTACGCTTGGTTTAGATTTAGGTGTGTTTGGCGCACCTGAAACCTTTGTTATTGATCATAATGGTGTTATTCGTAAACGCTTTGCCGGGGCTATTGATACCCGAGTTTGGCGTAAAGAGTTTGCACCGCTTATTAAACAGTTGATTTCTGAAAAAGCAGCAGGGTAAATAGTGATGTTAAATAAAATTTTATTGATTATTGTGTTGACTGTTACCGCACTAATGGTGACGAGCACGGTTAATGCAAGTCCAGTAGAAACGTTTGAGTTTAGAGATGAAGTGACAAAAATACGTTTTCAAGCGTTAAGTAAAGAGTTGCGTTGTCCTAAGTGTCAAAACCAAAACTTAGCTGACTCTAATTCCCCTATTGCTGCTGATTTACGTGCAGAGCTATATGAGTTACTACAGCAAGGTAAAGCTGATAGTGAAATAGTTAATTTTATGGTTTCTCGTTATGGCGAATTTGTTTTATATCGTCCTCGTGTATCAAGTCTCACTTATATACTTTGGTTTGGTCCTGCCTTGTTGATTTTAATAGGCATTATTGTGGTGATTCTTATCTTACGAAAAAAACCTGCAGCAAAAGCCGACTTAGCATTAAGTTCGCAGCAGCAAGATAAATTAAATCATTTACTACAGAGTAGTAAAGAAAACGCTAGCCAAAACTCAAACACCGACAAAAAAGATAAAGAGTAGTTAACCATTATGGAAATAGTATTAATCGTCCTTTTTTTTATTGCCTTACTTTTATATATCGTTTGGCTACCTTTCTTTAAAAGTACAAACAAAAATACCACCCAAGAAGATCCGGAAAATAATTTACGTGATGAAACCAACGTTGAATTATATAAAGAGCATAAAGCTGAAATAGAAAAAGATTTTAGTGATGGTCGTATCGACGAAGAAAACTACCAATATTTATTAGCTGAACTTGATAGTAGTTTGTTGCAAGATATTGAAGCAGCTGAAAAAGAATCAAAAGTTATTGTAAGTAATAAAAGCTTTAGTCTATTCTGGCCCTTATCTTTATCTTTATTTATTATCGCATTTTCTGTCGCGTTATATTTAAAACAAGGTACGTTAATGGCTTTCATTAATTCGCCTAGTGCCCAAAATTCTAACCAACAGGCGCAAATGTCAGGTGAGCAGCAAGTCAAAGCTCAACAAGCAGAAGCACTAGCTTACATTAAGGAAATGCAGCAACACCTAGAAAAAAGCCCTGATGATAGTGAAGCTTGGTATAACTTAGGGCAAACGCTTGTCAGCGTTGGTGAGTTTGACATGGCAATAACATCATTTGAACAAGTTATTCGTATTGAAGGTGAACAAGCAGACTTAATTGGTGCCATTGCACAAGCTAGCTATTATCGAAATAATCAACAAATTGATGAACAGGTACAAAACTTAATTGATAGAGCATTAGCGATAGATATTAATGATCCATCGACCAATATTTTGTTGGGAATGCATAACTTTATTGGTAAAGAATACGAAAAAGCTATTGGCTATTGGCAACGAGTGATTGATGCTAAAAGGCAAGGGGTGAATATAAACGCATTACAAGAAGCGGTTAGCGAAGCAAAAAGTCGTCTTGGCACGCCTAGTATGAGTAGCAATCAACCAACGCCTACTGAGCCAGGAGTAGCTGGACCAGAATTAAACATTAGTGTGAGCTTATCTGACGATATTGCTAAGCAGTTAGCGCAAGGTGAAGATAAAGTTGTTTTTGTTTACGCTATTCCAACCAATGGTCAGCGTATGCCATTAGCAGCACTGAAATTAATGGCGAGTGATTTACCTAAAGTGATTACCTTGAGTAATAAAAATGCTATGTCACCGGCAAATAATTTAAGCAGTGTTAGTGAAGTCAATATTTATGCTGTTGTTTCTCAGCAAGGTAGTGTGGGTATAAAGTCAGGTGACTATAAAGCTGAGGTACAAAATATCTCTGTGGATAATACCGAGACTATTAGTCTAATTGTTGATAGTTTTGTTGAGTAATTAACCCTTCGCCCCTTCGACGGGCTCAGGGTAAGCCGCTCAGGATGAGCAGCACATAGGTAAGTAATTAAATCACGTTTTAGTGCGATAAAAATAGCGCTAATCAGTGCAGAGTTTACTGAATATTGACATACTGTATAAATATTCAGTAAACTGTTGTTATGAAAATAGCATCACTTAAAAATACAATGACAAAAAAAATAATCCACATAGATATGGATTGTTTTTACGCGCAAGTCGAAATGAGAGATTTCCCCCAATACCGTGATATTCCTTTAGCTGTAGGGGGCGATGGCCCTAGAAGCGTGCTTTGTACTTGTAATTATATTGCGCGAAAGTTTGGTGTTCGTTCGGCCATGTCAGCGATTAAAGCCAAACAGCTTTGCCCAGAATTAAAAATTGTTAATGGCCGTATGGCTATTTATAAAGAAGTTTCGGATCATATCCGTGAAATATTTTCCCGCTATACTGACCTAATTGAGCCATTATCCCTTGATGAAGCTTACCTTGATGTCTCTGAAACGACGCATTGCCAAGGTAGTGCGACCTTAATCGCTGAACAAATCCGTGCTGATATATTTAGTGAATTAAATTTAACGGCCTCAGCAGGTATTGCACCCAACAAGTTTATAGCCAAAATTGCCAGTGACGAAAACAAACCCAATGGGCAATGTGTTATACCGCCAGATAAAGTGGCGAGTTTTGTTGAGCAGCTATCTTTAAAAAAAATCCCCGGTATTGGGCCAAAAACCTTTCAAAAATTACAGCAAGCAGGCTTTTCAAATTGCAGAGACGTCAGAGCGAGTTCAATAGCTCATCTTACGCCAATAGTAGGTAAATTTGCTGCCAGTTTATATCAAAAAGCTCACGGTATTGATAACCGAGACCTTGAGGTGAGCAGACAACGGAAATCATTAGCCATTGAAACAACCTTAGCGGAAGACATATATACTGAAGAAGAATGTTTAGCGGTGATTGATCAATTATTACCTAAGTTGTTAGCACGTTTAACTAAAGTTAAGGGCCTTAAAATAGTTCGCCAAGGCATCAAGCTTAAGTTTAATGACTTTAATCAAACTACCGTGGAGCAGCAAAGTTGCTCGCCCGATCCACAAACCTATAAGGCTTTGTTATCAAAAGCGCATCTTAGGGCTAATAAAAATGAGATACAGCGGGGCATACGTTTGGTGGGGTTAACGTTAGGTTTTGCTAAACCTTGTATAGAGCTGAGTTTAAAGGCTAAACAGATGATGTTACCTAGCTTTTAATCGAATGTAATCCCCTTACATTCTAGTCCATCCTATCGTTATTGATTTTTATAACATGCAATAACCACTCTTTCTCATCAATACCTTATCTAAATAGTTTGTTTTCCTACCAAAAAATGCTTTTCGAATGGCTATACCCGTTCCACCTCAAGATGCAGTTTCAGAGTTAAGCTAGGAAACCAGATCAAGGCGCGATACGAAGAGAATGGTTGTTCCCTTATCAAGTAGTGCAACGCAGGACTGGTTTTCTAGCTTAGCTCCCTACGGGCAAGCCGAGAAAGGGTCATCTCCTGCGTTATGAATTTCGACAATAGAACAACTATTCTCTTCAATCCATGCCTTGTACCTAACCCTTTCTCGACTGGCTGAAACCTGCATCTTGAGGTGGAGCGGGTATATAGATTTTGATCCAATAGTGAGTCTGGTTAGTGCTATATTGAAAATGAGCTTAAATACAAAGTTTTTTGCTTGATAATCATTCAAAAATTGCGGAATAATTACGAAATTGATTGGTATGTTCCAGTAGAGCTTGCGTATAATAAGCGTTTTGGTGAGCGATGGATGAAAGATCCTAAGCTAGCCGATAAAAAAGTAAGCCAAAAAAGTACGATTTTTACCATGCTGTAGATTTTCACCTAATGAAATTTTGCGGTAGTATGGATTTTCACAAGTCACTAACAGTTGAATAAACAGATTTATTAAGGTTCCCATGATTAAAAGCACCGCTGAAGTACGTCAGGCATTTTTAGATTTTTTTACCACCAAGCAACACCAAATAGTAAAAAGTAGTTCATTAGTTCCGGGCAATGATGCCACTTTACTTTTTACCAATGCCGGTATGGTGCCTTTTAAGGACGTTTTTTTAGGAGCTGAAACACGTAGTTATACCCGTGCTACTTCCGCACAACGTTGTGTACGTGCGGGTGGTAAACATAATGATTTAGAAAATGTTGGTTATACTGCGCGCCATCATACTTTTTTTGAAATGATGGGTAACTTCAGCTTTGGTGATTACTTTAAAGAAGAAGCGATTGTTTTTGCATGGGATTTCTTAACTAAAGTGTTAGAAATACCAGCAGAGAAATTAACAATCACTGTTTTTGATGAAGACGATGAAGCAGAACAAATTTGGATAGAAAAAATAGGTGTTCCTGCCGAACGTGTTATACGTATTGGTGCACAGGATAACTTTTGGTCAATGGGTGACACTGGGCCTTGTGGGCCGTGTTCTGAGATTTTCTATGATCACGGTGAAGACGTTTTTGGTGGACCTCCAGGATCACCTGATGAAGATGGTGATCGCTTTATTGAAATCTGGAACATCGTTTTCATGCAATTTAACCGTCAAAGCGACGGTACTATGGAACCATTGCCAAACCCGTCTATTGATACAGGTATGGGATTAGAGCGTATCTCAGCTATTATGCAAGGCGTTCATAGCAACTATGAAATAGATCTTTTTCAAGCCCTTATTAAAGATACCGCACAACTGTTAGAATGTACTGACCTAGACAATAAATCGCTACGTGTCATTAGCGATCATATTCGTTCGTGTAGCTTCTTGATTGTTGACGGTGTTGTCCCTTCAAATGAAGGCCGTGGTTATGTATTACGTCGTATAATTCGACGGGCTATTCGCCATGGTCATAAACTTGAAGCGAAAGAAATCTTCTTCCATAAATTAGTCAGTTCATTAGTTGAACAAATGGGTGAAGCTTACCCTGAACTGGCTCAACAACAACCGATTATCGAAAAATTGTTAAGAATTGAAGAAGAGCAATTTGGTCGTACCTTAGATCGCGGCATGCTATTACTTGAAGATATGTTAGCTAACTTAGATGGTGATACCATTAGTGGCGACGATGTTTTCAAACTATATGATACTTATGGTTTTCCAGCAGATTTAACAGCAGATATTGCCCGAGAACGTCAATTAAATATAGATCACAATGGCTTTGATGTTGCAATGGGCTTACAACGTGAGCGTGCTCAACAAGCAAGTCAATTTGGTACAGATTACAATCAGCAATTAAAGTCTGATCATAAAACTGTATTTAAAGGCTATACCAGCCATTCTTATTCAGCAACCATTGTGGAGCTATTTAATGCTCATGAATCGGTGAGTCAGTTAAATAAAGGTGAGCAAGGTTTAGTTATTTTAGATAATACGCCTTTCTATGCTGAGTCGGGTGGACAAGTCGGTGACTCTGGATTCTTACACCTTGATGGGGGTGTTTTTGAAGTAAAAGATACGATTAAACTAGGTAATGCTTTTGCTCATCGTGGTATTGCACGCACAGATATAGGCTTAAATCGACGTGTTAAAGCTGAAATCGATATAGACCGTCGTTCAGCTATCGTTAAAAACCATACCGCAACGCACATATTACATTCAGCATTACGTAAAGTGTTAGGAGAGCATGTTACCCAAAAAGGCTCTTTATGTGATAGTGATAAACTTCGTTTTGATTTCTCTCACTTTGAAGGATTGACAGCACAAGAATTACAAGCTGTAGAACAAATGGTTAATGATGAGATTCGTCATAATCATGTTCGTGAAACCGAATTAATGTACATAGAAGATGCCAAAGAAAAAGGCGCTATGGCACTTTTTGGTGAAAAATATGATGACGAGGTACGTGTTGTTACTTTAGGTGACTTCTCTACCGAGCTTTGTGGTGGTGTTCATGTTGAACGTACGGGTGATATTGGTTTATTGAAAATAGTCTCTGAGTCAGGCATTGCTGCGGGTGTTCGTCGTATTGAAGCAGTAACTGCAATTGGCGCATTAGCTTATATTAATGATCAGAGCTCAACGTTATCTAAAGTCGCTAGTTTAGTTAAATCTGATGTTGCTAGCGTTGGCACTAAAGTTGAGCAATTAATTACCCGCTCTAAACAACTAGAAAAAGAAATCAGCATACTTAAACAAGCCCTTGCAGCACAAGCGGGTTCAGATTTATTAAGTTCAGCTATTGAAATCAACGGGATTAAAGTGCTAATTGCCGATTTAGATGGTGTTGAAACTAAATCACTACGCGGTATGGTTGATGAACTTAAAAACAAAATGCAATCGGGTATCATTATGCTAGCCACAGCTAATGACGACAAAGTTGGTTTAATTGCCGGTGTAACCAAAGACCTAACGGGACAGGTGAAAGCGGGTGAGCTAGTTAATATGGTTGCACAGCAAGTAGGTGGTAAAGGGGGCGGTCGACCTGATATGGCACAAGCGGGTGGTAGTCAACCTGAAAACATAACGACTGCGTTAGCATCAGTACAACCTTGGTTAGTTGAAAAATTGAGTTAACAACATTTATTCTTAAAACCGCTTGAATTACAGTCAAGTGGTTTTTTTTTGTTCAATTTTTTAGTATAAATAATAAAAGAGCATGACAAAACAACTATAAATCCTATTCAAAGTTAAGATAAGCTTGCTAGAATAGCCAGATACCTAAATTAAGTATAGAGCATTGGAGTTGTATACTTATTTAAAGGTGGATTTTTCTATGATCTTTATTAATACTCATAACGTATAATATGACGTATTATGGAAAAGCAGACTAACTTTATATATTACTAGCTTATGTATATTTATTTAGTGATTCTCAATTTTATAAAAGGAAGATGTAAATGTTAATATTAACACGACGCGTTGGTGAGACATTAATGATTGGTGACGAAGTTACAGTAACTGTCTTAGGCGTTAAAGGAAATCAAGTAAGAATAGGTGTTAATGCGCCAAAAGAAATCTCAGTGCATCGTGAAGAAATTTATATGCGTATTCAAGCCGAGAAGGATGATACTGAGTCAACAGGTAACGTATAGATTATTTTTATTTAATTTATTTAATTTATTTAATTTAAAAAACACCACATTCGTTGGTGTTTTTTTTTGATTATAAACTTTACTGGTCGAAAATTATCATTATTGTTTGAATTCTCAGCAAACAGTTAAAAATACGGTATAAATGCACAAAAAGGTTTGACTTATTTTTGAGATATATTAAGATGCGCACCACTGGAGAGGTGGCCGAGTGGCCGAAGGCGCTCCCCTGCTAAGGGAGTATCTGGTTTGTAGCCGGATCGAGGGTTCGAATCCCTCCCTCTCCGCCATTTTTTGTTTTGTGAGTTTAATGGTTGTGTATCTTCATACTAAGATGTAAAAAATAGTTTATTGCGGGCATGTAGTTTGACTGGATAGGTTACCTATTTAAGATGGCTACGAAACAATGTTCGTGTATCGGTTAAGTAACGATATTAAAAACATCTTTAATTGAGAGGGCGCGTAGCTCAGCTGGATAGAGTACCTGGCTACGAACCAGGCGGTCGCAGGTTCGACTCCTGCCGCGCCCACCACTTTTATTCGAGTG
>JBLIEW010000087.1:0-17035 GCA_047633255.1 Colwellia sp.
ACTTCGTCTCCGATTCGAAAGGTACCAGAACCATCTGTCACGATGCCATAATAAAAAGCGTCTACTTTACGCTTGAACCTGCCATTGACTGATGCTCGTTTTACAATGAAGCACGATGTATCGTTCGCACCAATTAATTCTTCAAGGCAGTTGCCATTATCATCGGTAAAAATGACCTTGGGCTCGCAACGAAATTCTGCATCTACCTTTTCTGGTGGAACAGGATCAAAATTAAATACGTCTAGAGCTGTTTCAATATCTCTACCCATGAATCTTGCTTTTTCGGGGATCTCGTATCCACAACGCTCAAATTCAAATCTTACCGCCAAATCCGAAGGCTCCATTATTTCCAGCATAAGAATGCCTTCGCCTAACGCGTGCGGTCGTCCTCCTGGAAGTAGAAACACGTCGCCAGGTTTTACTGGAATACGGTCAAAACAGTTTTCTATCGATGCGATATCTTGGGTTTCAATCCATGTTTTAAGTTGTTCTCGATTAGGCGATCGTTGAAATCCTGCGTAAATATATGGATCACTTATCTCTTCACGGGTTTCAAGGATCACATAAGCTTCAGTTTTACCTCGGGGTAAACCAAGACGCTCTTGAGCAAACTCTCGGGTTGGATGCGCCTGAAAATGTAAACGAGTGGAACTATCTAAATATTTGACTAGCGGAATGTCGTCCATCGAACGCATTGTGTCGCCATTTCCCCCCAAAAAATATGCTTGATTTTTCTGTAGTAAATCGCGGAAAGGAACTGACTGCCCTTCATCGTCTGTTACCATGGCCAAACCTTCTGACACATGTTCTCGACCGATATTACGCGCCTGAACTGTGGAGCCAATCCAGTCTTCAGGAAAGCTTGAATCTTGAGGGTGTTCTTTCCCTTCCAGCGTATCGAGCAGCTTACCGCCCTGATAGGTTCGCCAGACACGGTTGGCAGTGAATTTGATTATCTTATTCATAGTTACGATTCCATTGAAAATATTTTCTCAAGCACTTGCCGATGAAAGTAAAGGTATGTGCTTGGAAGTTAAAATTCCACTTACTGAAGTGGGAGCTAACTAGTTATAGCCACTGTTGCATATCAAAGAACCTGTAACGTCGAAAGGATGCCATTGAAGCTCATGTAACTCATAACCAAGGAAAATACAAATATCATCGATAATATAATATTGGTTATCTTTGAAAATTTATACTCTCCCATTAAGTGTTTTATATTGCCAATATAGAAAATACAGCCCACCGTAGCAGGTAGCAGTAACGCCCCAAAAGCTTGAGAGCTAACCATCACAGCAATAGGCTTGACGTTAAAGATCGGCACGATTAATCCTAATGAAGAGATGACTAAAGCTATAACTCGATAGCTCGGTCTCTTTAAATTAGGCTTTCGCTGGTGAAAGTCGTCTAGTAACCAGGGTAGTAGAGCCACATTGGGGAACTGTGAAGACACGCCAGCGGCTATCAGGCCGATAGTAAAAATAGCTACGGCAGCGGCGCCCGCCAAGGGTTCAAGCAAGTAAATCATTTGAGTCACGTTTACTAATGTAATGCCCTGAACATACAAAGATCCTGCGGCGGCGGCCATTATAGAAGTACTAACGATAAACATCAGAAAGGCTGAAAACAGCGCATCTCTATTTTGAGTCTTTAGGTCAGCCAAGGTCCACCCTGCTTCTTTAACAAGGATGGTGCGCAATATGAACAGCCCAGAAAAAACAGTGGTACCCACCATAGACGCAATCACCAAAAATGAATTTTTATCCGCGCTGGTATCGGGAACATTGGGGACCATGCCTTTCAAAATTTCCATCGCAGCGGGCATCAAAATAATAAAGTTAATTAAAAAACAGACAGACATGATGGCGACGAAAATGGCCAACACCTTTTCAAATACTTCAGTTCTTCCAATCAGAAAAATGATATAGACAAAAGTGATAAAAAACAGAGCAAAATACAGTGGCGATATACCACCATCAATAAAGTTTTTGGACCATTCATAACAAACATCGGCTAAAATTCCCATTACACCAATGACACTTCCGCATATCTGCGTGGTAAGGGCGACAATAAAAAATATGGCTACTGCCGGATGGATATGTTTCCTAAAAGATTGCAGCGCAGTTTGCCCTGTAATCAACGTAAACTTACCAAATAGGTGAATAAGAAAATAGGTGATGGCACAGGAAATAAAGATGGTCCATAGTAACGACATGCCATAATCTGCTCCAGCTTTTGCCATAGCAGTAACACTGCCAGTACCGACGGTAAAACCGAACAAAAATATTCCAGGTAATAGAGACTTAAAAAACATCTTAATATTATTCATTTTAGTTGTTACCGAAAGTTAGGGTGACCAAAAAATTACGGGTAGATGCCTAATCAAAAACAGATTAGAAGAAATAAGGCGTCTAAAAATACAGCTTTATAAGTAGTGTTTCATAGTAACTGTCGCCACAAGATAATGTCAACCAATTTACAAATCTGGTTAACCAATAGCACGATAACCACTACCTTTATTAGACCATTAAAATCTATTTTAAGCTGTTTTTTATATCATATTGAAATAACCAACCTTATAGCAAAAAAACCACAAATAAATACATAATATGTTTAAAATCAATATATTAATATAAACAAGACTTTAAAAAACACAGTGGATGTAATGCCAATCACAACCATTGGTAAGTTAGGTTGTAATATCAAACACCAATTGTAGCTTACCAAAAAGATTGACCTTTACTCTTTTTATTGTAACTATCCCTATGCTAATTATTTATGAGTCTATGAGTGTTTTTCTTATAACTTGTAAGGAGTTTGTCATTTTTATAAGAAAAACCACCATTAATTAAAGATGTAGCTTTTGGGATATTTGTAAAATAAATCTCAGAAGAACTACACAGGGGAAAAACTATGAAACAAAATTTATCTAAAATAACCTTAGCGGTGTTGTCAGCTACTTCGCTAACTTTTGCAGCGTCAGTATATGCAGCAGATGCTCAAGTAAAGGCAGAAGAAGAAGTTGAAGTTATACAGGTCATGGGAATGCGAGGCTCTCTTACTAGTGCACTTGCTGAAAAGCGTGATACCGCTAACATGGTAGAAATAATTAATGCTATAGATATAGGTAAACTACCAGACCAAAATTTAGCAGAAGTGCTTGAGAATGTTACTGGCGTTCAAATTACCAGAACAGCAGGTATTGGTACCGGCGTACAAATCCGTGGTAGTAATGCTAACCGCGTTGAAATTAACGGTGCATCAACTGTAGGATCTGGTACTGGTCGTAGCGGTATGAATTTTGAAGATCTTTCCGCTGCAATTATTGCAGGCGTTGAAATCACTAAAGCTCCAGACGCTAAAACTACCGAGGGTTCTATTGGTGGTACCGTAAATTTACGTACTATTCGTCCACTTGAATTGTCTAAAACATTAGGCTCTATTCGTGTGCAAGGTGAAGACAGTAGCTTGACAACCGATGGTGTTCAACCACGTTTATCAGGTGCTTACGGAGATAACTGGGAACTTGACTCTGGTGGTAAGTTCGGTTTTGTTGCAAGCGGAAGTTACTCTAAACAAGAAGCGACTTCATTTCGCCCTCGTGTTGACCGTGACGGTAGCCTTGTTGCAAACAAAGATGCTGTAGTTAAAAAGTTTAATAAAGATGGTTCAGTAAAAGAGATACCAGGATCAGACAGACCTGCGGCTCAAGAATACGATTTTCTCGGCATTCAATTCCTAAATCAGGAATTAGAAAATTTTGAATATGAAACTACAAACTTAGCCACCTCGTTTGAATATGCACCAAATGATAACTTAAAGTTTTTCTTTGATGCGATTGTTACTAATCAAGAACGTCGTCAAGAGAGTACGCGAGTTCAAGCATCAGGTGTGAGTAGTGTACTAAACCAGACTCTACCTACTGAATTTGAAACAATCAATTTTGGTGCACTTGATGGTGTAAGTCTGGGTAGTATCCAGGCAGCAGTCAAGGGCACAATTCAGCCAATCAATTCTGTTGACGATGACGATCCAAATTTACGTTTCAACAGTGATACAGGTGCACGTATAACTGATACGCAAGTATTTAGATTAGGTGGTGATTGGCAAGGTGATAACTTAACGGTGAGTGTTGAGCTGTCAAGTGCAAGCTCTGATACAGAAACACCGAAGATAAACACGCAATTAAACTTTATTAACCCTAACCCTCTTACCCCACTTGATGGCTCTAGTAATGATAACAGCGTACCCTTTATTTATGATTTAACGAGCGAATCTCTAGCATTTGGTATAGATTTTGATTCTCCATTCGCTCCAACTGTCGAGCAGTTAACAGATCTATCTGGTGTAAATGTTGTTTTAGATCAGGTAGATATTACTCGTAGTACTACTGAAAATTCAGATGACGCATTCCGTACTGATTTCACCTATTTTATAGATGATAATATTGTAACTTCTGTTGATTTCGGTTACCGCTACAATATGACCAAGCACAGTTCAGTCGATATTAGTGACAGAATTGGTGGTTTTAGCAAAATGAAAGATAGTGCAAGTGGTACTTTATTTTCAGACCTCCTTGTTGCAGGCCCTAGTCACTTTGGTGATGCTGATGGTAGAGAGCTAGCACTACGTAATTTCATAATCGTCGATCCAGATCTTGCGTTCAATAACCCTGACTATGTCATATCTACTTTAGAAAAAGCCCAGCTAGCTCACCGTGCAGAACAGGAAGCAAATGGAGTTACTTTCGATTACCCTGTAGATGTTTCAAACCTTACACCTGCAGATACTGCTGCTTTTGATGTAGAAGAAGAAACGCATGCGCTTTATCTTCAAGCAAATTTTGAATATGAAATGATCCGCGGTAATATTGGTGTACGTCATATATCAACAGATATCGAGTCCTCTAGTAATAGTGTTATTAATGGTGTTGTTACCCCTCTAACAAATACTGGTGATTATAGTTATACACTACCTCGATTGAACTTAGTTGCCGACGTAACTGACGATATCGTTCTTCGTTTAGGTTGGGGACAAGATATTAGACGCCCTAATTTTGGTGACTTAAATACTTCAACTACATTCGGTACTAACGAAAATCAGGCTATAGAAATTGGTAACGCTGCCCTAGAGCCGGAAGAAGTAACCTCATTTGATATTTCAGCTGAGTGGTACTTCGCAGAAGCTGCCGTAGTCAGTATCGGTTACTTTAAAAAAGACCGTACTAATTTATTTGTTACGAAGTTAGACAGTGCTTTATCTCTAGCAAGCGGTTTTAATGAAGCAGGTCCTACGTGTTCTTCTGGTGTTTACAACCCAGCTGTTCAACCTAATGCTATCGGTGATCCTAACACTACTGGCTTATGTGTAGATGCTGAAACTATACTTAATGATCAAGCAACAACGACTCAATCAGGTATAGAAATGGCATTTCAGTATGACCTTTCAAGCTTTGAAGAAGACTTAGGTTGGGCATCCGGTTTTGGTATTGTAGCTAACTATACTATACAAGAAAATAAAGGTGGTTCAGCGTTTTATACCTCAGCGACACGTGGTACAGATATCTTAAATGCCCTAAATGGTGTTTATGACCAAACTGGTGATAGCTATGTAAAATATACCTCAGCACGAGGTCTTCTTGACTTCTCTGAGAATGCTTATAACGTTGCTGTGTACTATGAGAAATTTGGACTTTCAGCACGAGTACGTTACACATGGCGTGAAGCGTTTCGCACTGAAGATACTGCTGCGGGTGCTAGCCTTAACTCTACACTAGGTTTTCCTGTTGTTGCACATGACAGAGGACAACTTAATGCTAGCGTAAGTTATGACGTAAACGAAAACTTAAACCTTGGCGTTGAAGCTGTTAACTTAACTAAGTCAGACATTAAACAATCTTGTGTTAATGAAGGCGCTATGCTGTGTGCTGAAGGTATAACGGATCGTCGTATTACATTTGGTGCTAGCTACCGTTTCTAGAAAACAAAAGCAAATGGCCTACACCTAAGCAGATAGTTATATTATGCTTGTTGTACGCGCTACTCTTGAAGCATAAACAGTTTATAGAGTAAGCATTTAAAATAGAAAAATCTAATAAGTCATTAACTGGTCACCGTACTGGTTAATGACTTTTTTAGTGTTAATACGTATAACTTTCCCCCTACAAAACGATAAAAGTAAATCAGACAAGAGAACCGTATGAACTTACCTCTAAAACAACTCAATTTATCTCAAATAGCTAATAGTCAAATAATTCCAATACCAAAATACGATAGACAAAACACAGAAATTGGTATTGTTCACCTTGGTCCAGGTGCTTTTCATAGAGCTCATCAGGCTGTTTATACCGAAAATGCTATGAATCTATCCGGTGGGAATTGGGGGATTTGCGGCGTTTCGTTACGTAGTGCAACCGCACGTGATATTTTAGTAGAGCAAGATAATTTATATACCCTAGCAATTTTAGATAAAAAAGTTAGCTATCAAGTTATTGGTGCGATAAAAGAAGTGTTAGTCGCCAGTGAGCAAAGCGCTGACGTTATCGCTCGACTGTCTGCAGCAACAACAAAGCTTGTAACATTGACCATTACCGAAAAAGGCTATTGTTTAGCCTTTGATGGCTCACTAGATTTAAATCATAATGATATTAAGCATGATTTAGAAAACCCAACAACACCCGTCAGTGCCATTGGTTTTATCGTAGAATCACTGAAAAAAAGAAAGCTTAACAGTGTTAATGCTTTTAATGTCCTCAGCTGTGATAACGTTTCGGGCAATGGTGACAAACTACGCCGCGCTGTTTTAGATTATGCTGGACAGTTTGATGCAAGCCTTCAGGCATGGATAGATAAAAATGTTGCCTTTCCAAATTCAATGGTAGATAGCATTACACCTAAAACTGAAAGCTACACCATCGAGTCTGTTTCTAAAGCCATTAATTTACAAGACAACTGGCCAATACAACGGGAAGAGTTTACTCAATGGGTTATCGATAATAACTGGCAAGGCGATCGTCCTGATTGGGAAAATGTAGGCGTTATTTTTACTGATGACGTAGAAGGTTTTGAAAAGGCAAAATTAAGATTACTTAACTGCTTGCATTCAACACTCGCCTACGCAGGATCAATCGCCGGTTTTGAAACAGTATTCGATGTCACTAACGACAAAGGTTTTTATCAGTTTATTACTAAGCTCGCTTCGGATGAAATTATTGGCTCATTTGTCCCCCCAAAAGAATTGGATGTAAAAGCTTATAGTGATGAAATAATTCAGCGTTTTTTAAATCCTTCCATTCGGCATTTACTAGCTCAAATAGCTTTTGATGGTTCACAAAAAATACAAATGAGGATTTTGCCTACTATTGAAGATAACTTAGCACTAGGGCGCTCTACTAAGTTACTCTCTTTATCATTGGCTTGCTGGTTTGAATTTATTTGCAGTGCATTAAAAAAAGGGACAGATATTATTGACCCTCTGGCGAGTAACTTTGCCACTATGCCTAAATTACTAAGTAATGATGTGGTTGAAGTCGTTGAAGCCTTTTTAAGTATCGAATCAATTTTCAATCAATCATTCAAAAATAATACGCAAATAAAAATTCAATTAGCTGATAGCTTGACCACGTTACGCCTTGGCGATATCAATCAGATTAATCAAATTGTAGAGACGATATGTGCGAAAAATTCACAGCATACATAATTACGCTTGCTCTATGTTACAAATCTACGTTTAAGGTCTTATACCCGTTCCACTTGAAGATGCATATTGAGGTGGAGCGGGTATAGACTTCACTTATTGTGCAAAAAAGCTAAACATTGGGCATTGTTACCACGAAAAATCACTCTTTCAGCCTTTAATCCTAACTGATATTGATACATAGGATCATAGTATTCGTTAAGCAGCGGTTTTAACCAATCAAGGTGATAATGTAGATGCCCATTTTGTTGCTCAATTAAGGCCTTAATCTGTAGATCTTTTAACTGACCATAACGCTCTGTACCAAGGCGCTTTCGTATTTTGAATATGCCTTGTTCTAAATACTGGCTAAAGCTAATAAAGCCTTGTTCAACACCATATTCAGCTTGGAATTGGGCTGTCATATTTATAATGTATTCTTGGAATATATGTTCCAAACGATAGTCTAAAGTTTCTTCAATCACCACTATTGGCGCTAATTTCATCGCTTCGCGTAAACTTGCGGGTAAATGAACGCTACCGATTTGCCTGCCTTCATCTTCTAAGATCAAGGTTTGATCTAAAGAAAAGTTACCGGTGACATACTGCTCAGCCAGTCTGTTTTCAAAATTGATTTGACTTGATTGGGCTGTAACAAAACCGCCAAAACTAGACCCCCTATGCCCCGCAGCTCCTTCTAAATCTAAACTGTTAGCACAGTGGGCCAAAAAAGGCGTTTTCCCACATCCGGTATTGCCCGCCAAAATAGTTAACGGGTGTAACGTTAGTTGCTCCAATTCGCTCAGTAAAAACTGACGAAGTTCTTTATAACCGCCGGTTATCAGTGGATAGTTAACCCCTGACTCCTTTAACCAACGCTGCACTGTTTTTGAGCGTAAACCGCCGCGAAAACAATATAAATACCCCTTCGGGTTTTCTTTTATAAAGTCTTGCCATTGTGCCAATCGACTGGCTTTATTCTGTCCTTGAACTAGTTCATTTCCCAGAGTGATGGCCGCTTCTTGTCCTTTATTTTTATAACAGAGACCTACTGCTGCCCGTTCATCATTATTCATTAACGGATGATTAATCGATTGATTAAAAGCACCCTTTTCAAATTCAATGGGCGCACGTACATCCATTAAAGGCGTTTTGTTGCGAATAATTGTGCGAAAATCATCACTGTCAGCTCGCTCTGTTGCTGAGGTGTTTTTTATTGAGGTCTTTTTTATTGAGGTATTATTGGACATTACAACAAACTCACAATTGGCGATCTTGCTGTGACTAGCTTACCAATAGGTTGTAGGTTAAGGCTGTTCTCTTTACATATGGCTTCAAAAGCGTCCTTCCCTTGTGGCTTAACCGCCACAAGTAAACCTCCACTGGTTTGAGGATCGCACAAAAGTATTTTTTGTTTGGCACTTATCGGTCCAACGTGTTCGCCATAACTGATAAAGTTACGCTCACAGCCGCCTGGTATACAACCTTGGTCAATATAATCATTGACGAAATCAAGCTGCGGAACTTGCTGAAAATCGATAACGGCAGCAACATCACTACCCTGACACATTTCTAATAAATGGCCTAAAAGTGCAAAGCCTGTTACATCGGTCATCGCAGTCACTGAATCTAGTGCCGCAAATTTTTGCCCGATTACGTTTAAGGTTTTCATTACTTGTGGCGCGATCTGGGCATGTTCAGGCAACAATTTCCCTTGTTTTTCAGCTGTAGCTAAAATGCCAATACCTAACGGTTTAGTTAAATACAACAGATCACCCACCTCGGCGGTATTATTTCGCTTAATATGAGCATTATTAATTAGCCCCGTAACTGCTAAACCAAAAATAGGCTCAGGCGCATCAATTGAATGGCCACCCGCTAATGGGATCCCCGCCTCTGCACAAATAGCTCTAGCACCATCAAGTACTTGTTGTGCAACTTCTGGCGCTAAAATATTGACCGGCCAGCCCAAAATAGCTATCGCCATTAACGGTTTTCCACCCATAGCATAAATATCGCTGATGGCATTACAGGCAGCAATTTTACCAAAATCAGTGGGATCATCGACAATGGGCATAAAAAAATCAGTGGTTGAGATCACAGCTTGATCATTACCAATATCGAAAACGGCCGCGTCATCTTTAGTGCTATTCCCCACTAAAAGCGCATTGTTTTCAGGTAAAACGAGTGATGATTTTAGCATCACATCAAGTACTGATGGCGAAATTTTACAGCCACAGCCTGCGCCGTGCGAGTATTGGGTCAAGCGAATTTGAGTCATAGTAGTTCGTATAAACAGTAAATAATGGGTTAAGTTACAGTAATATCCCCCCTGTTACACCCTATAGTTGTAGATAGTACTGATCTATAGGATATTGAAAAGGGTATTGAAAAGTTTTCCTGGCTTAAAATCAGGAAAACTTTATTGATGTACACTATTAACTTGTCTTTTGATCTTTGTTATTAGCGGAAGCTAGGAACTAATGCAGGAATACCAGGCAACATACCTACAGCTGCCATTACGGTTGTTAATAAAACAAACATAAGGCCCGGAATAATCCAGCGATTCATTTTGCTTAATTCTGAACTACGTTCTTTACAGCCAATTAAGCCAAGGTTATCAAGTAGCATGGTAAGTGACCAACCAAAAGCAGGGTTAACCAGTGCAGAGGCAAATACAACAATTGCCGCTGACTGTGTTGTTTTACCTACACGGGTCATTTCCATGCCAGCTTCAAGCAATGGAATAAATACACCCACTATTAATGCTACGCAAAGCACGGGTTGCCATATGGCTAAATCCATAGGATAGCCCCATAGACCCGCTATAATACAAAACAGAGCAGTAAGTAAAGCCCCAGCAGGAATAGGACGCTTAGCGATAGCCGCCGGCACCATATAAGTACCCCATGATGAAGCAAAGTTCGCTCCGCCTAACAGCGAACCAAAGGTTTGACGAATAGACGCACTTGTCATGGTATCGTCAATGTTCATTTGTACTTTTTCAGTACGCTCAGGATAACTGATTTTTTGAAATACTTGATGACCCAAGAAATCAGGAGACCACATGGCAACCGCTAAAATAGCAAAAGGTAGTACTACAACAAAACTTTCTACGGTTGGCAAACCAAGCATCCAACCAGTATTCTCACCCCACCAATACATTGGATTCATATTAGGCAAACCCGGACTGGTGACAAACTCAAAAGGCGCGCCCATAGCAAAGGCTAGACCTCCACCCAATAAACAACTCAGTGGTACAGCTAACCAACGCTTTTTCCAATGTTCAAGCAATGCATACAATATAATAGTACAAAGAATAACGACAAAGGCGATGTGTTCCATGCCAATACCCTCTGCCCAAGCAAACAGTTTTTTAACTTGTGAAATAGTGCCCACAAACCCAAGGTACAGCAATAATCCACCGCAAACGCCCTTACTCGTTAGGTTTGCCAGCCGACTACCGCCTTTGCTAATGGCCAAAATCAAGCCAAACGCGCCAATAAGTAACCCAAGCGCCATAGGATGACCACCTGCAGCAACTACAATAGGAATAAGAGGAATTAGTGGACCATGAGTACCAGCGAGGTTAGCAGTGGGGAGTAAAAAGCCCGAAAAAAGAATAATAAAAACAGAAACGATTAGTAATTCATAACGTACATTTTCTAATACAAAGCCTTCACTAAGCCCAAGAGGCGCTGCAAAAGTTGCGGCGATTGCGCCCACCATGACCACTTTACCAATAGTCGCCGCCATTGCTGGTATCGTATCTTCTAGTTCGAATCGATAATCTCTAAAAGGTAAGTTAGGGCGCCATCGTTTGGGCGCCATTATTTGCAATTCGTGTTCTAAATATTCTTCTCGTGTATCAAACGCTGAACTCGGCTTATGTTTTTGCTCGTAATTCAGTTCATCCTCATTATTTTGATCATGTGTGGATTTAGAAGTATTGTCCATTATTATTCCCTTTGTTCCCTGACTAATGAATTTCTGCGCAACATCCTATCCCAACGTTGTACTTATAGCTAACAACAAAAGCCCTATAAGACTCAATCATTAGTCGTAGTCGCAGTAAATTAATACCTTGAAAAATAGACTGTTTAGTATGATAAACAACCCACATCAAGTGGTGAGTTTGCTTTATGGTTGAATGGTCTCGTTGAAAAATTATTTTTAATGTGATTCACAAATAGCACTCAGAGTGCTATTTTTTTAGAAAATACAAACGAATAATGAGTTATTACTGTATTAATATTAAATTTAGTTATATTCAATAAAGAATCGAGTGCTAGAATGCGCAACTCTATAAATTAATGGGATGAGTTATGAAATATGTTGTTTTGGTTTTGCTTGCATTGGCGGTATTCTTTTACTCGAGATACTCGAATAATAAAGATTCAGCGGCTGCGGTTGAAAATGTTGCTATAGGTCAGGATTTTTTAACACAAAACAAAGCAGTAGAAGACGTCATTGAAACGGCTTCGGGATTGCAATATCAACTATTAGAACGAGGCAATGGGACTGAACATCCAACGGCTAACTCAAAAGTAACCGTGCATTATCACGGCACTTTATTAGATGGTACTGTATTTGATAGCTCAGTAGATCGCGATAAACCTATCAGCTTTGGCTTAAATCAAGTAATAAGCGGTTGGACTGAAGGCGTTCAATTAATGGTTGTTGGTGATAAATTTAAATTTTTCATTCCTTCAACATTAGGCTATGGCGATAAAGCGGCAGGTAAAATAGCACCGGGTTCATTACTTACTTTTGAAGTGACATTATTGGAAATTCAATAAAATATTAATGTCGCACGTGCGTTGGGGCGAGAGTGATTTTAAGATAGTACTGTTTTAGTAGTATTTGATGCAATCTCGCAACCAACATTAAAGAGAGTAGATTAGAATAGAATAGATGACATTAAACTATTTTTAAAATACCTTTAAAATTCTAGTGAAAATAATAATTCAGCCAAATCTGGCTGCCACTGAAACTCTGTCAATTTAATCTTTGCGCCAATAACCACAACTTTCTCATCTTGTAAAAACTGCTTTTGCTTTTCAAAATATTCACTGCCGATAGGAAAAGATATTTTTCCTTGCGCATTTATCACTCGATACCAAGGAACAGCACGCCCTCGCCAACCTGATTCAGGTATATACCCGCTCCACTTGAAGATGCAGATTTCAGCAAGACGAGAAAGGGTTAGCTACAAGGCATTGATTGAAGAGAATAGTTATTCTATTATCGAAATCAATAACGCAGGAGATGACCCTTTATCGACTTGCCCGTAGGGAGCTAAGCTAGAAAACCAGTCCTGCGTTGCACTACTCGATAAGGGAATAACCATTATCAGCGTATCGCGCCTTGATCTAATTTCCTAGCTTCGCTCTGAAACTGCATCTTCAAGTGGAACGGGTATACACCCTAAGGCTTTTCCGACTAAACGCGCTCTACCGGGTAAACCGGCTAAATCAGCAATTTGACCATAACAAGCAACCTTCCCTTGTGGGATCAGTTGTATCGTCTGCCAAATTTGAGCATAGTGCGGTTTTATTAATTTATTCACATTAATCACATTAATCGCAATTGGATACGTTATGATAATCCATAGTAGCATTTTTTAAGGATAACCATGAGCATTGAGAGCAACTATGACTATTGAGGATAACTATGAAAATTTGGGTTGATGCCGACTCTTGCCCTGTCGTAATAAAAGAAATTTTATTTAAAGCAGCTGAACGTACAAAAATCATGACAACCTTAGTGGCAAATCATCATATTCGTATACCACCCTCAAAAGTCATTCACTTTATGCAGGTGAGTTCAGGTTTTGATATTGCTGATGATGAGATAGTCAAACGCGTGGAAAAAAATGATTTGGTTATTACCTCAGATATCCCACTTGCCGATGAAGTAATAACAAAATCAGGTATTGTGTTAAGTTCAAGAGGTGAGTTATTTACCAAAGAGAATATAAAATCTCGACTCAATATTCGAGACTTTATGGATACCATGCGTGCCAGTGGGGTGCAAACCGGTGGGCCACCGCCTTTAAACCAAGGTGATAGACAAGCGTTTGCCAACCACTTAGACACTATTTTAATGCGCTATCAAAAGTCACAAACTACGTAACTATTCTTTATCGTATCTTTTTAGGTAGTTTTACTTGCTCGCTTGATTGCGATTGCTGTAATAAAAGCGCCTTAATTTCGCTTAGCTCGTGTTCAAGTTTTTCAATTTGAGCGCGACTTGCTGGCTCTCCTCCCTGAATACTTTCGCCATGTTGTTCTGCACGAAAATTTTCGTGTTCTTTGCTCATGATTTCAAGTACCGTACCCACCATCATATTTAAGAAAATGAAAGCGGTTAAAAAGATAAAACTCAGATAATAAATCCAACTTAACGGGTGCACTGCCATCGTTTCATACATAACATCAGTCCAATCTTCAAATGTTGCCACTCTAAATAATGTTAACATTGAGATTGATACGTCTCCCCACAATACTTCATTAATTTGATGAAAGAACATGCTTCCTATCGCAGCGTAGATATAAAAAATAACGAACATTAATAAACCGATGTAGCCCATCCGCGGAATAGCTTTGAGCAGTGCATTAATTAACAAACGTAATTCAGGCACCATAGACACTAATCTTAGTACTCTAAACACCCTGAGTAAACGTGCTAATAACACCCCAGATCCACCCGCTGGGATTAAACTACCGATAACAATAACCGTGTCAAAAATATTCCATCCATTATGGAAAAATTTCTTTTTCTTCGGGCACGCTAGATAACGAATAACAATTTCTATTACAAAAAAAATGGTAATGGCTAAATCTAATAGCGCTAAAATTGCGACAAAATTTTCGGGTAAGTTATGAGTTTTCACACCAATTAATAAGGCAGATAATAAAATTACGGCAATAATAATGCCTTGAAAAATTTTACTTGAATCTATTTTATTAAGACGTCTCTGCGCACGAAAAATAAAGCTAGCCATATTATCTATTTACACCAACAGCTGAATCACTAACAAACGGGTTAGTGCGACGTTCTTGACCAAACGTCCCCATAGGGCCATGACCGGGAATAAAACGCACATCGTCACCCAAAGGGAAAATATTATTACGAATAGAATTGATTAATGTTGCCTTATCACCGCGAGGAAAATCAGTTCTTCCAATTGAACCTTGAAATAAAACATCCCCTACTTGGGCTAATTTTGATTCACGATGGAAAAAAACCACATGGCCCGGTGTATGTCCTGGACAAAAATAAACTTCTAAAATGATATTACCAAAACTGACGGTATCACCTTGGTTTAAAAATCGGTCAGGTGAAAAGTGTTCCGCCTCATAAAAGCCAAAACGCTGCTTTTGATCTTCAATGCTATCTATCCAGAATTGATCTTCTTTGTGAGGTCCTTCAATTTCAACACTATAGTGCTTTGACAAAGCATTCGTTGCGCCAGCGTGATCAATATGAGCATGAGTAAGAAATACTTTAGCTAAGATGAGTTTATGCTCATCAATGGCCGCAATCACTTTATCTAGATCGCCACCGGGATCAACTACCGCAGCTTGCATCGTTTCATCGCACCAAAATAAAGTACAATTTTGTTGAAAAGGCGTAACAGGAATAATTTGATATTGCAGCATAATAAACTCTTTAAAAAAGTCAAAAAAAAATTTTCAAGATAATAACATATATTTTGAAGATTAAATTACTCTTAATGTGTAACGAAAGTGAATAATTAATACTTTCTTCCCTGCTTTACTATGGCAACTTTACTCGGTAAGCTCACGCACTATAAAAATTTCCGTAATAATAATAAATACTATGTCTTCATCCCCTGCTACCCGTGACTCATTTCATTCTCGACTTGGCTTTATTTTAGCTGCTGCTGGCTCTGCCATTGGTTTAGGTAATATTTGGGGGTTCCCAACCCAAGCCGCTAACAATGGTGGTGGCGCTTTTTTATTCGTCTACCTTATTGTAACGGTATTACTGGCTGTACCGGCACTCTATGCTGAGGTATATATTGGTAATCAAGCGCAAAAAAATCCGGTCAGTGCGCTAATACAAGCGTGTGGTGAACGCTTTAAAAATACAGGACGCAACGCTGGTATCATAGGTTTAGTTGGCGCGATGATGATGCTTAGTTTTTACACTATTGTTGCTGGCTGGATGTTGGCTCATGCGTTAAGCGCACTAACTGAGCTATTTGGCTTTATTGACTTAGCCAATTGGCTATCAACTTCAAGCACATTGCGTAATATTATTTTTACTCCTATTTTTATTTTATTAGGCGCCTTTATTATTCATCAAGGTGTTCATGCTGGGATCGAGCGATGGTCTGGGCGATTAATGCCTATTTTATTATTGATGTTAATCGGTTTAGTGATCTATATTTTGCAACAAGATGGCGCACAAGAAGGGGTAGCTCTGTATTTAATTCCTGATTTTAGCCAAGTACTAGAGCCAAAATTAATTATTTCAGCGATGGGACAAGCCTTTTTCTCTCTGTCTATTGGCGTTGGCGGCATGATGGTTTATGGCTCCTACATGAAAAAAGGACAAGACATCGGTAAACTTGTATTGTCTATTGCCGCACTTGATACCTTTATTGCCTTCTTGGCAGGATTACTGATCATACCGGCTTTATTTGTTGCTCAACATGCCGGACAAGAAGTGTTTAGAGACGGTAATTTAATTGGTGAAGGCCAACTGATTTTTCAAATTTTACCCTCATTGTTTACTTCTATGGGTTCGGTGGGTTTAATCGTCTCTTTTAGTTTTTTTACTTTACTCTCTATTGCAGCACTCACCTCTACCATTTCATCAACCGAAGTACCTGTATCTTATTTGGTTGAGGATAAAAATATCAATCGAAAACGCGCAACTTGGATAGTCTCTGCTATTGTGTTAATCGCCAGTATGACCTTAGTGGCATTTTTTGAGGTGTTATTTGGTTTAGTGATTCAACTACTCACCACAATTTTACAGCCCTTAATGTCGCTATTTTATTTTATTGTAGTGGGTTGGATTTGGCAGCGGGGTAATCAACTTACCAATATAGCGAAATTACAAAAAAATCGTAAATTAAAAGCATTTGGATTTTATTTACGTTATTTTTGCCCTGTTCTCTTGATAATCGTTTTCATTAATGTTGCCTTTTAATTTTGATATAATTAAAAACCTATAAAAAGTTAACGTTAGTGAGATTGATATATACCCGTTCCACTTGAAGATGCAGTTTCAGAGCGAAGCTAGGAAATCAGATCAAGGCGCGATACGCTGATAATGGTTATTCAGGAGAATATGCTCCTGCATTCTCTTCTAAGTAACTTAAACC
>JBLIEW010000088.1:0-16764 GCA_047633255.1 Colwellia sp.
CATAAAAAAGCTAACAATTTATTGTTAGCTTTTTTATTACGTTAATTTATTACTTTACAGATAGGCACCTATTGGCTTAAAACTTAAATCGTCCAATAAGCTTTTCTTGATCTTGTCCTGACACAAGTAGCTCTTCACTCACTTTTAATGTCTGCTGAGCACTTTGCGCAAGCTCATCAGCAGTGGTATTTATATTTTGTAAAGTGATACTAATTTCTTCCGACACCTGACTTTGCTCTTCCGCGGCAGAAGCAATATTAACCGCCATATCGGTCATAGTAGTGACTTCTTGCTCAATAACTTCAAAGATAGTTTGCGTTTCTTGTGCTTGCTCAGTGCAAACCTCGGCTCTTTTAACGTTTTCACTGATAGTTCTAACTACTTCTTTTGTAGAGACTTGCAATTCATTTATAACCACTTCAATTTCAAAAACTGAGCTAGCGGTTCTCCCCGCTAACGCTCTTACTTCATCAGCGACAACAGCAAAACCACGACCTAATTCACCCGCTCTTGCTGCTTCGATAGCAGCATTTAAGGCAAGTAAATTAGTTTGTTCAGCGACTGACTTAATCACGTTTAGTACATTAACGATATTATCGCTATTACTTGACAGCTTAACTACTTGCCCGTTTGAATGCTGCATTTGTTCTGACAGTTTTGAAATGGTGCTGGTGGTTTGCTTTAATTTAATAATACCATTTGAAGCCGCTATTTTAACCTCTCTAGTCGCGTCAGCAGTTAATACAGCATTTTGCGCTACATCGGTAGAGGTTTGCGACATTTCTTCTGCGGCGGTAGCCACCATTTCAATCATTACCTGTTGATTAGCTAATTGAGAATTTGTTGTAATCGATAGTGCTTTGCCTGTTTCAGATGCCGCAAAGGTGGTTTTAACACCTGTTGAAAATTGACTTACTATATTAGCAAGCCCTTCGACGAACTGGTTAAACGAATCCGCAAGTTGTCCCGTTTCATCCTGTGAATTAACCTTGATCCGTTTGGTTAAATCAGCATCACCACTGGCAATTTGTTTTAACGCTTCTGCCACCGTTCTTAAGGGAACAGTTAATTTTTCAGCCATAAAAAAGATAACAATACTACCGATGATTAGAACCAACAAACTCATATAAAGCGCGCTAGTTAATTGCTCCTCAGTGCCCTCATCTAATACTGTCATCGTTTGATTAACTTCATCACGAATGTACTTTTTAGGCACTTCGGTATAAATACTCCAGTTAGCTATCCCACCCAAATTAATATTTTTCACCAAAATGAAGTTGTGATCATTTTCACTAGTCCCTTCAATTAACTTCGTACTATTGATTATTTCAGAAAAGAGAGCACCTTGATTATCGCTATTTTTAGAGTCTGCTATTACCGATTTATCTTCAGATAGTATTAACACTCGGCTATTACCATTAGCAATTTTGTTAGCAAAATTTTCCGCTTTTATTTGGATATCAGCTAACGCTATATCAATACCTACAACCCCAACGACTTTATTACCGAATTTAATAGGCATCGCTATTGACGTCATTAATATGTTTTTACCATCAACTTTGTCAACGTAGGGTTCTAATAAACAATTTTTTTGTTGTTCAATAGGGCAAGTAAACCAAGAGTTGTAGGCTTGTCCGGTAGAATTAGGACGGGTATCGCTAATCATTTCTTCAGGTAATACTTCTTCAACAGCCTCACCTTGCTCGTTAAAAGCCCAGTAAACGGCAAACCTTCCCGCCTCATTTGATGCGAGATCGTCTGCACCTTTATTTACTTCGTCTGCACCATCGAGTGCATTGGGAAGAAAAACGGCATAAACACCAACAGCTGATTGGTTGCTTTCAATCGCACTTTTGATATACATATTCAAAATATGGCGAACATCTTCAGCAGGTAAAAAAAGGGATCTAAATTGTACTCGCAAAAAAGAAATATCATTCGAAAGCCGCTCAGCCTCATTGATTACTTGACCAAAAAAAACTTCATTTCTTGCTGTTTCAGCGTCTGCCGCAATAACCATTGGCATTAGACTACTTTCTTTTATTTTCGGTGCAAGGTATGCCGATAAAGAAGTTGCCGTTTTATCAACGGAGATTGAGGAGACTATTAATAACGACGTTATTGTGATGACAAGCAATAACAGAGTGGAAAAAATAATTTTAGTTTTTACAGATTTAGTCATGTCGCACAAGCCCATTTAAAGTAAAGGCTGTAAAGTAAAACAATACAACCTTAACAAGATATATTAAACATGAGAGGTATTTAGAGTTTATTTTCTTTTTTTCTCATTTGCCACATAGCGGCCATTACACCAATAGCGACAATTACAATCATAATTGTTGCCAACGCGTTCACTTCAGGTGTCACCCCTAATCTTATTTTAGAAAAAATAACCATAGGCAAAGTACTGTTACCAGGGCCGGAAACAAAACTCGCGATAACCAAGTCATCTAACGACATAGTAAAGGCAAGCAACCAACCCGAAATAATCGCGGGAGATATAATAGGTAACGTGATGAGAAAAAACAAACTATGTGGCTTTGCACCTAAATCCATTGCGGCTTCTTCTAATGCATCATCCATTTGTGATAAACGAGACTGCACAATTACGGCAACATAGGCCATACAAAACGTAGTATGGGCAATAATAATTGTCGTAATTCCTCTTCCTGCAGGCCAACCAATTAAATTTTCTAATGAAACAAACAGTAATAATAATGATAAACCAGTGATCACTTCAGGCATAATAAGTGGTGCGCTAACCCAACCGGAAACAATGAGTTTACCCGGAAACTTACCCATTCTACTGAGTACATAGCCAGCCAAAACCCCAAGAATAACGGATAGAGTTGCCGTTATAAACGCAACTTTCAAGCTGACGACTGCAGCCTCCATAATTTGTTCATTGTTAAATAATTCAACATACCACTTTAATGACCAACCGCCCCATACCGTCACCAACTTGGATTTATTAAAGCTATAAATAATTAATCCAAGTATCGGCGCATAAAGAAATATAAAACCAAATAGCGATGAAATTGATAAAAACTTTGAATTTCTAGTCATTATTCTGTCCCTTCTTGTTTGCCATTACGTAAAAACATAATAGGAACAACCAATATGAGTAACATCATGGTCGCCACAGCTGAAGCCATTGGCCAGTCTCTATTTAGAAAGAACTCATCCCAAAGCACTCGTCCAATCATTAAGGTGTCAGACGCACCTAATAATGCAGGAATAACAAATTCCCCAACAGCGGGTATAAACACTAATAAGCACCCGGCTAAAATCCCAGGCATAGACAGTGGCAACGTAACCAAGAAAAATGCTCTAATTGGCCCTGCACCAAGATCTTTAGCTGCTTCAATTAAGTTACCATCCAATTTTTCTAACGTGGTATACAAAGGTAATATCATAAAAGGTAAATAGGTGTAAACGATACCAATATAAACAGCAAAATCGGTTTGCAACATCTGAATCGGTTGGTCAATCAGACCAATACCTTGTAAAAATTCATTCACAATACCGTTCTTTTTAAGAAAGCCCATCCATGCATAAACTCTTAATAAAAACGATGTCCAAAAAGGTAAGATAACGAGTGTTAATAAGAGTGTCCGCGTAGAGCCTGACTTACTTGCAATATAATAGGCCATAGGAAAGCCAATTATTAGCGTAAAAAAAGTAGACACTGCGGCAATTTTAACGGAACTTAAATAAGCATCTAAGTAAAAGGAGTCTTCAAAAAGGTATAGATAATTTCCAAATTTTATTTTTATATCAAGCATTGCCGCTTCTACATTCCAACCAAACATATCGGTGTAAGGCGGTACGGCAATAGCTGATTCAGCCAATGAAATTTTAAACACAACCAAAAAAGGAATAAAGAAAAACAAGCCTAACCATAATGAGGGGATAGAAATAACAGAAAATCTACCCCAGCGAATATTTTTCAATGAAATAAATCGAGTTTTAACTGTGTCATAACGACCCAGCCAAAAGGTACCGGTTACTTTACTCATGACGTTAATACCACACTGCTGTCGTAATCCCAAGAAAGGTAAACAAAATCATCCCATGTTAATGGGTTACGATTTTCTCTAACAAGATTAGGTAAAGTGACACGAACGATTAAGCCACTTTTTAACTTAACCCTAAAGATTGAGAGATTACCCATATAAGCTATGTCGACAATTTGACCATATAAACAGTTATATTCTAGCTCAGGCTTACTTCGAGTAACTTTCATTTTCTCGGGACGAACAGCAACGGTGACTTTTTTATTCGGTGCACAGCTAATGCCATGATTTACACAAAAATTACAGCCCGCTTCTATTGATTTTATTTTTACATGCTCAACTTCATCTTCATAAACACGGCCTTCGAATAAATTAATAGAGCCAACAAATTCGGCGACAAAGCGGCTGCTTGGGTATTCGTACACATCTCGAGGCTCATCCACTTGGGTAATAATACCATTGCCCATAACGCCAATTCGAGTGGCAAGTGTCATCGCTTCTTCTTGATCATGTGTTACTACAACAAAGGTAACCCCTAACTTATCTTGAATATTGACTAGTTCAAATTGAGTTTCTTCTCTAAGCTTCTTATCTAGTGCACCTAAAGGTTCATCAAGTAAAAGTAATTTCGGCCGTTTGATTAGTGCTCTAGCTAAAGCGACACGCTGGCGTTGACCGCCTGATAATTGATCGGGTTTTCTATCAGCAAACGCTTCTATTTGCATCATGCTAAGCATTTCAGCAACACGTTGTTCAATTTCTTTTTTAGGTAAACCATCTCGCTTTAAGCCAAAAGCAATATTCTTAGCGACGGTCATATGAGGAAATAATGCGTATGATTGAAACATCATATTTATTGGACGATTCCACGGCTCAATATTGGCCATATCGACACCATCGATAAGTACCTGACCAGAGGTTAGGTCTTCAAATCCGGCTAATATCCTTAAGAGGGTACTTTTTCCTGATCCCGATCCTCCTAATAAACAAAATAATTCATTTTCATAAATATCTAAGGAAACATTATCTACGGCCGTAAATTCCCCGAATTTTTTAGTCACATTTTTTATTTGAATAAAAGGTTTAGCGCCATCTTGTTTCCAAAGAGGCATTGTTGTTTCTTGAGTCATTCGAGATTCCTAGGGATACTTTCGACAGGATGTATACCCATTACCAATCAAGATGCATGTTTTAGAGTGCACTTTAAATGGTAATGGGTATAAATAGTTTATTGTAGTCATATTCTAAAGCATAAAGGCAAGCTAATACCCTTATGCTTTATCGGTTAAAACTATCTACCTGTTTTGATTTGTGTCCAGGCTCGCGTTAATTTACGATCAAAACGAGACGTGTGAGCGAGTTGAGAAAACAGTTTTTCTTTCGTTTCTCCAATTGGATAAATACCTACGTTAGATTTGATTTCTTCGTTAACAAACTCAGCAGCCGCTTCATTAGCAACAGCATAATAAACATAGTTAGAAATACCTGCACCCGTTTCAGCTTTTAAGATGTAATTGATAAAAGCATAGGCTTCTTTCTTATGTGGCGCATCAGCAGGAATTGCCATCATATCGAACCAAGCAATAGTACCTTCTTTAGGAATTAAGTATTCAATTTTGACACCTCGTCCGGCTTCACTTGCACGACTATTAGCTTGTAACATGTCGCCGTTATAGCCTAACGCAACACAAATATCGCCATTGGCTAAATCAGCAATTAGACGACTTGAATCAAAATATTTATAATGAGGGCGGGCCTTTTTAACCATTGCTTTCGTTAATTTAAGATCTTTCGTACTTTCAGAGTTAGGATCTAAGCCTTCATAGTTCATCGCGATTGCCATAACTTCAGCGGGTGAGTCCAATATACCAATACCGCAATCAGCTAACTTCGCCGCGACTTCAGGTTTAAAAATTAAATCTAAGCTATTAAATTGCACGTCACCTAAGCGTGCTTTAACCATGTCAGTATTAACACCTAGCCCAATCGTTCCCCATGTGTAAGGAACACTGTGTTTATTACCTGGATCATGAAGCGCCATTTTACTTGCCATTGATTTATCAATGTTGCCATAATTTGAGAGTTTACTTTTATCAATCTGTGCATAAATACCCGCTTTTGCTTGTCGTTCTAAAAAAGAACCTGTCGGTACGACAACATCATAGCCAGAGGCGCCGGCCATCAATTTAGCTTCTAGAATTTCATTAGAATCATAAACATCATAATTAACTTCGATGCCAGTTTCTTTTTCAAATTGCTTAACTGCTGCTGGATCGATATAATCTGACCAATTATAAACGTTAACCACTCTATCTGATGCGGATGTTGCCATTGAAACAAGCATTGTTGTTATTAGTAATATACTTTTATTTTTCATAGTTTATACCTTTCTTTGTTTGTTATTTACTTTAAAAAGCCATTTCAAAGCGAATGAAGATGCGTTTTTGTTAAATATACTCTTCAGTTGCTATATATAAAAGCATAGTAAAGTAAATAAATCAATAGCCTTTTAAGACTAATTAAAGCCAAGAGAAAATATATCGAATTTTCACAGACTAACGGCTGGTGGCTTTAATTTCTAAGTAATCATCAAAGCCATATACACCCCATTCACGACCGTTTCCTGATTTTTTATAACCACCAAACGGAGAGGTGTATTGATGTGAAGCCCAGTTAATCCTTACCATTCCAGCTCTTAATTGCTTTGCGACACGGCTCGCTTTTGTTTCATCTGTGGTATTGATATGGGCGGCTAAACCATAAGGAGAGTCGTTTGCTATGGCAATTGCTTCTTGCTCATCTTTGAAAGGAATTATCACTAGGACAGGACCAAATACTTCCTCTTGAGCAATGTTCATTTTATTGCACACATTAGAAAATATTGTTGGTTTGGTGAAATGACCCACATCTAATCCTTCTGGCTTACCAAGTCCGCCCGCGGCTAATGTAGCACCCGATTCGATGGCTTCTTTGATCATGCCTTGTACTTTATCGAAATGAACTTGGCTAACTAATGGTCCAATATGATCACCTGACTTATCAGCCCTATCGACTTTTATTGCATTAGCAACACGAGTCGCTATTTTTACTGCATCATCATAAACCGATTCTTGTACGAGCATACGTGTTGGTGCATTACATGATTGACCTGTATTTTCCATACAGCCGACCACACCTTTGGTAACAGCAGTTTCTAAGTCTACATCGTCAAATATAATATTCGGTGATTTACCCCCTAGCTCTAACGTGACTCGCTTTACGGTATCTGCTGCAGCTCTAGCAATTAACGAGCCAGCTCTAGTTGAGCCAGTAAAAGAGACCATATCAATATCTTGGTGAGATGATATCGCAGAGCCAACACCCATGCCATCACCGTTCACCAGATTAAATACGCCTGCGGGGTATCCGGCATCATCAATTATTTTGGCAAAAACATGAGCTGACAAAGGCGCTATTTCGCTTGGTTTTAAAATCATGGTGCAACCTGTGGCCAATGCGGGTGCAACTTTGCAAACAATTTGATTAATAGGCCAGTTCCAAGGGGTGATAAATCCACAAACTCCGATGGGTTCATGGCTTATAGTGGCATTTGCTGAGGTGTGCTCAAATTCATAGGTTTTTAACGCATCTAATGCTGTTTGAATATGACCTCGGCCACAGTCTGCTTGAGTAGACCTGGCAAAATCAATTGGTGATCCCATTTCTTGGGAAATCGCCTTTGCCATTTCGTCATAACGATTCATATAGGCACTGAGCAGCTTCTCCAATAATGCAATACGTTCTTCTCTTGAAGTAAAACCATAATGGTTAAATGCGTTTCTAGCCGCAATAACCGCTTTATCAACATCAATATTGGTGCCTAAGGAAATAACACCAATTTGACTTTCAGTTGAAGGATTTTCAACAATAAAATCCTGCTGTTTTTCTGGAGAGATCCATTGTCCGTTAATATAAAAGTGGCGTAAATTTTTCATAAACACATTGCCTTATTACTTGTTTTCAATAAATGTAGTGTTGGATAAACTAAACAATAAACCACATAAATTCAATAAATATTAATTTTTTGTTGTAAATAACGCATCAATAAGGTTATAAACTGTTATGGTTAGTTAAATGGATTGAAGATTGAGGTAATGCAATGATAACGTCGAATCAAGAATTACAAAACAGCTTGTTGATTAAAGCGTAGTTCTTAGAGAACGCTTAAACACACCACTTTACTAAAGTGGTTTTTATAAAAAAATTACAAAGGTCACGATATGAAAACAGAATTTCAACAGAAAAATACAGCACATCACTTTCACCCATTTAGTGATAATAAAGAGCTTGCAGATAAAGGCATTAAATTAATATCTAAAGCTGAAGGTGTTTATATCTACGAAGATAATGGTAAAAAATATCTCGATGGTATGGCGGGTTTGTGGTGTGTAAATATTGGTTATGGTCGTAAAGAGCTTGTTGAAGCAGCAAGCCAACAAATGACAGAGCTGCCTTATTACAACTTGTTCTTTAAAACAACAACAGCACCCGCAACTAATCTGGCAGCAAAAATAGCCTCTCTTGCTCCTACACATATGAATAAAGTATTTTTTACTGGCTCAGGGTCTGATGCGAATGACACAAATTTTAGAATGGTGCGTCGATACTGGGATTTAAAAGGAAAACCGACGAAAAAAACATTTATCAGTCGTCAAAATGCTTATCACGGTTCTACCGTTGCTGCAGCAAGTCTAGGCGGCATGGGCTATATGCACGAACAAGGTGGCTTACCTATTGATGGTATTGTACATGTTAACCAACCTTATTGGTTTGCTGAAGGTGGTGATTTATCTCAAGATGAATTTGGTATTCAAGCGGCTCAATCGCTAGAAGCCAAAATATTAGAGGTAGGTGAGGAGAACGTTGCCGCTTTTATTGCAGAACCTTTTCAGGGTGCTGGCGGGGTTATAACACCTCCGGATACCTACTGGCCTGAAATTAAAAGAATTCTAGCCAAGTACGATATTCTATTCATTTTAGATGAAGTTATTTCAGGTTTTGGCCGTACAGGCGAGTGGTTCGCTAGTGAATACTTTGATTTAAAACCTGACATGATTACTATCGCCAAAGGAATGTCTTCAGGTTACTTGCCTATTGGCGGCGTTATCATTTCAGATAAAGTTGCAGATGTGGTGATTGGAGAAGGTGCAGACTTTAACCATGGTTACACTTATTCAGGTCACCCGGTAGCGGCGGCTGTTGCGTTAAAAAATATCGAACTTTTAGAATCTGAAGGTATTGTTAAGCAAGTGAAAACTGAGATTTCACCTTATTTACAACAACGCTGGCAAGAGCTTGCTGATCATCCTATTGTTGGTGAAGCACGTGGGTTAGGTATGGTTGCAGCGATTGAACTTGTTAAAAACAAGACAACTAAAGAGCGCTTAGCTCCTAATGCCGCTGGTGGTGGTGTTTGTCGTGATTATTCAATGGATAATGGTTTAATTATGCGTTCATGTGGTGACATCATGGTGATCTCACCCCCATTAGTTATTACAAAAGCGGAAATTGATGAGTTAATAGAGAAAGCCAAAAAGACCTTAGACGACACCGCTAGGTTTTATAATCTTATTTAAATTTAATCTTAATTGAGTGTCGATTTAGCACCATTACTTAGGCAGTTATTAGCTTAGTAATGACCTCCGGCAGAGCCGGGGCTGACTTTTATTAATCATTATTTTTTCAAACTTGAATGTGGGAGCTATTAGGTTTAAAATTTATACGCTTTAAATATCTGTTTTTACATAAAAACATTTAAACCCGACAGCTCATCGGGTTTTTTTATGTCTTAAAATATAGATTAAAAAGTAATAGCCGCAATAGCGCTCACACAGTCATTTATTAATAGCCATCGCTTCGCAAAGTAGCAATAAGGCCACTATAGGAAATCCACTATGAAAAAAATCATCACCGCAGCTTCAGCCATATTTTTGCTACAAGCCTGTACAACATTTGACCCCTACACTGGGGATAGTAAAGCCAGTAAAACTGCGATGGGCGCAGCCGCTGGTGCAGGTATCGCTGCCGTCGTCGCTTACATAGATAATAAAGATAAATCTAGCAAGACACGCAATAACCGTATATTGGCCGCAGCAACAGGTGGCGCAGCTATCGGTGGAGGTATTGGCTATTATATGGATACTCAAGAAGCGAAATTACGCAAGCAACTGCGAGATAGTGGTGTAAGTATTCAACGTGATGGAGACAAAATCAACTTGATCATGCCTGGTAACATTACTTTTGCAACTAACAGTTCTAACATCAACACCAACTTTACTAGTGTATTAAATTCTGTTGCCTTGGTACTTGAAGAATATAATAAAACGCTAGTTGTCGTTTCGGGTCATACCGATTCTAGCGGCTCTGTTCAGCACAACCAAAAGCTATCCGAAGACCGTGCAGGCTCTGTAGCGAATTACCTACGTGGACAAAAAATTATTAGTGACCGTTTAGAGATCGTTGGCTTTGGCGAAGGACAACCCGTAGCAAATAACCAAACTGTTGAGGGACGCGAGCTTAACCGCCGTGTTGAAATAACATTATTACCCATTGTTGAGTAATAACTATTCCTCAACAAAATAAGCACCCATATCGTAGCGTTATACTGCTAAGTGGATGCCAAACTAACGATGCCGTCAAAAGTAATTCCTCTGATGGCATCGCTAAACCTTTAGTGCCTGAAAAATGAAAAAAATCTTCAGCACAAAGATCAGCATCATGGATGAACAATTTATTTACTCTTCTCTAAACGCTTCGGCATTGAGATGATGTCTATTCAATAGTTTATAAAACTCTGTTCTATTTCGTTGCGCTATCCTGGCTGCTTGGGAAACATTTCCAGCTGTCATTTTTAATAAGCTAGCTAAATAGTCACGTTCAAATTGGTCTCTAGCCTCTTGAAAAGAAGGTAATTGAGATGTTTTTTCGCGTAGTGCACTACTCACCAAGGAGGCATTTATTAATGATCCTGTAGATAAGGCAATACTTTGTTCAACTACATTTTGTAATTGACGAATATTACCCGGCCAAGGCGCACTAATTAATAACTCCATCGCTTCAGCTGAAAAGCCATTAACTTTACGGTTTGACTTTACCTCAACATGATGTAAAAAATGTTGTGCCAATAGCGGTATGTCTTCACGTCGTTGTGAAAGTGGAGGCAATTCTAGTTCAACTACATTGAGGCGGTAATATAAATCTTCTCTAAAGGTTTTATCGATTATGGCTTGCTGTAGGTTTTTATGAGTAGCAGAGATTATACGAACATCTATATTTATTGATTGCGTGCTACCAATGGGGCGAATTTCTTTTTCTTGTAAAGCTCTTAGTAGCTTCACTTGAAAACTCATTGGCATATCACCTATTTCATCTAAAAATAATGTTCCACCATCAGTCGCTTGAAATAAACCAACATGATTCTTACCTGCCCCGGTAAACGCTCCTTTAACATGACCAAAAAGTTCTGATTCTAATAGCTGCTCAGGGATTGCCGCGCAATTTATCGCGGTGAAAGGTTTATTATGGCGATTACTAGCTTGATGAATGGCCTTTGCTAGTAACTCTTTACCTGTTCCGCTTGCGCTGTAGATTAATAGGCTAAAGTCACTTTGTGCTACTTGATTGGTTTGTTGTAATAGAGACTCCATTATGGCGCTACGGCTAATTATATTTGCCCGCCAAGACGATTCTTTAGGAATTTTTTGAGTAATTGACGGTTGAAGTTGTATTGCTTTTTGTACTGTTTCTAGCAACTCCCGGCTTTCAAACGGCTTTGTCAAAAAACTAAATACACCCTGTTTAGTTGCATTAATCGCATCGGGAATAGTGCCATGGGCAGTCATAATTATCACCGGCATATGTGGGTATTGCTTTCTAATTTGTTCAAACAATGCCATGCCATCCATACCCTCCATACGCAAATCACTAATAACCATATGAGGTTGAAAGCTTTTTAATATACCCAACGCTATTTTTGCACTAGCTGCAGACTCTACGTTATAACCTGCAGCGGAAAGCCTAATGCCAAGTAGGCGTAATAAATGAGGATCGTCATCAACGATTAATATTTTTTTCTTTACTAGGTTATTACTGTTTGTCATCTGCAGTTACTGTCCACGTTTACTAATAGTTTTTTCAATTTTTTTAAGCTGAATGATTTGCTCATTAAGTTGATCAATTTTCAATTGTTGCGCTGTATTTAATTTTTTAGATTGTATATAAACACCTTTATAGTTTGTGATTTTTTCTAATAATAGCAGTTGTTGATTAAGTTGATCTTTTAGCATTACAATAAAAGCTAAGTCTGTGGCACTAAAAACAGTTTCATTATAAGGTGCTAGCGAGTAATCATTGAGCAGTGCTTTTGCGGTGTAAGGATTATGTATCGGAGAAGTTGGCAAGCTATACAACATAATTAATTGAACATCAGCTTGTGCATAGCCTGATGGTTTATTGCTTTTTTGTTGAATTATTTCTTGAGCTATTTCGTCATCAGTTAAGCTTTTTATCCACAAGTAGTAGTGGCTAAAATCGACCTCATCATTCTTTGATCCGTCTAATATCTGGCATCCACTCAACGCAGACAACAGTACAATGATCAGTAACGGCATGCAGTGTTGTTTTATTTGATTCATCATTCCAAAAAGACTCAATGATAAATTACCCGATATTTTTGTCACTATTCCTCTCCCATCCTTTGAGCTCTAGGTAACGTGACCTGAACCCTTGTACCCTTATTATTTAACTGTTTACTTTCAATATTAATATTGCCGTTAAGGCGCATCAAGAGTTCTTTGACTATGGTGAGGCCAAGACCACTTCCCTTGATTTGGCTATTCTCTGGTGCTGGACCTTGATAAAAAGCATCAAACACTTTCGCTTGGATGTCCGGATGAATCCCTGGGCCATTATCCACGATTGAAAGCGCTAGTTGATTATTATTAAGCTCACTATAAATACCGATGGTGTCATGATCTGAAGAGTATTTAATTGCGTTTGATAATATATTATCCAATACCACTTTTAACTGCTTAACATTACTGTAAATAAGTACGTTTTCATTCATTTGAATAATATTCAGCTTCTTGCGCTTAATATCTAATTTGTGATCCTTTAATACATTTTCTAATAACGGTTTTAAAGAAATTTTTTCACTGTCTTGTAGACTAGTAGAATCTAAAACAATGTTAAAGTTGAGTAAATCTTCAATAAGTCGTTGTAGACGATTTACACTGTCTTTAATTATGTAGCAAATTTCTTGTTGCTCATCGTTCAATTTTCCAACGCTGTTGTCGTAAAGAAGCTCTGTTCCTTCTCTAATGGCAGCCAGCGGTGTTTTTAATTCATGTGAAATATGACGTATAAAACTCGATTTTTGCAGCTCAAGTGCATGTAAGCGTAAACGCATAATTTCAAGTGCATCAGCTATTTCTCTAATCTCAGGAGAGCCTCTTAACTTTATTTCTTTTTCAAAATCACCTTGCTCCAAAGATTGTATTTTTGCTATCAATACTTTTAGAGGCGTCGTGATTAAAAATATGAACACCGCTGCTATAATTAATGTCATTGGTATGATTAGTAGGCTAATAAGCATGGTATCACTTACTTGCTCAGCCGTTGAATCTATTTTCCCCGCTTGATTATTTATCAGTTCATCGCTACGTAAGTGTATTTTTCGACTTATCAAAGTTAACGCGACAAACTGATTTTGTATCATTTCTAACGCATTTCCATCCGTTGACTTAGTCGTGATGAGATCATGAACTATTGCAATAATAGAAGAAAACTTTTTGCTAAATCGAGCTAACTCATCATCGTTATAAATGGCTAAGTTATCATTAACTAACCCTAAGATTTGCTCTTCTTGTACTAAATAATCACCTTTGAGCTCTGAGTCTTTCAAGACAATATATTGGCTAGCATATCTTTCCAGTTTCAACTGATTTTCATTCAACTCGCGATTCGCTTTAGTCAAGGCGACTACCGAAAATATTGCTTGAGCTGACTGCTTAGACATCAAGTTAACTTGTGTCGTACTATAAATTAACGCAAGTACTAAGGGGAGTGAAACTAACGTAAAACCCAATAAGGTTAATTTTTTAATTGATAATGCGCCCATATTGAACACGCTATTGAGTAGAAGGCGAGTTTTCGGCGTTTTAGCAGACACGTTAGATTATTATCCTAAAACTTAGTAAGTTAAAAATGATGAGTTACGCCTTTTTAAGGGATATATGGTTAAAACGCAAGTGTGTCGCCATTTAGCAACAGTCGAGCATATCAATGTAGATTTCATATTAACAACTGATTTTTAAAGCGTTTAATACTTTATTGAACCCTGTTTTGTTGATTAAATTCTTTATATAAATTTAACTGTCTCTTATTAGCAACACTTTAACGATATAATTCGGATGTATTTCAAAATTTTTATTATAAATCGGTAACTTACAGAATTGGCATACCTTGTGCTATATCCTGTAATACATACAAATATTATGTAGCTTTACACTTTTTACTTAAAGGAAGAGAAATGAAAAATATTAGTTTAATCAAAGTAACATTCGCTGTTGTTGTTACAGCATTAACTTCTTCGCTCGTTAGCGCTACAGATGTTATACCAGAAATCGCTCCCGCTTTAGCAACTCATAGCACCATAAATGTTCAGTTTGAACAACTTGATGCAGATAAAGATAGCTTACTTAGTCTTGTGGAAACAGAGAAAAGCAAACTGATTCATATTGCTTTTACTAAAATTGATTCAAATAGTGACGCAACTATTAGCAAAGATGAGTTTGCCAAGTACATTACAAAATAATAAAACTATCGTACATAATAATGAGAGCGACTTCACTGATAAACAATTGTGTCGCTCTTATTTATTCGTATAAATTTCTCGCTACTCAGAACTCAGTTAATGGATTTTTCTTTAAGGAATCATAATGACAGATACGACATCACGTTTTATACAAGTTGACGATTGGATATTTGAAGTGAAATCAGTACGTGCTATAAAGGTTAATAGCTACGGAAAGCCGTATAATGCTATAGCAAATTTTTCTTTTAACGGGGATAGTGCTTATATAGATGGCTTAATGACACGAGAAGATGAGAATTTTACCAAAGAAGATTATCAAGTATTTTATCGTTTATGCCAGAAAATGGGAGTCAAACAGGCTCAGTTTGATCGTTTTAAAAACAATCAATTTAAATTAGATACAATTAACATAGAACCAAGTGAAAATAAAAACTCCACAAAATTAACACTGGTTCGCTAGTCTAATTATCGATAAGTAAACTTTTGTTCATGCTAAATAACTAAGTTATTAACCAAATATGGCTCGAAGTAATTTAATTACATGTTCAACATTTTTACCTTTTTTGACTTCGCTCAAAATAGTATCGCGTTGTCTGATAATGTACTCAGGTATTCCTTCTTCAGCCAGTGCTTGATCAACAACCTGTTCATTAGTTAATTTAACTCTAACCGTTCGTGTTGATTTATAGCTGCTCACACTACTACTAAGTTTCTTATCACGAATTCTCAAATAGTTTGAAGTCGCTGCAAAATCTTCATCTGCAAAAAGAAATAGGTCCATAAGAATAACACGCGCTTGCCATAATTTACGTTCACGTGGCTCGCTTGGCTCACTTTGATGCCACCAAGCAAAAGTACGGACAGTACCAATCAAATCTTGCCAATAACTTTCAAAATCGTAATTATTAAATTTCTGTATGCCTAGACCTTGGCATAGAACAGCAATTTTAGTGTTTGTAATAGCCATAAACTGATCAGGACGGCGCATCGCTAATAAACGACTTGCCGGAGCTAGTGGCGCTTTTTCCCCATTAGCTTTATCTTTTGTATGGGTACTAAATATTTCTTTATAAGCGACAACAAACTTTTTGTATTGAGCTGGTGTAACATCACCAGTTAGTGGAATAAAGCTAAGTGCGTGATCGAAAGCACTAGGTTGCTCTGTAAACAGAGTTTGAAAAATCTTAGCCCCTTTGGTCGAAGCAAACCATTCAATATCAAAGTTGTATACAGTGTGGATATGTTTATTAGTATGTTTGCCTGCGATAACAAGGCGATCAAGATCTGACATTGCAGATAAATCAGTTTTTTCAAGCCCACGAACGTAATCCAATAACGTCAAACGTTCTTCAAGTGCATGTAATGTGGTTTGTTGCTCGATAAAGCTGACAAATACAGGCCAAGGTGCTTTAGATGCCATTTTCAATTGGCTGGTACTGGCTGCAGACTCTAAAAGAGTAGTTAATTTTTCTAAAGGCTTAAATTGATCATCATTTAATAAGTCTCGATTAATACCTTGCTTGCATATTTCTAATAACGCAATACACCATCCCAAAAAATCCTCAGGATAATCGGTTACTTTAACTGCCATTAAATTTAAATCAAGTTCGGCAATATGGGTTAAAGATTTTTGATAATGTACATTCTCGACATCAGATAATGCCATTTTAGCAGGGGCAGATAATAAATTTTTCATTAAAGGTATAGACTCCAAAAAAATGAACTTTAAATAAACAAAAACCCGTGGTTGCACACCAGATTTTTTATAAAGCAAAAAGCCCGTCACTTACGTAACGGGCTTCTCTGAATAGAAGCTTAGCAATGTCCTACTCTCACATGGGAACTCCCACACTACCATCGGCGCTACTGCATTTCACTTCTGAGTTCGGAATGGGA
>JBLIEW010000089.1:0-16703 GCA_047633255.1 Colwellia sp.
ATTGATATTGTGGTAGTTTTCATGATGGACGCTTCCTTTTCATTATTGTTAATGCAAGTTTAGAACACTACATTAATTTGGCGCATTGACGCCGCTTGGCGGGAGCGTCCATCTCATCATCCACTATATTTACGTTCAATAAACAGTTCACTACAATCGCCTTATTTGGCAGACGAGCGTTAATAATCATTAAACATTACAAAAGCTACAGATAGTTTCGATGGGTACTGGAAATGGGGTGCTTAGCGTGTTTCTAGGCATAAAGAATCGTCAACAACTTGAAAAATAATAGATTGATAACTAGTGGAGGAGTTACGCTAATAACTTTTCACAGCAACGTAAATTTTGTCGGCGCTTTAGGTGTTGGTTTTGACAGTAATCGGTTAGCGCTGCTTCACGACCAATAGCCCCATGAAATAACTTTCTAAAACCTTTACTTAAGGTAAGCCAATTATCAGGGCTGATATTCAATCGCGTTAGCAAGATGGCTTGCTTTACTTCAATATAACCAACTTTGTCTGCTCTAATACAGCGCCCCGTTAAGTCAATTAACTCAAGATAATCTTTTAGTTCAAACGGTAAACCTTTCGGCATGTTTTTTCGTGGATTGCCAATAAAGGCGAGTAAGTTGGTGGGCTGGGTGGCTTTTTTAGCGTGAATAACACGTTGTTTAACACTGGTATAATCTGAGCTTTCAGGTGTTTGCGCCATATTCGCTCTTACTGGGTTTAAATCAACATAGGCCATACAAGCAGCAAGTGCTGCTTCATCAAGTAAAGCTTGTGATTTAAACCGGCCTTCCCAGAACCTTCCGGTGCAGTTAGCAGTACAATGGATATCCTGGTTAAGCTTCTTTTCAATCCCCGGAATAAATTCCGAAGCTGCGATGGTTGTTCTTAAAGGGGTTGTTGCTGTTTCAAATAGCTCAGCATGTACATCTAATAGCTACACGCCTTCACATGTTCTTTTATCTATGGGATTAGATGAGGATAAGATAAATGGTTCTATTAGAATGTCGTGGAGCCATATGACAGAGAAATTACCATTAGAGCAAATGATAACTAAATTCAATCAACTCAAATTATAGTGACTTAAAGTCTTTTTAGTCTTTTTTATTGATAGTTATTTCAATATTTTTACTATTTCCAGCGAACCATTTCTGAATGTAAATACTACCAATAATAGGGGGCATCCCTTCTTCAGGTACTTCTTTATATCGAATACTATTTTTGTTTTGTTTCTCATACTCAAATTTTACTTTCTTCTCAGACATTTTAACTCCTTGGTAATTTCTTGTTCATATAAATTTGAAATAATAGGTTAGGTTTATTAAAGGGATCAGCGTTTATTCGTCTTTATTTAATTCGGTTTGTCTCCAATTAGATCAAAATGTCTTCATTCGTAATCATAAAAAACACTTAAACGGCTTGTCCACAAGCCCAACCGCTAGACCAGCACCATTGAAAATTATAACCGCCAAGCCATCCAGTAACATCGGTAACTTCACCAATAAAATATAAACCTTTAGATCTTTTTGCTTCAAAAGTTTTAGAGGATAGTTCGTCGGTATCGACGCCGCCTAATGTTACCTCGGCGGTACGATAGCCTTCGGTGCCATTGGGTTTTATTTGCCAAGCGTGTATTGCACCGGCTAAATTATCTATCTCACCATGGTTTAATTGGTTGATGGCTTTCTCTGCAATGTTTGCGTCCAATGTACCGTCATTAATTAACGTTTCAATGAAGCGTTTAGGAAATAAGGTTGATAGGAGGTTTTTTAATGACTTTTGAGGTTGTTGTTGACGCCAATCATTGATAATTTCGCTGAGATTTTTTTCAGGGAGTAAATTGATAGTAACCGCTTCACCTGCCTGCCAATAGGAAGATATTTGCAATATAGCAGGCCCAGACAGGCCGCGATGGGTAAAAAGAATATTTTCGCGAAAGCTCATTCCATTTTCGCTAGTTACTTGGCAGTCGATACTAATACCTGACAAACCTTCGAATCGTTTTTTGTCATGATCATGTAAGGTGAAAGGTACTAAGGCCGCGATAGTGGGTAAAATATTGAGTCCAAATTGCTCTGCAACTTTATAACCAATAGGAGATGCGCCCAGTTTTGGCATAGTGAGCCCGCCAGAGGCAATAACCAAAGACTTGCATTGATACTCTTTATCAGTGGTTTTTACAAGGTAACTATTTTCTGAGTCTTTGCTCACTGAAAGTACTTCAGTACGAAGATTAATAGAAACGCCAGCCCAATCACATTCTGTAATCAACATATCAACTATATCTTGGGCACTGTCATCGCAAAATAGTTGCCCTAAGGTTTTATGATGATAATTAACGCTATGCCTTTCAACAAGTTCAATAAAATCATCGGCAGTGAATCGGCTTAAGGCTGATTTAACAAAATGAGGGTTTTGACAAATAAAGTGATTAGGTGTCGTACCTTGGTTGGTGAAATTGCAACGGCCACCACCACTTATTAATACTTTTCGGGCATTTTTTTTACCCATATCAACCACAACAACGCTTTTACCGCGATAGCCTGCTTGTGCTGCACACATTAACCCTGCCGCGCCGGCTCCAATTATCAATACGTCTGTTGTGATCACTGTTACACCTTAATAATAAAATCTAAATAATAAAACTATTAGTAAAGCCCTTCGAAGAGGGCGTTTAAAATATAAGATTCATTATACCTGTTCCATTTGAAGATGCAGGATTGAGTGTGAATTTAAAAGACTTTAGGCAAGACATTCATTGTAAAGAGTACTTATAAAGAGCTATAAAAGCCCTTTAATTTTTTTGCTAAGTTTATACCCATTCAGCTGAATGATGCATCTTTAAGCTGAATGGGTATAACAGTGCACTGTTTTGTTAACTGTTTATGCTTCTGTCATGATACTGCTGCTGCCAGTTTTAGCCATTTCGGATAAATCTTTATCAACAAAAAATAATGCGTGACCGTCGTGGCCTACTAAGTTGATTTTATCTAAAACACTTTTAAATAACGTTTCTTCTTCGTGTTGCTCGGCAACATACCACTGTAGAAAATTAAATGTTGAATAGTCTTGGTTAGTAAAAGCTTGGTGTGCAAGAGAGTTGATTTTTTCAGTTATTAAGCATTCATGCGCATAGGTTTTCTCAAAAATATCAGCTAAAGATTGAAATTCATGAGGAGGCGCATCAATAGAGCCTAATATAGGTAGTGCACCTGTTTCACTAACATAAGTAAATAAACGTGTCATGTGATCCATTTCTTCTGTGGCATGTTTACGCATAAATTCAGCGGCGCCAGCAAAGCCTTTTTCTTCGCACCAAGCACTCATTTGTAAGTAGAGGTTTGAGGAGTAAAATTCTAAATTAATTTGTTGATTTAATTGTTCTACCATTTCGTTTTTTAACATGTACGGTCTCTTTATCTTTAATTATCTATCTAGGATATTGCCTTGGGTAATGACAATGTTCAAGTGTGATTTTGTTAGGAAATATAAACGGTATAATAACTAGGGTGTTAGTTTAAGTTTTAGCGGTTTGCATAAATAACTTTTATCGCATGCCGCGCGGACACAGTCTTTACATATAAACCGGGGTTTACTGACGATCTTTGTCAACTCATGGATATTCTGTTCGATTTCCTTTTTTTTCCATTTACATAAAGTTTTTGCCATAAGTTACACCGCTAAAAACATTTTACCTAAGTATAGAGTTAGATTTTGGGAATCGCTTTATTTACATAAACATCGAAACGATTTTTTTTCATCTTAATACTTGTTGTGGGTGTTTGGTTATTTAGCGGTGGAGCATAACTAGGTCGTTTCACTACAACACGATATTTAGCCAAAGCAAGTGCGGGTGATAATAGTGCATCTGCATCTAAGTCTTCACCCACCAATGATTGAAACACACGCATTTCTTTTTTTACTGCTGCCGATTTATCACGATGTGGGTACATAGGATCAAGATACACTACATCTACTTGATCGGCTAACGTCATATCCTCAATAGACGAGCCGTGAACTAAGCGCATACGTTGAGCAATTTCACTTACTTCAGCATTGAGTTTAGCGCGCTCTAAGCCATCATCAAGTAGAGCAGCAACTACCGGCATACGTTCCATTAAGGTGACTTGGCAGCCAAGGCTAGCTAATACAAAAGCATCACGACCTAATCCAGCGGTAGCATCCAAAACGTGCGGGGTAAAGCCGTGTTTTAGTCCGATGGCTTTGGCAATATCTTGACCTCTACCACCACCAAATTTACGACGATGTGCTACTGCGCCATCAACAAAATCAACATTAATACCGCTAAGTTTTGGTTCATCAAGTTTTATTAACTCAAGTATTTGATGGTTGAGTTGTAATAAAAAATCTAATGCAGTATGTTTGCGTGCTGATGCAGTATCGCCAATATAATTAAGTTTCCATTTTTTCGCAATGTGCTTACAGCGATCGGTGTCAATTGAATCACTATAAGCAACAGCAACATTTTGATGAAGAGTATTAATCATTAAACTTCCTCAACCTGTACATAATTATCACCACTGGCAAAGGCGATTAAACGGCTTAGTTGGGTGAGGCTATAACCTGACTCTTTCTGAAGTTTATTAAAAAATGCCTGAATAGCCGTTAAGCTTTTTTTACTCTGTAAACCGCCATCAATAATTTTTTTCGCTCTAAGATAGGCTTCTACATCAGAGCTTAATATAAAGGTATCTTTACCCAATAGTCTTAATGCGTAAGGCCCAGTGTTACCCCCAAGCCGTTGACCATGCTTTTTCAAAAAGGCCCATAAACCAATAATGTCGCTGCTTGGCCACTCTGCAATGAATTGTGCAAAACTAGTATTATGCTCAACTTGATGATCGAAGATCATCTGAGCATTGCCCTGAATGGTTTTAACCTTATTATAATTACGAATGATTTTAGGATCAGCGGCTTTTCGCTCAAGCATTTCTTCAGGCATCATCAGCACTTTTTCAATATCAAAATTGAAAAAGCTTTCTTCAAAGTCAGGCCATTTATTTTCCACAACGCGCCATACAAAGCCTGATTTGAAAATTTGCCTAGTAAATGCAGATAAAATACGATCGTCACCTAATGCGTCCACACCTTCTTGGGCCGCTTTATCGTTAAGTAACTTTTTACCAATGATTCTTTTACCTAGCAATAATTCTAATGCCTTTACGCTGCCTTTTCGTTTGGCTGCACGTTGGTATAAATCATTAAATTTTTCTGTGGTCGTTGTTGTCATAGGGTTAAGCTTCAATACCACAGTGACGTAATAAGGCATCTATTTCGGGTGCTCTGCCACGGAAATTTTTAAATAATTCGCTCGGCTCTTCACTACCCCCTTTTTCTAACACATTGCTTAAAAAAGACTGACCCGTTGCTTGGTTGAAAATACCTTCTTCCTCAAATAAACCAAAGGCATCGGCTGATAATACTTCGGCCCATTTATAGCTATAATACCCTGCAGCATAACCGCCACCAAAAATATGACTAAAGCCATGTTGAAAGCGATTAAATTCAGGTGCTTTTATTACGGAGTATTGTTCACGTACTTGGTTTAGTACTTGTTGTATATGGTTGTCTTTAGCGTCACTGGTATAACTAGCGTGCATGGTAAAGTCAAAAATGCTGAACTCTAATTGACGTAACATTTGCATGGCTGATTGAAAGTTTTTTGCCGCAAGCATTTTATCTAGAAGCGCCTGAGGTAGTGATTCACCGGTTTCAAAATGGTTAGAGATAAAAGCTAATGCTTCTGGCTGCCAGCACCAGTTTTCTAAAAATTGGCTTGGTAACTCTACCGCATCCCACGGTACGCCATTAATCCCTGAAACAGCGCTCGCATCAATCTGCGTTAACATGTGGTGTAAACCGTGACCAAACTCGTGAAATAATGTCACTACTTCGTCATGGGTAAATAGTGCTGGCGTATCGCCAACAGGGCCATTAAAATTACAGGTTAAGTACGCTACTGGGTGTTGAATCTCGCCTGTGCTAAGTTTCGCTCTACCAACACAATCGTCCATCCAAGCGCCACCACGTTTTTTCTCGCGGGCGTATAAATCTAAATAGAAACTACCACGTAGTTGGCCATCAGCAGCAAAAACATCGTAAAATTTTACGTCGTCATGCCATACATCAACACCGTCGCGACAAGTAATAGTTAAACCAAATAAACGGTTAACAACGGAAAATAAGCCTTCAACCACTTTATCTTTAGGGAAGTATGGACGTAGTTCTTCATCTGAAATGGTATAACGGCTTTGTTTCAGTTTTTCGCTGTAGTAGGCTAAATCCCAGGCTTGCAACGTTTCTTGCGAATACTCTGTGCGGGCAAAATCGTTCAATTCTTGAAAATCTTGTTCGCCCTGATGTTTGGATTTAATGGCAAGGTTTTCTAAAAACGCCATGACTTCGCTGGTAGAGTTAGCCATTTTAGTGGCGAGAGAATGTTCAGCGTAGTTTTCAAAATCGAGCAATTGAGCTAATTCGTGACGCAGTGCTAATAGTTCATTCATGATGCCGCTATTATCGAATTCTCCAGCGTTTGGCCCTTGATCAGAAGCGCGAGTGACAAAAGCACGATGTAGTTTTTCACGTAATGATTGATTGTCACAATACATCATTACTGGTAAATAGCTCGGGATGTCTAATGTGAAAGTATAACCTTGTTGCTCTTTACTTTTGGCGAGTGCTTGCGCTGCAGCCAATGCACTGTCAGGTAAACCGGTCAAATCATTTTTATCACTAATATTGATGCTAAACGCTTCTGTGGCATCAAGTACATTATTACTAAAACTTGAGCTTAATTCAGATAAACGACTGACAATTTCGCCATATCGCTTCTTGTTATCATCATTTAGCGCAACGCCTGATAACTTAAAATCACGTAAAGCATTGGTAATCACTTTTTGTTGGTCTGTTGCTAAGCTAGAAAATTCACTGCTGTTACTTAACTGTAGGTAAGCTTGGTATAATCCCTGGTGTTGACCAACAAACGTGCTGTATTCCGATAATACAGGTAAACATGACTCGTAGGCGTCGCGTAATGCATCACTACTAATTACTGAGTTCATGTGGGAAATAGGAGACCAAAGTTTGCCTAATATGTCGTCAGCTTCATCAATAGGCAGCACTAAATTTTGCCAAGTAAAAATATCTTGTTCGGCTAATACTTTTTCAATCACTTTTTTACAATCAGCGATTGCTTGCTCTACTGCTGGCTTTACATGTTCGGGTTTTATTTTTGAAAATTCGGGTAAAGGTGAGTTTAGCAATAAAGGGTTAGTCATAAGGGCTACAAATTTAATAAATGATAGTGTATATGTGATGACAACAAAGGATATATTCAAGGGCTATTACTTAACAGAGGCATTTATTTACTATTTAATATTTTGCTAGATTACAGAGCTGTTATAGTTAAGCCATTGAGGTTTCACAAAACAAGTTGAACAGTATCATTTGATGCAAATAATAACTAACAGTGGTAATGGTTTGAAGTGTATGAAATTTTGTAAAATAGTAATGCTGATTCTTTTGATGGCATCGTTTAGTTTTATGCTGCAAGCGAAACAACAAAGTAGTGTTCAGAATTTGTATCTAAAACAACTTTCTGTTGAAGATGGTTTATCACAAGGCACTGTTAATTCAATTTTAGCGGATCAAACGGGGTTTATTTGGCTGGCAACGGATAACGGTTTAAATATTTATGATGGTTACTCAATTAAACAATTACCAGGGCCAAATAATAGCTTTTTAGACACCATTATTCGTTTCGTTAAGCAAGATGCAGAGGGAGGTATTTGGATCAATGCCAATGATGCTTTATATCGCTACCAACCTAAGACCAATAAATATCAATTAGTTATTGCGAATGTGAATGACAGTGATGGATATTATTTGGTGGATGTGACGCCTGGAAGAAATAGCGTTAATAAAACCGGTTATTGGATTGCAACCAATAAAACCATTGGTTTCTATGACCCTGAAACATCACAATTTCAAATTAAACTCGATTTATCAAAAGATTTACTCAATAGAGATATTATTTACCAAATAAAATATCATCACCAAGTGTTGTATATTGCTACTCGAATTGGGCTATATGCCTATCACGCCAAGTCCAAAAGATGGAGAAAATTACCCAGTTTAACAAAATCACCTGGCAATAATGAATTTCATCTACAGGAAGCAGCTAAAAGCTATACCCTTTATCTCAGTGAGCACAATGATTTGTATGTCGGTACTAATGATGGTGTTTTTAGTGTCAATGTTGACAACATAAAAGAGTATATATCAGGGCGCGCAAACCTAGCTCCCTATAAATTAATATTGAAAAATCTTTCGGTATGGGAATTCCTTTACACAGATGAAAAGCTGTATGTTGCTAGTAATCGAGGTTTATATACTATTGATACCACTAAACAGTTTGGTAAATTTCTTTTTGGTATCAGTGACTATTTTGAAAATGTCTCTGATGATCGCATTATTTCTTTAGCACAAGATAACCGTGGTATTTTTTGGCTTGGCTCTGAGTCTAAAGGTGTTTATTTATGGGATCCCAGTAGGGAATTAATTAAAAACTATCGTTATAAAGCAGATGATGAACATAGTTTAAGTCATAATGCCGTATTAGCAGTGCAGCAACACAGTAATAATGATGATTTATTTTGGGTTGGTACAAGTAATGGTCTGAACTTAATAGACTATCAACAACAAAGCTTACAGCGACATTTACTTGCCTCAAATGTCGAAAGTCAATTTATTGATAACCATATTTATCAAATTTATAATTATAACGAGGCGCTATTACTCTCAACATCAAAAGGTGTCGTTTTTTATAATGCTAAGTTAAATCAAGTGACTGAACCTGCTTTTGATGTTGAAATTACCAAAATATTAGCTAAGGAACATTATTCAGCTTTTTTGCAGGATCAGCGTTACCTTTGGTTAGCGCAAGGTGATGGTGTGGTATTGATTGATTTAACGTTAGGTCAACAAGTTGACTTGGCAGCCCTTGGTAAAGTAGTACCATTAACTAAAATTTATAATTTCTTAGGTAGTCTACCTAACAGTAATGCCATGTTATTTAGCACTAATGACAGCTTATGGCGCTATGATTTAGCGACTAGTGAAGTGATTAAGTTGTATCAACATCCGGGGGTTTTAGCGAGTGAAGGGCTGTCTTTTGATAACTGGGCTATAGATAAAAACAATATTTTTTGGCTGAGCTATCCAGAGAAAGGTTTGGTGGGGTTAGAGCTATCAACATTTAAAGCTAAATATTTTTATCATAGCAATAACACTATTATTGATAATAATGTTTACAGTTTAATTGCAGACACTGAAGGTGATATTTGGTTTTCTACCCATAAGGGCGTTTTTTTATTAAATAGCGATACCCAGCATATTCGCAATTTCACTATTGTCGATGGTTTCCCTGCAATGGAGTTTAATTCAGGTGCTCAGTTACAATTAATTAATGGCAAGTTGGTTTATGGTTCAATGGAAGGCATAAGTATTTTTGACCCACTAAAGCTTAAAAATAATCATAGGGATAATGATCTTAAAATCCATGTCACTAATATAAATGTTATTTCCCGTGAGCTAGACTTACCTTTAATTATCAATCAACAACAAGATATACAACTGGAGTACAACGATGTTGGCATTAGTTTTGATTTTTCAACATTATATTACGGTGATAATCAGAATGTTATTTTTGAATATCAATTAACCGGCGATAGTAATGTTAGTTACCCCGCAACTACTGAAAATAAAATCACCTTTGCTAGTTTGTCCTCAGGCAAACATACATTGTCCGTGAGAGCGAAGTCACCTGTTACTGGTAAGTACTCGCCTACGAATCAAATCATAATTAGTGTGAGTTATGCGCCATGGCAGTCTCCTTTAGCCTATTTTGTTTATGCTTTGACGTTATTATTGTTAGCCCTCTATTGGCTATATCAACGCAACTTACAGCGTTTGAAATTAGTTAGGTCTCATGAAGAAGTGACCTTTAGAGAGAATCGTTTACAACTTGCGTTAATTGGCAGTAATAGTGAAGTATGGGATTGGCAAGCTCACGATAACTTGATGTTTGGCAAGCGTATAGCGCAAGAGTTAGCTTACGTAGATTTAGCAACCTTCCACAGTTTTGAACAACATGTCGAGTTGATTCACCCGGATGATAAAGCAAGGTTTTTATCTTGCTGGGAAGCGTTTGTCGCTCAGAACAATTTTGATGAGACGTTTAATTGTACCTATCGATTAAAACATGCAGCAGGGTATTGGCTCTGGTATAAAGACCTAGGCAAAATAGTGACGTTAGATGGTAATAGTAAACCCAGTAGAATCACGGGTTCTTATACTAATATTACTCAAACACGCGCTGAAGAAGTACGTAGTCAATATTATGGAGAAGCATTTAAACAGACCAATGACTGGGTATTAATTATTAATGATAATTATACTAGAGCAACGGCTAATCAATCCCTTTGCAGTGTTTTTGGTTGGCCTGATGAAGACTTTGATTTTGATCGTAATCTAATGGGGCTTAGTAAACGGCGTTGGCAGTTTTTCCAACAATTACTTCCCTCATTAGATGAAGGTGAGCACTGGCGTGGTGAAGAATTAGTGTCGACAGACACAGGTAAAGAATTTCATGTTATTGTTAATATTAACGTGGGCCGAAACCAAATCACCAACAGCTTACATTTTGTCTGTGTTTTTTCAGATATCAGTGCGCAGAAGGCAGCAGAAAAAGAGTTACGCTATTTAGCCAACTATGACCATTTAACCGATTTACCTAATCGTAGTTTATTACTTGAACGGATCAAACATGCGATGGAATCGTCTAAGCGTCAATCTAGAGCCATTGCTTTGTTTTTTATTGATCTAGATAGATTCAAGCAAGTAAATGATTCATTAGGCCATGATTGCGGTGATTTATTATTAGTTGAAGTGTCGCGGCGCTTATCTGAATTATTACGAGCAGATGATACGATAGCGCGGATCGGCGGTGATGAATTTGTGGTGCTATTGGAGACGCATAAGGGGAGTAGACATTTAGGTAATATTGCCCAAAAAATCATTGATGCAGTAGATTTGCCTGTGTTGTTGCAACAGCACCAAGTGAGTATCGGTGCAAGTATTGGTATCGCGCTTTATCCTCAAGATGCTAGCGATTCAAGCACATTATTACGACATGCAGATATTGCTATGTACCATGCGAAACAGTTAGGTCGAAATACTTTTCAGTTCTTTACACCAAGAATGAACCTTGAAGCCAGTGAACGATTAGCAAAAGAATCTACGGTAAAATCAGCTTATGCGAATGATGAGTTTTTTAACTATTACCAACCTATAATCGATACTGACACCGGTAAAGCCGCTGGATTTGAGTTGCTTATGCGTTGGCAAAGCAAGTATGTGGTCATTGCTCCCTCAGGCTTTATAGCCATTGCTGAAGAGTTAGGTTTGATTATTCCTATGACGGAAGATGCGTTAGAGCGAGGTTTAATTGATCTTAAAAAGTGGCATCAACTGCGACCGACATTGTATTTATCAGTGAACCTATCCCCGCAGCATTTTGCAAAAGCAGGTTTAGTTGATTATATTTCGAGGTTGTTAAAATCTTACGACTTACCGGCTCACTTACTGAAGATAGAAGTGACAGAAACTGCGCTATTCGTGGAACCTGAAAAAGCCATTAAAACGATGAATGCCTTGTCCAAACTGGGGGTTATTTTAGCACTAGATGATTTTGGTACAGGTTTTTCTTCACTGTCTTATTTGAAACGGTTACCACTTGATATTATCAAAATAGATCGCACTTTTGTTTCGGGGATTGGTGTTGAAAAAACAGATGAAGCGATTGTTGATGCTACTATAGTTTTAGCTAAGCGCCTTAATATGCATTGCATTGCAGAAGGTGTTGAAACTAAAGAGCAGTTAGCCTATTTAACCCAACGGCAATGTCACTATATCCAGGGGTATATATATAGTAAACCTGTCGATGCTAAAACAATCAGTACTTATTTGACGGCCAATATTGCTGAGCTAAAAGTAAATTAGTTTACACTTCGCTTGATTGTGCTACTTTTTATACCCACATAGTAATTATAAAATTAAATATACAGCCGTTCAACATAAGGATTTTTCATGACAAAACATTTTGATTATTTAGCCATTGGTGCCGGTAGTGGCGGTATCGCTTCGGCAAATAGAGCAGCAAAGCTTGGTAAAAAAGCCGCTGTAATTGAAGCCAAGTACCTCGGTGGAACTTGTGTGAATGTTGGCTGCGTTCCTAAAAAGGTTATGTGGTATGCCGGACAAATCAGCGATGCGATTAAATATGCACATGACTATGGTTTTAAGCTTGAACAAAAAGGTTTTGACTGGAGTCATTTAGTCAAAAATCGCGAAGCGTATATCGAAAGAATCCATGGCGCGTATCAACGAGGCTTTGATGCGAACAACGTTACAGTTATTCAAGGATTTGCTAAATTTGTAGATAAAAACACGGTTGAAGTCGATGGCACTTTATACACCGCTGATCATATTACTATTGCCACCGGTGGTCGTCCTTCTATCCCTAATATTGAGGGGGCTGAGTTTGGCATAAACTCGGATGGCTTTTTTGCGTTAACTGAACAACCTAAATCAGTGGCTGTTATTGGCGCAGGCTATATTGCGGTAGAGCTAGCCGGTGTGTTTCATGGGTTAGGCACTCAAACGCATTTATTGGTTAGAAAGGATAAACCACTACGTACCTTTGATGATATGTTAAGTAACACACTAGTTGAGCAAATGGCAAAGCATGGGCCTACATTACATAACCATAGCACGCCAGAACGCATTGAAAAATTAGCCGATGGTAAGCTAGTGGTCCATTTAACTAATGGTCAGTCGGTTGGCCCAGTTGAACAAATAGTCTGGGCAATAGGGCGAGAGCCAGCGACTGATAATATTAATGTAGAGCTGGCGGGTGTTGAGCTCAATGAGCGAGGCTTTATTGTTACAGATAAATATCAAAATACCAATGTAGACGGTATTTATGCGGTAGGTGACAATACTGGGCGTGCACAATTAACACCGGTAGCTGTTGCTGCAGGTCGTCGCTTATGTGAACGCTTATTTAATAATAAACCGGATGAACATTTAGATTACTCAGGTATAGCGACTGTTGTCTTTAGTCACCCTGTTATTGGCACGGTAGGATTAACCGAGGCAGAAGCGCTGACGCAATACGGTGAAGAGAATATTAGCGTTTACAATTCACAGTTTACTGCACTTTATCAAGCCATGACTGAAGATTACCGTGATCCAACACGAATGAAGTTAATTTGTGCTGGCGCAGATGAAAAAGTGGTTGGTTTACATAGTATTGGTTTTGGTAGTGATGAACTATTACAAGGCTTTGCTGTTGCCATGAAAATGGGCGCGACGAAAGCTGATTTCGATAATACTATTGCGATACATCCAACCTCAGCAGAAGAGTTTGTCACCATGAATTAATAGTGCAGAAAATTTACGATCAAAAAAGCAGCGAGTTTCAATTACTATTGAAACTCGCTGCTTTCTTTTTATCACCGGCTTAAAACATATTTAGTCCCCTTTATATCTATTCAATGAAGAAATCATAAACTGGGTCTAATAACCGAGACGATGACATGCTTTCTTGCGTGATTTGAACAAGTATAACTTAATCGTAACGTTACTTTAAAATAAGTTATAAGTCATCTAAACTGGTCGAACAGCTGCTAGGTCACGCCATTGTTAGCTTATGTTTTTTTGTTATTGAAAATAGACAAACACAGGTCAAAAAAGTTTAATAATATACTAGTAATGATATGAAATTCTGATAATCTTCTAGCGTCTTATTTTCTTAGGTGTTTTTTTGTACAATAAAAAAGTAACGGTGATAAATTTATTTATCCACAAAAGTAAAAATAAAAAATATAATATTTCAATAGAATTTAAAATCAAATTTTTTTCAATTAAATCATGGTCATGAATAATGCAACCTGAATGTCAATGGTTACTATTCTACTTTTTTCTTATGCTTATCAACAAAGTTATCCACATTGTGTTAAGGCCAATTGTCACTGTGCAGTAGAGCTAAAGCCCGCTTTGTGGCATGCTTAGCCCATCTTATTGTTTAGACTCTATTCCTATGACAACTTTGCCAGAAAAAGCGTTGCAAATTCCTTCAGAAATAAAAAAACCACTTATTTTAGTCGATGGCTCATCTTATTTATTTCGCGCCTACCATGTGCCTTACTTGCAAGCTTTATCTACTGCAAGTGGTCAACCTACCGGCGCAATTACCGGCGTATTAAATATGCTAGGTAGTTTGAAAAAAGATTATCCAAATGGCAATATTATCGCGATTTTCGATGCGAAAGGTAAAACCTTCCGTAATGATATGTATCCCGAATACAAAGCAAATCGTCCGCCAATGCCTGATGATTTACGCACTCAAATTGCGCCTTTACACGAAATTATTAGTGCTATGGGTTTACCGCTTTTAGTTATTCCTGATGTTGAGGCTGATGATGTTATTGGTACATTGGCTAAACAAGCCGATGAGCTTGGCATTGAAACAGTCATTTCCACAGGTGATAAAGACATGGCGCAGCTAGTAACGCCTCATGTTCGCTTGATTAATACTATGACAGATGTAGAAATGGATGTTGCTGGCGTCAGTGAAAAATTTGGTGTTCGTCCTGATCAAATTATCGATTACCTTGCCTTGATGGGCGACAAAGTGGATAACATTCCAGGCGTAGTAAAGTGTGGTCCAAAAACGGCGGTAAAATGGTTAGCAGAGTACGGCACGTTACATGAGGTTATTGCCAACGCAGACAAAGTAAAAGGGAAAGTGGGTGAAAATCTACGTGATGCATTAGAGCAATTACCACTGTCTTATCAATTAGCCACCATTAAGTGTGATGTTGAATTAGAACAAACGGCTGCAGAATTAGCGCCCAATGAACCAGACACGGATGCATTAAGAGCACTTTATCAAGAGTTTGAACTAAAACGTTTGTTAGCTGATTTAGATAAAGGCACTAGTGGTACAAAAACAACGAGTACGTCTAAAGCCAAAACGAGTACTAGTGTGACTGAATCGACGGGTGTTGATGTTGCTACAGTGGAAGTGGCTGAGAGTGAATACGATATCATCCTTGATAAAGAAGCATTTAATAGCTGGTTAATTAAATTAGCTGCCAGTGATGCTTTTGCTTTCGATACCGAAACCACCAGTGTTTATTATATGAAGGCAGATCTTGTCGGCTTATCTTTTGCTGTTGAAGTGGGTAAGGCTGCTTATGTGCCTTTGACTCATGACTACATTGATGCACCAGAACAACTTGATCTTGACTGGGTATTGGCACAATTAAAGCCATTGTTAGAAAGCACTCAAATTAAAAAAATTGGCCAAAACTTAAAATACGATGCCAATGTATTAAGTCATTATGATATTAAATTGCAAGGCATTGCTTTTGATACCATGATTGAATCCTATTGTTATAACAGTATTGCTACTCGCCATAATATGGATGCACTAGCGCTTAAATATCTAGATTATAAAACGGTTCATTTTGAGGACATTGCGGGTAAAGGATCAAAGCAGTTAACTTTTAATCAAATAGAGATTGAAAAAGCAGGTCAATACGCCGCCGAAGATGCGGATATAACCTTGCGTTTACACCACGCTATTTTTCCTGCGCTTGAACAGCTACCTGAGCAGCTTAGTGTTTATAACGACATTGAAATACCATTACTGCCAGTATTGGCACAGATGGAGCAAACAGGTGTCTTGATTGATTGCGATATACTCGATCAGCAAAGCCAAAGTATTGGGCAGCGATTAGATGAACTAGAAATTGAAGCTCATAACTTAGCGGGAAAAAGCTTTAACCTGAGCTCTCCTAAGCAGCTACAGCAAATATTGTTTGAAGAGTTAAAGATCCCTGTCATTAAAAAAACACCCAAAGGGGCGCCTTCTACCGCAGAAGAAGTGTTACAAGAGCTGGCGCTTGATTATCCACTGCCAAAAGTGATTTTAGAAAATCGTGGTTTGAGTAAATTAAAATCAACTTATACTGATAAATTACCGTTAATGGTGAGCCCTAAAACGGGACGAGTGCATACTTCTTATCATCAGGCCGTAACCGCGACAGGGCGTTTATCGTCAACCGATCCAAACTTACAAAACATTCCAATTCGCTCAGAGCAAGGGCGTAAAATTCGTTGTGCTTTTATCGCTCCGAAAAATCATAAAATTGTTGCGATTGATTACTCTCAAATTGAATTACGTATCATGGCCCACTTATCGAATGATAAAGGCTTAGTGACCGCGTTTAGTGAAGGTAAAGATGTGCATCGTGCAACGGCAGCTGAAATTTTTGCTGTTGAATTAGATGAAGTCACCACCGATCAGCGTCGTAGTGCTAAAGCGATTAACTTTGGCTTGATCTACGGTATGTCAGCCTTCGGTTTAGCTAAGCAACTAAGTATCGGCCGTCATCAAGCACAAGAATATCAAGATAAGTATTTTCAACGTTATCCTGGCGTATTAACTTATATGGAAGAAACTCGCCAACAAGCGAGTGAGCAAGGTTATGTGGAAACATTATTTGGCCGTCGATTATATCTACCCGACATTAACGCTAAAAA
>JBLIEW010000090.1:0-16608 GCA_047633255.1 Colwellia sp.
CATGTATTAACAATAAGTAATGAGCAACAATTAGTCCTTAATATTGAGGAGAGGAACAGTATCGTCATTGATTGCATGGGAAGCATTTACCAGAAAATTTATTCCTAAAAGTGCTGCGGAATGTCGGATTGATCTTTTCTTTTTCCTTCCCTAAGCTATAAAACACACGACTAGAAACCAGTATGAGACTTTCTTTGCATATATCATCAACATCAATGTGAATAACCCTTCCCGTAGAGTCAGCAAATTTCTCGGGAGTCACTTTGTACTTGCCCTTAATTAACGCAAGCGCCAAAGCTTCAGAAAGTATCACGTTATTATCAAATTTTTTATCAGAACTAATCATTAAAATTTCCTATATTAATTAACGTTCATCAACTACTTTATTTGCATTTGATTTATTAGGGTTATTAAACTCACAATCTTTATTATTACGAGATTCAGCCCACCAACTAAAAAGTCCATAAAATATAATGGAAAAAGAGATAAAGGTGGCAGACCAAAATATATAACTTTGAAATTCTAATGATATTAAATCCTCTGGTACTAGTTCAATAATAAAAGCAACAATAGCAGCGGGTAAAATAAGTACACAGCGGTTTAAAAAATCTTTCATATTCTAAATTTCCTATACGTTATTACATCTTTTAATTTACGTTCTTTTTACTAGCAGGTTCTCAATTAATCTTACAATTGTATCTTTTTCTTTTGGATCAGATTCAGCAGTCAGTAAAGTAATGGCCGCTAATCCTGTGTCATTAATTACTGGTTCATACGCGTCATTAAATAATCTATTATTTCGATTAAGAAAATCTACAAACAAAAATGCGGCAGTTCGTTTATTTCCATCGCTAAACGGATGATTCTTTACAACGAAATACAACAGGTGAGCTGCTTTACTTTCTATTGTCGGATAAGCTGCTTCACCAAAAACTGTCTGTTCAAGAGTGCCCCATATAGAAGACAACCCATCTTCACGTTCATTGGCGAACAAAGGAGTTGCTTCACCTTTCATTATTAATTGAGATTTTAGCTCTGCAACTGCGAGCTTAGCGTCAATGATGGGAGTTAAATCACCGCCAGGTTGTCCCTTGGGTTTTTCGAGTAAACCTTCATCGTATTGTTGTAGCCATAAGAAAGTTGATGTGTATCTTGCAAGGATATCAACTAGCCCAGCGCCAAACTCACTATTTCTTGGTAGCGTAGCGGCTCTGCGAACTAATTTAAGTGCCTTTTCAAGCTCTAAGCTGTTCTCGCTTAGTCGCTGATTATTGAGCGTGTACCCTTTGAGTAAATGCTGTTTTAAGGTGCGTGTTGCCCACTGCCTGAATTTTGTGGCATTTACTGAGTTAACCCTGTACCCCACAGATATAATTGCATCTAAGTTGTAAAAATTAGTGTTGTAAGATTTTCCGTCAGAGGCAGTACGTTCCATTTTGGAACATACTGAATTCTTATCAAGCTCCCCAGCTTTAAATATATTAGTCAAATGCTTGGAGATAGCTGGTCGCTTTGTGCCAAACAAATCGGACATTTGATCTTGGGTAAGCCAGAGAGTTTCATCCTGAACACTAATTTCAAGGTTTAAGCTACCATCTTCCGTTTGGTATATCTCTAATTCGGACATTCTAAGTTTCCTACATTAATTATTTTTATTTTTAGAAGTGTAATAGGTTAAAACAGTCCAAAATATTACTACTGAAGGTAGCCACCATTGTTCATGCATTTTACCATCTTCAATAGTGCCGACTTGTAAATCAAAACCTATTAACCAAAATACGTATACGCTAGTAATCCAAACAGACAAACCAACCATTAAGGAAAAAGCAATACGCATAAACTTCGCGTCCCAATGTTTAGTTTTGCTGATTGATACAGCTATACAGATAAAACTAAATAACCATAAAGAAATCGTTAGCATTTAGCTGATTCCTTTTTGGTTGTTATTCTTTTGTGCAAACGCGCACCTGACACAAGCCAGAAAGCAGACCATAAGCATGTAGTTGTAGTTACCCAATTTTCAAATAAAGTAAAACCAGTGGATTCAGGCATAACTTCAAAATATAAAGCTGTCAAAGCTGGTAACATAAGAAATGCTGCTGCAATTGATAGAATAATAATCGCAGCAACTATTCCAAGAACAATAGCCATTGCATCACCCGCAGTTTCTTTAATGGCTCCAATTGATTCTTGAACAACCAATTTAAGTGAATAATTTGACATCATCTTTTTAAGTTTCCTATTTCAGTTATTAGCTACAAAAGGCTCTAATCTAAGCATAGTTTTCACTGTCACAACATTTGATTTCGACATGGCCAAGTTCGATGTCTGGATCAGATGCTAAAGCAGCTTCAACTTTTGCTTTTGCGTGCTCAAGGTCTTTCGCATTGCGCACAATTATGGTGCTTGAGGGGCTTATTTCTATTGTAAATTCAGTGTTCATATGTCCTATTACCTTATTTAAGCCGCGTAATTTTCTGGCTTGTGAGGAATACCACCAAAAGCCATTCGGTTGTATAAATCTTTAATCAGCGTTTCGTCATTTAAAATGACTTTATTTTGCACGAATCTAGTACGAAGAAATCTACGCTTTTCTGCAGGGGTAAGTTCTGAATAATAAAGCTCGTACACCTTAAATTCATCATTCCAATATCTTTCTATCGTGGTCAATCTTTGTTGCCCGTCTATAAGCCAACCAGAATATTTAAGCACTTTGGCATCTTCATCATGACCCCAATCAACTTCATGCGTACAAAACGAGCCACTTAACAACCCCAGGTAAACGCTTTCAATAAACATGACCTCTTGGGTTCTTGACCACACCAATTCGCGTTGGAATGGTGGAATAGGATAGCCACAGGCATATCGTTCAGCAATTACGGTATCAAGTTCATCACCTGACTCTTTTAATGACAAGAATTTTTCATAGTGCGTAAAAAGCGTTTCCATGTTGAAATCGTATTCGCGGCCTAAATCAATAGGGCTAGGAACTCTTGTTTTGTAATTCATGTTCTAAGTTTCCTATTCGTGAGTGTTTTTTCAGTAAGGTAATTATGCCGCATTAATTTTTACCGACAACTATGAAATCACTATGGCTTTAATTGTTTAGGCCAATCAAAGCGTAAGTTTCCTATTTAGTTAATTGGAAGGTTCTCAACCGCTACCTAATTGACTCGCTACCAGATTTAGCCTTTTTATGAGTCGCAACCGTTATTTTATTTAAGTCTCTGTGAACCTTTTAAAAATGCACTAAATTTAATGTACTTTTAAAAGGAACGGGGCAAGCCCCAAAGTTTCACATCTAATTATTTTGTATAAACAAGTCTTCATCGGGGCGAAGGCTCATAGAGTTTTTAGAAAAAACAAACATTTCTACATCATAGAAGTTTGATAAAGGACAGCCTGTGTGACCTGTAGGTAAAACCTGTCCTTTTTCAGATTTTATATAAACCAAAATAGGGGTAGTTCCTTGTAACTTAATTTCGTAATCTACCCAGTTACCATGAGTATCTTCATTACAAGTACCAGCCCTTACAATACTTCCACTTTTAAACTCAACACCATTGCTGTCACATAAACCAAGTGGAGTGCCGTTAGGCAATAAATCTGACATTCAAAATTTCCTACATTAGTTATTTCTTAATTTGACGCTCAAAAACATCACCTTCGATCACTACAAGTATTAAGTTTTCATGCTTATCCCAAACACCGATAGGGTTAGTTCCCATATCACAAGAATGGCAAATTGCTGCATCGAGAGCATCACGTAACGAATCAAAGTCATCATCTTCAGTCTCGTAACCTATCTCACCATATGAATACATTCAAAATTTCCTATTTAATGGTTTTAATGCAAACTCGTATAGCTGTGGAGTGTTCCAACCCATCTAAACAACGTTGCAATTTATATTCAAAAAGAGCAATTGGTGCGACTATAATTGCTACAGCTAAAAGCAATATGGCAACTCCAACCCACTTATAAAGCTTATTGTTAGAATTCATTAATTAACTAGACCTATCTCGTAATTAGGGTATATTCCCCTATTAAAAATCGTTACTACATCTAATTTTTCTGGTATCAATCAAAATGCTTTTTGTTTCTTTTATTGAGCCACTTTTACTAATGTAAACTCCGCCAAAAACAAGACCAACTACACCTAATATTACTACGATAACATTATCGTTTTGAGCGTTTATAAGTAAAGCTGCACCACCTAAGACCCAAACAACCCAAAAGCCAATTAGTCTTATATTCCAAGTTTCTTTCTTTCCATCAATTAAATATTGACTGGGAGTAGGAATAGATATTTTTGTTCCACATGATGTACAGAATTGAGCATCACGTTTACAGATCGGCTCTGAACATTGATTACACTGATAAACTGCCATAGTTCAAAATTTCCCATATTAATAATTAAGCCCAACATGGCTAACCTAAACACTCTTTGATGAATTCATCAGCCGTAGCTTTTGCAAGCTCTAAAGCACTTGAAATACCATCTGTCGTGATAGGATAGCATTCAGCAACACCTAACATTACTAACTGAAATTCACCTTCGTTGTATTGCCCAATGAATAAGATATCGCCAAATTTAACATCTGTGGCTAGATCCTGTTCAAGTAGCTTTATTTCAGCTCCCAACAAGAGCAAAGGTAACAAATGTTTAGGCTTTACATTTTTAAATAGTTCGTTCATTTTTTTATACTCAATTAATTAACTTATGAGTTTATTATATATCGTGTAACACGATACACAAGTGTTATTTATCAAATACACCATCTTTTTTAGCTTTCGCGTGAAGCTCGTATATTGCTTGTTTAGCTGAGCCATACTTAGCTACTAAATCATCCTTAATCTGCTCCCAATGCTCACTATCATCGTTAGATGTTAATTGAACGCGCATAACTACTTTGCCGCGCTTTTCTTGCTCATATTTGTTGTGAGCGCGTTGCTGTGGGGATTTTTTATCATTTTTCATTATTGCTTAACACCTTTATTAACTTAGGTTCAACTCAAACTTTCGTCTTTTGATTCTACTTTCTAATAGCTTCACTTTCTTGATACGCTTATCTTCAAACCAATTAATAATTTCGTTATATTGTTGAGGGTCATACGCCAAGTAATTCAAAACCGTTTCTTGTGAAATACCAGCTAAAATAGCTATACTTTTAATATCCATACCGCCATTTCTATAGGCGTTTATAACCCACGTTCTATGAAAAGATGCTAATCCAACGTTATCTTTGCTTAATCCACTTTTAACAATCAATTCTTTAATGTACTCATTCATTTTTTGCGGTACTAATTTAGCAACTTCTGATGTTTTCTTTCCCCGAGACTGCAAACCAAAATTTTTATAATTATCATCAACTAATATGGGAAGATTAGGGTTTATGCCTAAATAAGATGTGCCTGGTATTGAATTAACACCAAATTTGACCATCCACTTTATATAATCGGTAAATGATTTTTGAACTTCGTCATGACTCAATACGGATGGCCTTTCATTACCATTGAACGACCAATGGCTCTCAATTAATAAAAACTCCGAAAATTCCCCCTTAGTAGACATAAAGTGATTAGGTGACAGCAAGCACAGCTCCCTTGGCCTTAGACCTACAATTGATAGCAAATCAAGTATCAACTTATTTCGATGCTTAAAGTGACCGTTACGAGCGCAGTTCTTAGCTACCAGATCGTTATAGTACTCTTCTGTTGTAAATGGACGTTCATTCAATTTATTAAAGCGCACTTTTTGGTAAATAGTGCGCTCAGTATGTCAAAACAATAACCGCAGCTCAATCTTTAATCGGCAATATATTGTATTTATTTGATTTTTTAGGCTCAGATAGGAAACGGCAGGCAAGAAAAAAGCCGTTAAGCGACCTTTAATTCATTTATCCAAGTATCATTTTGTATCGCGTAAACTATACCTGCTGACACTGGTTTAACTAAAACAGTAACACCACCAATATCAAGAGTTCTATATGCCCTAAAGCAGCTATGCATTGGATTGTGAACTTTAGGTATAGCCATGTGACCAGGAACTACCTTGTCACCACTACCCCAACGATCTTCAATTTTAGCCACTAATTGCTTGTCAATTACAGGACTGTCTTGAACAACAACGCTATCTTTTTTGAGATTAAAGTGCTCTAAAGCGTAAGCCTCACCATCGGCAATGTACTTATCGTCACTATGCTCTTGCATTGTGTAAGGGCGAATAAACTCAGCTATACACCCTCTACCTTTGGCTGCAATTGATATTAATATATTTACTTTACTTGGATTGATCATTACATGGTTTCCTATGGGTTTATGTTAGTTGTTTAACTTGGAATTATTATACCAAGCCACTTAAAACGCGCATGTGATTAAGCATCAAATGGTTTCCACCTTATGGTTTATTTAGCTGATTGAGCGATAGCGATAATGGAAAAATTACTAGCGTGTAAGCGTGCGTTATTTATGGACATTAATTAATTGAGTCAGCATCTAACACTATTGATAGTTATTAGTGTCGAATGCTGTCGCCAAGAAGAAATGACTATGGGTTATGTGGCATAGAAAAGCCTTTCATATCAGCTAATTATGGTGGTAGGCTAGAACAAACCTATTTGCTTAGCGTTGTTAGTATGTAGCCCACTAAACATATAAAACATGAGCGTTCGCCACGGACCAGGACAAACACTATTCCCTAAAAGTTTATGAGCAGCTGTTTTGTTTGTTCTGACTTGACCTGGTAATAAACCTTTCCCTAGCTTATTGGTCGCTTGTGCTAACCGTTCAGGAAATTTTCGTATTTTTGTGTGCTCTTCAACGGTAATCTGCCTTTGTAAGTTTGGATTTGAAGGGTGGCACACAAAAGGTGCGCCCGCTTTCGGAGAACTTGAAGCCAATAAGGCTGGCATAGATTTATCCTTATCGCCAATCAATACATTGCGATAATTAAGATGCGGCATAGAGTCTCTTTTTTTTACATGCCCAAACTCTTTCCAAAGTGGTGAGTCTTCTGGAATATCATCTTTTATGTCTGCAAATGTTTGTGGATTGATGTGATGCAATAAATCTATCTTATTTAAGCTCGGAAATAACCCTTTAAGGCCCGAACTTACAGCAAATAAACAAAAACGTTTTCTCTGCTCGAAATCTCCAAATTCAGTGCCTTTTAGCACAGTCGTTTCAAAAGAATAACCATGAAGACTCAAGAAATCTGATATGCATAAAAAAGCATTTGAATTTAACAAATGGGTAGTACATTCGATTGTTAGAGTTGCGGGATTTAAGCGTGCAATAGCCTCTGTCGTTCTCATAAATAACTTACCCAATGGGTGAGCTATATCGCGTCTATCTTTACTCGTTAAGGCAGAGTAAGGGGGGCAAGGTAAGCTAATTTCAAGGTGATCTACGTATTTAGGCATAACGGACATATCCATAGACTGAATATCGTCCATAACAAAACAAGCATCAGGCGCAGCATTATCCCAAATTGGGTTGTAAGATGTATTCAACTTAGCGGCAATTTCATCAATCTCATTAGCAAACTTAATGCGTGGTTCAAATCCTGCGTCTTTCAGTCCTTCACCCATAGTATAAGAAAGCGCACCTGTGCCAGAATATAACGATGCAGTGGTTAGTTCTTTACGCTTAATAGCTTTGGTAAAGTTAAACTCACGTATTGTTCGTTGGACTTCCATGTGATGATGGCTAATTCGTATCTCATTATTTGATAATTTCACCGTGACAAATTTCGCACAAGAACCAATGAAATTAGTGATTAATTTATCTGACAATTCAATAATAGAATCCCCGCGCTTTGATAAAATCACTTTTCGTTGTCCGACTTCATTGAGCTTAAGGATTATTTCTTTAGCTGTCACCGTTATGTCAAAACGCGAATTAGGAAAAAATGACACATCATTTAAAAATTCAAAGTTCTGAATATAAATGCGACGATTACCATTTTCTTTCGTGCCAACTGCGTAACGAAGAATTCGAGTAAATAAAAACATCATGGTTCCTATGGGTTTATGTTAGTTGTTTAACTTGGAATTATTATACCAAGCCACTTAAAACGCGCATGTGATTAAGCATCAAATGGCTTCCACCTTATGGTTTATTTAGCTGATTGAGCGATAGCGATAATGGAAAAATTACTAGCGTGTAAGCGTGCGTTATTTAAGGATATTAATTAATTGAGTCAGCATCTAACACTATTGATAGTTATTAGTGTCGAATGCTGTCGCTAAGAAGGAAATGCAGATAAAGAAAAAACGACTTAAAGCCGCTTTAATATAGGTATTAATTTACGATGGTATTTGCAGTAGGGTCGTAACGCATTTCAAGTAAAACATTATCTATTCGTAATGATTCAATAGTAGGGTTATTTATCCCAATAGGGACCAAGAAGTTTGGTACGTTTGAAAGGTATTCTTTAACTCTTAGGTGTAATTCGGTTTCACCTGACCACTTGCAATCGACTTCACGATTAGAAAAGTCATGTGCAAAATGGTCAATGTTTTTTTGCCCTTGTCTTGCAATAAGAGGAGTATCACAAACAATACAATGGCAATCACAAGCTTTACCGCGTACGATTACATTATTAACGTCATACGTCCTTGTCATTTTAATGTGATCTAAGTTCACTTATATTCCCTTATTTTTACTTTCTATATAATTGTACTGCAGTTTAATTTTCAGTAAGACTTATTACCTAACCATGCATTTTAAAAATCACTTTACCTTAGTGTTAGTGTTAGTCGTTATGGCAGATAAATATGGCTCTATTGTCGTATATCGACCATAGTTTTATGCGGAAAAACAGATAAAATCCGCGATATATCAGATATATACGCGGCTGTATGGGAATACTCTTTTGGCTAGGAAACCGGTGTAGTGACACGTAAAACATTATATCCCTAATTTTGCTGCCACAATTGCGGCGGCTTGCAAAGAAGGACTGCATAATTTTTCTTTAATGGTTTTAGCTCTCCTTTCAATAGTGCAAGTTTCACGATCTAAAATAAACTCAATGCCTTTTTGCGGGATATTCGCATGATCAAGCGTTTCAATTTCTTTCTTCGTAATACCAAGAAAACCCGCAAGATGATATCTTCGCATGATGTCATCAAACCGGTGTAATACCGAACAGACTAAAGGTTCATTTTCTAACCACAGCTTAGTGAAGTCTACGGCATTCACCAAGGACGATCTAGCCCCCAGACAAGAAGGAATGTAATGTTTAGAAGATCCACTATTTAGCAATGATACGCCCGTATACATTCGGCAGCCACCTAACCTGTCGAGTAGTTCTCGTTCATTTTTTTTTGCCTTACCATCGGGTAACAGGTTGACCTTGGGGATATCTAACCAGAGATGTTTTTTACTTTGGATCAGTTCGTAATAAGAGGCACATTCAAATAAAAATGGATTGTGTACAATTGCATCTTGCCAGGCCTTGGGATGATTGGATTTATATTTGATACTGTCAACTACCGCGCCAATGCTAGGCTTATCTTCATATCGGTAAGAGCCTTGTGTTCTTTGGGTGATTAAAATTCTTTGCTTTTCCGACAAGAAAGCCATGTTGGGGTTTAAAATAAATCCATAGAAGGTACTGTCGATTCCTAGGGTGTTAGTTAAAAAAGTCCTTTTTGCTGTGATCAACTCTTGATAGTTTTTGGCCTGTTCAAAAATGTAATTCATATCTTGAAAAACTTGTTTATTATCCATCGTCCCATCCCTGATGTACCCCGTACGTTTATGGTATGGGGTTAAGTTGACCATTAAAGGTTTGTTTTGGTATAAATATCTCGGCCGCAAGCGACCGAGTTTAAAAAAAGTCCAGCTGATCTGAATTAATTTCTTTACGATCTAATTCAAATAATTGGTCTTGAACATATTTTCTAATCACTTCTTCGGTAGTATTCTCAATCGTTTCAACAAAATAACTTTGAGTCTACAATTTACCACCCTAAAATTATTTCTTTTTAATTGCAGGATAAATTCTGAAAAATTCACGTGCAGCGATGCTTTTAATGATTTGCATTACTTCATTTGGTGACTGTTTGGGTATACCCCTGATCACCATATGAATATGATCTTCTGGTATTTCTAATTCAACGACATCAATATCGCAGTCATATCCCACTTTCTGAATTATTGCCTTCATCGTTGCACGACAAGGCTCAATGAAAACTCTATGTCGATACTTTGGTATCCAAACAAAATGATACATTAATCGATAAACATGATGTCTATTTCTTTTAGTTTCCATGGGCAGAGTAGCATTTACTGTGGTGCCCCCAGTAAATGCTACCCAACACGTGGGCAAGCCCCCGAGTTTACGCTTCGCTAGTTAAAGCAGCAATACTAGTTACAAGTAAAGGATTGTGTATTACTTGGATCACTGGTTAGCGTTACCTTTACGGAATCAAAAATTTCACTGCCACTATAGTTAAAGAGATAAGCTCCAGTGTAAGGATGTAATCGTTGTGAGGGTAATTGATAGATCTTATTGTTTCCATCTATACCAAAAACAGCGATTGAATCGTAATTCCACCAATTCCCCCATGTGACACTAGACACCGACATTTCAATTTCATTCCCTTCACAAAGAACAGTACCAATATCGGCAGCATTCGCAGTACTCATATTAGCAATGATTAAAGCACTCGCAACTAAAACAGTATTTAATTTAACTTTCATAATATTTCCTTTAATGGATGTTGTTTAATTGAGTTAGTTAACTCATGGACAGCATAAATTCTTGCGGTAAAAAGCATAAGTAGGGTAAACCCCGCATTTTCGCTTCACTGGAAATAAAACTAGGTCCAGTTGTGAGTAATCACTTAAGAACATTCCCATGCAAGCCCATTTTTAAAAGGGTTGTGCTTTTAAGTACCTAAAAGCCAATTGCATTGGAATTTGTCACGATTGTTTGTTGACACTGGATCTAGTTACAGTTAAATTAGATGTATTGGAATATGACACATAAGTAGTTTAATAAATTGGTAAGACGTAGACCTGTTGATAGGTTAGTTAAGTTAACTGGAACCGGTAAAGCTGAAGTTCCAAGTAAAGCAAAACTCAAACAAATTCTTTGGATGGCTTCTAGGGGCAATCTTGGCAAAAGAAATGTGTGTCTTGTGTGGTTTTTGTTTGGTAGCGGTATGAGAATTACTGAAACTTGTTACTTAACTATTGGTGATATTCTTTACCCTAACGGGGAGCTAAAAAAGACATTCACAATAAAAGGCAAATATACCAAGACCGATAGTTCAAGAGTAGCTTTTATACTCGCCAAGCGACATAGAGAAGCTGTTGAGCTTTGGTTAGATGAAATGCTTCAAGGCAAAGCTTGGTGTACAGGGGATGATAGCAAGTATAGAGGACTTACCAAGACTAAACCTGTGTTTCCAACTCGTAGAGGGAAAACTTGGAAGTCATTAGAGTTTCAGTTAAAGAAATACAAAGATAAAAATGGTGATGACCTCACTACTTATGTTTGTAGCTCCATGCAAAACCTTATTAGCAAGATCTTTAAAGATTCCGGCTTACATGGTGGCTCAACGCATTCGGGGCGAAGATATTTAGCGACCATGCTTGATGATCAAGATGTAGAGCTAAAAGTGATACAGGGTATTCTTGGTCACGCCTCAGAAGATATGACTCTTGAGTACATTGATCCAAATGAGGCTAGAATTAAGCAAGCATTTGATAAATCATTTTCAGGTATTGTATTGCCTGATTTTATTAGTATTAAAACTAATGAAGCGTAATTGTGGTTACGTGTATGCGGTAAGAAATAATTTTACAAAGCTTACTAAAATAGGTTTAACAACCAATCCTGCCAAGCGCATTAGAAGTTTAGAAACTAGTGGAGGGGTTGAGTTAGATATTATTTGTGTTGTTGAGACTCATATTGATCCGAAGTCTGTTGAAACTGATATACATGAAAAGTTAGACCTCTTTAGAAAGCTTGGTGAATGGTTCGATGTGGATGAAAAAACAGTATTAACTACAATCAAAAGCATAGTCAAACCTGTAGGTATAAAGCATGTGTTTGGTAAAAAGCCTTATTTAGCTAGAGTTAAATTAGTTACAGATAGAAAAGAGATACAAAAACTTAGAGTATATACATCAAACAAAGCAATAAAGTAGCGCGAACTTAAAAGCGTGTTTAAATATACAAACTAACGATTAGCCCTTTAGATATGGGCTTAACAAAGCATAAACTGTAGAGTGTAAATCTAAAACTAAGTCAGGCGTGAAATATAATCGCTTTGTTAAATTAAGTACGTTAATCAGCAAATAATAGCATTTGGTAAATCGTTTTCAGGTATTGTTTTACCTGATTTTGGAGATCAGTTAATAGTTAACAAGGGCAAAGCTTGAGAGCACAAATTTGTGATTTCAAAACGGTAAGTTTATGAAAGATATTATTACAAAAGATGAAAGTTACTTGAATGCACTTGAAGCAATTAAGTCTCAGGTTACGGCCTCTCGCCACAAAGCTGCTTTGTCAGTAAATAGTGAATTAATCAAATTATATTACTCAATTGGTCAGGCAATTCTAACCCAACAAAAAAATGCTAATTGGGGTGCTAAAGTCATAGACACACTAGCGGTTGATCTCAAAACTAACTTTCCTGATATGAAAGGGTTATCTCCGAGAAATCTGAAATACATGAGGAAATTTGCTCATTCATGGGATGATTTTGAATTTGTGCAACAGGCTGTTGCACAAATTCCATGGGGACACAATATTGTAATCTTAGATAAACTTACTGATCAAAAATGCAGAGAATGGTACATCAAGAAATGTATAGAGCACGGTTGGTCGAGAAATGTTTTAGTCCACCAAATCGAATCTAAGCTCATAGTTAGGCAAGGTAACGCTGTAACCAATTTCAAAGATGTGCTTGCGTCACCAAAATCAGAACTAGCACAACAAACTTTCAAATCACCTTATATTTTTGATTTTCTATCTCTATCAGACGATTCTCTTGAACGTAAAATCGAAAATGCCTTGGTTGAGCACGTAACTAAATTCTTGCTTGAATTAGGGCGGGGCTTTGCTTTTGTTGGCAAGCAGGTGAAGCTGGAAGTAGGAGGGGATGAATTTTACATAGACCTGTTGTTTTATCATATACATTTACGATGCTATGTAGTCATTGAACTAAAAGCGGGAGACTTTAAGCCCGAGCATGCGGGGCAGTTAAATTTCTACCTCAATATCGTTGATGAACAGATGAAGCGAGAAGGAGATTCACCTACCATTGGTTTATTGCTTTGCAAAAATAGAAATAAGATTGTGGCTGAATATGCGTTGCGCAATAACACAAATCCAATAGGGATTGCGGAGTATCAGATCGATGATAAGCTACCCAAAGAAATAGCTGAGCAACTACCAGCTATAGCACAATTGATTGGTGATATTTCGTTAAACATTAAAGAAGAGGAATAAGCCGAGCTTTCGGATTCCGAAAAATATAAGGATGTAGAATGAATTACACATTAAAGTTAGTGCTGAAGCACAAAAATTACTTACAAAGGAGTGAACATGTCTATAGCGGATCAATTTAGAGGTTTGCCCATTGAAGAACTTATTGGTGGGCCACTAGCAGCAGCTTGTAAAGCGCAATATGATCTAGCAAGTTGTATGGTTACTTTCAATCATGAAATCGGTTTCAAAAGTGAAATCGATTATACAGAGAAAGTAAGGGCTATGGATTACAGTATAGAAGAACCACAACTTACGTATGAACCAAGAATAAATGCTGAACAAATTGAAGATATTAGTATCACTCGTTCAGTTGATAAACAAGCTACTCAATTATTTTTGAATGATAATATTCGTGAGTATACTTTTAATTTTTCTAAAAATTCCATTTCTGACCTTCGTGATTTTGGGGCACAATATATGGATATTTCATCAAACGCGACTGTGTGGGAATAAAGATCCTTAGTAACTGTTAACCGGTAAATAAACTGCCATCAGTGATTACAAATTTCATCTTGTTGATTGGCCAGTTGCCCGAATGAGCTTAGACTGTAAACTCAGTACAACAATTCATGTTTAAAGGAATTAATGCGATTATGGAAACACTATTCAAAACTGAGGATGTTGAGGTCACCCGCTCTAAACGAGGTACTATTTCATTCGCGTGTAATGATAAAACAAGCGCAATGTTTGATTTGTTTACTCGGATAACAGAGCTAGAAGAACAACTACAAAATACTGTTAATGACCGCAATGAAGCTTGGTTACAACTTGAAGCCAATAATATTGAAATCAAACCAGTCTCAACAACCTTAAGTGTTTGGACGATTTATAAGAACCCGATAGATTACCCTGACAAATATGTAGCGAGGCGTTTTGAACTTGATTTACCTACAAATGAACATAAGGCTGATACAAGTTTATCTGTCGTGCGAGATTGGATTGCAGAGAGCGCCATCAACCAAGCTCAAGGTATACCTGTGAGAATGGAACGAAATGTGTGTGATAACCCTGTGATTTTGGAAACTTGGGTTTAGAAGAAATAAACCGTTTTAAAACAATTAAATAAGGACATATAGCTTGAAAATATTATTAAGAAAAATTGAAGGTGCAAACGTAGCATTATTTCAATCAGAAAAAGATTCTACTCCTGAATTACTACCAACAAGATATGACCTCTTTAAATATCGCGGTGGTGTAGCGTGGGGCTATAAAGGTTCGGGCGCTCAAAACTTATCTTATGCCATAGCAGCAAGATTTTTAGAATATAACGTAAATAGTGATATTGATGCGGCGGCTCAAACACTATTAAACAATTTAGTATCAAAGCTAAATGGTGATCTTAAGCATGACATTAGCTTCGAGCTAATCAGTAAAACACTTAATGAATCTGTCTTTGATGGAGCAGAACCGCTTTATAACGAGACAAGTGTTCAATCTTCTCAAGTTGAAGATATGAAGCACTTTTTATTGAAGATGGCAAAAGAGTTAAATCTTGATGAAGGCCATACGTTTCCAATTAGATTGCTAATGACAAAAATGACTAGGATGAACCCCAAAGAAAAAGAGGCTATTGAGCCAGCGTTTGATAGCTTAGTGATTGATGGCATATTTGAAAAACGCGACGATAGCTATTTCTTAACTGAGAATGGTAAAAACACCATTTACTAATTACGAAAGGAATCAAACAAAATGATTATACGAATCCCTCTATTAATATTTTTATCACTATTTTTTCTATTTGTTGTTCCTGAAGTTCTCATAGATTCATTGAGTCTAATTGACAGGTACGGAGAAAATACCGCAAATAGCGTAAAACTAACATTTCAATCATGTGTTGGAGCAACGTTAGTTGTTGCATTTTATGCGGCAATCAAGTCCAAAAAATCAACAAAGGAATAAAAAGCTAATGTCAGAAATGGAACAAAAAGCCGCAGAGAATGCGCGTTCGTTTACAAGTACTAGCCGTAAATTTGGCTCGTTTAGCTATGACACTAACAATAATATCGTTGCTATCGTTGGTCGTGATTTGAAAGTAGACAATTTAAGTGAGGATGGTGGTGAACCATACTTTGTAGCTTGGGTGGACGGTGTTCAAGATGATGGTTTTAGCCATAATGAAGCGGTTGAAAATGCCATTAAAAGAGCTAAATCTACTACAGAGGAATGAAGATATGTCAGATTTTTCTAGGTATTCAAGTAGGTATTCATATTATTGGTCAGAGAATAAAATAGCTCTAATTGGCTTCGTAGTATTACCAGTATTGGCTTGTCTTTTGATTGCTCTTGTAGATGATTATTCATCCATAATTTTAGGTAAAAAATTAAGTAGTGTTTTTCCTCTACAATGGCTATTCGTCATTATGGGATTCATGAGCTTGGTGATTTACAACCTATATCTTAGTGCTATTCATCCAAGTTATTTATTCAAAAGCCAACCGGACTTTTCACCAAGGAATTAAAGGACTAAGAGTATGGAAATAGCAAAAAATGTGTTTGGTCTGCTAGTTATTTTTTACATATTCATGACCGCATTAGATATATGGTCAATTATTATTCCTGAACGCCAAGTAAACGGGGCGTTATTCAAAGATTTACCTGAATATTCAAAGGTACATTTATGGTATGCAATTTATCCAGTTAAAACTCCTGGAGGGTGGAAGTGCTTCAGGTACGTAAAACGTAAACAAGAAACTAATGGCAATACATGCTCAGAAACCAGTGATAGTTGGTGGGTATATTGTTAAATAATTCACGTAGGAATTAAACGGATATGTATGAATATAAATCAACGTGCCACCTAATGTTATTGTTGTCTTACTCTCGGTTAGCCGTGTTAATTGGGGCTATGGGTATAGCTACACCTGATTTGGGGTGTATCCCAGCTTCTGACAAATTATTTTCGCCCGAATAAAACCACATTTTTCGGCAATTCTACTTTCTCTTTGTAGCTGGCCGACAGCAAATTCCAACCACCATCAAACCGTTCACTTTGAATTAAACTTCTTGCCGTTAAAACACCCTGACCACCTGCTATATCCCATCGCATTCCTGAACATTTCATTCGTTGAGTTACTAAGGTCTTGCACGACGCCTCCGTCAC
>JBLIEW010000091.1:0-16118 GCA_047633255.1 Colwellia sp.
CGTATCCTGTTTTTAGTTGACCGCTCAGCGTTAGGTATACAAGCCAGCGACGATTTTGCCGAAGTCCGTATGGAAAACTTACAAACCTTTGCTGATACCTTTGAAGTTATGGGCATGCAGTTAAATAAACCGGTAGGCAAAACACCAGAAGACGAAACCAAAGTACATGTAGCAACTGTACAAGGCTTAGTTAAGCGAATTCTTTACCCAGGTGACGACGATAATAAGCCAGGAGTCGGCCAATACGACTGCATAGTGGTTGATGAATGCCACCGTGGCTATTTACTGGATAGAGAGCTCAGCGATACCGAAATAGAATTTCGTGATCAAAAAGATTACCAATCAAAATACCGTGCGGTTATCGAATACTTCGACGCATTTAAAATAGGCTTAACAGCAACACCCGCATTACACACCGTCGATATTTTTGGTGAGCCGGTTTACAGCTATAGTTATACCGAAGCGGTTATCGACGGCCACTTAACCGATCATTTACCGCCTATCCGTATTCATACTAAATTAGCCGAACAAGGCATTCACTATGAAGTGAATGATGAGGTGAAGGTTTATGATGTGCAAAACAACAACGTTGAAACCTTCAATACGCCTGACGAGTTAGACTTTGATGTATCGCAGTTTAACCGCAAGGTTATATCGCCTAGCTTCACAACCGAAGTCACCAAGTGGTTGATAGAAAGTGATGCCATCGACCCGTATTCGCCTGCCAAAACCTTAATATTTTGTGTCACTGACAAACATGCCGACCAAGTGGTCGAAGCGCTCAAAGAAGCTTGCGAAAGTTATCATGGTGAAATTGACGACGACGCAATTCAAAAAATCACCGGGGCAAGTGACAAACCCCTAGAAAAAATTAAACGCTATAAAAACGATCGCCTACCCAATATCGCCGTCACCGTTGATTTACTCACTACCGGCATCGATGTGCCTGCTATCTGTAATTTAGTGTTTTTACGCCGCGTAAATAGCCGTATTTTGTTTGAACAAATGTTAGGCCGGGCCACAAGACGTTGTGATGAAATAGGTAAAGAAACCTTCCGTATTTACGATGCAGTGGATATTTACAAACAACTTGAACAAGTCAACGGCATGAAGCCAGTTGTGACCAACGTAGACATTACTTTTACAGAGCTAGAGCAAGAATTAGCCCAATCGTCATCAGCTGATTTACAACAGTTGGCAAAAAACCAATTTTTAGCAAAACTACAAAGTAAAAAGCGCCATTTAACCGATTTACAAGCAAGCAACTTCGAACGTATCGTCGGTAAACCACCGCAAGAATTCGCCCAAGAATTAAAAGCCATGAATCTAGAAGAAGTGGCGCAGTGGTTTATTAGTCATCCTGGCTTGGGTGAATTGCTCGATATGAAAGTAATTGGAGGCGGTTCAGGTACAAAACCCATTGTGATATCAGGCCATGACGATGAAATAACCAATATTACGCATGGTTATGGTGAAGGGCAAAAGCCAGATGATTATCTCAAAGCGTTTAAAGACTTTATCAACGCTAACAGTAACCGCTTAGTGGCTATTCAAACCGTGATCCAAAGACCATGGGAATTAACCCGCCAAAGCTTAAAAGAATTAGCCTTTGAGCTCGAAAAAAACAAATTCAGAGAACAAGACCTATGTACCGCATGGCAAGAAGTGAAAAACGAAGAAATAGCCGCACGCATTATTGGTTTTATCCGCCAAGCTGCCATTGGTGAAGCCTTAGTGCCCTTTGAAACCAGAGTAGATAATGCCCTTGAAAAAATACTAACAAGGCAAGTATGGAAAACACCACAAAAGCAATGGTTACAGGCTATCGCCAAACAAATGAAAGCCACCACTATAGTCGACGATGTGGCACTTGATAATGGCATATTCAAACAACAACTAGGTGGCATTAAACGGGCAAACAAACTGTTCGATCAACCCATAACCAACGTACTGGCAGAATTTAATCAAGCATTATGGACAGCCTAAGCGTTAATCCAATTTAAACAAAAAACTAATTAGCGATTTTAATACCTGTGTTGTTAAGATCTCATTTATAAATTTAAGTAAAAGGCCGTAAAAATGAGCACCCAAGACCTAGTCGCTAAACTCTGGAACCTATGTAATTTATTAAGAGACGACGGCGTTACCTATCACGAATATATTAACGAGCTCACCTACCTTATTTTCTTAAAAATGGTGCAAGAAACCGATACCGAAACCGACGGTCAATCGGGTGAAGTGCGCATACCCGAAGGTTACCGCTGGAAAGACTTAGAAAACTACGATGCCGCATCGCGATTAGAAGAATACAAAAAATTACTGATCCACTTAGGCTCACACGGCTCACAAATTACCAAAGCGATCTACGCCAATGCCAGTACCGTTATTCGTAAACCGGCCACCTTAAGTAAACTAGTCACTGAAGTAGATAAACTAGACTGGTACAGCGCTAAGGCCGAAGGCTTAGGCGATATGTACGAAGGGCTGTTAGAAATTAACGCCAGCGAGAAAAAGTCAGGCGCAGGCCAATACTTTACCCCGCGCACATTAATCAACGTTATGGTTGAGTTAATGAACCCAACCCTAGACGACGTAATAGTGGACCCAACAGCCGGTACAGGCGGCTTTTTAATCAGTGCCCATCATCATATAAAAGAAAATAACGACATAATGTCGTTAAACGAAAAGGCCTACGACAAATACCAACATGGCACTTTTTTTGGTATGGAACTAGTGACCGATACCCGTCGCCTGGCCATGATGAACCTCATGCTGCACGATATCGCCGTTGACGATGAAAACGCCGGTATTATGTTTGGCGATACGCTATCAAACGAAGGTAAAGCCTTACCACAAGCCAGCTTAATATTAGCTAACCCACCCTTTGGCACCAAAATGGGCGGCGGTATTCCCACTCGCGACGATCTAGTGCATTACACTAGTAATAAACAATTGGCCTTTTTACACCTGATGTACCACAAAATGTTAAAACCCGGTGGCCGTGCTGCCGTGGTATTGCCCGACAACGTATTGTTCGAAAGTGGTATAGGCAAAACCATACGTAACGACTTAATGGAAAAGTGTAACCTGCATACCATTTTACGTTTACCTACCGGCATTTTTTACGCAGCAGGCGTTAAAACCAATGTACTGTTTTTCTCAAAACCAACGGATGTTAAAAAGGACAAAGCACAAACTAAAAACGTGTGGGTATACGACTTACGTTCAAACATGCCCATGTTTGGTAAACGCACGGTACTAGGTCATGACCATTTCAAAGAATTTTTCGATGCAGTAGGTAATGGCTTAACCACAGTAGATGAAAACTCACGTAAACAATTCATAACAACTCACAATAACGGCAGTGAAATCGGCAATGTCGATACTTGCAGGCTACGTTGTTTCGCCCGTGAAGAAATTGCCAAAAAGGACGATTCACTCGATTTAGCTTGGATCCGCGACGACAGCACTGAAGACGCCAGTACTTTACCAGAGCCAGATGTGTTGATTAGTGAAGCCATAGAAGAAATGGCCGGCGCAATGTTAGAGCTTAAGTCTATTCTGGTTGAGTTAGGTGCTGCAGAAGAAGCCGAAGAGGTAACTCTGTGAGCGAGTTGCCTAAAAGTTGGGTGGTAACAAGACTAGGTGATTTTGCCTACGTAAAAAATGGCTTCGCTTTTAAAAGCAAACATTATGTACCTACTGACACTAACACAGTACCTGTAATTAGAATTTCAGATATTCAAAATGAAAAAGCGGTTATAGATAAAGCTTCTCATGTACATAAAGATAATACTCAGCAAGATTTTTTAATTGTGAAGGATGATTTATTAATAGCTATGTCTGGAGCAACTACAGGTAAAACTGGAGTTTATAAAAGTGACGTTGTAGCTTATCAAAATCAGCGTGTTGGAAATATTAAGCTTCATTCAAAATTGCTAGGTTCCAATACGTATAAGAATTATTTAATTGCTTCGTTAAGTGAGGAAATTCTTAAAAAAGCTTACGGGGCTGCGCAACCAAACATTTCTGGGAAATCAATTGAAGATATTTTAGTTGCTATAGCTCCACTAAACGAACAAACCCGTATCGCCGATAAACTCGATTCAATGTTAGCGAAAGTAGATGCAGCCCAAACACGCCTCGACAAAATCCCCAACATCCTAAAACGCTTCCGCCAATCCGTCCTCGCCGCCGCTACTTCTGGTGAGTTAACCAAAGAATGGCGTATTTCTAATTCTCAATCAGCTTATGATTTTGAACTGTTACGTCAGAATATCTATGATAATTGGCTTGAAGCAAGGCATGCTGAATTTAAACGAAAAGGAAAAACACCCAAAAGCACCACTTGGTTAAAAAAGTTTCCAGAACCTAACTTTATAGATTCTATGATACCTACTTGGATTTCATTATCTTTAGAGAATATTGCTGAGGTTGTTGACCCTAACCCTTCTCACAGAATGCCAAGCTATGTTGTTGAAGGTAAGCCATTTATTTCAAGTGAAAATATAATAAATATTAATAAATTGAATTTTAGTAAAGGAAAAAAAGTAACTGCTGAAGAAGTAGAAAAGCAGAAAACTCGGTATGAAATAATTGAAGGTACGTTTGCTTTTACCAGAATTGGAACAATTGGAAAATCAGTTTTATTACCAAAACCCCATGATTATGGAATAAGCCATGCTATGGCAGTTGTTAATCCTTATAAATCAATTATGGACAGTGCTTTTTTAATATTAACAATGAATTGTGAAACAATTCTAAAGCAAGCTAGTCATGGAGTTCAAAGCGTTGGAGTTCCAGATTTGGGCATTGGTAAAATGAAAAGTTTTACGGTACCTCTTCCCCCATTAATTGAGCAACAAGAAATTGTCCGTCGAGTTGAATCTCTATTTACAATGGCAGATACGGTTGAAAAACAGTTCTTAGAGGCGAAAGCCAGAACCAACCGTTTAACTCAATCCATTTTAGCCAAAGCCTTTCGTGGTGAGCTTGTTGCGCAAGATTCTAATGATGAATCAGCAGAATTATTGTTAAGAAAAATCCAACAAGTTTATAAAACAGACGTTAAATCAAAGAAGAAAAAATGAGACTTGTAAAGTTAGATGTTGTTGGTGAGTATAAATCGATCAAAGGTACCATTGACGTTCCTTTTACTTATACATTTGGCGAGAGTTTTAATGAATTTAATCCATTATGTTTAGTTGGCTTAAATGGCTCTGGAAAATCTAATTTTATAGAATTGTTAGCAGACATATTTGGATTTGCGGACCGCTTTTTTAATCCTCAATATGAATCTAAAAATGATTTGCCTTATAACTTTTATCTTGAATATTTAATCACTGGTGGCGATGTAACTAGAAGGGTGCTCCTACAGTGCAATAATTCTCAACTGCAAATGTTTTTCATGGAAAATGATGAGCCTCAGTTGGTAACAAGTGACTATCTTGAAATGTTACCTACTAATGTAATTGCTTATTCGTCAGGGCAAAATCAAGGACTAAGTTCTGTTTTTGCAAAAACTCAATTTCAGTATTATGAAGTAATTCGAAAACAAGGCGTTTTTTATCGTGAATATAGACTTCGTTACGATAATGTTTTAGCAACCGAAGACGGTGAAAACGATTCTATTTGGAAAAACCTATCAACTTACGTGAAAAGTAAATATGAAGCTGAAAATGGCTTGTTTAAAGTGCCGAGAGCGTATCTTGATGATGTTGATTCTTATTTTGAATTCCCTGAAGAACCTCTTGAGTCAGTAAGCGCATCTTTGCCTATTGGTTTGTTCACCGACCATTCACTTAACAACTTGGTGTTTGTTTATTTGATGGTTTGTCGTGGAGTAAATAAGAATAAGTCTAAGTCATTTAGGCGCTTTGTATCCAAAGAAGCCAATATAACAGGGTTTTGTAGTTTTGATGTTGACCTAAGGTTAGCGCAATATCGCGATTTTGAGACTGTTGGCAATATTGTTGAAAGGTTAATTGAGTTAAGTGCTGATTCCCAACAACTACCAACTCAGTCTTGTCCATCTTCTTTTAATAAAGACACTCTAACTGGCGTATTACACTTTAAGATTAATAAACATTTCTATAACAGTTTTAAGTTGTTGTATTTAGATGAAACGATTTTTTTAGAGCATTTAATTACGCTCAATCATTTAACTGCAAAACGTTGGAGCCATGACGAAAAACGTACTTTAAAAACAGATAAGTACGAACGAAATGTACCGAATGTCGCAGGCGGGTTAATGCCTATGCGTATTATGAACATAAAAATTAAATATAGAAAATTAGGGATTGAGACGTTATATGACCGATTAAGTGACGGTGAGCACCAGTTAATACAGTTAATTGGTAGTTTAATATTGTTCGATCATCAGCAGACACTGTTTATTCTTGATGAGCCTGAAAGTCACTTTAACCCCGAATGGCGTATGGAGTTTATAGAACTTATAGATAACTACGTTAATACAAAAAATATCGAGTTACTCATTTCAACTCACTCCCCGTTTATATTATCAGCATGTGAGTCAGGACGCGTTTTACATTTCCAGAAAGATGAAACGGGAAATATTGAAATTAAAGGAGTAGATCTTAAAACTTATGGTGCATCGTTCGATACATTATTAACATCAGTATTTGATTTAGATGTATTGATTTCTAAAAAACCTCTCCAAGAGATAAGAGAAATTCTTAGTGAGTATGACACCGAGGAAATAAGTGACGAGGCAGCATTAGATAAGCTCGAACCATTTGGTGATTCATTTGAATTGAACTTTAGGCGTAATAAAATTCGCAATAAAATTGCTGAAAAATCAATTGTTAATGGTCAGGGAGAAGACTAATGCTTTGGTCCGTAACCAAACCTGCAGACCCAGGTTTATACTGGTTAGATACCATTCATAAAGATTTCTATACCGGGTTGTTCAACGGTAATTCTTTTGATGATTGTTTTGTTGAGACGTTTGTTCCTGTGTTAGATGCTAGTGGGAGAACTAAAACACGTTTTCAGACTGTGTTTACGTTATTTAATGTACTTGGCGAGGCTCATCAAAACACTTTTAAAGAGATCTATAATAATCATCTCAATTATCGTGATTATTTTTCATATTCAGGTGTTGGAATAGACAGGCCAGCACCAGAACACAATACTCTTTGGGAAGCTTCTAAAAAGCTAGGTGGATATTTATATGCAACAACAATTGATTTAGTTTGTTATAAAACCGCAGCACCTGGGAGTTCTTCTATGGATGAGCATTTTGACTGCTATAAAAGCGAGAATAATATTGTATGTTGTTTTTGCGGTACGGAAGAAATGATGGAAGAAAGATTAATCGAACCTGAGGACGGCGCAGAGAATGAAGATGAAAAACAATGGCGGGCATCTTATGACCACTACCTCCCTAAAAAACATTATCCTTTTTTAGCCGTTGATTTTGATAACCTAATTCCTTGTTGTCAAAAGTGTAATGAAAAAGCTAAAGGTGAGTCAGATATTCTCGAATATGAAAATGTGCGGACTTTAGCTTTTTTTCCATATGATCCAACTGAGGTAGTTTCTTTGGAAGCCACATCAACCAATATTTTGGAAAAGCTGAGCATGACAATTGATATTGTTGAATCGGCAAATCCTATATATGAAAAAGCTGATACTTGGAATAGAACATTTAAGGTGCTACCTAGAGTAAATAAACGATTAAAAAGATTCAAAGAAGCATGGCTAGCGCCGGTGTTAAATGGAGTTACAGACCCTAGAGCAGTACTTATTAACGAAAAAGAAAGGTGTGAGGTGTTTAAAAAATCAGAAAGAGATGCCTATTTTAAGGCATTATGTTTTAGTGAATTGGCAACTAAATCGGACTCAGAGTTAACTGCACTTTTGCAAACAGTAGAGCAAATTTATGAGTCACGACAAAATTTGTAATTTAAAGGATTGATGATAAATATTTATGGATATTCAAGACCTATTCAAGTGGATTTTAGGTATTTGTGTAGCAGGAATCACAATATATAAATTCTTCTGGAAAGCCCCTTCAGAAAAAGAAATCAAACAAGCTGAAGTTATACCCGAAACCATCGCCACACGCTTAGTCGCTTTATTTGAATCCCACGGTGTTCACCGCAACCAAATCCCTGAATTTTTTGGCCATGGCTTAGAAATATCTTCATGCGCGTCAGATGAAAAATTAATAGAGAAAATCACCCCCGAAATAATCAATGATGCCGTTGTACTGTTTGGCGTAAACAAAGACTGGTTAGAAGGAAGCTCGAAAGAGATTTATGACATACCTGACTTTTATAAACATCCAGAAAGGTTTAAACATTACCTAGTCGAGTTATTAAAAAGCAAATCCGCTGATAGGTTTTCGTCTTATGTGCTGACATCAAACGAAAAATTAGTGGGCGCTCATTATGATGCATTATTCGTGATTGCTGAGCCAATTGGTGAAATCAATCAACGAGAAATATATAAGTATCACTTACTTGGCCGTTGGGTGATTAAGTACTGGAAGAATAGAGCCTATTTTGCTGCTTGTTGTGCACTATTGCACAAACATGAATTATTTGCGGGCGGCAAGATTGTTGAAAATAGTTGGTTGAATCGTGTTTATGAAGGTAAGCAGTTACTTGAGTATGACTTTACCGAGCGACAAGGCGGGGTTAGCTTTCCAATAGTTGGTTCGTGGATGGTAGATGAGTTTATTGAAATACCAGACAAGTTTTTAGACGGTATGGATACCGAACAAGGAAGGGCAACTCCTTTAGCCATAGGCAAGTGGTTGGATTTAAGTGATAAAGGCTACATGCGCTGCTTTCCTGAAGATAAAGCTTTTCATGCTGGTGTTGAGGATCAGTTTAGAAAAAAGTTAAAAACATTGGACTTCCCAGACTGTCAAGTGGGACCTGGGATGTCCACAAAGAATAATACCTAAAGGAATGTTCATGCAGTACAAAAAAGTTGAGGGTTTTAAATTTCTACATGTGGCTAATGCGTTTTTGTCACAAGTACCACTTAAAGCAACTTATGAAGGACGAGAGATAGAATGGAATGCGGCTTTAGATTTGTTATACCCAGAAGTTGCAGATGCTGAACAATCTTGCTACATGGTTTATCAAGATGCTGAAGCAGAACCAGTATATGTTGGACAGTACACAGGGGTATTTACAGACAGATGGGGGCTTAGAAAAGGTAAGTATATTTGGCACGGAAAACATGACGACAGTATAAAACATGCGTTAAAAGCAGGGCGAAAAATTTCCATTTGGCTATCAGTTGACCCCTATGTGGAATTAAGTGATGGTCGAAAAATAAATATTAATAAAGAGATAGAGCAAATAATCATCGAGGCAATTCAACCAATATGGAATACAACAGGAAAAAATAAAGGTATAAAAAAGGGTGAGCCCGTTTCCAATATTTGCTCTAAATACGAGAAGAACCTACCAGATTTAGTCAACTCAATTCTCGCAAGTTTTAGAGAAAAAGATTTGGATGAATACCTTGAACAATTAACTGATAAAGATAAAAAAAATTGGAGTGACTTACAGAAAGGAAAAATAACCTATCTGTCCAGATGTCGTCATTTTCTCCATTACATTTCTACAGGGATCAAACCAGATAATGCTTTGGAGTTTGTTTGGAAAGAGTTTCCTTAGGTCTGAAAATCAATATTATCGTAACTTGAGTATTCAATTTCATTATTTTTTTAGGTATTTATGACAAATGTGTTTTTCAAACCCTGGATTGGAAATCTATATGGGCGAAATGGTTCGGTTTTTAACCAGAGGATTTTGATTTTAGGCGACTCTCACTATGCAGATGAATCTGATCTTGGTCCTATAAACCATGAACAATCAAGTAATTTCACCACAGGAGTATTGAGTGACTACCTAGATCCTGAAATACAAGGAAATTGGAAATCGACTTTTACAAAATTCATGAATAGTTTTGTTCGCGATGATGTTCAATCAGAACGCAGCCATGAAGAGCTATGGAACTCAGTAGCATTTTTTAATTATTTACAAATTCCAGCTGGTGCAACGAGTCGTCAGACACAACATTTTAAATATACTAAGGAAAAAGATAGAAGTGCGTTTTTAGAAGTAATCGAAGAGCTTGAACCCGACGTAATTATTAGTTGGGGCAACAAAGTTTGGGATGCGATACCAGAAGATTTTGGATATGGAACGTATGTGCCTAGCCAAGAATATAGTCGCTTTTATTATCAGTATCCCTTTAAAGGTAGAAACTTGAAGCTGATTGGTATTACGCACCCATCTGCTGCTTATACATCATCTGACTGGACAAAGATTTTTACTGAATTGAATGTAAATATGTAGTCAGGGAAGTCCAGTGGGGTAGGTCATGTTAGAGTTTGTTTTTATTTTAAAAACCTACACCATCTACAGACTTTTAAATTCTTATATTTAAGAGTAAGTGGTATAGGTGGGTTAGGTAAGTGCTACTACAATTCAACAAAATATTTCATCAACCTCAAGGCCTAAATATTTGACCCCGCGTACCTTGATATCGTCAACCTGAGGTACTACACATTAGTTATTTGTATCATTTCACCTAGCCCGCCTCAACCACCTGCTTGTGTACCTTAGTACTCTTAGTCTGTAGGTGGGTTAGGTACAATTAACTAAATGTGTAATTGTAACGACCTAAACCAGCTATAGGCTGCTCAATCCCTATATTCAAGCGTTAGTGATATAGATAAATGCCAGTCAGTAAAATACTTCGTCAACTTCATGGTCTAAACGTTTGGCAAAGCGAGCTTTAAAATCGTCAATCGAAGGCAGTTCGTAAATTTTGCCATTACCTCTGTCTGAACGTCCTATGGATTTGATATTTAGAGCGTTCATAAGTTTGCCTATTTTACTGCGAGCTGATGGCTCAGTCACTTTCAGGTCACCATTTTCTGAAGCCCAACTACGAAATGAACTTATCAAGTCTGGTGCTGTTATTCTTACCTTTCCTTCAAAAGGTCTAGGTTGACTTAGCTCACGATGAATATACGCATAAGCCGAAGGTAACCCTATTAATTTTTCCGCAATCAGTCCCTTAGTTGCTGGAGCTTTATATGGGTCAAAATCCTTTAAATCAATACTCTGCAAATACGCTAAAAATGCAGGTGCACCACCATTATCAATCTGATGATTAAGTGATTTAAAATAATCTCGATTGCCGATAATGTGCTCAGCAATCTCTAGGACTAAGAATCTGCGCTCTCTCGTTCCCGCGACAATCACTTGATCGTGATTACCTGCAAACATGAACCTAGCCATATTAGGTATTGGTTCAGGGTCGATGCCTTTTAATTCGAGGCTAATAGTGGGTTCAGATATTATACCTTTAGCGCGATCAAAGGATTTTTTATCGGTCATATCGACTTCATCTCCAAAGATGAGTAATCGGCCCGCTACAATGCCGTTGAATCGGCCCATTAATTGATAACTGCCATTGACTTGATGAGCATTGGCTCCAAGCATCTTTTTAAGCAATTTATAAATGGTTCCCTTGCCTGTACCTTCAGCCGATTTCATTAATATGGCAACAGTAGGTTTTACCTCTGGATATTGTACAATGTGTGCTAGCCACTCTATAAAGTATTTGGCCGCTTCCCCGTTACCATCGCAAAGTACTTCATTAATGTGTTTCATAATTAAATTTACATCACCGGCTTTTGGTTTACATCCGAAGCCTTGAAAAGTGTTAAATACGCCTTTAGGTAATTTTAAGGAATTTGGGTAGTACCCAATACCATTGGAGTAAAATGCTTTGCCTTCCCATTGGAACCAAGCCTGCCCCTGGTTTTTTGTCGCTACTTTTGGCTTATGTGCGTAATTATTAAAAAAGTCATTTATTCTTTCAAAAGTCATACGCACCCCATCTACAGGACAGGGTTTGTATGTCATTATTCTGTGTTTACCACCTATCACTGTATGGGAATAGTGCTGATTCATATCTGTTAGTACTTTCAACTCATCACTCGTTAATGCTCGGCCGTCTACAATATTTTCACTAGAAGGTTTTGATGCGGCTAATTCGACATCATTAGTCATTTACGCAAACTCCTTACTAGTGGCAATGTAGTAATCGTTCCAGTCCGTTAACCCTGCGCGCTTATGCTCAGGTGTAAATGGTGGAAAGCTCACCTTTACACCCAAACGGTTTGCTGCCTCGTATGCTTTTACTTTGCCGGGATTTATGCCTGTACTTTGCTCAGTCAAATAATCATCGTCACCAGCAATTACAATTTCAATGCCTGGCCATTTTTTCAGAGCGTATTTTGCAACAGGTAGAAGGTTATTTGCGTTCATCGCAGCTAAAACAGGTTGCTGTGTCATTTGATAGATACTTGCTGCCGTGGCGTAACCTTCACATATAAACACTTTAGTTAACCGTTCAGGCCAATTTGACTGGTTGTTTAGTATCCCGTAAGGACAACATAATCCCGTTATCCGCCCATTCTTTAGAAAACGTTTAGCGCCGTTGGGGAAGATCCGTTGCAGGTTTTCCACCTTCCCGCTAAGCAAGTCATAAAGTGGTACCAGTAATTGATTTCTTACTAACTTCAAACCATCAGCAGCTTCTATGCCTTTATGACTTAAATACGGGTGTACAACAACAAGTGAGGCATGTTGATACATTTGGGTTGCATAGCTTGCTGTCTGTCTTCGTAGTGCTTCCTTCTCTCGTCTGTTGCGCTCTATGCTCTTCTTAATACGCTGGTTATCTACGCGTGTTTGTTGATGCGTACCAGGTTTAAATGTTTGAGTAATGCCTGTTTGCCAATCACCCATGATGAGAAAGTTATTATAAGCAATATACCAACCGTTTTTGCTTTTTGGTTTCAACTGTGTGCCGACCCTATGGAGACGTTCGTCTTGCTCGATAAACTCTACCTGCAAGCCAAAGTGAATTGCGGCGTTTAATTGAGTTTTAATCATCACGTTTGTGGTGTTACATATTTGAAGACTCATGATTTCATCTCCAATTTCCTGAGCAAAGCATTCGCTGAAGTCTCGCGCTGTTTGATTAGTGCTTTGACTATAAGGCGGATTTCATCGTCAGATTTCCCTGCAGCTCGAGCGGTAATTATTGCAACACATTCGTGTTCGAATAGTCCTACACTTCGCTCCCCTAACTTAATGTAATTGGGTAAAAGTCCTTCGCGAATCTGCTCGAACTGAGTAGTTGTAGATAAGCCTGTTAGTACTTTTATTTCAGGTTTGCGGATAACTTTTAATGATTGGTATTGCATGAAACTTCTCTCGGTTAATAATTAACATTCGAGACAAATATTGACTTAACCTGGACTTTTTAATCATACCTTTGCCAAACATACCAAAGCCATTTTGGTGGAGAGTCCAATTGGTGAAGCCTTTGTTTTTAAGCTATATAGGTAACCATACCAAATCCTAAATTCTCTTGTTTTTGGGTTTCCATTCAATAAATCCTGGTCGTTTTTTCCCACCTAATACAACATTGTTTGGGGTTGAAACTTTTATTATTGCGTCAATAGATGCAGCCTCAGTAATACCTTTAATTTTTAATATATCAGACAATTGTTCCTTACTAGGCTTGTTCATATCTTTGGGAAAATTTCGCCATGCTTCATCAAATAAACTGTGCGCTAAATATAACAGGTCGGGTACATCATCTTCATTGTAAATACTGTCTTTTACGCCCCCTTTCTTTACCTCACTTTGCACGGTTTCAGCCTCTAATAATTTAGTGGCCTCTTCCAAAATGACTTTATCCTCTTCTACTTGTCCCATTATGTTCCAAATAGCAAAATCGATTGAACCTTCAATCATTTCTGCATACTTTTGTCCAAATGCCGCGACTAGATCGTTAAAAAAATAATCTTGTCTTAGCGCCTCTTCTTTATCCTCTGCTTCCTCTAAGCCAACGAGATAACTTTCTTTCAATACTTTATGTGCTTTTTCGAAGAACACGAAAAAGCATTGTTCATCTATTGGAAATCTAGTTTTCTCAACAAAGAGCGCAAGTTCTTTTACTTGAATCATTGAATTTTTGGCTAAATCTTTGTTTGTTATTGGCTTTTCGTAGGGTTCAACTTGTAATTCTTGCTCATGAATGGAGTTTTTCCAATCTGTAAAATCACAAGTTTTAATAATACATGGCACATTTAAAAGTCCATTTTTGGTATCTACATTACGAAAGGCTTTTCTACCATCACTAAAGTATTCACCTTTGCACAATCCTTTTAAATACATTGGATTGATATTTTGATCATCAGTTGTTTCAGTACAGATAGAAAATAATCCATTGACTGGTATGTAAGTAGTTAAAAATCGACCAAGAGTATCTTTGTCCCCTACATTTATATCTCCAAACGTAGCGTTAAGGAATTCAACTGCAAACTCCAATGAAATAAATAGTTCTGTTTTTTCAACAATAATTGATAGCAATACTACACCCTCTGTAATTCAAATTTGAATGATTGAGCCAGACCAATTTGGTTAAGGTTATTTGGGAACAGACCCATAGTGAACAAGGTTTTCCGTGATTTTAAAAGGAAACAACACCTAATGCTGAAAGACTGTCTACCCAATAAGTTGTAAATTCATTCTGGAATTAGACAGGCTAACGTTACCTGTTGCTGCTTGTTCAATATGTTCTGACCACCAGTACATTAATTTTTTTCTTCGCTCTAGATATTCAGCTCGGTTATAAGCTCTTCTCACTTCGTTTTTATCTACGTGGGCTAGGGCGCTTTCAATGACATCTGGATCAAAGCCTTGTTCATTTAATGTGGTGCTAGCTAACGCACGCATACCATGAGCAACAAGCTCTTTATCAAAACCCATACGTTTAAGTGCCATATTTGCTGTTTGACTGTTGGTATGTGAACGGGGATCTCTATCAGCAGGAAAGATATATTCTCTGTGTCCACTAATCGGTTTTATAAATGCAAGTAGGTTTAGAGTTTGTGGAGTTAGTGGGACAATATGATCACCGTTGCCTTTCTTCTTCATATTCTCTGCGGGTATAATCCACAACTCATTTTTAAAATTTATGTCTTCCCATTTGGCGGTTGCTGCTTCGCTTGGCCTTACCATAGTATGAAGTTGCCACTCAATAAGGCATCGAGTCACTATTTTTATACTGGCTATATTTAAAGTTTGCATAAGCCTTGGTAGCTCTGAAGGTTTAAGCGTTGGCAAATGTTTCTTTATGGGACTTTTGAAAGCAGCGTGCATTTTAGATAGTGGGTTAATCTGTATTAATCCTGTATTGGCTGCAAAGTCCATTACCTCATTAATACGTTGGCACAGTCGCTTTACTTGTTCTGCATGACCTTTAGCCTGTAATGGTTTTAATACTTCAATGGCTTCACTGGCGGTAATTTCAGATATAGGGCGCTTACCTAAAGCGGGTATGAAATGATTATTTAACGAATCAAGAATTTTTTGGGCGTGGTCTGCACTGACTCTAGAGGACTTTACACTTATCCAATCACCCATCACTTTTTGAAAGGTGTTTGAGTTTGCTTCTCGTTCTGCGCGTATTGTTTGTTCTTTGTGCGATCGTGGATCTATATTTTTAGCTAATAACTGTCTTGCTACTTCTCTACTTTTTCGCGCATCCACAAGCTTTACGTCTGGATAGATACCAAAACTCATATCAACACGCTTTGTTTCGTATGGGAGTTTAAATCTAAATATCCAGTCTTTTGTACCACCATGACGGACACGCAACATCAATCCGCCACCATCACTAAGGGTATAGTTCTTGTCTCGTGGCTTTGCGCTAGCAATTTTAGAATCTGTAAGTGGGACGGCTATTTTAGGCATATGGTGGTACAGATTGTTCACTTAATGAGTTTGTACCACTAAATGTACCACTATAATTCCGACTGTCAACGAATGGTGACGAACGTCAAACCAATAAAAAACCCCGTGAATTCAGTGTTTATGCTGCCTTCACGGGGTTTTAGTTCTTTCTCGTTTCTTCATGTGGTGGAGCTGGCGGGACTCGAACCCGCGTCCAGAACACGTCAACCATCGGTACTACATGCTTATTTTGTCTTTTATTTAACTAATTTGAACTCCGACAAACAGGATTTCTCATAGCGGGCC
>JBLIEW010000092.1:0-16052 GCA_047633255.1 Colwellia sp.
CAAGTAGTCAGTAAATAAGTTAAAGAAGGTTTTTAGTAAATATCGTCATAAATATAGACTTTTTCTATATTTACAGCAAAACTCGGTTTGACATTAAGGGAGCGTCCATATATGTCCTAGTTGAATTTAGTGGTGTTGCGACTGTATATCGTGTTAAGAATGAATTGAAGCTTATACAGTAGTGGCTAAACTAACTGTGCCACTACTTGCTAGTCAACTATTGATTAATCATCATAATCGTCTTCAAACTGGTTATTATCCTTTGTACTTTGGCATGAGCAACACACTTCACCAGTGGTGCCTGAATAACTTCCATCTGTAAAATATAAAGTGCAATAGCACTGAGCGCATTGAACTTGGTCTGACATAAAACTCTCCTTAATTTGTATCACTTGATACAAATACCGCCTCACTATCAAGCTAAAAAAATTTGTTTTTTTTACCAAGACATATAAATTTAAAACAGATATATTTTTATGTTAAAAGAGTGGTTCCCGTAATATAAGCCCCTGCTAAGGCCAAGGATTTTTTTGCATATTCTTCATTATGCCACTCGCTATCAAAGAAATTATGAATGTTACTAATCTCAAATACTACCTCACTATTATTCTCTATCGAAATAACGACACTTCGACTATCATTGCCCTTAAAATCCAATAAAAAGTGGTAGCCCATTTCCTCTCCTAAGAAAACCTTAAGTTGGACCTCAGAATAATTCATCGTTGAACACTCACCTTCTAACAAGCGACTTGTATTTATGCTTCGAAGGGAAAGCTCTTTAAGGCTATTATTTACTACAATGTCTTTAAACCTTCTTGTAGTTAAATCATGGCATTCTTTTAAGACAATACGTTCTTCTATAATAAGATGACCAGAAATTACCAGCTCTTTTTGAGTAGGAATTATGCATGTTTGAGGATTAGTAATATCAAAGCGTTCAATTGGCTTTAAAAGGAAGTTCATCATACCTAGCCTTTGCAGAGTCGCCTCTATAGGAAATCCTTCTATATATTTCATATTGTAAGATTTTAAAATATCTACAAGGCTAGGGGTTTCAACTGCAATGTGTACTTCTTCAGTGCCTTTCAGAAGATTTTGGAGCGTATTTATAGGTTTAAGCGGTTCATATAGGTCAAACCAATCATAAAAAGCCTCATCATTTATCATTTCATTTAGCTGAGAAAGTAAATATGCTCTTTTTGATGTTTGAAACTTAACATCATGGTTTTCTATGCTTAGCCCTCTCAAAATTTGGTCTATAACTTCAGGCTTTTTGAGAATTTTTATTTGTGAATTAGTAAAAATTCTTTCTTGAACCTTATGATATTCATCAATAAAAGTATCTAAACTGAGATAATGTTCACTTTTGGTATATACTCCTTTTCCTATATTAGGATAGCCGTATATTTCTTCCATTTTTAAAAGATATACATCACTTAATTTTTTTCCTTTTTTACCTCTAGATAATAGTGAAGGATCTAATTCTATATCTGAACAGAACTTTTCTTGAGAAGTACCATTTCTTTCTAAACACCGACAAACGTGATTGACGATTAATTTAGATTCAATAGATGTATATTTTTTCATGCTTTCATCCTAATAATTTATTTTCTGTAGTATACCCTCCACAAAATACAAACTCATTGACCATAAAAGGTAAATAATCGGTAAATTTATTTATTATCAATCTTATGATGACAATTCATATGAAAGACTATGTACACTTTAAGTAAAGTCAAACCAGCCTTGATTTTCGTTGCCTAGAAGTGTCTTTTTTAGCTATTGAGGCTAACTAAGTAGCTAGTTAGTGTGGAGTTTTTAGATCCAAAACAGACGGTATAAAATCATGACAGAGAACATTAGCTACGTCAGAGTTTCAACAAAGCAATAGCTGAACTTCAAGCACTACAGAATTATCTTTGTAAGCTCAGGAAAAAACTTGAGTAATTTGTAACAGATTCCTCATAACAGTCATTTGGAGGTGGGATAATTTCATCAGAAAGACCAGTACCTAACTTGAAACTAGATCGCCTAACTACTCTAGCTATTTTTTCCCTAAGCTTACTTAATTTATTTAATGAAGACTCTCTTTGTATTCCTGCCTGTTTAGTACTTCCTTCAGCACTTCCCCATCTAGAAAACTCCTCTTTGAATCTAGTTAGATATGACTCTAGTTTATTACTGTTCAGTAAGAGGTCAGGGATAGCCATGAATATATTTACTAAATGATCTATATCATTTTGTAAAGCAAATAACACTTCCTCTTCAAGTCCTGTCATTTCATAAAGTTTAAGGTCACTAATCATAGCGGATAGTACATTTGACCTGAGCCTATTTAAAGCCCAAAGGGGAGTCCATTTTTTCGCATTAAAATCAATAGATTCAGTGAAGCTTTCATATGATTCCAACTTAGATACATCAGTAAATGAGTCAGGTTTAGAAAATACATGATATGTTAAATTATTAGCTGAGTAAGCGGCTTTATTTTGATGATTATTACCTTTTCCTTTTCCTTTTCCCCAATCACATACACCTTTGATGACAATCCACTCTATTTTTTTCCTTTCACATACAGATGAGAGTGAAGCCCCTTCCATGTCTCCACCTATTGCCTTTGGAAATTCTTTTTCAAGAATATCCACATACTCAGCGTTATCTAATAGTTTATTACGTGCTCAGAACTAGCATCTAACTTAGCTGCTACTATTACCATTTGATGTGAGCCATCAAGATTTACTTCACTAAATCATGTACCAAATTTAGATCTGAACGCCCCATCAAAAATTCGTTAAGTTAATGAGCTTTTTTGGCTGTATTAAAAATATATATCGACCAACTTACTATCATCTATATCTACAACCCATGGCCGATAATGTAACCTGCTTTCACTATGAAAAGCTTGGTAATATTTGTGGGCTTTTTAAAAACTCAAAGAGTGCGTTATCAAGGTAGGCATATTTCACGTATTTATTAATAGCCGAGCCGGTTGGAGATTTAAGCCGTTCAAATGCTGATTTATTGGCAGGTATTACTTCATTTCCATGTTGGTATTAAAACCGTGAATCATTTTCACAAGGAATACCGTCTCTATCACCATCCATTTTTGTATTGGGACAATGTTTAATAAAGTACTCGGCTTCTGCGCGTGATGCCATTTGGCTGCAATGCTGTCTACCATCACAGGAGAAATTAGAATTCGACTCTGAGAAAGCGCGATTTAATAACGATCCACTTGGTACTGAAGTATTGGGGATATGCTGTGCAGGCGTAGAAGCTGTTGATAAACCTAATCGTTGAAATGCGAAAGCACCAATACCTATTACCACAAGTATTACCACAAGTTTATTTTTAGGCGCTGAGGGATTTCTATGGATACGAGGTTTATGTCTTTGTATCGTTTTAGCTGCTACACCTTCAATACGACAGTTAATCGCTTTAGTTTTACCGTTAGCTTGCTTTTCTACTTCAAAGTAGATGAAATCACCTATTTTAGGCTTCCTGCTCATGCCTTTTAATGATGAGATATGAATAAACGTATCTTGAGTAAGGTCACTCGATTGAATGAACCCAAATCCTTTATCATCTTTCCAGCTTTTTAACTGTCCTTTGTGCATCACGGTTCCATTGCAGATGTTTTTTCAATTACATAGTAATATACTAAACCTAATATCTCACAAGAACATGCACTTAGGTAGTGATTAGTTCATTAAACTTTGTTTAAAACATAAAGTATGCCCGTAAATATCATCTCTGGTGAGTTTGTCACCCTCATGCTTAGAAAGAACAAGTGATAAACCTAGACTATTTGCCTCATCTATTAATCTGTTTGCATCCATTTCAAATGCAGTTCGAGCATCTGAAAAATGACCATATCGTAATGTGATTATAAGGTAGCCATCTACATTTAATAACGCACTTTTTGTTTTTTTAAAAGAACTAACTTCTGCCAACTTCATTTATCATAAAATGTTGGGTGTCCAGTTAATTTAGCAATCGACTCAGATGACTTCCTGAATAGGGTAAACATAAATCAGGTACAAATAGAAAAAAGCTAGCGACACAATCAAAATAATCACCCCCAAAACAGGGGAGCTAACTTTTAAGCTGGATGTCGATACTTCTATTTCAGTTGATGCCTGCTCGGTGGTGCCATCACGAAATTGTACCCATGCAAAATAGAGTCCCATTGCTACCAGTATTAAAACGACAATCAGGATAATCTTTGTCGACAAGTGCTGCCATTTTAAAACATCTTCGCGATGCTTCAACCCAAAGCGGTAATAATCGAGGCCATTACGGTATGCCTTCCAACAGGATAATTGCGTGTCCACGTTACTAATGTCGGCGCACCAAACCGTGGGGAATATCGTCGTTTTCTCAGGGTCTGCAACGCCACTTTCTGCCAAATTAAAGCCTCCCAGTGATTTAACTTGTGTAGTTGATTCCGTCTCGGGTTCCGAAACAGTATCTGCTGAGGCGGATAAAGCGGACAGTGTCGATGACAAGGCTATTAAAACCAGGATCACCGTCAACGCCGAAAAAAAACGGTTGGGAAAATATGCTCTTGAATTCATTTTACACCGGTCACAAAGCCGATCGCAGCGCCACGCGCATCGATCTGACACGGAATATAACTACTGCACAGGTCCTTTTCCTGTTTGAGATAATTTTGGTAATCTCTCTCGGAGCCTGCCAATGCTCTTAGCACTGAACCGAGCGTGTTGGTGTGTTCTATCCAAAAGGTTTTATCTTGCTGGTTACTAGGCTGCCTAGGAAAATATTTACTGTTCATGGAATCACATTTATCACCACAGTCAGCAGGAGCTTGTTCGTCAGGTTTGAAACTTCCCAACCGCCCAAAGGTGGCAGACTTATCACCTTTGGTTAACGTAGACTTTTGTATGACGCCAATGGCGTCTACTAACCCACCTGATCGGCCCCATATACCCGTAATAGGAGTAGATTTTGTCGCGGTAAATCTAAAGCTTTTTCCGCCACCTTTACCACCCCACTTCATGACTCGGCCGGTATTAGTTTTTACATAAATTGAATCGACGACTTTCCCCGATTTGCCGCCAAATTCGATGATATATTCTTTTTTCTTAAGACGAAAGGTTATTGCTTTTCCACCACTTCCGCCGTGCAAGGGTCCCTTGACAATATGTGTATGCCTATACTCTACCTTTATACTGTCAATAAACTTTCCGGAGCGGATTGTTATCGCCGAAATTCTACCTCCTGGGGCAACCAAATCGACAAAGGGAGCACCACCCGGTCCGCCATATGCTTTGCTAAAGCTGACGTTAGAGGCGGCCACCGCCGAGAGTGACAGTCCAAAAAGTATAATCACGGCCAATAAATAGCCAATATTATCTCGAATTTTCCTAGCAGTGCAGATTTGATCGGCGTTGTCTTTTATAAGCGCTAAGTTAAACATTAGAAATTCTCGCGGCTGATTGAATGAATGCTTTAACACCGTGTTGTGGCCAAAGTATGAAAAGCATAAATTTAGTGTAGTGTATAGGTAAAAAAACGCACTTTTAAAGGACCCATTATTAAATCACCTCAACGAAAAACAGTATCACGAGCTAAAAAAGTATAAAAAACAGACTAAGCGAGACGGGAAGTATTATTCAGGCGGCTAAATGGACGGCTAGCTTCAACATCGAGCCTTTATTACTTATAAATTTTTTAGAAACAAAGCGAGAACTTTGTGAATTATATAGCAGGATAAAAAAGATGTCATTTGGCCGCAATGCTGTCTGCCATCCATGGCTAATTATTTCTCTATTTTATATATACTGGATAATCGGTATAGCCTTTGCTGGTTCCGCCATACATACTCGCTGGATCCGCTTCATTTAATGGCCATTCATGTTTAATGCGTTCAGGTAAATCTGGATTAGCAATAAATGGTCGTCCAAAACCAAAAATATCACCATTACCTTCAGTCAATACTCGAAGCGCTTTTTCTGGGGTATATTTACCTGCATACATAATTAAGCCAGCAAAGGTTTTTCTGACGTCTTTATAAAAGTCTCCAGGTAAATCTGGGGCATTATCCCAGTCAGCTTCAGCAAGTGATAAATAAGCAATGCCAATGTCATTTAACACTTTAATCGCTTCAATATATGTTAGATGAGGGTCACTTTCAACTAAGCCTAAATACACTCTAACTTCATCTGTACTTTCAAATAATGGCGCAAACCTTACACCAACTTTATCTGGCCCCATAACACTGGCAACCGCTTCAGTTATTTCTTTAAGAAAACGTAAACGATTTGTTAAATTTCCGCCGTATTTATCTGTTCGATCATTACTGTGCTCAGAGATAAATTGATTCACAAGGTAGCCATTAGCACAATGTAATTCAACGCCGTCAAAGCCTGCTTCTTTGGCATTAATTGCTGCTTGTTTATACATCTGCACAAGTTCTTCAACTTCTACAGTAGATAGTGCTCTTGGCTCACTCGGATCGGCCAAAGCCCCTTCATTTGGCGCTGTTTCAATAAAAACTTTAACCGCATCTGCTTTTAATGCCGATGGGCCAACAGGCGCTTGCTGATCCGGTTGTAATGACGTGTGAGAAACTCGCCCAACATGCCACAATTGGCAGAAAATAATACTACCCGCGTCATGTACAGATTTGGTCACTTTTTTCCAGCCAGCCACTTGCTCAGGGCTATGAATACCCGGTGTCCATGCGTAACCCTGCCCTCTGGGCTCTATTTGAGTTCCTTCGGTTACCATAAAACCAGCACCCGATCGTTGCGAATAGTATGCTGCCATCAATTGATTAGGAATATTACCTGGCTGATCACTTCGTGAACGTGTCAGTGGTGGTAGAACAATACGATTCTTTAAGGTGTATGGGCCTAATAATGTTTCTTTAAATAAGGGTGAAAATTTCATTCTATTGATTTCCGTAAATGTGATAAAAATTAAAATAAATTAAATGGCGATTCATTTAAGTTGCTTAAACTGGTTGTCTGTTTGCTACTAATGACTTTGATGGGATATATGCTAAACTCTATTCAATACAAACAAAAACAATATAAACTTGTTGAGGATACAAATATTAGTGGTATCAATAGGCTTGATATAAAACAACTGCGTGTTTTTCAGTTGCTACTGCAGGAAAGAAATTTATCTAAAGTGGCAAACTTAATGGGCTTAACTCAACAAGCGATTAGTGAACAACTGAAAAAATTAAGAAACACCTTCGATGATGAAATGTTCATTAGAACCAATAATGGGGTGATCCCCACCCATGTTGCTGAAAAAATGGAACATAAGGTCAATAATATACTTTCAGATATTGATAATTTGATAGCGGGTGAACAATTTAATCCCGCTGAATTATCGGGGGTTTTACAGATAAGCACTTCTGATTATGCCTTAGTCACTATTTTGCCCTTATTACTAAAGCAAATGAATAAACAAGCGCCGAACCTGAAAGTTATCATTAGGGATTTCGAGTCTGACAATTTAAATCAACTAATGGTCACAGGTGAGCTTGATTTGGTATTTACCTTCCCTGAGTTTATTCCAGAAGGTTATCCCCATATGCGCTTATTTGAAGATCACCATGTATGTGTCACCGGTAAGAACTCAATATATCGCGATACGAAATACAGCCTAAAAGAAATAGCACAACTTCCACAAATCGTTATTTCACCTTCTCGACCAAACCTGAAAGGCTCGCATGATTCATGGTTTGCAAAAAAAGACCTGAAAAGAAATGTTTTAATGTCTCTGCCAAGCTTTTCGTCAGCATCAGCAATAATAGAAGCAACTAATACTATTGCTTTTCTTCCGGCGAGATTGTTACCAGACTCAAAGTTGGTTGCCATTGAAATGGAAGAGAACCCTCCTGGCTTTGATGTTATTGTTGCCTGGCACAAACGTTCACAAAACAACCCACTACATCGCTGGTTGTTGAATCTTCTTGATGATATTTTTTATTCATAACACTATAATATTTTAATCGCTTATCAAAACCAGTTTGTTGATAGGCGATTAAAAATTTATAATAGAAACAACAATTAAAATTTAATCACATTCAGCTTAAAGCTGTTGCCGATATTACTGTTTTATGTGGTAACCACTTTTAAATATCCACGTAACGGCTAATAAACAAAAAGCTAAAAAGCCCATCATCACACAAAGACTTGTTATTAAACTGACATCAGCCACTTCATAAAAACTCCATCTAAAGCCACTAATTAAATAAAATACCGGGTTAAATTGCGTTACCGTTTGCCAGAACGGTGGCAACATACTGACCGAGTAAAAAGTGCCACCTAAGAAAACCAGTGGGGTAATAACAATAAGCGGTATTACTTGTAGCTTTTCAAAGTTATCTGCCCAAATGCCGATAATAAAACCAAATAAACTAAAGGTTACAGCAGTAATGACTAAAAAGAATAACATCCAAAATGGGTGCATAATTTCAAGAGGAACAAAAAAATGTGCTGTTGCTAAAATAATTAATGCTAACAAAATCGACTTAGTCGCTGCCGCGCCTACATAACCTACCAATACTTCAAAAGAAGATACGGGTGCTGAAAGTAATTCATAAATAGTTCCGGTAAATTTAGGAAAATAGATACCAAATGACGCATTAGAAATACTTTGAGTTAATAGCGATAACATAATTAAACCTGGCACAATAAAGGCACCGTAGCTAACGCCATCTATTTCAGTAATACGAGAACCAATAGCAGAGCCAAACACAATAAAATACAGTGACGTTGAAATCACGGGAGAGATGATACTTTGAAACAGAGTACGTTTTGTGCGGGCCATTTCAAATTTATAAATAGCTGCAACTGAATAACGACTCATGTTGTTTCCCTTACTAATGAGACAAATATATCTTCCAACGAGCTTTGATCTGTTTTGATATCTTTAAAGGCAATAGATGCAGTTGATAAATGCTGAAGTAAAACAGAAATTCCTGTGTACTCATTGGCGGTGTCATAACTATAAATTAATTGCATTCCCTCATTCTTAATCTGTAAATTAAAATCGGCCAGATTTGACGGTATCTCAGTTAACGGCTCTTTTAAATCGAGGATCAATTGTTTTTTACCTAATTTATTCATTAACGCTACTTTGTCTTCAACTAAAATAAGTTGACCATTTTTAATGACACCAATGCGGTCTGCTATTTCTTCAGCTTCTTCAATATAGTGTGTTGTTAAAATAATAGTCACGCCGTCGTTACGTAATTGTCTGACCAATTGCCACATATCTTTACGCAGCTCTACGTCAACACCCGCGGTAGGCTCATCTAAAAACAAAATGGCAGGTTCATGGGATAGTGCTTTAGCAATCATTACCCGGCGTTTCATACCACCAGATAACTCAATCAATTTGTTGTCTTTTTTATCCCAAAGTGACAAGGACTTAAGTGTTTTCTCGATAAAAGCCGAATTTGGTTTTTTGCCGAATAAGCCGCGACTATATGAAACAGTTGTCCATACCGTTTCAAAGGCATCAGTGGTTAATTCTTGCGGCACTAAACCAATAAGCCCACGCGTATGTCGGTAACCTGAGACAATATCTTTACCATCAACGGTAATTTGACCAGAGCTCGCATCAACAATGCCACAAATAGTGCTAATAAGTGTCGTTTTACCTGCACCATTTGGTCCTAACAAGGCAAAAATTTCAGCGGGTTTTATCGCTAAGTTAATATTGTTAAGTGCTTGAAAACCAGTGGCATAAACCTTATTAACATCTGTTATTTGAATAATGGGCTGCAATATTATTTTCCATGAATATTTGAATAGTACTAAGGTAAACGATATGCCCTAGTGATGGCTAGATAAATCACTCAATTAGCAGCTGATTTATCTGCTCTCCATGTATTGATACTAGAAAGCGCCTTGCTCTTGAATATTTATCCTCACTTAAAACTGATCACCAACTTAATACCTTTGGTATTAGTATCGAAGAGCCATTGGTAGGAGTACTCTGCTATTTTACTAGATACATTGACTGATAGGATAGCTTATAATTATTCACTTTTAGCAGGCGGATTTTCAACTGGTATTAAAATCTCATTACGTCTAAGAAACCATAGCGTGAATGGATCATTATAACGAGCCCATAATGGCTCTCCTGTTACCTTAAAACTATTTTTCTTTATCCAAGCGTCTAACTTTTCCTTATTACTGATATAATTTTTTTCACTCCAAAAGCCAGAGTATTCAATGGAAACCATGTATTGAGCCGGTACTTGTCGTAAAACCACTTTAGGATCTTTCGGCTGGGGAAGGGTCTGAGCTGAGTAGGATGCAGGCATCATAAAACTCACCGTCCAAAGCCCGTTATCACCTTGCTGACCAACGGGTGATGTCATATCAATATTTTCACCTTCTGTCCCTTGCGTAACAGGCGCGGTCATTGCTATATCCTGTTGAGAGGTATTATTACCAGTGATATATTTGAACAAGCGTTTAAATGCATTGCTCCCCGCATCTTCAAAGTCGCCATCGACAATAGTCTCAGCAACCATATGAGGTTCATAAGCTCGCATCTCAAAAATATCATCTTTAAAGACAACATTATATTTTGCCTCTTCAGTAGCCACAGCGACTCCCGTTCCGATAATTGCCACAAAAATAATCCATATACTCTGTTTTAAATACGTCATTAGCATCTCTTTTAAACCCATAACAAAAAATACTGGGGTAGATAACGTTAGTTAACTTATTTTTGCACCAGCATTTCATTTGGTATTACAAAATAAAATAATTTAATGTAAATACGTTGATAAATACGAGGTGGATCATTAACAATACTCACTTTGTCATAAAGTGGTACCAAGGCCTCCGAGTTCAACGGTATGAATATGAATACCATCAAAACACCAACGGATTCGAGGTATAGTCTCGTGGCTATTTAGTCTTTATTTTTTAGGTCAAATAATCAATTCTGCTTCACCAATGGCTTGATAGCTATTCGGTTTATCAATTCTTTGCGCTATTAAAGCTTGCGGTATATGTGGTAATAATAAAGGAGAAAATTGTTGGGTATCTGTAACATTTGTCGATAACCAACTATCAATTAAACCTTTCTCTTGAGGTAAAATTAATGGCATAGCTTTTGAGTGAATATGTTTTAATTTAGGGTGTGGCGGTAAGGTAATAATAGAGCACGATAACTTAAGTTCACTTGTTTTACTGTGAACCCATTCGCGGCATAAACCGCCAAGTAGTAAACCCCCGTCTTGCGCTGTCATATCATAATAATGAACGGGCTTTTTATTGACGAATTCGGTTTCGCCAAATCCTTTAACAGCGATAATACAGCGTGACTGTCGATAAGCCTGATAACCTGCGCTACCTTCGGTGTCTAACTTATCAAAACGGGTATTGAAAGATGTATACTTTGAGGGTTTGAAGCTATTGTCTGTTTCTGTGAGTAATAACCACCATTGTGCATTTTCTACTTGCCGATTATTACCCATATTTCTGATAATTGAAATCGTGTCAGCTGCTTTAGCAAAACGTGTGTCGATTGGTCTATCAATAATTTTGTTGATTTCTAAACGGGTATATAGCTTTCTTAACCCCTTATCAAATGTCGCATTAAATCTACCGCACATGGTTTGCCTTCTATTTTTTATCTGATATACCCAGCTAATGGGTTACTAAACATTACCTTACCTCAACGCTATATATTAAACACTTTAATGCGCTGCTTAACACATTACTTTTTATTACCAATTAATAGGATCGACTTTATAATACTGTTTTAATTGCTGATAAAGTATTGGGTATTCATCATGAAACCGTTGGGCCTGCTCAAAGAATACTTCACTGGCAACAGCAAAAAATTCAGCAGGCTCTGTCGCGCCATAATAATCAAATAATGAAGGTTTTCCTGCTTTCGCTTTGATTTTAAGTTGTTCAAATTGTACAGAAAACACTTCTGACCAAGCTTTATAATTTTGCCCTTTACCTAAAATAGGAGCGCCATTGGCATTACCGTTTTCTTGATCTAATTGATGAGCAAATTCATGAATAACAACATTACGTCCGTCATTTGGAACTTTCGCCCCCTCTAAAGTATCCTGCCAGGATAATACAACTTTTCCATAACCCCATGATTCGCCCGCTAAGGCCATTTTTTTAGTATGTAATATGCCATCTGTATGCATGCTTTGCTGTTCTTTAATAAAAGCTCGTGGATAAACTAGTATAGTATCCAATTTAGGGTAAAAATTAGTTTTGCGATTAAGTAACAACAAGCACGCTTGTGCTGCGACCGTTATTTTTATTTCATCCGTTATGTTAACGCCGTTACAACCAATAAAGTTTTTTTCCGATAAAAATACCTGAATATGTTGTTTAAGCTGTAACTGTAAATCTGCTGGCATTTGTCTAAAGTAAGGCATTCTTTGCTGGATTATTTTTCGCCACTCCTTTTTAAACGGCTGGTTTTTTATTTTGTTGCGTTGATACTCTCGCCAATACGGCTTACCGATAGAGTAACCAACAATCAACACGCCAATAAATATGGGCAAGAGATAGGACAGCATAATGAACTTTAATAGTTTAACGTTGTTATGAAGTAGGTACGATGAGGTCAAATATCAAGTTTATAGATGATTTATTACCTTATAATTACTCATCTATAGTATCGATAATAATAACTTCACAATCAGTTGATGCGCTTATCGTAATCGATTTTGACTGAGTTATTTCAGCGCCATCACCTTTATTCATCGTTATACTCTCAGAGTTATCTTCAACCTTAAACATTCCATTAGATGCTAATATATAAGCTTGGTGTTTAATTGTCTGCTCAATAACCGTTCCTTTTGCTAACTTTCCAGCGTATATCCGTGCTTCTTGGTTAATAAAAAGCGCGTTACTTTTATCTTCAGCATAGCCAGAAACAAGTAACGTTAAATTAGGTGTAAACTTTGTTGGGAATTTTTTACTTTCCCAACGGGGTGTTACGTTCTGTTTGTTAGTTTCTATCCAAATTTGATAAAAAGTTAACGGCGTTTTGCTACGGTTATATTCTGAATGCACAATACCCGTTCCGGCACTCATCACTTGTACCTCCCCTTCTTTTGTTACGCCTTTGTTACCTGTACTATCTTGGTGGGTTATCGAGCCTGAGCGAATAAAACTGATAATTTCCATATTGCTGTGAGGATGAGCAGGAAACCCCGTTCCTGGCGCAACCCAATCGTCATTTACAACACGTAATTTTCCAAACCCCATACGAACAGGATTGTAATAATTTGCGAAACTAAAATGATGTTTAGACTTTAACCAGCCGTGGTTAGCCTGTCCTAGCCGGTTATTTAGGTAATGTTTTATCATGGGTATTATTCTCGTAATGTAGCTTTAATTATGTATTTTTAAATTAGCAAATGAGTAAACTCGATATTTTATTGATTGTAGAACATCGAGTTGTTATCAATAGCGAACAGTTTTAAACGCTGTTAATACTGGCGGTCCCGATCATGAGGATTATCAAAGTATTGCGCAGCACCCAAGGGTACAACCTGAGTTGGATTGATCGTTGTATGGCTGGCGTAGTAGTGAATTTTGGTGTATTCCAAGTCCACCGTTTCTTTAATTCCAGGTACTTGATAAAGCTCATTAACATAATTGCTAATGTGGTGAAATTCACTTAGTTTTTGGCGATTACACTTAAAATGGCCATGATATACCGCATCAAACCTGATAAGGGTAGTAAATAAACGCCAATCAGCTTCGGTAATTTTATCGCCAACTAAATACCTCTGTTTAGACAAACGGTTTTCTAACCAATCTAAGCTGTCAAATAATGCATAGTAAGCGTCATTATAAGCCTCTTGTGACGTGGCAAAGCCCGCTTTATATACACCATTATTGATGGTGTCATAAATTCGACTATTAACAGTTTCTATTTCTTCTCTTAAAGCCAGAGGAAAATAATCGTCTTGATTACCTGTTAACTCATTAAACGCGGTGTTAAATAATCGAATAATTTCAATTGATTCATTATTAACAATCGTTTCGGTCTTTTTATCCCATAAAATAGGGACGGTGACACGACCTTGGTAGGTTGGATCAGCTTTTAAGTATAACTGGTATGCATAACTCAAATGATAAAGTGGATCACCATTTTCTCCAAACTCCCAACCGTTTTCCATCATTTCAGCTTCGACAACACTGACTGAAATTATATCTTCAAGCTGCTTTAATTTTCTAAAAATTAATGTTCTGTGGGCCCATGGACACGCTAATGATACATATAGGTGGTAACGTCCAGCCTCAGGTTTAAAATCACTTGTTTCATCTGAGGTGATTTGACTTCTAAAACGACTATCTTGACGCACGAATTGACCTTCACTTTTGTCGGTATCGTACCATTGGTCGACCCACTTACCGTTCACTATTAATCCCATGACAAACTCCTAATTTTGTTGATTAAGTATGTAGCTATTATATAAGTTGATTATTCATTGAATAAGTCCCATTATTTGTTCAATTACATCAAAAAAACTGAACAATAACGGATCAGGAAATAAACTTATGCTCTCTCCCCCTATCACTGTTGAAGCATTGCTGGTCTTAGACGCCATTGAACATAGAGGGAGCTATGCTGCCGCTGCCGAGCAATTAAATAAAGTTCCCTCGGCGCTTTCTTATATAGTGCAAAAACTAGAAGAGCAGTTAAATGTCACAATTTTTCAGCGGCAAGGTCGTCGCGCTGTTCTGACACCGGCAGGAAAGCATTTATTAACAGAGGGGCGAAAAGTATTAAGTGCAATTAATTCACTGGAAGAGCAAACTCAAACGATTGCCAATGGATGGGAGCCTAAAATTCGCATTGCTTGTGACTCAATTATCGATATAAAACCGGTTTTTAACGGGTTGAAACGTTTTTTAGACGAGCACCAAAATATTGAAATTGACGTAAAAGAAGAAGTGATGAATGGTACCTGGGAAGCATTGATTGATGATAGGGTCGATTTAGTGATTGGAGCCCCCTCACCTGTCCCTAGTCAAAAAGGTATTAGAGCGATAAAAATAGGTGAGCTAGACAGTGTTTTAGTGGTAAATAAAGCACATGAGTTAACCTACGGTAAGCAAGCTATTCAACCGGAACATCTAACAAAGTATCGAAGTGTTATTGTTCATGACTCGGCGCGCCATGAAATCCCATGGTCAGTGAACATGATTGAAGGTAGCCAACATTTTTTCGTTAGCTCTATTGCTCAGAAAATTGAAGCCATAATGGCAGGAATAGGTATTGGATATTTACCAAAAAGCCTAATTCAATCTCACCTTAAAACAGGGAAACTTGTTATTATCGAACTAGCAGGAAAATCACCCCAACAAGATTTATTTATTGCTTGGAAAATAACGAATAAAGGTAAAGGGTTAAATAAATTAAGCCGTATTTTATCGAGAATTGTCGAGAAAACCCAGTGATCTTTAGTCGCTGGGATGAATCGATAAAGCTAACATTGTTTTCGATATTTAACTACGAGAATTAAATGCAGAGCAATTAGAGTTTGTCATTCTACTTGACAATCTCGGCTTATACAGTAGTCTATACAGTATATGAAAAAGACGCTCAGATACAATTATCGGCTCAAACCGACAGCAGAGCAGGAAGTCAAACTCGTTGAGTTTGGGGCATATGCTCGTGGCGTATGGAACCTGTTATTGTCTGAAAATATGCGTCGATATCAGCACGATAAAACGTTTGTGTTTTACCATGAAATGGCCGGACTGATTAGGGATTTAAAAAAGTTTGAAGAATTTTCGTGGTTGAAAGCCTTTGATTCTGCGGCATCACAACAAGTGGCTCGTGATCTTGAAGTTGCTTTGAAAAACTCCTTCACCAAAGGCCACGCTCAACAATTCCCTACATTTAAAATCAGTTTTAAACTTAAAAAGCTTCACGATGATAGCTTTCGTTGCGTTAATAATTCAAATTGTATTCGCATAGAGAATGGCGCTATCAGCATTCCTAAAGTTGGAAAAGTACCGATTATTTTACATCGCAAGTTATCCAGTAAAATCAAG
>JBLIEW010000093.1:0-15155 GCA_047633255.1 Colwellia sp.
GTACTACCGCTAGTTTTATAACAGCCTGATATTACTTATGATAGAGTAGTATCAGGCTGTTATACTTGTAATCATTTAAAATGCTTGATGCAGAGTACCTGAGCTATTTAATTTTGAATGGTCACGGCTATAACGTTAATTAATGTAGATTGTCATCATGAATAAGAATCGAAAAAAATTACTCCGCTATCGCGATACCACGGTTGAGCGTGTGTTTACCAAAGAGAGCGAATTAATTACCCAAATACAGGCTGAAGAGCTCACACAATGTTTACTATTATGGCAAGCTAAAGAATCGACATTGGTTTTACCCGCAGGAAATAAATGGCCAGAATCAGACACACTAACAGCGGGACTACTCGCCGACGGTTGGCAGTTACATTCACGTAAAACCGGTGGTGCACCGGTACCGCAATGTCAGGGTATTATTAACTTATCTCACCTGTATTTATGGTCAAGCGAAACGCCGTATTCTATTTCCCAAGCCTATAAAAATTTATGCGCTGTACTAAGTCTATTTTTCAAAAAATTTGGTTTAACTAGCCAAATGCATGCAACGCAATTTTCCTATTGTGACGGTGACTACAATTTGAATATTAATGGAAAGAAAATTGTTGGCACGGCGCAGCGTGTGATCTTAAAAAAAGGTGGCGGAAAAATTGTACTCGCGCAGGCATTTATCTTAATTGATGTGTTGTTAGACGAAATAATTAAACCAGTCAACTTGTGTTATGCCTTGTGTGATAAAACAGAGCGAGTGCAAGCGAATGTTCACACCACACTCTTTTCACATATTACTGAACGTCCAACAATTGACAGTATTTATCAACAATTATCCTCAGCCTTTATTGACAGTAAGCTTTATCAATAGTGTCGAATAATTGACTCAAAAACAAATCATTAAGAGATTATGATTTGCCATTTTTTTTCAGTGTTGATATCACACCTTGTGTTATCGACTCCATTAATTGATAAAACCAACCTTGAGTGTTTTTTGCTACCATTCATTTAACGCCACATCAACCAGTGACTTCGTCAACACAATAAATTCAGGCTTACTTAACTGATTGTGAAAAGGTTTATCATGTTTTATCGATTAATAAGCTTTAATAGTTGCCTAAAAAAAAGTAGAGTGTGTTAACAATTTTTTAACAAAATGAAGTGGTATGAAAAAATATTTCCCTCTGTTACTCGCAATAACTCTGAGTAATGGCATTATTGCTTGTTCTGGGCAAAGTAATTTAAACAATAGTGATGTACAAACTATGAATGAAGACAAAAACACAACCGCTAAAATAAAGCTAAACTATCCAATGACTAAAAAAGGCCGTGTTGTTGACACCTATTTTGGTACTGATATTGCCGATCCATATCGTTGGTTAGAAGATGATCGCAGTGATGATACTGCAGCGTGGGTAAGTGCTCAAAACAGTGTCACGTCAAGTTATTTAGCACAAATTCCGTATCGTGATACGTTAGAGCAACGTTTAACTGATATTTGGAATTATGAAAAAGTAGGTGCGCCATTTATTGAAGGTGCTTATACTTATTTCTATAAAAATGATGGGTTACAAGATCAATACGTGGTGTATCGGTATGAAACCGGGCAAGCGCAATCCAGTGCTGAGGTGTTTTTAGATCCCAATACCTTTAGTGATGATGCTACTACGTCTTTAGGTCAGTTAAGTTTCTCTCATGATGGCTCAATATTGGCGTATTCTATTTCTGAAGGCGGTAGTGATTGGCGTAAAATAATCATTATCGATACAAAAACAAAAAAGGCATTAGAGCCAACATTAATTGATGTGAAGTTTTCTGATATAGCCTGGTATAAAAATGAAGGCTTTTATTATTCAAGTTATGACAAGCCAGTGGGCAGTGAACTATCAGCGAAAACAGATCAACATAAACTTTATTATCACCAGCTAAAAACCGCACAGCAAAATGATGAAGTGATTTTTGGGGCAACGCCTGAGCAAAAACGTCGTTATGTTGGTGGAACTGTTACTGATGATAACCGTTATTTATTAATTTCAGGTTCGGTATCAACCTCAGGGAATGATTTGTATCTGAAAGACTTAAGCCAACCAAACAGTAAATTAATCACTATTTTAGATCACACTCAATCAGATACCCATATTATTGATAATCAAGGCAGTCAATTATTTTTGGTGACCAATCTTGATGCTGATAATAAAAAAATTGTCCGTGTTGATGTCGCTAATCCAACTTCTGAGTATTGGACTGACTTAGTGCCAGAAACTGACAATGTACTGAATGCTTCAACGGGGGGGGGCTATATATTTACCCAATATATGGTTGATGCCATTGATAAGGTTTATCAATATGATTACCAAGGCAATAAAATACGTGAGATTGAATTACCCGGCGCAGGCTCGGCTTCTTCTCTTAGCGGTAAAACAAAAGCTAAGACGCTTTATTTTACCTTTACTAATAGCACTACACCGTCTGTCACATTAGCTTTTGATATAAAAACAGGAACAACAACGCAGTTTAATCAATCAAAAGTGAAATTCGACAGTACAGACTATGTGTCCAAGCAAGTATTTTATACATCAAAAGATGGCACAAAAATCCCAATGATTATCAGCCACAAAAAGGGCGTAGAACTTGACGGAAAAAACCCCACTATTTTATATGGTTATGGTGGCTTTAATATCAGTTTAACTCCTTCGTTCAGTATTACGCGAGCAATATGGATGGAGCAGGGTGGGATCTATGCTGTTGCTAATTTACGCGGTGGTGGTGAATATGGCCGCAAGTGGCACGATGCGGGCACAAAAATGCACAAGCAAAATGTCTTTGATGATTTCATTGCAGCAGCAGAATACTTAAGTGCAGAAAATTATACCTCAAGTGATTACCTTGCCATTCAAGGCGGATCAAATGGTGGTTTGTTAGTAGCGGCAGTGATGTTGCAACGTCCTGAGTTATTTAAAGTGGCTTTACCTGCAGTGGGTGTTTTAGATATGTTGCGATACCACACGTTTACGTCTGGAGCAGGCTGGGCATATGATTATGGCACATCTGAGCAAAGCAAAGAGATGTTTGACTATATCCGTGCTTATTCCCCCGTACATAATGTGAAATCAGGCGTTCAATATCCGGCGACAATGGTGACTACTGGCGATCATGATGACAGAGTGGTGCCAGCACACTCTTTTAAATTCGCTGCGCAGTTACAAGCAAAACAAACGCAAACAGCAGCACTACCTATGCTTATTCGTATTGAAACTAACGGTGGGCATGGCGCGGGGACACCCGCAAGTAAAACGATTAGCCAATATGCCGATATATTTGCTTTTACCTTGTACAATATGGGAATTAAAACGCTTTAACATCAAGTCAGTATTATAATTCTCTAGCTAACATAGCCTATTACAGGGGCTTTCGCCCCTGTATCACTCCAGTTATTTATCTAATACCATTCCTTTAGTTTTACGATTACGAATAGTAAATACTCCTCAAATCAGTCTCTATGATCATTAAACAGTCACAATAGAATAAATACCCTGCAAATACTAATGAGAATAATTTATATTAAAAACAATGGTTTATTTATACATTTATAATGATACACCTTGTTATTATGAATTAATTATACTATATTTTTTAAGTGTTTTTAAGTATTCACAATGAGGTAAATCATGAAAGGCAATATAAAAGTAATTGAGAGCTTAAATGCCCTATTACATAACGAGTTAGCAGCCATTGATCAGTATTTCACTCATTCTCGTATGTATCAAGATTGGGGGTTAGACAAGTTATTCGCACAGCTAGATCATGAGATGCAAGAAGAAATAACTCATGCCGACGCATTAATAAAACGTATTTTGTTTTTAGAAGGCAAACCTAATTTAACTAGCCGACGAGACTTACTTATTGGTGACGATGTAATATCAATGCTCAAAAATGATTTATTACTTGAGATGGAGGTGGTAGCGGGACTAAAAGAGTCGATTCTTTTATGTGAGAATGAACAAGACTATCAAACCAGAGAAATGTTGTTGAAATTATTGGAAGACACCGAAGAAGATCATATTTATTGGTTAGAAAAACAGCTCGGCCTAATTAATAAGATGGGCTTACAAAACTATACTCAATCACATATGGGTAATCATTTAGCAGGTTAAGGAGGTTTTTATGCAAGGTAATAAAGATATTATCACCTTACTCAATAAAGCCTTGGCCATTGAGTTAATTGCCATTAACCAGTATTTTTTACATGCACGCATGTATAAAAACTGGGGCATAGAAGGCTTGAATAAAGCAGATTATAAAATGTCAATTTTAAAAATGAAACAAGCTGATGATCTTATTGAGCGAATTTTATTTTTAGAAGGTTTGCCTAATTTGCAAGAACTAGGTCGATTACATATAGGTGAAAATACCGCTGAAATGTTGCAGTCTAATGCAAACTTAGAATATAAATCACATCAAGTATTAAAAACATTAATAGAAAGCTGTGAACAAAAACAAGATTATATCAGTAGAGATTTAGCCAAAAAACTGCTTGGAAATGTTGAAGAGCAGGTTGACTGGATTGATGAGCAACAGTACTTTATTAAAAATGCGGGCATTGAAAACTATATACAATCTAAAATGGAGTCTATTTAATCGTCATTAGAATAATTGTAGTTGGGTAACTTTCTAAGCAACAGCCAACTGAGCTTCTGCAATTTGCATAAGCTTTTTATTTAGTACTTTTTTTGTACACTGACAACACTTGCCACATTGTGAAGTAACTTTTAGCGTGTCTTTGAGTTGCTTCATCGTTTCTAAGCCGTTTTCTACAGCAGTTTCAATTTGTGTATCGGTAACACCATGACAAAGGCAAATATACATAATTAGGCCATGTAACTCGTTTGATTAATAACGAGGTAATCTTAACACTAATAATAATGATTATCAATTAGATGTATATTAATTCTATAAAAACTAACCAATAAAAAATATAAACGGTCATACGGGCAATTATTTACCTAAATCAATGGTGTTCACTTCATGCTTATGGTTAAATTTATTTATTAAATTCTAGTAAGCTTTAGTAAATAGGCTCAGTATTGATTAACCTTTATCCCGCTAACAAAATGGAAAATTTGTTAACATTACTTAATAAAATTTCCCAAGTATCTCCCATCGGTGTTTTCAACCAAGAAGTGATCATTGTCCAGAATGCCGGTATGCAACACTGGCTTAACCTCGCTATCGCTAGTGAACGCGGAATTAGCATGAATATGCGTTACGCGTTACCGGCACAATATTTATGGCAGCTAATAAGAACGTTGGCTAGCGAAGAAAAAGTACCTGATCAGTCACCTTATTCAAGAGAAGTACTTACTTGGCGAATTTATGCCTTATTAGCAACCGACAAGGTCATCAGTGATGAAGGTTTTAAACCAGCGACGTGTTATTGGCTTGATCCTACCACCTCAAATTCGACCTTAGAAACCTCAAGTAAAGCTAATTTAAAACGGTATCAATTAGCAGGTCAAATGGCCGACTTGTACGAGCAGTATTTGATTTTTCGCCCAGACTGGCTTGATGCATGGGAGCGGGGTGAAGAAGTTATTCCCCTTAGCGTAGAGAATAAATGGCAAGCCAAGTTGTGGCAGTTACTTATTAGTCAATTACCTTATAATCCAGTTGAATTACTTAATGATGCGATTGCTAATATTGCCAAAAAATTGAGTAAGGATGCCAATATTCTGCCTAAACGCATGAGTTTTTTTGGTATTAATACCATGGCGCCGATGTGGTTAAACTTTATTAATGCGCTGAGTGAATACATTGATGTCGACTTTTTTCATTTAAATCCCTGCTTTTCTTACTGGGGCGATATTATTAATGAAAAACAAGCGATAAAAAAATTATCCCATTGGTCAAGCGGTGCTAATAATGATGAACATTTATTTATTGGTAACCCGTTACTGGCAAACTTTGGTCAACAGGGCCGTGAGTTTTTAGCATTATTACAAGACTACAGTACTGTTAATATTGAATTGTTTGTTAAAGCCAGTAACAATAATGGTGACCAAGATGACAATGAAGACTCAACCTCATCAGCGTGCATTTTGCATCAATTACAAAATGATATTTTAGAGCTTAGCGATGCAATAGATAAAAATGACGAGACAGAGCAAGTTTCGCCTTTAGTTGACGATTCAATCACTATTGTTAGTTGTCATAGTGCGCTACGTGAAGTACAAGCGTTGCACGATTACTTACTTCATCAGTTTAATGATACTGCCAATAACAAAGACAAGCTAACGCCAAAAGATGTTTTGGTTATGTGCCCGCAAATAGAACAATATGCACCTTATGTTAATGCGGTATTTACCCGAGGTTGGCAAGATTTAACCGATGAAGTACCACCGCTACCGTGCTCCATTGCTGATCGCAGTGCTAAAGACAGTGACCCATTAATTGCCGCTTTTAGCGAACTGTTAACCTTACCTGACTCGCGCTTTCAAGTATCGCAATTGTTAAGTTTTATTCGTTTACCTGCGGTTGCCAACAAATTTGCTATCAACGCTGAAGACACTGAAAAAATAAGCCTTTGGTTGCAGCAAGCCACGATTCATTGGGGTTTAGATCAAGCGCATAAAGAAGCATTGTTAGGCGAACAAGCAACTAATAGTTTTACGTGGCAGCAGGGCTTATCGCGCTTGTTACAAGGCTTTGCTTATTCTGATACCAACAGCATTTATCAAGACCAATTATTACTGGGTGTTGTTGAAGGTGATGATGCTATTTTACTAGGCCAATTAATGTTGTTTATCGAACAATTACAGCATTTTTCCCATCAGCTTAATAGCGCAAGAACCGCTAAGACATGGCAGAGTTTTTTACTAACTCAACTTGAGCTGCTTTTTTCCACTCGACTTGTTTTTTCAAGCAATACTACTGAGCAAGGGGTTCACCAAACTAACAATCAAATTGATAACAGTATTACCATTATTGAACAAGCAATATCATCATTAGTTGAATATTGTGAACATGCGCATTTTGGCGAAGAAATTGAACTAGCTATCATTGTGGATTTTCTGAATAATCATTTCAGTCAAGGGGATGCCAGTAAACAGTTTATGGTGGGACAAGTGACTTTTTGTTCCATGTTACCTATGCGTAGTATTCCGTTTAAAGTAATCGCGGTATTAGGGTTAAATGATGGTGAGTTCCCAAGGCAGCGTCCGGCTTTAGGTTTTGATTTAATCGCACAAAGTAAAGCGGTATTAGGTGATAGATCTCGTCGTGGTGATGATCGCTATTTATTTTTAGAAGCACTTATTTCGGCCAGAAAAGCGTTGTATTTGAGCTATCAGGGACGAAATATTAGAAACAACAACGAGAAACAACCTTCATTAGTATTAAAAGAATTAATGGACTATTTGGCGCAAGGTTATGGTTGGCAGTTCGCACAAGAAAACTCTGATGTTCATCAAATGCCAATGCAGCCATACAGTGAGGATAACTACTTAGCTAGAGAGGCCGGCTTTAAGCCCAGCTTTGATGCTAATTGGTTAACGTTAGGTCAAAATAAGCATACTCAAGCAATACAAGCTCCATTGTTGGTTGATGCGTGTGATATAGCAGACACAGTTAACACGATAAGTGCCACTGAACTCATTCGATTCTTTCAGCATCCCAGTAAAGTTTTTGCTCAACAAGTACTTAATTTATATTTAGATAGTAAGGAGGTAAGCCTAGATGATGTTGAACCTTTCAGCGCCAATCATCTGGAAAATTATTTACTAAAACAAGACTTGCTTGCCGCTAGCCTAGCAACAAAAAATAGCGCGAGCATCGAACAAGTCATTAATACTGCGTCTTTATCGGGTAAATTTCCTGACTTACCCAGTACACAAGCACATTTTGATGATGCGCTTGATGCGAGTAACCAACTCGCGCAAGAAATTATTGATCAAGGTTGTGATAATCCTGAGTTAGTTGATTGCCAAATAGTGCTTAGCAATACCTATAACGGTATGAATATCGATATAAATACCGAAAATACTCAAGTGAGTAACTCGCCTGAACAAAGGTTAACACTTAGTGCACAATTACCCGTTAAAATGAGCCATACGGGCTCGCAACTGGTTTTTTATCGTAGTTCCAGTGCCAAACCTAAAGATTTATTTACCTTGTATTTACATCACTTAATCTTGCAAGTGTGGCAACAACAAAATAGTACCACAACACAGGCGAGTACTAGCCCGCTTAGTTCTCTAAACAAAATAGAACAAACTCGCGGTTTTTACTTTAATACTAAGGCCCAAAAGGTTGAGCAATATTTTATTAGTAATGAAGGAGCTGAAGACGCTAAAGCTGAGTTGATGATGTTACTAGCGGTTTATGCTCAAGGGCAAAAACAAGCGTTAATGTTTAATGGTGATTTGGCGGCTCAAGTTTTTAAAGAGTCACGAGGAAAACGAGTTGAATTGACGCAAGAGCGATTCGATCAATTTTGGCAAGGCTCTTCGATGCCAACAGGGTCTATACCCGGTTTTGGCGCAGACGCTTATATCCATTACTTTTGGCCACACTATCCAGACATTGACACCTTATTACCGCAAATTGAATCTGTTTATCAAGGATTGTATCGCCGTGTCGTAAAGGAAAAAACCAGTGCTTCTAATGCTATCAAAAGTAAGGTAAAAACAACCAAAGGAGCTAGTTGCTAATGCCTACAGAAATGAATTTAAAAAATTTAGACGCGGCTACTATTCCTTTAACGGGGCGACATTTAATTGAAGCTAGCGCCGGTACAGGGAAAACCTATAATATCACTCGTATTTATTTACGATTAATACTAGAGCGAGAGTTAAAAGTAGAAGAAATTTTGCTGATGACTTTTACCAAAGATGCTACACAAGAGCTTCGTGGACGAATAGACGCAGGTATTCGTGACGCGTTAACTAATTGGCATGCATTATGTGAAAAGGAACCCTATTTTCAAGCCATTAGTGAACGTGTAGACATTGATAAAATTCAATTTTTGCTAAAACGCGCTTTATTATTTTTAGATGAAGCCGCTATTTTTACCATTCACGGCTTTTGCCAACGGGCGCTAACACAACACGCGTTTGCTAGTGGTTTACCCTTTAACGCCAACATGTCCACCAATAGTAATGATTTGATTTTAGAAGCTTGTCAAGATTGGTATCGACAACTGGCTAAACAAAACAGTGATGCTTTTGCTTTAGTCGCTCAATTTTGGGCCACACCAACAGCTTTTGTTAGTAGTTTTGCCAAGGCTATTTCACATAGAACTGAGTTGTCTGTCCTTGATGTTCAAGGCTTAGTGGATAAATTCACTCAATTAGCTAAGCAAGCAAACAGCGCTATTACGGCTGAGTTAAGTTTACTTAATGAAGGCTTGGTTGCGCATAAAAAAGCTGACGAACAAGAAAAGAGGGCGGCGGAGTTAGTTAAGTTACAAGCCTGGTTAGGGCAATTAAGTGCATGTGACAATGAACAAGCGTTACTCGTTGCAATACAACAGCCTATGCCAGACTACTTGCTTAACGGGAATAGACATCCTAAGGCATTTAAAGCCGCGCTTGCCCAAGTGTTAGAAAGCAGTAAACAAATTAAAGGCGATGTTAAAGACTTAGCTAAAAATATTAATAAAGCCAAAGCTTATCAAATAGTACGTACGGCTATTTATCAAATGCGTGAGCAAGTTCAACAAGCAAAAGAACAACATAACTTACTCGACTTTGACGATTTAATAAATACCTTAGCGGATTGTTTAAAAAGTGAAGAAGATAGTCGGTTAGCTAAAACATTATTAGCACAATATCCAGTAGCCCTTGTGGATGAATTTCAAGATACTGATCCCCAACAATTTGCTATTTTACAAGGTATTTACTACCAAGAGCCTATTAAAACAATTGCAAGTGAAAAGTTTCAAGATCAATACGATAAAATTCAACAGGGCGATCCGGCTCTTTATCTTATTGGCGATCCTAAACAAGCTATTTATGGTTTTCGTGGTGGTGATATTTTTGCTTATTTAAGTGCACGTAATGACTGTGACTATCACTGGCTGATGGATACTAACTGGCGATCAAGTCCTGATATGGTTGATGCCTATAATCAGGTTTTTCTAGGAGATGGCAATAACACAGTGTTTGGTTACGGTATTCCGTATCAATCGGTTAATGCAGGCAAAACAGACAGGCAACCAGGCAGCAAACCAAGTAGCAAAGCTAAAGCACTACAATTTATTCATTTTTCTAGTGATGAGGATGACACCAAGCAGTCAGATAGACCGTTAATGGCTACGTGGTGCGGCAATGAAATAGTCCAATTATTAACAGATGAAGACATTAAACCGCAAGATATTGCTATTTTAGTGCGTGATGGCCGCGAGGCTGCTGATATCAAACAAGCATTGTTAGCGGCTAACTTAGCCAGCGTATTTTTATCTGATCGGGCAAACTTATTTCACAGTGAACAAGCCAAGCAACTGATCAGTGTATTGAAGGGAATATTAGCACCTGAAGATGAACGGCTATATTTAAATGCATTGGCCTGTGGTCTGCTAGGTTTTGATGCCCCTGCGTTATATACGCTTCAACAAGATGAAATGGCTTATCAAACGCTGAAGTTCAGCTTTTTTGATTATAGAACACAATGGCAACGACAAGGTTTTATTGCGATGGCGATAAAGCTAATGCATCAGCATTTTAAAATTGCATTAGAGGATAAAGATAGAGCGTTAACTAACTTATTGCATTTATTTGAAATTTTACAATCCGCAAGCCAAAAATTTTTACAGCCTCAAGAGCTGCTCTATTGGTTTGAACAACAGTGCAGTTTAGAGAGTAACGCCGCTAATAGTGAACTAGAAGCAGAACAACGCCTTGAAAGTGACGGTGATTTAATTCGCATAGTCACGCAACATGGCGCGAAAGGATTAGAATATCCAATTGTCTTTATTCCGTTTGCGACCCGTCATAAAGATCCACTTAAATTTGGTAATAAATCGGTAAGCTATATTGAATATCACAATGAGCAAGGTCAATTGTGTTTAAGTTTAGATGGCGATGAACAAGCCAAAGCTGCTATGGCTAATGAAGCTTATGCCGAAACCATTCGTTTGTTGTACGTGGCGATAACACGCGCAGAAAGCCGATGTTATGTATTTACCACAGCATTTGATAAATATGCCTTATCGCCACTTGGCAAAACGCTGCAGTGGCAGGCAGAGCAAGACATAGTAAAAAACTTACAACAACTAATGGCGAAATCACCCGAAGCAATAGAGCTAAAACAAGTCTCGTTTGACGCAATTGATGTTGATGTATATCAGCGAAACAACCTTGATTCAACGGGTTCATTACTACCTGAAGTGAGTAAGTTTAATGGTAAGATCGAGCGTGATTGGTGGTTAAGTTCATTTTCTGCGTTAAGTAGAAACTTACGACACGGTGGGGTATCAACACCTGATAGAGATACTGAGCTATTAGATAACCTTGGTATAACAACCACTAACCACAATAAATTACGGTTACGTTTTCAACTAGCCAAAGGTGCGCACAGTGGTAATTTACTACATGATATTTTAGAACACAGTGACTTTGTTACTTCTCATGAAAAAGTAAATAACTGGCAAGAAAGCATCAAGTGGCCGTTAGTTAAATATGGCGAATTAACTTCTGGGTTTACTGAGGAGGATCTTATTACTTGGCTTGATGAAATAGTGGCAACACCCCTTATTTCAGGTGCCTTTATTTCAGAGTCAATTATTTCTAAATCAATTATTGCCACACAGGAGACTGAAACAGATACATTTTGTGATGGTCAATTTTGTTTGGCTGATATTCCTCTGCAGCAAACACTACGCGAAAGTGAATTTTATTTTCCGATGGAAGAAGCGAGTATGAGTAGGTTAGCTAAATTGCTAACCGATCATCGAAACTCTGCCTTGGTTGACCCCAATAAAGTTTATGCTGTGAATCGCGTTAGATTACCAAGCTATCAATCATTAAAGGGCATGATGCACGGTTTTATTGATTTAGTGTTTGAGCACAAGGGTAAATATTATGTTTGTGACTATAAGTCTAGCCATTTAGGTGACGATTTCACTGATTATAATCATCACGCTTTACGTCATAATATTGAAAAAAATTATTATGACTTACAATACCTTATCTATAGTTTAGCCTTACATCGGTATTTACAGCAAAACGTGACTGATTACAATGCAGAGCAACATTTTGGGGGTATTTATTATCTCTATTTGCGCGGCATGACCAATGATGAGCAATACGGCGGTGCAGGGGTTTATTTTCGCAAAATCCTGCTTGATGAGTTAACAGCTTTAGATTGTCTTTTTCTCGGTAAAGGCGTAGGTGAAGAGCTAGATAAAGAGTCCTTAGATACAGGCTCTACAAGCAATAATGAATCGACCAAGGAGGAAACATAATCGTGCACGTTTATAACAGCTTTTTTCAAGCACAACAGCAGTTAGCTGATATTGAAGCCATTGATTATTTTTTTGCAAAAGAAATGCTAACCGCATTAAAGGTGTCGAATGAGTTTTCAACCCAAGTTTCAACCAAGCTATCAATCACGCAAGTACAAACGCTTAGTCATGTATTGTTTGCATTAAGCGTTAGTTTACGATCAGGTCATACTTGTTTGCCGTTAACCGAGCTTGCAGAAAAAAATTGGGCCGTCGCTTTTGACGACCAAGGGCAATATAGTCATCAAGGTTTTATTTTTCCGGATAAAGACACTTTATTCAATTGCCTAACTGCACTTAATATCAGGGCGGATGCACAGCAACCTATCGTATTTGAAAATAACAGCCTATATATACGTCGTTACTATCAATTTGAACAAGGGCTTGCACAAGAGTTTAAAACAAGATTAACCCAGCGATCACCTATATCAGCAGAAAATATTAGCCGTGTCCTTCAGCAACTATTTCCATCGACAGTGAACGAGCAAGCACCAGAGATTGATTGGCAACAGCTTGCGGTGGCCAATGCGATGAATAAAAATTTTACCGTTATTGCTGGTGGCCCTGGTACGGGTAAAACTTACACCGTGACCAAGTTATTGGCCGCTTTAGTCATGCTAAACACAAACAATAATACTAGCGAACTAAGTCACAACCCAGTTCTTGAAATAGCCTTAGTAGCACCCACAGGTAAAGCGGCACAACGTTTATCCGAATCGATTATTAATACGGTTGCCGGTTTTAAAGCGTTAATTAATGAAAATGTTTTGGCGGCAATACCAACCGAGGCGAAAACTATACACCGTTTACTGGGGGTTATTCCTAACAGCCCTAACTTTAGGCACGATCAAAACAATCGCCTTAGCTGCGATGTGTTATTAATAGATGAAGTCTCTATGGTTGATTTACCTATGATGACACGCATATTTAGAGCATTAAAAAGTAATGCCAAAATTATATTACTCGGTGATGCTGACCAATTACCTTCGGTTGCTGTTGGTAGTGTTTTAGCGGATATCGCGCCTAGACCGCATTCGGGTTACAGCCCAGATAATGCTAATTATTTAGCCCAAGTCTGTCAATTAGATGTGCAACAACTGAATGATGCCTTTAATCAAGCTAATCAAAGACAAAATAAGCGAACACAAACTCATAGTGATCATCTTAGCTTTTTGGTGACCAGTCGCCGTTTTGATGGTGAAGGGGGGATTGGCCGTTTAGCTGCTCATGTTATTAAAGGAGATAAGTTGCAAAGTTGGCAGTTGTTGCAAACAGAGAGTAAAAGTAAAGCAAGTCAATTAGCGTTAGTTGAAGGGGATTTACCTACTTGGCTATCGCCGTTAATAAAAAAATATTATCAAGGTATTAGCAAGTGCAATAATATTGATGATGCGTTTGCTTTATTGGCTAAATTTCGTATTCTTTGTGTTACTCGCCAAGGTGAGTTTGGTGTTGATGCCATTAATCTATGGGTAAAAGAGCAATTGGCGGTTAACGCTGCGCAGCCGTGGGGGCAATCTCAACAAAACTATCATGGCATGCCTATTATGATCAGTGAGAACGATTATCGCCTTGGGCTTTTTAACGGTGATATTGGTTTGCTTTGGCGCGTTAGCAGCAATGCTAGTACTCATTCTAGTCATAGTGATCACCTAATGGCGTTTTTTGAACAGCCCAAAACAGCTGATGGCGAAACAGATTATAAAACGCTATTACCATCAAGATTACCAAAATATGATAGCGTGTACGCGATGACCATTCATAAAACGCAGGGCAGTGAGTTTTCCCATGTTGCCATGATATTACCTAATAAATGCAATAGCTTACTGTTATCACGCGAATTACTGTATACCGGTATTACTCGAGCAAAAACACACCTGACGATTGCGAGTAACAAGCAAACCTGGCAACAAGGGGTTATCAGTGAAGTAAAACGTTATTCGGGCTTAAAGATAATAGATTAATACCTTTAACCTAAGAGTGAAATAAATGGATACATAACAAGTGAAATTAATTTGGCTGTACTCATTCTAAATCAAGCTCAAGATTAACAATATTGATATACTTGATCGTACATAGTTAAGTAGATAGATTTTAAAATACTTTTTAGGAAATCAAACCCCAATGCAATTAATGAATATAGACAAAGCGCGTTATAGAAAACACTTAAACATCGTTATCGTTGGCTTTATTGCCACATTGTTAGTGTTAGCGTTAATTTTTGGACAATTATTGATCCTCAGCTTCGGACAAGAACAGGTCAATAATTTTAGATATAACTTATTGGGCGTTGCATTGTCGTTATTTGCTTGTATGGCTGCGCTACATACCTTAAAAACATCAGATTTTTTCAAAGAAATTTATTATGTTTGGCAAGTAAAGCAAATACAAAATTTAATTTACCGTAAAGTAAAAAAAGTAAAAAAAGCAGCTAAAGACTTAGAACAAAATGCATTAATTATTTTAAGTTTTTACTATCAAAGTCAAAAACAAGTATATCAACTTGATGATAATACGTTAACCATCGCTAAGGTAAATAAAGAGATCGCTGATTTACAAGAAATAATTACTGACAACAACTTAACTATTAGTGCTGAACAATTTGAGAAAAAACTGATCACCTCTTTTAAATAACGGTAAGATTAAACTGGCATCTATA
>JBLIEW010000094.1:0-15011 GCA_047633255.1 Colwellia sp.
AGGTTTACGCTTCGCAATCCGTGAAGGTGGTCGTACTGTTGGTGCTGGTGTTGTTTCTGCAATCCTAGGTTAATTAATACTTCTTTGCAGTTAACCTTACGTTAACTGCATTGCGGATACTCATTGATTCACGTCAACTCCGTGTCCGCGCTTTGTTAACCTATCGGTTACCAAGCAAAGAAATTATTAATTATCAGCTAGCAATAGTATTGATAAAAAAGGTCGCTAACGCGGCCTTTTTTGTTTTCCCAGCGAAGCTAGCACACCCGATAGTCTAAAATCATCCTTAATAAAACATACCTATGTAGATCAATCAGGAAGCCCGCTTGCCCTGAGCTCGTCGAAGGGTCGAAGGGAGTAGTCGTTATCAATATTCTCCTGTCTAAAATACACAGGTAAGTTTCATTATAAAGCTAACAACTAGGGATCCTTATGTCTTGGCAACCAACGCTAACGTGGAAATACGCACAAAAACGTGCACGAGTATTACAGCAAGTTCGAGAGTTTTTTGATGAGCGCAATGTAGTTGAGGTGGAAACACCTGCTTTATCTCAAGGCACAGTGACTGATGTGCATTTAGATGCAATAACTTGCCGATATAATTTTCTAAATGATAGCTCTCCAGATCAGACAACAAGTTTGTATTTACAAACGTCCCCTGAATTTCATATGAAGCGCTTACTTGCGTCGGGTTACGGCTGTATTTTTCAAATAGCGAAAGCTTTTCGTCATGAAGAAGCAGGGCGGTTTCATAACCCTGAATTTACTCTATTAGAGTGGTATCGCTTAGGTTTTGATCATTTTGCGCTGATGAAAGAGGTTTCAGAGTTACTTAAAACTGTTTTAGATTGTAATGAGCCGACACAAATTACCTATCAAGATTTATTTATTGACCAGCTTAGCGTTGATCCGCTAACGGCGAGTAGAGCACAGTTACTGTTCTTGATTAATGAGCATGACAAATTAAGCGAGTGGTTAACTGTCGAACAAGATAATGATATTTTATTACAGTTTGTTTTTAGTGAAATAATTGAGCCAAATATTGGTAATGACTCACCCTGCTTTGTTTATAACTTTCCACGTTCGCAAGCCTCTCTTGCTAAAATTTGTCCTGAAGACTCCAGAGTTGCCCAGCGGTTTGAATGTTATTTCAAAGGGATCGAACTTGTTAACGGCTTTAATGAATTAACCGATCCAGAAGCACAATTAGAACGTTTTCAAGGAGATAATAGGAAACGAAAGTCACTGTTTCTTCCAGAAATGCCGATAGATACAAATTTAATAACAGCTTTATCACAAGGGTTACCACAATGTGCAGGGGTCGCTTTAGGGATAGATCGGTTAATAATGTTGGCATTAAAAGCCGAACATATTGAACAGGTAGTCAGTTTTCCTATTGAGCGTTGTTAAAAATCGGCGAGTTTTATTTAAAATTAATGTTATAGTATCTCAATTGTGATACTATCTCAATTTAGCCAACTCACTTTAGTCAGAAAACGTTTCTGACAACTTTCCACTAGGTTACTCATGTTAGATAGAATAGGCATTACAGCAACATCCCTTTGTGCACTACATTGCATTCTTTTGCCTATCCTCTTGCCTGTTCTCCCCCTACTAGGCTTGAGCTTTTTAGCTGATCATGCATGGGAACACGTTTTTCTATTAATGACTGCAGCATTTGGTACAGTAGCTTTATTCTCTGGCTTTAAACGCTACCATAAGCAATTATACCCATTTTACTTATTGTACTTAGGTGTGACTCTTTATTGGATCAAACATGATTTTTCAGAATCGTTAGAACCTTATTTTATTATCGGTGGTGCCAGTTTAATTATTGCGGCACACTTTATTAATATCAAGCTATGTAACAGCTGTAAGCAATGCGAAGATGACGCCTGTACTTCGTAAATAACTCGTAAATAATTGGTAAATAGATTAAGAACCTCATTCTGTAGATGATATTGACAGAATGAGGTTTAACTAAATAGGCGTTGAGCTGATGCTAAATGTCTAATTCCTTCAACTTTCTTGTTAACGTATTCCTGCCCCAGCCTAGCTTTTTAGCTGCATCCTGTTTGTGTCCTTGAGTAAACAATAATGCTCGCTCTAGCATTATTTTTTCAAATTCCGGTTGCGCGGTATCTAAAATTGCACTTCTGCCTTGAGCCAATTCTTGATCCATCCAATCACTCAATTCAGCCTGCCAAGATGAAGATTGTGGACTAGTTTGTATGGTTCTTTGGGTTAGTTCACTGGGTAAATCTTCGAGTAATATTTCCTGTCCACTTGCCATGACAGTTAAGAAACGACAAATATTCTCCAGCTGTCTAACATTACCCGGCCATTGACAATTTTGTAGAGAAACTGCTGCTTTTTTACTTAATGTTTTTGGCTCTACGCTCAATTCATTGGCGGCTTGTTTTAAAAAGTGTTGACTTAATTGTGCTATATCTTCTTTTCTTTCGCGTAAGCTAGGTAAATGGATACGAATGACGTTAAGTCGATGAAATAAATCTTCTCTAAATTCACCGTTATTGACTCGATCTTCTAAGTTTTGATGGGTAGCAGCAATAATACGCACATCAACTTGCACAGGTGAATGCCCCCCAACACGGTAGAACTGGCCATCAGATAAAACACGGAGTAGGCGAGTTTGAACTTCTAAGGGCATATCGCCTATTTCATCAAGAAATAGTGTGCCGCCATGGGCTTGTTCAAAGCGTCCTTGACGAATGGCATTAGCGCCAGTGAAGGCACCTTTCTCATGACCAAATAATTCAGATTCTATTAAATCTTTAGGTATTGCTGCCATATTGAGCGGGATAAAAGGTGCTGTCGTTCTTGGGCTATGTGAGTGTAAAGCATGGGCAACTAATTCTTTGCCGGTACCTGATTCACCATTAATTAATACACTAATACTGGAGCGTGATAACCGGCCAATGGTGCGAAAAACTTCCTGCATTGCAGGTGCTTCACCAATTAAGCCTGCGGTAAGAGGCGCAGTGTCTTTATGTTGTCTTTTTGCGTTTTGTTCTCGCGCATGACTCAACGCCCGTTTAGTCAATGTTACCGCTTCATCCATATCAAACGGCTTAGGTAAATACTCAAAAGCTCCGCCTTGATAGGCATTAACGGCACTGTCTAAATCGGAGTGAGCGGTCATGATGATGACAGGAATATTAGGGTGATCTTTACTAATAGAGTTAAGTAAAGTCATCCCATCGATATCGGGCATGCGGATATCAGATATTATAACTTCGGGTTGGTCGTGATCTAAGGCAACCAATAAATTCTTAGCACTTTCAAATGAGGCAGTACTAATATTTGCGCTTGCAAAAGCTTTCTCTAAAACCCAACGGATTGAGCTATCGTCATCAACTATCCATACTTGCTCGGTTATCATTTTTCTTCTCTCTGTTGAATGTTGTTAAGTTCAGAATTTAGGGTGCTGATTTTAATGCTTATTGCGTTATAGGTAATAAAATGACGAACTCTGTTCGCCCGGGCCTACTATGACAATATAGTTTTCCATGATGCTGATTTATCAGTGTTTGTGCTATAGATAAACCAAGCCCTGTCCCGTTTGAACGTCCTGAAACCATAGGATAAAAAAGGGTGTCTTTAATATTAGCGGGAATGCCTGGGCCATCATCAATAATACTAATTTTTACTGCGAGTTTTATCAGTTTGCCATTGATGGTTTTATTACTCGCAATACGGGTTCTCAGGGTAATACGATGGTGCTTACCTATGGCTTGAATGGCATTGTTTACAATGTTTAATACCGCTTGCTGAATTTTCTCCTGATCACACTGAATAACGGGAATAGAGGGATCATAATCACGTTTTAAAGTGATACTTTGTTCACTTGAGTAGCTGATTACTTGGTAAACTTTTGCTAGTACAGAGTGAATATTGTGAGGTTGAATTTGTGGTAATTGATTCGGACCAAGTAAACGATCTACCAAATTAGTTAACCGGTCTGCTTGTTCAATGATCATGTCGGTATATTCTAGTTGATCCGCGTTTAACTCTTTACTTAGTAGTTGTGCGGCACCGCGAAGACCCCCTAAAGGGTTTTTTATTTCGTGTGCTAATCCTTTAATCAAATCACGGGCGGAGATCCATTGTTTTTGTTGGAATACTTCTAGACTAATTTGTTTTTGTTGATCAATTTGTCTGAACTCTAACAGCACATGGGGAACTCTGTTGAACTCGACCGCGGAGACGGTTATTTCAGCGGTAAATCGATGATTTTCACTAAATTGTATAACAATATCGCTATCGGTAAATTCTTGTCCTTCAGCAAGTAGTTGCTCTAGGCGAGATTTATTTATGGAAGTCTTAGTAAATATTAGCTCAAATGAAACGCCATAAAGTTTAGACAAACTTTTGATGAGTAACGCTTCAGCTGCCGGATTGGCATAACAAACTGTGAGATTTTGATCGAGTATAAGTACAGCGGTAACTAGGTGATTAGCTAATGTTTGCTGATACTGTGACTTTAGTTGTTGAATATCTTTTCTTTGATGCAACATAATGCCCCATATACACATAAATATCGCACCAAATGAGTGCGTGTTTTATAGTATATTGTAGAAAAATTTTATTTGCAGCGATTTAAGCCATTGTTTGAGGCTAATTTAACGAAGCTCGGTGCATATAAAAGGTTATTACTTTAGAGGATGCAATAACCTTGCCCTTTTCATTAAGCAATTTCATTTTTATTTGGTGTTCACCACGATCTATGTTGTGTAATGAAAACATAGTGTGGGTCTGAGGCGTTAAATGAGGTTTGTCGTCGATCATTAATTGAATTTTTAGACCGCGTTTAAATATTGGTTTAATACTACCGCTAATATAAATAGAACCGGTGTTATCACGAATAGTTGAGTTGTTTTTTGGATGGTTGATCTCTACTTGATATTCTTCTTTAATTTTTTTACTTTTAATATCTAAAATTTGAGTTTCAATATTGGTAGATGATTTTATGATATTTCCTTTCTTAGTTTTTACTTCTTCAGCACCGGGTCTGGGTGTGTCTGAATACACTAATACGCCGGTCTCATCTCGCCATACATAAATTTTAGCGGAACTACTGTAAACAGGAGTGGCTATAGATAGAGTCAGTAATGTAAGTAGTAAAATTTTAATCATAATAAATCCAGTATATATTGTTCCTTTAGATATTTACAAGCATGATAAAATAGTCATGACATAGAGTATAATTTATACAAATAAATAGATATTACCACTTAATATTTATTATCCTTAAATTTTAAGCACAAAAAAGCTCACCTGAGTGAGCTTTTTATCTGAGTGTATTTATACCCGTTCCACCTCAATATGCAGGTTTCAGCAAGTCGAGAAAGGGTTAGGTACAAGGCATGGATTGAAGAGAATAGTTGTTCTATTGTCGAAATCCATAACACAGGAGATGACCCTTTATCGGCTTGCCCGTAGGGAGCTAAGCTAGAAAACCAGTCCTGCGTTACACTACTTGATAATGGAACAACCATTATCTTCGTATCGCGCCTTGATCTGATTTCCTAGCTTAACTCTGAAACTGCATCTTGAGGTGGAGAGGGTATAAGCGCTTAAACGCTATAGTACATATCAAATTCTACTGGATGAGTAGTAGAGTTTAATAACTCAATTTCTTTACGCTTAATGCCAATATAAGCATTAATCATATCGGTATCCATAACGCCACCTTCTGTTAAGAAGTCATTATCAGCTTCTAGCGCATCAAGTGCTTCTTCAAAAGAAGAACAAACTTGTGGAATAGCGGCCGCTTCTTCTGCTGGAAGGTCGTATAAATCTTTATCCATTGCTTCGCCAGGATGTATTTTGTTTTTAATACCGTCAAGACCAGCCATTAACATCGCAGTGAAACCTAAGTAAGGATTCATTGTTGGATCAGGGAAACGAACTTCAATACGCATTGCTTTTGGAGAGGGAACAATTGGAATACGAATAGACGCTGAACGGTTACGTGCTGAATAAGCAAGCATAACAGGTGCTTCAAAACCAGGAACAAGACGTTTGTATGAGTTAGTTGAGGCGTTAGTGAAAGCGTTTAATGCTTTAGCATGCTTGATGATACCACCAATATAATAAATTGCCATTTCAGATAAGCCACCGTACTTATCACCAGAGAACAAGTTAACACCGCCTTTAGCAAGAGATTGGTGAACGTGCATACCTGTACCGTTGTCACCCACTAAAGGTTTAGGCATGAAAGTCGCTGTTTTGCCGTATGCGTGAGCTACGTTATGAACAACATACTTATAAATTTGAACTTCATCAGCTTTCTTAACCATAGTGTTAAAGCGACAAGCAATTTCGTTCTGTCCACAGGTAGCGACTTCATGGTGATGCGCTTCAACAACTAAGCCCATATCTTCCATTACTAAACACATTGCAGAACGAAGATCTTGAGACGAATCAACAGGTGCTGTTGGGAAATAGCCGCCTTTAACACCAGGACGATGTCCCATGTTGCCTTCTTCGTATTCAGTACCTGAATTCCAAGCGGCTTCTTTGTCATCAATTTTATAAAAAGAACCACTCATATCAGTATGAAAACGTACATCGTCAAAGACGAAGAACTCTGGCTCTGGACCAATTAATACCGTATCAGCAACACCCGTACTACGCATATATTCTTCAGCGCGATTAGCAACAGAGCGAGGATCACGGCTATAACCTTGCATTGTGCTAGGCTCTAAAATATCACAACGGATATTTAATGTTGAGGCTTCAGTGAACGGGTCTAAAACGGCAGTATCAGCATCAGGCATCATAACCATGTCTGATTCATCAATGCCTTTCCAACCTTCGATTGAAGAGCCGTCAAACATTTTACCTTCTTCAAAGAAATCTTCAGTCACTTGATGATGAGGAATTGAAATGTGTTGCTCTTTACCTTTTGTATCAGTAAAACGAAGGTCAACAAATTTGACATCGTGCTCTTTAATTAAATCGAATACTGCTTGTGACATGTATCTCTCCAGTGAGGTTAATTTTAAATTTCTAGTAAAATCTGTAAGTGATTAAATTCTAACAGGCATTTTAAATATAGTCATGAACAATATGAAACCAAAGGGACATCAGTAGTGATATGTTTTAGGCTACGTTGCATATTACGTTTGTTATTAACCTTGTGCAGCCAAAACTGTGCCAAGTAGTAAGTTATTGATATTCCTTTTATTGAAGTAATCATTAAAAACTAACCGCACCTTTTTGGTGCCTTTTTTGCACCGATGGTGTGCAGGCTATTGATTGGGATAATTTAATTATTTAACAGGTAATTAATATTCAAACACTTTTTAAAAAGCGCTGTAATATCAATAATAAAAGGAAATTTTATTATTGATTTCTTTTCGAACAAAATAGCTGTATAATGCGCGCCCAATTGTAGCCCTATTCGTTAACCTACTTGAAGTAGCAATAAACGATTGTAACAGCGAGTAACGCCTGTGTTAGATAAATTAAGAAATGTGGCAATTATTGCTCACGTTGACCACGGAAAAACCACTTTAGTTGATAAGTTATTAGAACAGTCAGGCACGCTAGACGCGAGAAGCGGACTAGAAGAACGTGTAATGGACTCCAATGATATCGAAAAAGAACGTGGTATCACAATCTTAGCTAAAAACACGGCTATTAACTGGAACGGCTACCGTGTAAACATTGTAGATACTCCTGGCCATGCTGATTTCGGTGGTGAAGTTGAACGTGTAATGTCGATGGTAGATTCAGTTTTACTTATTGTTGATGCACAAGAAGGCCCTATGCCACAAACGCGTTTCGTAACGAAAAAAGCGTTTGCTCAAGGCTTAAAGCCAATTCTAGTTATTAATAAAGTTGATAAACCTGGATCTCGCCCTGATTGGGTTATGGACCAAGTTTTTGAATTGTTTGATAACCTGGGTGCTACAGATGAACAACTTGATTTTAAAGTAGTTTATGCTTCAGCAATCAATGGCTGGGCTACGCTTGAAGAAGGCGAAACTGGTACAGACATGACTCCTTTATTTGATACTATTCTTAAAGAAGTACCTGCACCAATAGCGGATCCTGAAGGTCCATTCCAAATGCAAATTTCTCAACTTGATTACAGCTCTTATTTAGGTGTAATTGGCGTTGGTCGTATTACGCGTGGCTCTGTTAAGCCAAACCAACAAGTTACTATTAAATTAGCAACTGGCAAGGTTCATAACGCTAAAGTCGGTAAAGTATTTGGCTACTTAGGATTAGAACGACTTGACGTTGCTGAAGGTTTTGCCGGTGATATTATTGCACTTACCGGTTTAGGTGAATTAAAAATATCAGACACGGTTTGTTGTCCTACAGAAGTTGAAGGGTTACCTGCATTATCTGTAGATGAACCGACTATCAACATGACTTTCCAAGTAAACACTTCTCCATTTTGTGGTCAAGAAGGTAAGTATGTCACTTCACGTAATATAAAAGATCGTTTAGACAAAGAATTAATTCACAACGTTGCTTTACGTGTTGAGCAATTAGACGATGCGGATAAATTTAAAGTATCAGGTCGTGGTGAACTTCACTTAGGTATCCTAATTGAAAACATGCGTCGTGAAGGTTTTGAATTAGCTGTTTCACGTCCAGAAGTTATTATTCGTGAAATTGATGGTCAGTTACAAGAACCTTATGAAACAGTTACCATTGATGTTGAAGAACAACATCAAGGCCCTGTAATGGAAAAAATGGGTGTTCGTAAAGCTGAACTAACTGATATGGCACCTGATGGTACTGGCCGTATTCGTATGGACTTCATCATGCCAAGTCGTGGTTTGATTGGTTTCCAAACTGAATTTATGACATTAACGTCAGGCTCAGGTTTAATTTATCATACATTCTATGAATACGGACCTCACAAGGGTGGCGAAATTGGCCAACGTAAAAATGGTGTAATGATTGGTAACGCTACAGGTAAAGCATTAACTAACGCTATATTTAACTTACAATCTCGTGGTCGCATGTTGATCGGACACGGTGTTGATATTTATGAAGGTCAAGTTATTGGTATTCATAGCCGCGATAACGATTTAACTGTAAACGCCCTTAAAGGTAAGCAGTTAACTAACGTTCGTTCATCAGGTACTGATGAAGCGCAAACACTAACGCCGCCGATTATTATGTCTTTAGAGCAAGCTTTAGAGTTTATTGATAACGATGAATTAGTTGAAGTTACACCTGAAAGTATTCGTATACGTAAAAAATTCTTGAAAGAGAATGACCGTAAACGTGAAGGTCGTGGCGCTAAATAAGCCTCTATCTACGATTAAGCTTTAAAGCTTAACGTTAATACTTAATAGTATTCTTTAAAAGCCACTTATTTAGTAAGTGGTTTTTTTATATCTGAAATTTAAAGGTTTATTACTTTAACCTTTTCATTGTGGATAGACATTCACTAAATAACAGACATAAAAAAAGAGCCGCGAGGCTCTTTTTATTTATCAAATCATATTCATTTTGCAATAAAGTAATTATTTAATGAATAACATTTCAGCGTACTTAGGAAGTGGCCATAAGTCATCAGCGACTAACAATTCAAGTGCATCACCGTGAACACGAGCTTCAGCCATTAACGGACAAAGTACGTCTGCACTAAAGCGCATATGTGCTTCAGTATCAGCAAAGTCATGTTTAACAACTTCGCTGTCTATTTTCGCTACGGCAGCCATTAAGCCATTTGTGTGCTCTGCAACTTCTTTAGTGATTGTAGAGTCTAATTCAATGCCTAAATCTAATACAGAAGACGCAGCGTGCGCTAAGTCAGATAAATAAGCTATTGCCGCTGGGTAGATCTTAGTTTTTGCGATATCGCTAACTAATTTCGCTTCAACTTCAATTGCTAAGTTATATTGCTCAGCATAGACTTCGTAACGACTTTCTAATTCAACGGCAGATAAAACACCCGTGCTTTCGAATAAATCAATCACTTCTTGAGATTTAAAAGCAGGTAATGCATCGGCAGTTGTTGGAATGTTTTTCAGACCACGTTCTTCTACCGCAGCTTTATGCCATTCTTCAGAATAACCATCACCGCCAAAAATCACGTTACCGTGCAATTCCATTAACTCTTTTAATACGGTAATAACTGCAGCAGTTTGATCTTGAGTAGACAATGCAACTTCTAACTTCTCAGCAATCCAATTTAATGAATCAGCAAGCATAGTGTTCATCGCTACTAATGGACCCGATACTGATTGCTCAGAACCCACAGCACGGAACTCAAAACGGTTACCTGTGAAAGCAAAAGGAGAAGTACGGTTACGATCGCCTGGATCACGGTCAAAGTTAAGAATTTGAGAAAGACCAAGGTCCATCTCGCCGCCATCAGTAGAGCGAGTCAGTTTACCCGTTTTGATCTCTTCAAATACTTTTTCTAATTGGTCACCTAAGTAAACAGAAAGAATAGCAGGTGGCGCTTCGTTCGCACCTAAACGATGATCGTTACCTGCTGAAGCAATAACAGCGCGTAATAATGGACCATGTTTATGTACACCGCGGATAACAGCACCACAGAATAATAAAAATTGTAAGTTGTCGTGTGGTGTTTTACCCGGATCTAATAAGTTACCTTGAGTACTATTACCAACAGACCAGTTAACATGCTTGCCTGAGCCATTAACGCCGGCAAATGGTTTTTCATGTAACAAACATAAGAAACCGTGTTCTTTAGCTGTTTGCTTCATCATAGTCATTAGCAGTTGTTGTTGATCCGCGCCCACGTTTGCAGCGCCGTAATAAGGCGCAATTTCAAATTGGCCAGGTGCTACTTCATTATGGTGAGTTTTGGCAGGGATACCTAAACGATATAACTTGTCTTCGAAGTCTTGCATGAAAACTTGAACACGTGCTGGGATAGCACCAAAGTAATGGTCATCAAATTGTTGACCTTTAGCAGGAGCTGCACCAAATAAAGTACGACCTGTTAATAATAAATCAGGGCGACTGTTGGCAAAGTTTTCATCAATTAAGAAATATTCTTGTTCTGGACCGGCGCTTGAGTCTACGTTAGCGATATCAGTTTCGCCCATTAACTTAAGTACTTTTTGTGCTGCGTCATTCATTGCTGAGTTTGAGCGCAATAAAGGAATTTTCTTATCGAGCGCTTCACCAGTCCAAGACATGAAAACACTTGGAATCATTAAAGTAGCGCCATTAGCGGTATGCTGAATGTAAGCCGGGCTAGTTGGATCCCATGCAGTATAACCACGCGCTGCGTTGGTCATACGTAAACTACCGTTAGGAAAAGAAGAACCGTCAGGTTCGCCTTTAATTAACAGAGTACCAGTAAATTCATTGATCGCATTACCTTCAGAGTTAGTCAGAATAAAGGCATCATGCTTTTCTGCTGTAATGTTAGTCATTGGATAGAAAACGTGGGAGAAAAATTTAGCGCCTTTGGATAAAGCCCAATCTTTCATTGCAGCAGCGACAATATCTGCCGTAGCGGCATCTAACGCTTCGCCTGATTCAATGGTTTTTTTAATGGCTTTAAATGCTTTTTTAGATAAAGCATCTTCCATTTTTTGTAAGTTAAAAACATCGGTTGCCCAAATTTGCTTCAACGGGTCAGTCATTTTGCACGATAATGGTGCACGGTTAGTGATTTGATCGATCGCTTGAAGGCGGGTTTGGTTTCCACTCATTTTAGGCTCCTAGGCTTATAAATTAAAGGCTGTAAGGTGTTAGCTTGTTTTTTATCTCAATATAAATAGTAACTTTTGCATGTTTAATGCAATAAACAAAACTAAATCAAGCAATAAGTAGACCAAAATGTTGAAGGGACAGAGAAAAAAGTGCGTATTGTCCTCAAATGTTTTGCAATATATTTTTTAATGAATTACTTTTGTCATATTAAGAGTCTAAATACCTAAAGTCAGTAAAGGAAAAAGTATAAATTATTTCAATCAGTAAATAGACTAATAAACATCTTCACGATAGCGCCCTTGGGCCTTGAGCGTTAACACATCCATGCCCAGTGGTTCTATTACTTCATCCAGTGCCAACATAACGCTGCTTGCCATATCCCGTCCACCACAGACCAAAACCTGTGCGCCTTTATCTATTAACCCACGTAATTCCAAGCTATCTACAGCGATTTTGTCCTGCACATAATAACGCTCGTCGATACGCGAGAATACGGCGTTAAGTTCTGTCAGCCGCTTATCCTTAAGATAAGTATTTAGTTCAGATTCGTAAAGAAAGTCGGACTGTGGACAACGCCCCCCCCAATAGAGGTGTATAGGACGATGTGATTTGTTATGGCGGATAAAGCCGACCAGCGGTCCAATTCCGGTGCCAGCGCCAATCAGCACTATCGGTGCTTTACCAGAGGCGGGGCGAAAGCTTGGATTGGGCTTGATAAAAGTCTCGATATTGTCACCTACGGATAGCGAACAGAGGAAACTCGAACACAGCCCGCCGGGATGATGGCGTACGCAGATCTCCAGCATGGCATCCTTTGATGCAGAAGCGAGGGAGTAAAATCTTGCCACCTTGCAGCCTGGCGCTACAATGCCGACCAAGTCACCTGCCTCGAAAGGTGGCAAGCCTTTGTTGCTACCATTGGGTAACTTGAAGCGTAATACGGTAGTTGGGGCCTGCACCTCTGCACCGTAATCCACCCGATCGATGAGCGCTAGTGTCGTGGTACTAGGATTTGTCGGAGTGTGAACCAGTGACAAATCAGTATCAATTATCGTACCCACTGTATTACCCCAACGCGAGAACTCTTGCGGCGACTGTCGGTTGATAGTATCGAGTGGCAATAACTCCGACCAACCTTTAGCTGTCAGTGTTGTTTCCACATCTTTTGCGTACTGACAAAACTCAGGGAATTGTCGATCACCAAAACCCAATACAGCAAAAGAGAATTTTGGTACGTTAGTGATCTGCTCAAGCTGAGTCAAGAATCGACTGGCCGAAGCTGGTGCATCGCCATCGCCATAAGTGGCCGTCAGGATAAATAGCCGCTTCGCATTCGGATAGCTATTAACAGCGTTATTCGCAAAGCTGTTCATTGACATTGTACGAACCCGATAACCAGCTAAGTTAAGCGCATCATGAAACGTTTTGGCAAAGCCCCAAGTACTATTGCCTTCGCTACCAACCAAAATCACCGTGTCTGCACTACTAAGTGCGGTATTATTATTGATCGTCGTGGTCGACCGTTTACGACTCCACCAAATTTGAATGCCAGTCCACGACATTAGCGGCACGGTAAGTGAGCCCAAACCTAAGAGTAACCCGAGCCACCAAAGTCCTTCGCCCGTATGTAACATGTAGATAAATTCATACACATTTTGCTTGCTGTTGAAAGGTTGAAATGACAGTAATTGCCCTGTTGATTGGTCAACAAACCCACTCCCTTGATGCGTCGTGATTGAATATACATCATTGCGATCGTCTTTATACGGATAAACCAGTTCTCTCAGCTCGTTCATCGGGATAGCTTTTAAGGCTGAAAGCGTGTCTATTGAAGCAGGAATATCACCTTTTACACTTTCTGGAAAAGCAGGTTCAGCAGATTGATAATCAGGTAGTAATTCAAAGGTCACTGCTGACATAGTCAGGCCGGTGATAGCTGATAGCATCAGTGCAAGCACGGCCACTCGTCCCACCTGACAATGAAGGCGCTGCCTAAAAGTACCTTGAATAGGTCGAAAAATTTGACGCCAACTGCCAAGACGTTTAGCCAACATGAAGGCACCTGAAATAGTTAACAAGAGCATAAGAAAAGCCGCAATACCTGCGACAACACGTCCTGGCGTGTCAAGTAAGTATGAACGATGCAAGTTTTTGATCCAAACCATAACAGGAGATAAAGAATAAGCCCCAATAGTTTCACCCGTTATTGGATTGATTAAATCAGCCCCTGTTTGACCGCCTTCGGTATAATAGACAATAATATTTCCTGAAGGACTGCGCTCTATTTGCTCTGCACCAGGGTAGCTAGACGCTAATTTTCCCGTTAGCTCTGCAACGCTTATAGCAGAGGTACCCGCTACCTGGGCTTGTGCGCGATCCAAAATCGGATTGATCGATAGCACTGCTCCGGTAACAGAGAGTATTACAACCAACAACGTTGCTATTAACCCAGACCAAGAGTGAAATTTACGTAGCATAGCTAATTCCTAAATGACCCGTTTAAAATGCATAAGATAAGGCTTTAATGTAGCCTCGTCCAGCGGTAGCCTTACCGATACCTTCAGTGGTTAATGGCACAACAACATCATTACGATTGTCGCGCATATCTTCAACGGATGTATCTATTTTGAGTTGGAAGCCTTTATCAATATAAGCATCATCTAAGTCAAAGGTTAGTGTTAATGTCTTGCCACTAGAGACGCTAGCACCCGTGAGTCCGTCATACTCACTGACTCGTAAACCACTGGCACGCGCCCAACCGGTCAAATGTCTGTAATATTTTGACTTTTGTCCTGCAATCCACAGCGTTTCTTGATATTGATTTTTTGCATTGGTTAAATAAATAGCCAGATACGCCCCGTCACCGCGATAGCTTTGTAGCTCGGTCGTAACGGTTATTTCACGCGCTGAAATCTGTGTGCTCATTACAAGGATGCTAAACAAGCACAGTGTCGTTTTAAAATATTTCATTCTATTATCTCCTTGAGATTCAATCGATAGTAACTTTAGGTCTGTTTTTTTGTTTATGTTTAAATTTATTATTTCCTGATTGTATTGACGTCATTGGCTCGCCTAAATCCAAGTAATCGCTGGCGTCACCTGACATATCAAATTTAATTTTAAGCTCTCTAATTTTCAGTGAGGCGGGGGAAAATGTCGCCTTTATTCGATTGCCTTTTCGATCGAGCCCTTTTACTTTGTAACAGCCATCATCCACCTTGATACGCTTAACCTTCCAACCTTTGTCTTCTATCATTTGTCGAAGTTGATCTCGAGACTGCCACTCTGACACCGGATCAGTGCAATCATCGTCAGCAAAT
>JBLIEW010000095.1:0-14448 GCA_047633255.1 Colwellia sp.
ATACAGATAAACCATATACATATCTTCTTCATGGAAGCACTTATTGCCGGCAATTTTTTTTCAAAAAGAACCATTCAACGTCAGCCCTCTTATCTGATGTGTTTTATATCATATTACTTCCCTCGTGCCATTTATTGTAGCCAGTCATAATGATGACTAACTCTCCTTATACACTTGCCTTATTGACATATGCCATTAAAAAAATGGCGATAATTTTGGTAAGCGCTGTACTCATTACTATACTAAGTCTGTTTTTGTTTAATCCCGCTTGTGCTAGTTCGCAGGATGAATATTTTGACAATATGATCACCCTTAAGGTGGGTCGCTATCTAAAACAGGAGTTCTATGACGTTAAGAGCAATTTTGACGGGGACATTTATATCGATATTAGAGATTTTCTGGTACTTACTGAGCTTAGTGAATATAGCCGGTTGTCTATTGACGCCAGGAATATAAATCTGTTTATGGCGGCGAGCCTTTTTGTTGATGGAAAGAATAGGCACATCAACAAAGAGTTAAAAAACCTCAAAAGTATAACGATAGATGATCGCCTCTATCTGAGTAAGCAGTCGATGAGTGAGCTGCTCCCCTTGAAGGCTGTCAACTGGCTAGCTGAAAGCTATACTCTGGAAATACTGCCAAATTTTAATCTACCATTGGAGTATCGGGTTGCGGCACAAAAAAGAAAGCGAGCGATAGAAGAGGATAAAAACAACAAGCAAAACTTGAAACAGACAGATATGTTTAGGGCAGAGGATCGTAAGATAGTCGATTTAGGCATGCTTAAGCTCCGATATGATATAGAAGATATTAGTACTTATTTTAAAAAAGAAGATGAAAATAATAAGGGCGATGTAGAGGTAGAATATAGCTCACAGCTTTTTTATGGCGATTTTAATATCAGGCAAAACATCTACTCCACCGGAGATCTCGAATATATTAGCCTGAGGTATCCCTATCTTTTTAAGGATAAAACAATCTCTGTTGGAGATAGTTTTATAACGGGAAATGACATTCTTGGCTATAACAGTAAGATCCGCGGAATATCCGTTAGTGACAATGGCTACACTATCAAGCGCTCGGGCAGAGAAGTCACCATCAGGGGTGAGGCGCCGAAAAGTGCAATGGTTGAAATTTATCAAAACGGCAAGGTTGCTGACTACCAGCGTGTCGAGGGAAGCGAGTATGAGTTCATTGTTCAAATGAGAAGTAACAATGATGCCTTTGATATAAAAATTTATGACAGAAACGGTGTCTTGCTTGAAGAGAGAAATGTCAATGTGATGCAGGGTCGAGATTTTTTGAACAAGGGCGTATGGGACTACGACTTTTTCTACGGACAAAACCCGCAGGGAGAAAATAACGACTGGGATGATCGCAAATACGGCATCTCTTTCGGACTAACAAACAACCTCAGTTATTCTTTAGACTATTATGATACCCGCAATGAAGACAATCTTTATCAATACCTAAAGCACCGGGCGGGATACAGATTTTCAACGTTATCTATCCCCCTAGTGACTCATGTTGCCTATTATGATTCCTTCGCTGACCTGAGTGAGGGATATATTGGCGAATTAGAAAGTGAAATTTTTTCCCATAAACTATCTTATAGTTATGAGCGTTATAGTCATATATTGGCTGAAGAGGAGAACAAAGACAGTTATCAAGAAGCAGAGATAAGTGGCGATTATGGGCGTAGTGATTATTTTTTCAGATTTTCAAATAAAAATTATCAGAATAAAATAGAGAATAATTACGATATCGGATTAAGCTACGATATTAGCAAAGCGATACGCATGGATTTAGATTTGGGTAGGGACGTAACAAAAGAAGCTGAGCGGCAAGTAAATCACAATGCAAAAATAGCTTTTAGCTATGCTCGGGACGATTTAACCTATAACGTTGATGCTGATTATAATCAGGCACGAGATCCCTACTGGCATTTCAGCGCTAAGCTAAGGAAGAGGCTTAGTAAGGATGATAAATATTCTTACCATGTTAAGGTTAATTATAATAAAAATGAAAGTTTCAGTTTGGAAATGGGCTTTGAGTATAAATTTAACGACTTTTTAAAAAGTGATTACGATTACCATAGTGAAAGAGTTGATATGCATAGGATGGGTGCCAGCTACGAAAGAGTTATTAATATGAAAAAACCATTTATGACCAATACTAGCAGAACTCCAGACAATAGTTATCTAGAGGGAACCGTATTTGTTGATAAAAATGGTAATGGGAAGAAAGAGCCAGGCGAAGAGCCCCTCGCGGGTGTTGGCGTTCGTATAGGCGACAATCAAGTAAAGACTAATAGTGAAGGGGCTTTTTATCTTAGCGATATATCACCGTATCGAAGTCACAAACTCATTTATGATTATTCCGATATTATGGTGGATCCAACACTTAGAGCGGATAGTGCTCAAACTGTCGAGTTAATCCCAGCATCGGGTAAAAAAATAGCCGTCGGACTTGTGCCCTTATCTTTGATCATGGGATCTATCACGCTGCCAGAAACAGAGACTAAAATAATACGCAAGTTTTTTAGCTACGTTGAGATAGTGGTGGAAAAAGATGGTAATTACTACACCAGCATCAAACCGGAATATGATGGTTTTTTTGTTGTTCAAGACTTAACCCCAGGAAAATACACCTTAAAAGTAAATTACCTAGGTAGCGAAAAAATTACGCTTGAAAAAGAGATCTTTCCAGTTGCGGTACTCTCGGGAGACACAGGCGATTTCTATGAAGGAATTAATTTTGTTGTATCTGAAATAAAAACGAAAGAAATCACCACAATTTTTCAGTCTAAGAATACTATCGAGGAGCCGTTAGCTGCTAATGGTGGCTTGACGTATGAATTAGATAATAGCAACGATATTGTTCAATCCTCGATTGATGGCGATATTTTAACTGATACCTTAACTGATACTTTTAACAAAGTCTCAGTTGATGATACTGACACACAGAGGGTCACTGTAATTACTACCGGTGTTAATGATGTGTCGACAATCACGGGTATTTCAACAAGCGCAGCTATCGAAGAGAGCGCGATACAAACCATAGGTAGCTTATCTATTGCCGATGAAAATACTAGCGACGCTGTGTTTGTTGGACAAATCAATACGGTTGGTATCTACTGCATGTTTAATCTTGATAGCGAAGGTAACTGGACGTTTAATTTAGATAACTACAACATCTTTGTACAGCAAATATCTTTAGGGAGACAGTCGTCAACCGATAACTTTCTTGTGTGGTCACTTGATGGCGCAGAGTCTTGGTGCGAACAGCACTGATGGTGGAAAAACTAAAAGACGACTTAACTATGTTACCACTCATAGTGCGTGCACTCTGAGTGGTAACATATTAATTGATAAGGAGTATAAGAAGCTTATTAGTTGCTTATTGTTGTAATAAATAAGCAGCAGCGCCTAATAAACCCGGTTGTTCTTCAGTAATAACATAAGTAGGTGTTTGCAAGGTAATATGCGATAAACGACCTTTCGTTTCAAAGCGCTCTCTAAAGTTACTTGCTTTAAGAAAGTCAACAAAACGTGGGACGATGCCACCAGCAATATAAACGCCACCTTGGCTATTCATTATTAAGGCTAAATTACCGGCAAAACTACCTAATGTTTGACAAAAAATTAATAAGGCTTGATGACAAAGATGACAACTGCTGTTGATGCCATGTGTGCTAATTTCTTCAGCGGATAACTTCGGTTTTCCCCCTTCATCTTCTTGGCTTACTAACGCTTGATAAATTTGCTCAAGACCATAGCCAGAAAGTAACTGCTCGTATGAAACTCTTTTTTTAATGGTATTCAAATAACGTAATACAGTGATTTCTTGCTCGCCAATAGGGGCAAAATCCACATGACCACCTTCACCACCAAAGCAGTGCCATTGGCTAACACCTAATGTAGACACAGGAACTAAATTAGCAACACCTAAGCCTGTACCTGGGCCACATACGGCGATAGGTTTGTTAGTAACCACCTCACCACCACCCACTTTTACTTTTTGATCATCGTTTAATAACGGAATTGCCATTGCAATAGCCGTATAATCATTAATTAGTGTCAAATTATTTAGCTTTAATTGTGATTTTAAATCTGTTTGTGAAAACTGCCAAGGCAGGTTAGTCATTGAAATTAGATCATCATCAACAGGGCAGGCTATCGCTAAACAGGCATTAATAACACAACCACTTAGCTGTTTATTATTAATATAAAGGGCTAGTACATCGGCTAGGCTTTCAAACTTGGCGCATTGATAAGTTTCAATTTCTTTGTAGTTTGCTTCACATGATTTATCGGCAAGTGCTAATCGAATGTTAGTACCACCAATATCGGCAATTAAGTTAATGGTGTTTTTGGTTGGTATATTCATTATGAAAGATCACCTCATTAATATTTTTATTATATGTAGAGCGTTAAAATCAGCTTTGTGTAAACGAATATAATTATTTGTTTTTTGCTTTATAAGCTAACTGATTTTTATTGCTTGTTTCTTGTTGTTTGATAATTATCGGTTTTTTGTCTATTATGGATAACTTAAGTCATCTCTTAATTTTAGACATCCCCACATAATTACTTTCACGGTGTTAACTGAACGTTTAAATTGTGCTTTATATATTCCACAACATCATATAATAACTCAAAAAACTTTTGCTTGTTAGCTTGAAACATTTCATCATCATATTCATATATTTGTTTCAGCTGTTTTTAAGATTTTTTTAATTGGATCTTGGTATAATAGTGTCTGTTTTGTTGTTGCTGTTGTCATTTTTAGTTAATTGAATATCATCAATCATCGGCATGAAAACAGCTGCTGTAAAGTTAACTAATTAACTCATCAACGGCTAAATGTGAGATAATAAGGCTACCAATTCTTATAGTTTTTAATAATGTTTTGTCACTGTTTATATTCAAATATTCTGCATGTATATTCACAAAATGATTGACTCAGAACCATTTTACGGGTAATTTTGCTGCCCCGCATTAAATAATGATTTTCATTAATGACATATCGTCTAAAAGACTCAGTAGAGGTTTGGCGATTGATGTTCAAGAAATACTAAGTAAGACTCTGAAGGATCAGCAGCGCATACTTTGAGCATATAAAAATATATAGCTTAATTAGCAAGTAAATTTTAGCTAATAGCAATAGTTTGATGAAATAGGAATAACCAATGAATGATATGAGCAAAAAATCTCAAGGCCTTTATCGTGCCGAGTTTGAACATGACAGTTGTGGTATTGGCTTTGTCGCCAACCTAAAAGGTAAAAAATCTCACAATATTATTGAAAATGCACTCACTATGTTGAGTTGTATGGAACATCGTGGTGGTACAGGTTTTGACATCAAAAGTGGTGACGGTGCCGGTATTCTCATCCAAATTCCCCATGATTTTTTAAGCCAAGAAACTGCAACATTAGGATTTAGCTTACCTGAAGCTGGAAATTACGGCGTCGGAATGATTTTCTTTCCGCGTGACAACGAGCAACGCGAAGCGTGTAGAGACATATTAAACCAAAATATGGCTGAACTGGGCTTAACCTTATTAGGTTATCGTGATGTGCCAGGCGACAACTCTATGCTAGGTGCCGCTTCACTTGATAGTGAGCCTAACATTGAACAAGTGTTTATTGCCAAGCCAGAAAAATTAACTGCGCAAGCGTTTGAACGTAAGTTGTTTGTTTTACGTAAATATACCTCGCATAAAATTAATGGCAGTATTGCTAAAGAACGTGACGAATTTTATGTTACGTCAATGTCATCAACCAAAATTGTCTATAAAGGGCAATTTACCACGCAGCAAGTCCGTCAATATTATCTTGATCTTCAAGACGAGCGAGCTATCTCTGGTATGGCGATGTTCCACTCTCGTTTTTCAACGAATACATTCCCTGCTTGGCGTCGTGCGCAGCCGTTCCGTTATATCGCCCATAATGGCGAAATTAACACAGTGCGCGGTAACATTAACTGGATGAATGCGCGTGAAGCATTGTTTAGTTCTGTTAATTTTAGCGATGCTGAACTGAAAATGTTAACACCAATTTGTAATAACGATAATTCAGATTCTGCCAACCTAGATATGGCGATTGAATTATTGGTGCTAAGTGGACGTTCGCTAGCCCAAGTTATGATGATGATGGTGCCAGAAGCATGGCAAACTCAAACTAATATGGATCCAACTAAACACGCATTTTATGAGTATTATGCTTGTATTATGGAACCGTGGGATGGTCCAGCCTCGTTATCGTTTAGTGATGGTAATGTTATCGGCGCAACACTTGATCGTAATGGTTTACGTCCTTCACGTTACTTGTTAACTGAAGATGGTACGTTAGTGATGGGTTCTGAAACAGGTACTTTGTGTGTTGATCAATCAACTGTTGTTGAAAAAGGTCGCTTGCAACCGGGTAAAATATTCATTGCTGATTTAAAACAAGGTCGCATAATTAGCGATGAAGAAGTAAAACAGCAAGTCAGCTCAGCACAGCCTTATGGTCAATGGATAGCAAAAAATAAAATTGAATTGGATGATCTTCCTGTTCCAACGGCTTCTATTGCACAACCGCCATTAGCTGAGCTACGTAAAATACAAAAAGCTTTCGGTTATACCAGTGAAGATCTTAACTTAGTGCTTGCTGGCATGGTCGGCACGTCGAAAGAACCACTAGGCGCTATGGGTACAGATACACCATTAGCGGTACTGTCTCATCGTCCACAACAACTATCTCATTATTTTAAGCAGTTGTTTGCTCAGGTGACTAACCCACCAATCGATCCTATTCGTGAAGAATTGGTAATGTCATTGCGTGGTTATATTGGTAAGTCACTTAACTTACTTGATGAAACGGCGGCGCATTGTCATAAGGTTGAAATTGACCAACCGGTACTGACAAACGAGCAGTTACGTAAATTACAGCATATTGATAATGATCATCTGCAATCAAAGACCATTAGTATTACCTTTAAAGCCAACGGTAAAGCTGGCGCACTTAAAAAGGCACTTGATCGTGTTTGTTTATACGCAAAAAATGCCGTTGAAGATGGTTATGCCATCTTAATATTAAGTGATCGTGAAGTTGACAGTGATCATGTTGCTATTCCATCGGTATTAGCAACTGCTGCGGTTCATCACTATTTAATTCGAGAAGATTTACGCTCTTACGCTGATATCATTCTTGAATCGGCTGATATTCGCGAGACTCATCATTTTGCTACCGTCATAGGTTATGGCGCAGCGGCGGTAAACCCTTACTTAGCACTTGAAAGTATGTATGGCTTACGTGATGAAGGTGTACTTGATAGTGAATTATCAAATGATCAAATCACCGATAAATACACTGCAGCTGTAGGCAGTGGTTTATTGAAAACCTTCTCTAAGATGGGTATTTCAACGTTACAATCTTATTTAGGTGCACAAATTTTTGAAGCTTTAGGCCTTAACTCGGATGTTGTCGATAAGTACTTTACCGGTACTGTTAGTCGGATCCAAGGGTTAAGCTTAGATCAAATCGCTCAAGAAGCGCTTTTACGTCATCGTGAAGGTTTCCCTGAAGCGAGCCGTATTGCGATTGAAAACTTATTGCCAACAGGCGGTGAGTACTCATGGCGTCATGATGGCGAACGTCATCTATTTAGTCCTACTGTTATTCGTTTATTGCAGCATTCAACGGCTAGTAACGACACTAATCAATTTAAGCAGTACACCAAAACAGTTGATGATCAAAGTAAAGAAGCGTTTACTTTACGTGGTTTACTTGAATTTAGTAGCGATCGCGCTTCAATTGACTTAAGTGAAGTTGAACCGATTGAAAATATTTTCAAACGTTTTGCCTCAGGTGCAATGTCATTTGGCTCGATTTCGTGGGAAGCACATACCACGTTAGCGATTGCAATGAATCGCATTGGTGGTAAGAGTAACAGCGGTGAGGGTGGTGAAGATCCTATTCGTTTTACCCCGTTAGAAAATGGCGATTCAATGAATTCGCGCATTAAGCAAGTTGCTTCAGGTCGTTTTGGCGTAACCAGCCATTACTTGGCGAATGCTGACGAGCTACAAATTAAAATGGCACAGGGCGCTAAACCGGGTGAGGGTGGTCAGTTACCAGGTGATAAAGTCGACGCTTGGATTGGTAAAACACGTGGTTCAACGCCAGGTGTTGGTTTGATTTCTCCACCACCACATCATGATATTTATTCTATTGAAGATTTATCACAGCTTATTTTTGATCTTAAAAATGCTAACCGTGATGCACGCGTTAACGTTAAATTAGTGTCAGAAGCAGGCGTAGGAACTGTGGCATCTGGTGTGGCTAAAGCTTACGCTGATGTAGTACTGATTGCTGGCCATGATGGCGGCACTGGTGCTTCACCATTAAGTTCAATTAAACACACTGGCTTGCCGTGGGAACTTGGTTTGGCTGAAACCCATCAAACCTTGGTACGTAATAAACTGCGTAGCCGAATTACCGTACAAACAGATGGACAACTTAAAACACCACGCGATTTAGCAATTGCAACGTTACTTGGTGCTGAAGAATACGGCATGGCAACTACTGCCTTAGTCGTTGAAGGTTGTATTATGATGCGTAAGTGTCATTTAAATACTTGCCCAGTTGGCATCGCAACACAGGATAAAGGCTTACGTGATCGCTTTACTGGTCGTGCCGATATTCTAGTTAACTTCTTTACCATGATGGCCGAAGGTTTACGTGAAATCATGGCTGAGCTAGGTTTCAGAAGTATTGAAGAAATGGTTGGCCAGACTCAGTGTCTTAAGCAACTTAAAAGCGTTGACCATTGGAAATACAAAGGTGTTGATTTAACGCCGCTATTGCACAAAGAAAGTTGCGATGAGAGCGAAACGCTTTATCAATCAATTAACCAGAAACATTTAATTGACGACATTATTGATCGCAAGATGATAATAGATGCGCAAGCGGCGCTTGATAGTCAACAAAGTGTGTCACTTGAATACGATGTTATCAATACGGATAGAACCGTTGGTGCGATGATTTCTAATGAAATCTCTAAGAAATACCATGCTGAAGGTTTACCAGAAAATACTATCAAGGTTAAGTTTAACGGCTCTGCTGGTCAAAGTTTTGGTTGTTTCTCAGCTAAAGGTTTGCATTTTGAACTTGAAGGCGATGCGAATGATTACTTTGGTAAAGGACTGTCTGGCGCAAACCTTGTGGTATACCCAAGTAAACAAGCTAAGTTCTCAGCAAGTGAAAACATTCTAATTGGTAATGTTGCTTTCTTTGGTGCAACTTCAGGTACTGCCTTTATACGCGGTATTGCTGGCGAACGTTTCTGTGTTCGTAACTCAGGTGCTACGGCAGTTGTTGAAGGGGTTGGTGATCACGGTTGTGAATACATGACAGGTGGTAAAGCCGTTATCTTAGGCGTAACGGGTCGTAACTTTGCGGCTGGTATGTCTGGTGGTGTTGCTTACGTACTTGATAAGAACAATGACTTTGCCCCTAAATGCAACATGGAAATGGTTTCATTAGAAACTGTTGATACCGATGCAGAAAGTCTTGAATTAAAAGCATTAATCTCTGAACATTTTGACGCAACAGGTTCTGATGTTGCCAGTGAATTGTTGAGTGATTGGAACAACAGCGTTAAGCGCTTTGTGAAAGTAATGCCAGTTGATTACAAGCGTATGCAAGGTTACATGAATGACGTGCGCGAAAGCGGTAAGTTCGAGTCAGAATATGACATTGCCGTTCAAGCATTCGACATCCATTTAAACAAACTAGCTAGCGCAAAAGCTTAAGCTGCCAAGGAGAATATATTATGGGAAATCCAACTGGGTTTATCAACGTAGGTCGTGCCTTGCCAACTGAACGCAAAGCAGCTGAACGTTTATCTGACTGGCTTGAAGTCTATGAAGAAATACCACTAAAAGCAGTAGAGAAACAAGCTTCTCGCTGTATGGACTGTGGCGTACCATTTTGCCAATCGGCAAAATCAGAGTTTGCACCTGCCGTAGCGGGTTGTCCGGTTAACAATATTATTCCTGAATGGAATGACTTGATTTACCGAGGCCGTTGGAAAGACGCAATAGAGTTATTGCATAAAACCAATAACTTTCCTGAGTTTACCGGGCGTGTATGTCCAGCACCTTGTGAAGGCGCTTGCGTACTTGGTATCAATGCTGATCCTGTCGCTATTAAGCTTCATGAAAAAGAAATTATTGACCATGCCTTTAAAGAAGGTTGGGTAGTAGCTCAGCCACCATCAGGTCGTACAGGTAAAAACGTTGCTGTTATCGGCTCAGGCCCTGCCGGTCTTGCTGCTGCTGCCCAGCTTAATAAAGCTGGCCATATGGTTACTGTCTATGAACGCGCTGATCGTATTGGCGGTTTGTTAATGTACGGTATTCCAAATATGAAGTTGCAAAAGGAATTGGTACAACGCCGTGTTGATATTTTAGCAGAAGAAGGTATCGTTTTTGTAACCAACACTGAAGTAGGCAAAGACATTAGTGTTGAACAACTTGAAACTGATTTTGATTCAGTTGTGTTATGTATAGGCGCTACGGTGCCACGCGATTTACCTGTTGAAGGTCGCGAACTTAACGGTGTTCATTTTGCAATGGACTTCTTGAAAGCGAATACCAAAAGTTTACTTGATAGTGAACACAAAGATGGTCACTTCATTAATGCTCAAGGCAAAAATGTTGTCGTTATTGGTGGTGGTGATACGGGTACCGATTGTATTGGTACTTCATTACGTCATCACTGTAATAGTGCTATTCAACTAGAAATCATGCCGCGTCCTCCAGGAAAGCGTGAAGAGAAAAGCAACCCTTGGCCACAATGGCCAAAACGTTTGTTGGTTGATTACGGTCAAAAAGAAGCGATTGAAATTCAAGGTCAAGATCCACGTCAATATTTAGTGATGACTAAGAAAATTGAAAGTGACGAGCAAGGTAATGTTAAAGCGGTTCATACCGTTGATATTACTTGGGAGCATAATGAGAAAGGTCAAATGTTCCCGCAAGAAGTTGCCGGCAGTGAAACAGTGCTTCCAGCTGATATCGTATTAATCGCCATGGGCTTTATGGGCCCTGAAGGTGGGTTGGTTGAGCAGTTTGGTCTTGAAAAAGATAATCGCTCTAACATAGCCGCTGAATACGATAAGTTTGCTACTAGTAAGAAAGGCGTTTTTGCTGCAGGTGATGGTCGTCGTGGTCAAAGCTTAATTGTTTGGGCAATAGATGAAGGTCGTCGTTGTGCACGTGAAGTTGACAGCTATCTAATGGGTCAGAGCTACTTGCCCTAGTAATTAGCTACGATAGCTTTTATTTTTAAAGCTAGTATCCTTATAAAAGTCCTACCGTGTTCATTACGGTGGGACTTTTTTATACTCGACTCATTAATATCGATAAACTGCACTTTAAGGGGGCTTACGCCTCAAAATAAACATCTCATTTTTATGTAATAAAACTTCGCACTGCTTATTTTATTTAACTGTTTGAATTATAATACTTTATTTTTCTACAGTAATGTTTTTGTTTGAATGTTAACTGGTCTGTTATGTGCATATTACTAATCAGTTACTTTAATTATCAATATCATTTGTCGATCACATAACTTTTTAATTGTTGATGTGACTTTTCAGGTTTGTTTTAGGAGATATCATGGATTCCATACTTGTAATTATTGCTTTGTCATTGGCAATGGCTAGCGTAATAAATATATTATTAGCAAAACTCTCCATTTCACATATTATTGGCTACATTATTACCGGTACTGTGGTGAGTACTATTTTTAACTTTAATGGCAGTGAAAATCTTCACTCATTAGAGCTTATTGGAGAGTTTGGGATTGTTTTTCTCATGTTTACTATTGGCTTAGAGATGTCTTTTTCTAAGTTAGATAAAATGAAAAAATTGATCTTCGTCAATGGCTTTATACAGGTGGGTTTGAGTTCCCTTATTATATTTGTCTTAGCGGCTTATGTTTTTAACCTTGATGCTATTTCTTCATTAATTATTGCGCTTTCGTTTAGTTTATCTTCAACCGCTATAGTACTTCCTTACCTAAAAAAATCGAAAGATATTGTTACCCCCTATGGTGAAAGGTCTGTCGCTATTTTAGTATTCCAAGATTTGGCTGTTATTCCTATCTTATTACTGATGACTTTTCTTTCAAATAATGACTTGTCACTGACCGATATTTTATTAAAAACCCTATTGTATGCGACTATAATTATTGTTTTTATGTTCACTCTAGGTAAAAAAATTATTACCTGGTTACTACATTTCTCGTCGAATGCCCGCATGGAAGAGTTGTTTTTAAGTTCTGTTTTTACCATCGTATTGGGGACGTCATTAATTGCACATGAAATGGGTTTTACCTATTCTTTAGGGGCGTTTATCGCCGGTATGATAATCGCTGAAACTAAGTTTCATATAAAAGTTGAGTCTGATATTGCTTCCTATAAAGATCTGTTCTTAGGCGCATTCTTCTTTTCTATAGGAACAAAAATAGACGTCATTTATTTTCTCAACCATCTGCATTGGGTCTTAGGCGTTTTATTACTGGTAATGGTGATAAAAGCACTGGTTATTTATGCGCTTATGCGCAGCCAAGCCAATAAAAGTAATTCAATAAAATCGGCCGTTGCCTTATGCCAAGTTGGGGAGTTCTCTTTTGCTATTTTTGCTATGGCGCTAAATCAAAATATTATCACCGCAGAGTTGGGCGACTTTCTTATATTAATTACCGTATTGTCTATGATATTAACTCCTTTCATGGTGAATAATATTTATAAACTAGCTGCTCTTTTTGTGGTTGAATACTTTGAAGCAGATAAAATAGCATCGATTGACAGCACAAATCACACTATCGTTTGTGGTTTTACTATTCTGGGCCGAATTGTCGCTAAAGAGCTAACTAAGCGAGAAGTTAAATTTTTGATTATTTCTGATAATCTGCAGCACGTATTACTCGCACGAAAGCGCGGTTATGATGCTTATTTTGGACATTTAGATAAACTTCCGGTATTAGAATCTTTAAAAGTAGAACAAACTAGTAGTATTATCATTACTGTTAATACATTAAAAAATAAGCAGATAATATGTGATTCTATTATTAACTATTACCCGGGAGCTAATTTAGTTGTTAAAGTGAATACCCTTGAAGAGAAGAAGGCATTATCAGGCATAAAGATTAAACATTTTGTCAATGCGCAACAAGAAACGGCTGAACTTCTCGTTAAGCAGAGCTTAGCTTAATAAGGTTTCATCATTTGGGTAAGGGGTGTTGTTAACTTGTGCTGTTAGGGAAGTCTTTAATAGTCGCTAACTAAAAAAATCCTCTTTTAAGTCGCAATTACACTGAGTTTATTAAAAATAACACAGCTAATTGCACTTAAAAAAAGGATGTAATATTAACTACTTTTGTTGTTGAAAACCTTTCCTTGTTGATTTTTTTACTGAGTTGTTAAATGATGTCTCTACGTCTAACTGGCTGAACCCAATATTTTTCAATAGTTGATAAAAATCAAAGCAAGCAGAATTTTTAATTTTATCAAATAGCCAATCCATAATAGTTTCCTCTTCAATGGCAAAGTGTCATAACGACTTATTCATTAATGAATGTGTTGTTCATTTCAACTGAATAATTGGAAGCGATAGCGGTTTTTAATGCAGCGACATTGTCTTTTATATACCGGCGCTTACTTAACTTCAAAGCGGTGGTGAAATCTTCAATGGCAGAAAGAGTGCTATTGGATTTATATCGCACAATACCTCGGTTGCTGTATGCTAGAGATTTTAAATATCTATTATGCTTATTATCTGCAGTAATTGCCGATATTGCTTCAATAGCCTGAGTACAAGCTAATTCAGCTTTTGCTAAACGATTTACCTTTAGGTTGGCAACACACAACCCCATCGACTTTTCAAAACCAGATGACTGTTTATTTTCTGAGTTAATGATGCTTATACTATTGAGGTAATTTCCTGAGATAATATCTTTAGTACCAGTAGAGTTTTTGATAACGGCAATTTTGAATCCATTCATTGATAGTGGCTTTGTTGACGATATATCTGCAACAGCAGCACTACTGGCTATCAATAATGAGAGTAACGTAACTTTAGTGGTGGTTAATGTGTTTTTCATGAGGCTGTCCTTTATTAAATATTAAGTTTTTGTGCATCACATTGATGACAAGGACATATTATGAAAAGCCTCATTGACTGACAAACGATAAAAAAAAATCTATAAGGTGAAAATATTTCACCTTATAGATTTTTAAACAAAGATGATATTTATTGCGTATCGTTATTATACCCGCTCCACCTCAAGATGCAGGTTTCAGCCAGTCGAGAAAGGGTTAGGTACAAGGCATGGATTGAAGAGAATAGTTGTTCTATTGTCGAAATCCATAACGCAGGAGATGACCCTTTCTCGG
>JBLIEW010000096.1:0-13734 GCA_047633255.1 Colwellia sp.
ATCATTTGACCTTAACCCTTGCTCATGAAAAAATAGGTGATAACTAAGTACATCACTGTTTATTAGCAACTATTAGCTAATGTCAACGTGTCGTCCTGTTGAGGCGACTGTTTTACGCCTACGCTACAACCAAAGCACCTCAGTATTCTTAGCCATGAACCCATAATAGCCTAATCAGCAAGCTTATTAGTACTAAGAATAAGGGCTGCATTAACGCTATGACAATCACTGAATCACACTTTAGCAATATAAAACAATAACCTTATTCACAAATAAAGCGAGAACTGTAGTTATGGAAGAAGTTAGTAAAACTTATGACAAAGAAAAAAGCAACGTGGGATTATTAGAGCGTTGGTTTAAGTTGTCTTCGCATAATACTACGGTAAAAACAGAACTGATGGCGGGTCTTACTACTTTTGTAACCATGTCATATATTATGTTTTTAAATCCCATCATTATGTCTCAAACGGGTATGCCGTTTGATGGATTATTTTTAGCTACCTGTCTGGGTGCCGCCATTGCAACCATCGCAATGGGGCTTTACGCAAACTGGCCAGTAGGTCTTGCGCCGGGCATGGGGTTAAATGCTTTTTTCACATTCTCTGTGGTTGGGTCGATGGGCTATAGCTGGGAAGTTGCACTAGGGGCTGTTTTTCTTTCTGGTGTGCTCTTTGTCATAATGAGTGTGACCAAGCTTAGGGAATGGATGCTCGATAGTATTCCCATGAGTTTGCGACTGGGTATGACCGCAGGTGTAGGCTTATTTCTAGGTTTTATTGGATTACGTTTTACGGGTATCGTTGTACCTGATCCAGATAATATAGTTGCTCTGGCAGACTTTACTCATTTTGGCTTTGGAGCATCTGGCCCTGAAGCACCCGCGTTAGGTTTTATAAGTTTTTTACTTATCGCTGTTCTTAGTTATCGCAAAGTTTTTGGTGCCGTTCTTATCGGTATTGCGGTAACGACATTGATGGCATTTATTATGGTTTGGCTGTTACCTAACGACTTCTTTGTTGTTGCTGAGGCGGCTAAATCGTTTGCACCTGCAACCGGCTTTGTTAGCTACCAGGGGCTGTTAGCTCTTCCTGAGTTCTCTGCACTTGAGCCTATTTTATGGAAGGCTGATATTGCTGGTGCATTTCAAGTGGCTTTAATTCCTGTGATTGTGACTTTCTTATTTGTTAATATTTTTGATACGGCAGGCACGTTAATGGGTGTTGCCGAACGTGCTAACTTGCAAGACAAAAATGGTAAAATTCAGGGTTTAAGTAAATCGTTAAAAGCAGATTCACTTGCTTCTGTTATGGGTACTGCTTTTGGGTGTCCACCAGTGACTTCCTACGTAGAGTCTGCAGCAGGTGTTGCTGTAGGTGGCCGTACGGGGTTAACTGCGGTGACAATCGGTTTATTATTTGTTTTGGGTATGTTTTTTTTACCACTTGCTCAAATGTTACCGGGCTTTGCTGTTGATGGCGCACTTATTTATGTTGCTATGTTGATGATGAATTCTTTAAAGGGACTTGATTGGGATGACCTGACTGAGTATGCACCGGCAGTATGTACAACGGTAATGATGGCCTTCACCTTTTCTATTGCTAACGGTATCGCTTTTGGTTTTATTACTTACACGGTACTTAAAGTGGGTTCAGGTAAAGTTAATCAAGTATCTAAAGGTGTTTGGGCCCTTACTGCTCTGTTCATAGCAAAATTTATCTTTTTAACGTAGCTAATGGGTTCAACTAGTTATTCGATAAAAGCCTTTTTGTAGGTCACTGAAATGGGCTAGTGAGCCTGACGGATTGCTATTCTGTATTTGAATATGGTGCTATACCCGTTAACAATATTGTTGATTGGTCATGTCGGTGCGGTAATAATGTATCAAAAAACAAAACAAGTGAGCGAGTACCGTTAATACTTGTAGTGAATATTATAATATTACAATGAAAAGTAATAAAACGAGGAGGACAGAAAGTTATGACCACATATCAAAAATCCACCGATGCAATTTCAGCACTAACGAAAGAGCAATATCGTGTAACACAAGAAAGTGGCACAGAACGAGCGGGTAGTGGAGAACATCTTAATAATACTCTGCCAGGCATTTATGTCGACATTGTTTCAGGTGAGCCGCTATTTGCTTCTTCTGATAAATATGAATCTGGCTGTGGTTGGCCAAGTTTTACCAAACCGATTGAGTTAAAAAATGTCAAAGAAATTAATGACATCAGTTATGGTATGAGCCGAACTGAAGTTCGCTCGGGTCATGGGGATAGTCATTTAGGGCATGTATTTAACGACGGTCCAACAAGTGAAGGGGGTTTGCGTTATTGTATTAATTCGGCTTCTCTTCGTTTTATCCATCGTGATAATATGGTCACTAATGGTTATGGCGAATATGTTAATCAAGTGGAGAATATATAAATATGAAAATTGAACGCGCTATTTTGGCTGGCGGTTGCTTCTGGGGCATGCAGGATCTTATACGTAAACTTCCCGGAGTCACGTCAACCCGAGTTGGTTATACCGGTGGTGACGTCATTAACGCGACTTATCGTAATCATGGCAGCCACGCAGAAGGCATCGAAATATCATTCAATACTGATGTTGTCAGTTTCCGCAGTATCCTTGAATTGTTTTTTCAAATCCATGATCCAACAACAAAACACCAACAAGGAAATGACCAAGGCTCTTCATATCGTTCAGCAATTTATTACTGTTCAGCTGAACAAAATGCTGTAGCGATGCAAACAATCATCGATGTTAATGCCTCAGGTTTATGGCCTGGGACTGTCGTTACTGAATTGGCTCCAGTAGGTGATTTTTGGGAGGCAGAGATAGAACATCAAGATTATCTACAAAGAATACCGAATGGTTATACTTGCCACTTTCCTCGAAGTCATTGGGTATTACCCTCAGTAAAATGAGCCTTGATTGGTAATCGCTCAAACTTCCTGAAACGAGTATATTCAAGTGGGTCGGGTCTGTTCATAAATACTAAAGATTTAGTTGGCCATTACAGGTTGTTTATCTACTGTATTTATCTACGGAATTTTTTACTTATCTTAGTGGTGAAGTACTCTTTCAAAAAATCAATTAATAACCTAAGTTTTTTAGAGTTAGCTGTGCCATGAGGGAAGACACCGTAAACATTTATGTCGCTAAGTGTGTAATCATCAAGTACGGTTTCTAAGGTGCCAGCCTTTATTTTTGGCCAAGCATCATAAGTAGGAATACGGCCTAAACCATGACCCGCTTCAACAAATGCGGTACGTGCCGCTGCATTATTGGTACTAATACTTCCTTTGGTGGTAACGCTGAACGAGCGGCTTCCTTTAGTTAGGCTTAATACACCTGACGTTAATTTGTAAATTACCCATTGGTGATTACTTAAATCGGCGGGACTTTTTGGGCGTCCATATTGAAGAAAATACTCGGGCGCAGCACAAAGACAGGTTTGTAGCGTGGCCAGTTTACTTGCTTGTAAGCCTGAGTCAGGCAAAGGCGCACCCCGAATAGCCAGATCGATCCCTTCTTTCATAATATTAACGACTTCATCAGTTAGCATGACATCCAGTTCTATTTTAGGATAAATTTTCTTAAACGCATTAAGGGCAGGCACTACGGTTTGCAAACCAACATTTACCGGGCAGGTTATTTTAAGTAATCCGATAGGCTCACTTTTGAAATTTTCAATTTGTTGATTGGCTGCACTGGCTTGTTCTGCAATAACACGACAACGTTCATAATAGGCTTGGCCTGCTTCGGTTAGCTTAATAGAGCGCGTAGATCGGTTTAGAAGCTTCACATCAAGCTGCGCTTCAAGTTTTTTTAGGTGATAACTCACTACCGCCCGAGATAACCCTATATGTTTTGCTGCGGCGCTTAAGCTACCTTGTTCAATGACTTGAGCAAAAACAACCATACTCTTGAGTTGTTCAAATGAAACATCCATCAGCTACGCCTTGTAATAAAAAATATGTATTCAAATCCCATTGTATCAATTTTTGATACAATGTTGTCAGTTTTATCTGCATTGTTCATGCGTATTTATGAGCATATACTCGCTACATAGAAAATGAAAACAAACTGACACTCACTTACACATAAATACAAATAGATGGATGAACGATAATGACTAAAAAAATATTGATGGTACTGACTTCACACGATGAGCTTGGCAACACAGGCAAAAAAACAGGCTTTTGGGTTGAAGAGTTTGCCGCCCCTTATTATGCATTTATCGATGCTGGTGTAGAAGTAACATTGGCTACACCTAAAGGCGGCCAAGCACCTATTGACCCAACAAGTACACTTGAAGATTTCCAGACAGCAGCCACTGCACGTTATGATGGTGACGATACAGCACAAGCTAAAATTGCTACAACCGTAAAATTATCTTCGCTTAACGAAAGTGATTTTGATGGCGTTTTCTATCCAGGAGGCCATGGTCCATTATGGGATCTTACCGATAATGCAGACTCAATCAGTTTGATTGAAAGCTTTCTTAAAGCGGGTAAAGCGGTTGCAACCGTTTGTCATGCCAGTGCCGCTTTATTGAATGTAAAACAAGCTTCAGGTGATTTTGCTATTAAAGGTAAAGCTGTAACGGGTTTTACCAACAGCGAAGAAGAAGCCGTGCAATTAACAGAAGTGGTGCCTTTTTTACTTGAAGACGAGCTAATTAAACGGGGTGGCGAATACCAAAAAGCCCAGGACTGGAATGCTTTTGCTGTACAAGACGGCCTTATTATTACCGGACAAAACCCCGCAAGCTCAGCGTTAGCTGCTGAAAAATTACTGACTCACCTTTCAGCTTAATTAATTTTCTCGGTTAATTCAGTTAAGTCGGTTAATTCGATCAATTAACCGACTTAGTAAAGTCAGCTTAGTTAAACAATTTTAGATAAAGATAGGATTCAAATGTTAAATTTTAATTTTCAAAATCCAACCCATATTCATTTTGGCGAAGGCGAAATCAAAGCTATTTCAAAAGAAATCCCACTAAACGCACGAGTATTAGTGGTTTATGGCGGTGGTTCAATTAAAAGCAATGGCGTATATCAACAAGTTATTGATGCTCTTGGTAAACATACTTGGTTTGAGTTTTCGGGTATCGAGCCAAATCCAACCTATGATACGTTGATGAAAGCTCAAGAAATCATTCAAGCAGAAAGTATTGATTACTTGCTTGCCGTTGGTGGTGGCTCTGTTGTAGACGGCGCTAAATTTATCGCCGCTGCAGCATTATTTGAGGGTGATGATCCATGGGATATTCTCGCGAAACAACAAGAGTTTACAAAAGCATTACCTATTGGCGCAGTATTAACTTTGCCGGCAACAGGCTCTGAAAGTAATGGCAACGCAGTGGTAACACGATATGGTAATAAACTCCCTTTTAAAAGTCCGTTGGTTCGCCCATTATTTGCCGTGTTAGACCCTCGCGTGACATTGTCATTATCAGATCGTCAAATTAGTAATGGCGTTGTTGATGCCTTTATTCATACTATTGAGCAGTACCTAACCTTTAGTGTGAATGGCAAAGTACAAGACCGCTTCAGTGAAGGTTTATTACAAACCTTGATTGAAGAAGGACCTAAAGCGTTATTACCGGCGACTAAAGAAGATTTAGACGTTAGAGCTAATATCATGTGGTCGGCAACGATGGCATTAAATGGTCTTATTGGCGCAGGTGTACCACAAGATTGGTCAACTCATATGATAGGCCATGAATTAACCGGTGCTTTTGGTATTGATCACGCACGTACTTTATCTATTGTATTGCCTGCGGTAATGAAAGTACGTAAAGAGCAAAAACGTGAAAAACTACTACAATATGCGGCACGTGTTTGGCAGATAACCGAAGGTGACGATAATACACGCATTGATCAAGCGATCCGTTTAACTGAAGATTTTTTCGAAAAAATGCAAGTGCCAACACGTTTATCTGATGTGAACCTAGGTAGCGATGACGTTGATTTATTGGTTGATAGACTTGAGCAACACGGTATGACAGCACTTGGCGAACAAGGTGATATCACCTTAGACATAAGCCGTGAAATCTTAACGCTAGCATTGTAATCATAAGAGAAGTAAAAACGGCGTGCTAAAAGTTATCACGCCGACTTTTCTTAATCGCCTGCATAGTAGCTCTCTAGATTAACCTTCAACATTAACTCTTTCTTGATAGGAATGAACATGACTCAAACAACGGGCATTAATCGCCAAATGACTTTGGCATCAAGGCCTTTTGGTGCGCCGACAGCTGAAAATTTTAACCTTGTGCGCACTGAAAAACCAACACCTAAAGCAGATGAAGTATTACTTCGTACCGTTTTTCTTTCACTTGACCCTTACATGCGGGGGCGAATGAATGATGCTAAATCTTATGCCGAGCCTGTTGCGTTAAATGCGGTAATGGTCGGCGGTAGTGTTTGTCGAGTAGAAGAGTCAAACCATAGCGGTTATGAGAAAGGTGACTGGGTTGTCGCTTTTGGTGGTTGGCAAGATTATAGCGTTATCAATGGTAGTGAATTACTTAAACTTGATAGCAACATGGCGAACCCCTCACAAGCTTTGGGTGTTTTAGGTATGCCAGGGTTAACGGCTTATATGGGGTTGCTTGATATTGGTCAACCAAAAGCAGGTGAAACAGTAGTTGTTGCAGCTGCAACAGGTGCTGTGGGTAGCTTAGTAGGTCAAATTGCTAAATTAAAAGGCTGTAAAGTGGTTGGTATTGCGGGGGGCGATAAAAAATGCCAATACGCGGTTGAAACCTTAGGATTTGATTATTGTTTAGATCATCAAAGCGATGATCTAGCACAGCAATTAGCGACGGTTTGTTCATCAGGCATTGATGTTTATTTTGAAAATGTTGGCGGCAAAGTCTTTGATGCAGTAATGCCATTACTGAATAGTTGTGCTCGCGTTCCTTTATGTGGTCTTATTTCTCAATACAATGCCACCGAATTACCTAGTGGGCCAGACAGACTTTCGTTTTTAATGGGCTCTTTATTAACTAAACGCATTAAAATGCAGGGATTCATCGTCTTTGATGATTATGGTCATCGTTACGCTGAATTTAACCAACAAATGGTGAAATGGTTAATGGCAGGTGATATAACGCACAAAGAGCATAGAGTTGAAGGCCTTGAGAATACGGTAAGTGCTTTTATCGGCTTATTAAAAGGCGAAAACTTTGGCAAATTAGTTGTGCGTGTTGGGCCTGACAATATAGTGTAAAAATTTAAATCTTATAAAAAAAGTGAAAATGATGAGATAAAAAAGCCCATCGTTTTCCTCGTTTGTAACTATTTATAATCTGTGGTGCATTAACGTTAATACATCAAAATTAATGATCCAAAGTTAAAAAACTAAAGTTAACACATCACAATTAATGCCATTTTAGGAAAACATTTTATGCCAGCACTCACCTTTTACGATCCCATTAATAGAGCCCCCTTGGGTGATGTTCCCATTACTGAGCCTGAAGATATGCAGGCGGTTATTTTACGTGCAAAGCAAGCACAAAAATCTTGGTCGGCATTGTCTCTTGATGCACGCCAACAAAAGGTAGTTCAGGCTTACGAACAACTTACCTCGGTAGAAGATCAGCTAGCATTGCTGATCAGCAACGAAATGGGTAAAGATTATCGTAGAGCAACTTACGAGGTGGCAGGTACTGTTCAAAATGCGGCCTATTTTACGCAAGAAATAGCACAAGCCTTAAAAACTGAATCAATGGGGCGCAATGCTGAAATGCAATATCGGCCATTAGGTGTTGTTGCGGTTATATCACCTTGGAATTATCCATTAGCGATGGCTAATAACTTACTTTTACCTGCGCTAGTTGCGGGCAATAGTGTGGTGTTAAAGCCGTCTGAAGAAACTCCTTTGGTTGCTGAGCTTTTTGTTAAAACCTTGAATAAGGTGTTGCCTGAAAATGTTTTACAAATAGCCCATGGTGGTAGCGAAACCGGTAAAGCCTTGGTGAATGCTGATATCAATATGGTGGCTTTTACTGGCTCACTCGCTGCTGGTAAGCATATTATGGCAAGTGCTGCGTCAGGGCTTAAACGTTTAGTCATGGAATTGGGCGGCAATGACCCGCTGATCGTTATGGCGAGTGCTGATATTGATGAAGCGGTACAGTTTGCAGTGGCTAGCTCCTTTGAGAATACGGGTCAAATGTGCACTTCTACAGAGCGTATTTATGTTGATGAACGGATAGCCGACGAGTTTGAGCAAAAAGTTGTTGCTTTAGCCCGCCGTTATCAAGCAGGTGCTTGGGATCAAAATAATGCCAACATTGGCCCAATGGTTAACCCTAAACAGCATGCTAAGGTGTTGTCTCAACTTGAAAATGCCCACACTAAAGGCGCAAAATTCCTGTTAGGAACGCACCATTATGAGTTACCCTATATACAGCCTACTGTTGTAACAGATATCACACCTGATATGCTTTTAGAGCAAGATGAAACCTTTGGACCTGTTGTTGCTATAAGTCGTTTCAAGGAACTATCAGAAGCGGTTGAACGAGCCAACGCTAGTGCGTACGGTTTGGGTGCAGTAGTATTTGGTGGCGCGGGGGCAGACAATGTTGCACAGCAAATGGAAGCAGGTATGGTGGGAATCAACCAAGGTGCTGGCGGCATAGGTCCTTGGGTCGGAGCGAAACAAAGTGGCTTTGGCTTTCATGGCAGTGCTGCAGGTCATCGCCAGTTTGCGCAGTTGCGAGTGATCAGTAAATAAAGACCATTCTTCAGCTAAATTAACAGCTAAACACTAAGTTTAAAATTCTTAGCTTAGAATTTGTAGCTTAGTGTTTTTAGTTTAGATTACTTTGCATATAACATGCAGCAATGCAGATAAACCCTTTATTAATAGAGTAAAGTTAATAGAGTGTAGATTAATAAAAGTAAAGATTAATAGAGTAAAATATGAATCAAAAAATAGACACAACCACTGATTTTTTTGTCGCCGCTTTAGAGCCAGGGGCAGAGCATCCGGCTTTACCTGCGTGGGGTAATCGACATGTAAACACGGCAAACTTAAGTGATACCTTTGATGTCAGCCTGATTGAACGGGATGAGCTGGCACAAGTGCCCGGTGCATTTCAGTTATTGAATGTCTTAGCAAAAGAGGAATGTGATACGCTAATTAGCATTAGTGAACAGCTTGGTTTTTTAGCTGATGCCGCTGTTTCTTTGCCGCGCAGTGTTCGTCATAACGATAGCTTAACTTGGATAGTTGATAAACAAACCGATGGCATTATTTGGCAGCGTATTGCCCATTTAATGGATGACCGACAAGCTATTTTTGATGGTTGTAAAGCCTTGGGCATCAATGCACGTTTTCGTTTTTATCGTTACAATCCTGATGACTATTTTAAACCTCACTCCGATGGTTCGTGGCCAGGAAGCCGCATTATTGATGGCCAGCTAGTTGCTAATGCTTATCCTGATCGTTACAGCCAAATGAGTTTCTTAATATTCTTAAGTGACGATTTTCAAGGAGGTGAAACGCGATTTTTAGTTAATGCGGATGATCCTACTAAACCGGCAAAAGCAAACAACAAGGTTAAGAATGTTGATATCCGAACCCCAGCAGGTAGTGTTTTGTGTTTTCCTCACGGTATGCATCCTTTACATTGCATACACAGCTCAGTGCCTATTACTGAAGGGGTTAAATATATAGTCCGTACTGATGTTTTATTTGAGTTGTAATACCAAATGAAGTATTGAATTAAGTAATGAATCAGACAATGAATAAGTCAATTCAGATGTCTGACAGGCAAGTTAGAACAAGCAAGAGGAGGGCGTTAGTCTATAAACGCCCTAATTAGAGCGCTTATTATATTTTTCATCAACTAAATCATAACAAACAGAGCGGTTACGACCTTCGTCCTTAGCCTTATAAAGTGCTAAATCAGCTTGCTGACATAAGTCATTAAAGGTTGTGGTGTTTGTGGAATTGTAGCATTGGGTTAAGCCAATGCTAACGGTAACTCTGTGGTTATCGCTAAATGTAGACTGCGCGATAGCGTTTCTTATTTTTTCTGCAATGACAAGAGCCTGTTCAAGGTTTGTTTTAGGGAGAACAACAACAAATTCTTCACCGCCGTATCGACCGACAATATCAACTTTCCTAACGCTCTGACTCATTATCGTAGCTACATGTTTAATACCAATATCACCAACATGATGACCATATTTATCGTTCAGGTGTTTAAAATTATCAATATCAATCATAAGGACACTAAGGGCTGTTTTTTCAGTAAAACTGAGCTTAATTTCATCTGACGATAACTGCTCCAGTGTTCTTCTATTGTATAATTTACTTAAGCTATCATACTGAGCCAACTTTTTATTGTAAGCCAAAGAATTAAATAAATGCACTAATAGCCAAAAAATCATAGTAAAAAGTGAGACTATTAACGCTTGATTGTAGGTTTTTTTGACGATCAAGTAATTTATTTCCATCAGTGTTAATTCATAAATTATGTAGAATTTATTGTTGACCAACTTTGATTTTATATAATATTTATCAGCGTATTTGAATAATGAATAGTGTTTAAAAACGCTTAGTTTTGTGTCAATTAACGAGTTACCTAGACTAGTTTCGTTAGTATTTGCTGCAATTCTTCCTTCTTTGGAAACAAGAAAAAGGTGTTCAGTTAAAGATACATTTCTAGAAGATAATACACCTTTCAAATAATGCACACCGACATCCAGGGAGACAACACCTTTAAACGTTTGGTGGTTGTAAACAGGAGTAGAAATAGAAATCATCAAACCTTGTCCTCCGGCATCAACATATAAGTCTGAGATCACTGTTTCTTTTTCTGGATTATAATCTGGTGTTGCAATAGACCAAAAAGGATTACCGTAATAGTATTCTGACAGATGAAAATCATTTAATGACACACTGGGCGCCAGTAACACAAAGCCACTTTTTGACGTGTAATATGACCAGGTGAAATCATGGTTCTCACCCGTTAACGGTGTTGATAAGTTTAACGAAAGAGCGGCACTAATTTCATCTATTGTCTTTAGTTCGACATCATGCAGCGAGCCAATTCCGGTTAAATTAGCTTTATAGGGTTGATTGTTGATTTTTTCGCTGCCATCTAATCCATAAGCTTCTATTTCAGGAAAATCTTTTAATTCGCTAATGAGTGGATGGCGATATTTATTAGAGCCGACAGAGTTGAGGTTGGACTCCATTTGACCCGCGATAGAGGTATTATAAGCAATAGCTATGTCTAATAGTTGACCAATACCTCGCTCATTAATGACCAATGATTGCACTAATTTATTTTCAACGTCACTTTTCCCTTTAAAGTATAATATAGTAATTGACGAAAGCCAGAAGGTGAAGACTATCAAGCATAAAAACTTTTTCATATTAAGCTCTTAGATTTTATTTCTTCCATAATATAAAGCCTGTTAGGCAGCGTAATAAAGTATTATAAAAAACAGCTGTAATGTCCATAAAAAATTTTAATTAATTATAAAAACAAACGCCTCAACCTTATTTTAAAAGCGTCTGTCTTATTATTCAGTTTTTTTAGGCTATTAGTTAGCTATTTAAAGGGCCTTTTATATTTACAATAATGTCTAAGCGACGATTGAGTTTGGGATCACTTCACTGTAATCGCTTAACACTCGCTGATACCAAGCATAAACCACGTCGTCTTTTTCTAAAAATTGTGTAGTCACCAGAGTGGCAATCCACATGAAAGTTCCTAGTAAACAAATATCTCTATAGTCTGGATTCTCACCACCTAAATAGTTTTGAGCAGCCAATAACTCTCTTACAGAGCTAAGTTCAGCTTGTAATCCTTGAATATGTTTCTCGGGGTTGGCGGCAAACTCTTCTAAACTTTTACCTATTTTTGCTTCTCTAGTAGTACGAAAATAATCTTTATCTTGGTCTGCAAGAACATTATAAAGATCTAAAAGAAGGATCCCCGGAACATGTTTAGACAAAGCAGTAGACAGCCACTGATGGAACGCCTCAGCTTTTACTTTCGCTTCATCATTGGCAAATAAGCTTGGTCCATCAGGATAAGTCGCTTCTAAATATTCTGCTATAGCCCATGAGTCACTTACAACCTTATCACCATCGGTAATGATGGGTAATAAAGGTTGTTCAGACATGGCAAACTTTTCTTTTTCTGTAAACCAAACTGGCTCTGTCTTAAAGCTAAGCTTCTTATGGGCTAAAGCTAATTTAGACTTCCAACAATGCGGGGCAAAACGTAGGCTACGATCTGCGCCTGCTAATTCATAAAGTGTAATGGTCATGATTTTTCCTTTAAATGGGTGAAGTGTTGTACGTGTGTTTTAACTTAAGATTTTTGTCCGAATAGAATCGATTTACCTGCTTCTGTGACCGCAGAGCTACTGTTAATAGTCTCTGCTTTAGCATAAGCCTGAATTACTGCTGGACGCGCCGATATACGCTCAAACCATAACTTAAGATTAGGGAAATTTTCAAGGTCTTGGCCCTGTTTTTCATGAGAGCGTATCCAAGGGTAACTTGCCATATCAGCAATAGAATAGTCTCCAGCAATAAACGTTTTATCGACTAACTGCTTGTCTAAAACCTTATATAATCGTGCTGTTTCATTGACATAACGGGTAATTGCATAAGGGATTTTTTCTGGTGCGTAGTGCGAAAAATGATGGTTTTGTCCAGCCATAGGGCCAAGTCCACCCATCTGCCAGTATAACCATTGCAATACATCGTAACGAGCAGCACCCGACTCAGGCAAAAAGGCTCCAGTCTTATCCGCTAGGTATTCCAAAATAGCACCTGATTCAAAAATCGATAAAGATTTATCACCATCGGTTGGATCCGAATCAACCAATGCAGGAATACGATTGTTGGGACTTATTGCTAGAAATTCCGGAGTAAATTGCTCCCCTTTATTGATATCAATAGGATGCAAATTATAAGGCAGGCCAATCTCTTCTAAAAATAGTGTGATTTTATGTCCATTTGGCGTAGTCCAGTAGTACAAATCTAATGATGGCATTGGTTATTCCTCGTGAAATTATCTTTGACAAGTATGTCAAAGATGACAGGGATGTCAAGAATAAGTTAAGATGCGCTATTAAAATAATATCCACTAGTGCAAATAAGTAGAGAAAATATGGTTGGTACACGTAAATTTAACGAAGAAAAAGTCTTAGATATCGCCGTCGACGTATTTTCTACAAAGGGCTTTAACGCCACCACTATGCTTGATCTTGCAAAGGAAACTGGTGTACAGCGAGGCAGTTTGTACAATGCTTATCAAAATAAGAATGTTCTTTTCTTTAAAGCTTTTAATCATTACACCGACAAATTCTTAACGTTTATTGAAGGAGAATTACAAAACTCGGATGCTAAACAAGCGTTTACCCAACTGTTTAAAACCGTAGTAGAACGTTTATGTAGTGACGAAGAGTTAAGGGGATGTTTTAGTACACGGGCAATTATGGAGGCCGCACAAAAATGCCCGGACATTAATCTGTGTCTCACCCATTTTCTTGATGGTCTTGAATTTATTATTAAAAAACGTCTAGAACAAGCGATAAAAGATAAGCAATTTACTGGAGATGCACAATCAGCCGCCCGCTATTTAGTTTCATTAACTAGAGGCATCGCAGTAATTGAACGTGCATATAACGATAAAGCCCGAATGATAGACATTTACCAAACCGCTATAGAATATATGCCTTTTAA
>JBLIEW010000097.1:0-13095 GCA_047633255.1 Colwellia sp.
GTAGGTTCATTTTCTGTACTTTATCGTGTGCTGCAAGTACGGCTTCTTTAGTTTCTTCTAGTACGCCTTCAAGTCGGCGTAATAAGGTAAAAGGAAGAATAATACGGCCGTATTGAGATTGTTTAAAGTCACCACGAAGAAGGTCAGCAATAGACCAACAAAAGGCTGCTAGGTTGTTAGGAGTTTGATTCATTAAATTCTCGTTAGTAAACTTTTTATTGTTCAGTTTTTCATTGTTAACTATGTCAGCGATTTTTAAGTGTAAGGCTGAAAATCATTATCGTCGTGGGTCATTAAACGCACCAGTTTTGGATGAAAAAAGAGCTTTTCTTTACCTAGCTGCATTTCTTCTAATACACCAATTTCAACTAACTGTTTTAGATAGACCGATGCGGTTTGTCGTTTGGCAATATCTCTGGTTACTAAGTTATTGATGCGACAGTACGGCTGTTCAAAAATAACTTGCACTAATTCATGACTATATATTTTGGGTAAATTTGTTTGTATGTAATTACTAGTATTTTCAATTAATGTTCGTATGGCTGCTATTTTTTGTGTTGTCCATTGCGACGTTTCTGTAACACCTTGAAGAATAAAAATTATCCACTCTTCCCAGTTCTCTTCAGCCGTTACACTGGTAAGTAGGCGATAGTAATCTGCTTTGTGCTGAACGATATAGCGGCTTAAATACAAAATAGGTAAGGTTAATAACTCTTGCTCTAATAAATACAAAATATTTAATATACGGCCTGTTCTGCCATTACCGTCATGAAAAGGGTGAATAGCTTCAAATTGATAATGACTAACCGCCATCTTTATTAAGGGATCTACATCGTCTTGGGCGTGTATGAATATTTCCCAATTGGCTAATAAATCACGAATAGCTGTTTCGCCCACTGGCGGTGTATAAATAATTTCATTGGACTTTTGATTACTGATAACAGTACCCGGCACTTTACGAATATCCATATCACCCGCTTTTAAAGTACAGCATAATTCAATGGCAGTATTGGTACACAGCGGACGATTCTTTAAGTTTATATAGCCGTCATAAAGCGCTGTTCTATAACTTAAGGCTTCTTTAGTCGCGGGATCAGCCATACTATTTTCTTGTGAAAACTGAAAGAGTTTATCTGTTGTTGTAAAAATATTCTCTATTTCTGAACTGTCTTTAGCTTCTAATAATGGCAATAAATTTATTAATAAGCCTTGATTGGGTAGTAACTCGCCCGCTTGTTTTAATTCGGCTAAAGCTGCACGGGCAGGAATACAAGCTTTGAGAATACGAATAGATTCAATATGCTCTGTAGAAGGTGGTAATAATGGCATATTATTAAAAGGGGTTTCAGCGTGCCATGTCATGTTTATGCATCCTTACAATTTCAACGTAAAAACAGTATATGTCGATAGAATCGACACGTAAAGAGCTTGTGTCGAAATTAACTGTAAATATCGACATGTTTTAGTGTCATTGTTGATGGGAACAACAAGACAAAGTCGATTAGACGTATTAATGTATACAATGGAAACGATATTATGACTAAATTCAAAAAGAAAAAAGCCCTGCAGACCAGGGTTTCTAACTTACAATGATTAGCTAGTAGATGCTATTCGATATTGGCAATTTGCTCACGCATTTGCTCAATAAGTACTTTAAGTTCAACTGCACTAGCGGTAACATCGGTGTTGATTGACTTAGAGCCTAGCGTATTTGCTTCACGGTTAAATTCTTGCATCATAAAGTCTAAACGTCGGCCTTGGGCGCCACCTTTGTTGAGAATTTTGATGGTTTCACTCACATGGCTAGTTAACCTATCCAACTCTTCGGCAACGTCCATTTTTTGTGCTAGCAATACTAGTTCTTGTTCAACGCGAGTTGAATCTAGATCAATATTGGCATCAGTAAATTTATCAATAATGCGTTTACGCTGCCATTCAATAATTTCTGGCATATGAGTTTGCACTTTTTCAGCTTCAGCTGTTATTGCCGTTAAGCGTTGTTCAATCATCGCCTTTAAATTTTCACCTTCACTGGCGCGGGCAGCAATAAAATCGGTCAATGCTTGCTCAAAGCCCACCAACAACTCCGTTTGAATAACCGACACATCGGTTTCAGCTGCTTCCATCACACCTGGCCAGCGCATAACTTCTAGTGGATTAATTTTACAATTTAACGTCTGGTCGTTAATCCAGTTGGCATGCTTAACTAGCTGTAAAGCTAAGTTTTCATTGAGTGCTAAATCACCTTCGGCTCCAGGGTTGGCGTTGAAACGTAAGTTACATTCAACTTTGCCACGATTTAGCTGCTTTCGGAAACGTTCGCGTAATAAGGGTTCAATACCGCGAAACTGCTCAGGTAAACGGAAATAGGTTTCTAAAAATCGTTGGTTAACACTGCGTATTTCCCACACTGCATTGCCCCAATCACCTTTTACTTCAAAACGTGAAAATGCCGTCATGCTGTAAATCATAATAAATAGTCCGAATAGCTAATCAAAAAAGTTAATTGATTATACCCAAGCCTATCCTAAATGCGAAGTTGAGATAGCCAACAATCGTTGAAATATTATATTTACAATATCATGATAAATTAAAAATAATTATTCTTTACTTTAATGCCAATTATTGAGTTAATACTTATTCAAACGGTTAGGATTAAAGATGATGCAAAGACGAAATTTTTTCAAAACATTACTTGCCGCTACAGTTGTATCAGCGATAGCACCCTCTGTTTTAGCAAAATCCACATCTGAGGCAATCACCCCCATGGTCAAACCTAAGCGTTTGAAAGCCGGTGATACCATTGGATTAATTGCGCCCGCGAGTAATGTTTGGCAAGACGAAGATATTTATTTCGCCACCGATGTTTTAAAGTCATTTGGTTTTAAAGTAAAACACAGTAAAAACCTATTCAAACGCTATGGTTACTTAGCTGGGCAAGATAAAGAACGTGCTGATGATGTTAATACCCTGTTTGCTGATAAAACTGTTGATGGTATTTTTTGTATTAGAGGTGGCTATGGTACGCCAAGAATTTTGCCTTATATAGATTACGATTTGGTCAAAAAAAATCCAAAAGCATTAATAGGTTATAGCGATATTACCGCCTTATTAAATGCGATTACTGCACGTACTGGTTTAATTACCTTCCATGGCCCAATCGCTAAGCAAAACTTTAGTGATTACACACTGGAAAGCTTTAAAAAGATTTTATTCAACCCCAGTGCGCCTATCGAGTTAGCAACGCCACCACTTTTTGAAGCAAAAGAAGGTACGGCAGAACAAGATAATCGCCTTACCGTATTACATGAAGGTAAAGCGACTGGTAGGTTAATTGGCGGTAATTTATCATTAATGGTTAAGTTAGTCGGAAGTCCCTTTGAACCTGATTACGCGGGAAAAATTCTCTTTTTGGAAGAGGTTGAAGAGGCCCCTTATCGTGTTGATGGTATGTTAACTCACTTATGGTTAGCCGGCCGGTTAGACAAATTAGCCGGTGTTGTTTTTGGTAAATGTAGTGACTGTGATGCAACTGAAGCCCCTTCATTAAGTGTTGAGCAGGTATTACGCGATAGATTAGCCAATTTAGATATTCCCGTGCTTAGTGGTGTAATGATTGGCCATATAGACGATTTAGCCACAATTCCAGTGGGTGCGTTAGCCACTTTAGATACCCGTACTAAGCGTTTAGTACTTGAAGAAGAAGCGGTGCTGTAAACTAATGTTACCTTTACTTTTTGCCTCATCTATCGCGGTTGTACTTCCTCAACAACATGTGGTTTGGTTTGGTTTGGTAATATTGTGATTCAAAACGCCACAAAGGGGATTGAGGAGAACTCATCTCCCCTAAAATGAATAGTACATTTTCAGGCAACGCAGCCAATAATGTGTCAACGTTGCAGATAAAAAGCACTTAACTTTCACTCCGTGTTTTTATAAGAAATGATCAAACAACTGCACAGTCACCATTTCACCGGCTTTAACTTTACCTTGCTCACTGGGTAAAACAATAAAACAGTTTGCCCGCGCTAAGCTAGATAAAATACCTGAGCCTTGTGCACCGGTAGAGCTAACTTCATTTTCACCTGATTCGTTAACAGAAAACACACCCCGTTGAAAATCTACCCGACCTGGCGATTTACGTAACTCACTACTACATTTCACCGTTAAATGCGTTCGCTTTAAAGGTTCTGCATTCTGCATTTTAGTTAGAGCAACTAAAGCCAGTTGATGAAAAGTCACTAAAGCTGAAACTGGATTACCTGGTAATCCGAAAAAAATACTATTGGGTAATTTACCAAAAGCAAAGGGCTTACCTGGCTTCATCGCTATTTTCCAAAAGCCAATTTCCCCTAACTCATCTAAAACAGTTTTAGTGTAATCGGCATCTCCAACCGAAACACCACCAGAAGAAATCACCGCATCGGCCTGCTCATCAGCACCAATAAAAGCAGTTTTTATCGCATTGAAGTCATCGGCAATAATACCAAAATCAATAACCTCAACATGTAGCTTTTTAAGCATGGCTGCTAAAACAAAACTGTTAGACTCATAAATATCACCTACTCGCAAAGCTTGACCTGGTAGTTTAAGTTCATCGCCGGTGGCAATTAAGGCCACTTTCAATTTACGGTAAACAATAACTTCAGCCACACCTAAAGAAGCTAACACACCAATATCAACAGCCGTTAGGGTATGACCTGATTGCAGCACTTCTTGATCAAGCTTAATATCTTCGCCCGCATTTCTCACATGAGAGCCAAAACTCTTCTCTTGTAAAAAGGTTATTTGCTCACCATCTACGGTGACATTTTCTTGCATCTCAACAGAATCACAACAGCTAGGCATTTTAGCTCCGGTCATAATTCGAATACATTCACCCGGCTGACATGACTCTTGAAAAGGTGCTCCGGCCATAGAACGGCCAACCAGAGTTAACGTTTTACTGGTAATTAAGCTTTCAATAGCAAAAGCATAGCCATCCATCGCAGAGTTATTATGAGGGGGTACATTTAGTGGGCTAGCAATATCTTCTGCCAAAACATAGTGTAGTGCTTGGTCAATGGATAAGGTTAGCGTTTCAGTGACAGGTGACACTTGCGATAACATGTTAGCTACGGCTTGTTCAAAAGGTAAAAGCCCTGGAGCTGAGCAACAATCAGACATAAAAAAACTCACTTAATTTTGTTAATATAATAAAGTTCACTATAAATCAGGTCGATTTTCAAACCTATATAGGAGAATACGGGTCAAATCACACTAATTAGATTAATGGCCTAGTATCGCTTAAGTCCGTATAAAATTAATAGTAATTTAACGACAACTTCATTGAGGGTGATCAATGATTAGGTTGTAAAAAAGTATTACTCTATCGTTATCAAAATAATATATAGCCATTACTATTGAAGATACATTGTTTCTTCACAGTACACTTTGAACGGTAACGGGTATATACTCATTTTGAAACATAATCTTATTTATAACACCGAGCTATCACAGCTAAAGTTACTTTATTTTCTGGCTATCACAAGCCAGCTTATTTCAAAGTATTCATGTTGTGAACAGCCGCAACTAAACCCATGTAACTATTGGTTTTTAGTTGCCAGGGTTAACAAGGAAACGCGTTAGCCTCCCTACATTTGGAAAGGTGACATGCTAACAGACAACTTTGGCCGTAGGTTCTCATACCTGCGCCTCTCAATTACCGACGTGTGCAATTTTAGTTGCAATTACTGCTTGCCTGATGGTTATCAGTGCGACCAACCACGTGATTTTTTATCCCTACTTGAAATCAAACGGTTAACAAAATCTTTCGCCGAGCTAGGAACTGAAAAGATCCGCATTACCGGTGGTGAGCCAGCCTTACGTAAAGACTTACCTGAAATCATCCGAATTTGTAAGGAAACTCCTGGTATCAAAACAGTTGCTATTACAAGTAATGGTTTTAAATTACCAGAGCACTTACCGCAATGGTTAGATGCCGGCATTGATGCAATCAATATCAGTATTGATAGCTTAGATCCGCGTCAATTTCACGCGATAACGGGTCACGATAAACTCAAAACTATCCTCACGGGTATTGATATGGCATTAGCTGATGGCAGAGCCTCTGTGAAAGTTAATACCGTGCTAATGCGTGATCACAGCGGTAGAGAGATTCAAAGCTACCTTGACTGGCTAAAAGACACTCCTATTACCTTGCGTTTTATTGAATTGATGCAAACAGGTGATAATCAAGAATTTTTTGATGCTCAACATGTACAAGGCTCTCGTATTAAGCAAAACTTAATTCTTGATGGCTGGCTTCCTGTTATTCAAAATAAATCAGCCGGTCCGGCACAAGAATTTTATCACCCTGATTATAAAGGTAAAGTCGGTTTGATAATGCCCTACTCTAAAGATTTTTGTAATAGCTGTAACCGTTTACGAATCAGTTCAAGTGGCAAATTACATTTATGTTTATTTGGTGATGAAGGCTTGTCATTACGCGAACAATTACAAAGTGATGATATTGAACCTTTACAAGCCAAAATTTTGTCTCTGCTTGGCGATAAAAAAGCGACTCATTTCTTACATGAAAAACTAACAGGTGCCACTAAACACCTTGCAATGCTGGGAGGTTAGGTATGACTCATCAAGCTATCGATTGTTTAGGTGTGGTACTCGCTGGTGGTTTATCTTCTCGCATGGGACAAGATAAATCACAACTCAGCCGTCAAAGTCTTAGCCATAAAAATAGGGCCGTGAACCCATCAGTTAGAGCAGAAATATCTATGCTTGATTTTTCTAAACAACTTTTAGTGGATGCGGGTATAAAAGACATTGTTATTAGCGGTGATAACCACCAAATTCCAGATTGTCTGGCACAAGCTGGGCCGGTGGGTGGAATTTATAGTGTACTTGCTCATTACCCTGAGCATTTACAACCCAAGTCATTATTAATACTACCCGTTGATTTACCCTTAATGACAGCCTCTGCTCTAGCTGAATTGCGACTAAAAGGGGAGCTTAGCCACAAAGCAACTTTTTTCAGTGATGCCCAAAAGAAAATGCATCATATTCCTTTATATTTGCCAAACAATGCATTTTTAACTCTATTTTTAGCCAAAGCATTTCACGGCGTTAAAACACACGCGAGCAGTAAAAATAATGGTAAGAATGGTCCTTCCGTTAGGGGGATGTTAGAGAAAATACCCCATCAAGCAATTTCTAGTCAATACAGTAAAATACTTATTAATACCAATACGCCTCAAGAATGGCAGCAAGCACAAAAACAGTTTTAGACCAAACCTATTGAGTAGCAATGCGCATCAATTACAATAGCTATAAACACAGTAACAATTTTAATCTAAATATTTAGTAAAGGATAAACCTATGTCAGCACATGGCGGCAACACTTTCGTTCCCTTAAATATCGCCGTTTTAACGGTATCTGATACACGTACCGAAGAAAACGACACATCAGGTCAAGCGCTTGTTGAGCGTTTAACCGAATCAGGCCACAACTTAGCCGATAAAGCGATTGTCATTGATGATGTTTATCAGTTGCGCGCGCAAGTATCAAAGTGGATCGCAGATGACTCCATCCATGCCATTATTTCTACTGGTGGTACTGGTTTTACAGCACGTGATAATACGCCTGAAGCATTAACACCATTATTTGATAAAGCAGTTGAAGGTTTTGGCGAAGTATTTCGTCATGTCTCATTATTAGAAATAGGCACTTCAACGATACAATCACGCGCTTTTGGCGGCATTGCCAATAAAACCGTCGTACTGTGTGTGCCCGGCTCAACCAACGCTTGTAAAACCGCGTGGGACAAAGTCATTAAAGAGCAGCTTGATGCGAGTCATCGCCCGTGTAACTTTGTGCCACATTTAAATATCAGTGCTGCGCCTTTAAGGAATATAGAGTCCTCAGCTAATTCACCAGCACCAACGATTAAACCGTGTGAGACTCGTGGCTAATGACAATGAATACTTCTAATGCTGCAGCAACAACACCTGAACTAAGCCACCTAAACCAGCAAGGTGAAGCGAATATGGTTGATGTCACTGAAAAAGCCATGACATCACGTACTGCGACTGCACAAGGTTTTATTAAAATGAACCGAGCAACCTTTGAATTAATTACTACGGGTAAGCATAAAAAAGGTGATGTCTTTGCTGTTGCACGCATTGCAGGTATTCAAGCAGCAAAAAAATGCAGTGATTTAATTCCTTTATGTCATCCTTTGATGCTCAGTAAGGTGCAAGTAGATTTCACCCTTGATAATGAAAACAGTCAAGTGCAAGTAAATAGCTTGTGTCGCTTAACGGGACAAACAGGGATTGAAATGGAAGCCTTAACGGCTGTTTCTATTGCGTGTTTAACCTTGTTTGATATGTGTAAAGCAGCTGATCCTGCCATGATGATCCACGGCATTGAAGTCTTAACAAAAGAAGGTGGCAAGTCAGGTCACTGGCAAAGCCCAACAAAGTAAAATAATCGCGTGTCCATGAAAATTCACGGCACTGCACAGTAAAGAGTAGTAACAAAAAAGCCGGTAAGTCAGGTCATTGGCAAAGGCCGACATCTTAACCCGCTTAACTAAATTTTAAGAGAAACCTTATGATTAAAATTGTTTTTTTTGCAGCGCTTAGAGAGCAACTTGATTGTGCTGAACTGTCTATAGCAGCAGATAACGCTAAAACAGTCGATGATATTAAGCAATTATTAAGTGCTAAAAATGAGCAGTGGCAAAAACCGTTCACAAATACCTCATTATTATCCGCGGTAAATCATGACATGGTTGATGGCACTCACTTGGTAAAGTCAGGTGATGAAGTCGCCTTTTTCCCTCCTGTAACTGGCGGGTAAATAATGTCAAATCAAATCACGTCAAAACAAGTCACATCAACAAAAGAGCCTCACCAAGAAATATCTATTCAAGTTGATGATTTTAGTTTAGCTAATGAAGTGGCTTTACTTGAAAAAGATAACGTAACAGATGGCGCAGTAGTTACTTTTACCGGCAGAGTTAGAAATAACAACAATGGTAATTCAGTGACTACTTTAACGCTCGAGCACTACCCGGGTATGACAGAGAAATCGCTTGCTAAAATTATTATTCAAGCTAAAGAGCGTTGGGATATTGGTCGGGTAAAAGTTATTCACCGTATTGGCGAGCTCAACATAGGTGACCAAATTGTTTTTGTCGGCGTAACGAGTAAACACCGACAAGATGCCTTTGCTGCCAATGAGTTCATCATGGACTATTTAAAGGTCAAAGCACCCTTTTGGAAAAAAGAGAAAATTATCGACGCAGGACAAGCGTCTGAAAACTGGTTAGGTGCTAAAAATAGTGATACTGACAAAGCCGAACTTTGGAGCTAACGTGTTACGTCCTTTTTTAGTCTCGCTCTTTGTTATCAGTTTATTTGGTGTAAACAGTAGCCAAGCTCAACAAGGTGCTGATAAAGAGACGAGCAAACCTCTACGTATTGCTGTTGCCGCTAATTTTACCCCGGTATTAAAAGTATTACTGAAAGACTTTACCAAACAAACGGGTATAAAAAGTCAAATTATCAGCGGTGCTAGCGGTGCCATGTTTTTGCAAATTAAACATGGCGCTCCCTTTGATATTTTTCTTAGTGCCGATAGCCGCCGCCCTACAGAGCTTATGCAAGGAGGGTATGCAGTAAAAGACAGTCGTAAAACCTATGCTATTGGGCAGTTAGCCTTGTATTCATCATCAATGAGCCCTAACGTAAATTCACTTGAGCCATTATCTCTTGAGCAACTTAAAGATCCACCGGCACGTTTTGCTATTGCCAATCCAGATATCGCGCCGTATGGTAAAGCAGCCAAAGAAGTCTTAACGCATTTAGGTTTGTGGCAACGTTATCAGTCGCGATTAATTAAAGGTATAAATATTGGTCAAACATTTACTCAATTACGTAGTAAAGCCGTTACCATCGGTATTGTAGCTAATAGCCAACTAGTACTAAACAACTTATCTGGGGTAATTATTCCCACTCATTATCATCAGCCCATTGAGCAGCAGTTAATTATAATTCGCGCCAGTAAGCAGCAAGTTGCTGCTGAAAAGTTAAGTCAATTTTTATTATCGAGCGACAGTCAAAAAATAATTGTCCGTTATGGCTACGCACAAGCAAAGCATGTTAACAGTGCAACTAAAGAAGTGATGCGAGTCAGTGGGGCTAAATGATAAATTCAGACTTACAAGCACTCATTACCACCTTAGAAATGGCAACATTAACCACCATTATCTTATTGATTATTGGCACACCACTGGCTTGGGCTCTAGCCAAAATGACCAGTCGATTTAAAATCATTATTGAAGCTGTTGTGGCATTACCACTGGTTTTACCGCCAACAGTACTAGGTTTTTATTTACTTATCGCTTTTTCCCCCGAATATTTGCCCGGACAACTATGGCAACAGGCAACAGGCCAACAACTCGCATTTAGCTTTTCTGCAATCGTAGTGGGCTCAGTTTTATATTCACTTCCCTTTGTTGTTCAGCCATTACAAAAGGCATTTGAGCAGTTAGGTGACTCTTTATTAGAAGCGGGCGCACTACTTGGCGCAGGCCCTATAGACCGTTTTTTTTCTATTGTTCTGCCATTAACAAAAGCCAGTTTTATCACGGCGGCAAGCTTAGGTTTTGCCCATACGGTGGGAGAGTTTGGTATTATATTGATGATTGGCGGTAATATTCCTGGTGAAACACGCGTACTCTCTATCGCGTTATTTGATCACGTCGAAGCCTTTGATTACGCCAGAGCACATCTACTCTCCATCAGTTTATTAATAGGCTCTACGATACTATTAGCCGCTATCTATTGGATAAATTTACCGAAAAAAAACCGTCGACAAAGATCATCTGTTAATCCTAAACAAGAGGAGCTGAACGATGACTAAAGCTCTTTTGAATAAAGCGACTGCAGATAAAAACGCTCAACTCGATATTAATATTAATGTCAGCTATCCTCAATTTGATTTAGCTATTCAAATGGCAATGCCTTTAAAAGGCATCACTGGTATTTTTGGCCACTCGGCTTCAGGTAAATCAACCTTACTTCGTGCCATTGCCGGTTTAGAAAAAACACTTGTGGGTGACATAACTTTAGCCACTAAAATGCTAGTGAATACAGAACAAGGTTATTATCTAAAACCTGAAGCCCGTCAAATTGGCTTAGTTTTTCAAAACAGTCGATTATTTGAACATTTATCAGTGCTTGGTAACTTAGAATATGCGGTTAAGCGTTGTAAAAAAAGACAACTAAACTTAAATGAAGTGATAGAACTGACCGAGTTAACAACATTACTTGAACACCAAGTAAACGAATTATCCGGCGGCCAGCAACAAAGGGTAGCCTTAGCAAGAGCCATTCTGGCTGAACCCAAATTATTACTACTTGATGAGCCGTTAAGCGCACTTGACCAACACAGTAAGATGCAGCTATTAAAGATGATGCTTAACATTCAAAAGAAGCTTAATTTACCCATGCTGTATGTCAGCCATTCGTTAGATGAGTTACAGCAAGTATGTGACACCTTATTAGTACTAGCACAAGGTAAAGTCGTTAATTTTGGTAATATCCACCACGTAATTCATCAGCTAAATAATTTTGGTGAAAAAGCACTTATTCATCAGCAAACCAGCTTGTCATTACCGATAAAACAATTTGATAATGGTCATGGTTTATCGGTATTATCGCTAAACGCTCAGCAAGATATTTACCTAACCAGTAATAATGCCTTCAAAAATAAAAAGCAGTTACGTTGTTTTATTTTGGCCAGTGATATTAGTATTGCGCTAACAGAGCCAAGTAATAGCTCTATTGTTAATCACCTATTTGGCACCATAAAAAATATAAACCACAAAAAAAATAAGGTACTACTGACTATTCACTGTGGCTCCCAAGCGTTTTTTGTCACTATCAGTGCCTTCTCTCAGCAAAAGTTATCACTAGCTACCAAACAACAAGTCTATTTGCAGTTCAAAGCCAGTGCCGTACGCACTTTTATCCATTAAACTTTATCCATTAAAATAGTTAAAATAAATGAGGAATATACGTGTTAAGCAATCAAGAGCAACTTAAATACTCTCGTCAAATAATGTTGAAAAAAATTGGCAGCCAAGGACAATTAGCCCTGCGTAACGCTAAAGTACTCATTTTAGGTGTAGGTGGTTTAGGTAACCCGGTTAGTTTATATTTAGCAGCAGCGGGGGTGGGCACCATTTTTATCGCCGATGGAGACACCATTGAACTCAGTAATTTACCCCGACAAATTCTCTTTAGTGAAAACAATATTGATGAAAATAAAGCGGATGCCGCTGCTGAAAAGTTGCAGCAACAATTTCCCGATGTGACTATTGAAGCCATAGATGAAATGTTTGATGACGAGTTATGTGATTATTATCTTCCACAAGTTGACCTAGTGCTAGACTGTTCTGATAACATCCAAACTCGTTACTTAATTAATCAAGCCTGTGTGCAATATAAGGTACCATTAATAGTAGGTGCTGCTACTGGCTTTGACGGCCAACAACTCACAATAGACCCTCGTGATGAGACTAGCGCTTGTTATCATTGCCTTTTTCCTGCCAGTGAAAAAGCGCCTAGCAATAACTGTCAGACCATTGGAATTATTGGCCCCGTATTAGCCATGATTGCCGGTATGCAAAGTTTACAAGCGATTAAACTGTTAACGGGTAATAACGTACAAATTAATCAACTAAATTTACTGGATGGTTTAGCCAATAAATGGCAACAATTCAATATAAAAAAACAAAAAGGCTGTACTGTTTGCGGTTCAAGTTAGCACTTGGTTTTATTAAAGAGTCCGCTAAAACTTTCCTAGACTAAATAGCCTCCCTGTTGAAAGCAAAAATCCAGTGGTATTTTCAGCCAACATTTCCTGCGTTGTATTAGTTCACTGGTAATGTACGTTACCATCTAATTTGGCCTGTAAATTACTTGAACCGTCAGAGACAAATCAACACTTTCAGTAACCACATATCCTCATAAAATTGACATCATGTCATTAATGGCATCAACAAGAAACGTCACATAATTAGCCGA
>JBLIEW010000098.1:0-13043 GCA_047633255.1 Colwellia sp.
GCTTTTTGTTCAAGTATGCACTTAAAGCATAGCTGAACCACTAAAGTTACTAGTAGATGGTTGGGGCGCAGCCGCTGTTTTGCTAATAAACTACATCCATGTAGCGTCCTTATCGAGTAGTGCAACGAAGGACTGGTTTTCTAGCTTAGCTCCCTACGGGCAAGTCGATAAAGGGTCATCTCCTGCGTTATTGATTTCGACAAGAGAATAACTATTCTCTTCAATCAATGCCTTGTAGCTAACCCTTTCTCATCTTGCTGAAATCTGCATCTTCAAGTGGGGCGGGTATACTTATATTGATTTAATAAAAGAGCAGTAAGAGGGTAAGTGTTTATTAGGGGGTAAATATCTATCGCGAATGAGCCATTATGGCGGTAATATGCTGTATCAACTAAAGCGCTGGTAAGGCTACTTTACATGTCATCTACGGTAAGACTCATAATTTCTGCGGTAATCTCATTTTGTTTCTATTTTGCTTGGTCATACTGGGCTAATAATATGGCCAGTGAGGATCATCAGTTGGTATTAAGATCTGCGATAGTACAAGGTACATTAAGCGCCACAATTACCCTTTTATTTACTTTTATACTAGAAAAACTTATATCAAAATTTGGCCAAAGTTACCTATCATTAGTCTTTATAGTACCCATTATTTGCACTGTACATTCTAAAACAAAGCAAAATATCACTATTTTTAGAAGCTTCAGAAGTGCCTTAGACAGATCGGCAAAATATCTGAGTAACAACTCGATACCCGGCACTTTGTTAATACCACTTTTTCCCATAACGATCCAATCTAGCATTGCTATAGGGGTCAATATGATAAATCAAACGCCCAATTTATGGTTGACTGTCACACCTAGCATAGTGATTACTGCCATTTATGGTTATGCCTATACTTTTACCTTACTGTCTAAACCTACTGAGCCTGTTTTATCGTCAAAAGTGATAAAGTGATTTTTGAGCACAAAATAATTGAGCCTACTGAGGAAAAATTAACTTTATAAGTATTTTTCAATCGGCAATAATTGTAACAAATAAGATTTTATCCGCTGCCATTGACCCGTCTCTGGCTCACTTTCCCAGATTTTTGTCTCTGAATACCAACGGATTTTTCCTTCACGTAAGGTCAGACGCCAGCTATTATCTTCATTCATCGCCTGCTCAATATCAACAGCGAGACTTTCAGCAACATGCTGATTTTCAATTACTAACAGGGACTCAGTATTGAGGTAGGTAGAACGTAAGTTAAAGTTAAAAGAGCCGATACCCGCCACTTGCCTGTCAAAAACAACAGACTTTGCATGAAGGCCGTAGTTTGTTGTCGGCGCACATTTAGACAAGTCTCGAGTTGACTCTTTACACAAATTTGTATCTGGTTTCAACTCAAACAACTGCAAGCCGTAGTCAAGCATGTCATGACGTCGACCTGCGTAGCCAGAATGATTAGTAACTAAATCATTAGAGGCCATTGAATTAGTTAATGCTTTTATCTCGATTCCATTACGGGTCAACATCTTTAACTGTTCTAGTTGACGATCATCAAATATCAGATAGGCAGATTCCAATAAAATTTCTTGTTGAGATTGGTGAGCTAACTCGGCCAATAATCTAGCAGTGGCCTTAGGCTCGCTGGTATTGTCGGCATCAACAGGTACTGGGCGGTCAGAAACAAAACGTGCTTTAACCCAGATCATCTCATCCATCAAATCCTCTAACAAACGATTTGCACTCTTATTGCCTGCTGGCAAAGCGGGATAATGCTTGTAATTCGGAGCAGTCACCTTATCTAACAAGGGTAAATTTGATGAGACTTTATCAGCCAGCAAGTTAACCGGGTATGACCAACGGCTGTTCCAGTATTTTACAAAGCTAGTTTGGATATCAGTTACCACTCTACCCATTACCAGTACATCACGGTCACGAAAATTTATTTCATCAGAAAGGTCAAAATATTCATCGCCAATATTACGGCCACCAACAATGGACAAAACACCATCAACGGTGAATGATTTATTGTGCATACGGCGGTTTAAACGGGAAAAGTCACTGAGCACATTTAGCCACTTTACTAGTCCACTGCGACTGGGAATAGGATTAAATATACGTATCTCTATTTGAGGATGACGATCAAGTGCTGCCAGCAAATTTTCTCGTTCGTTAAGATTAATATCATCAAGCATTACACGAACTTGAACACCGCGATCGGCAGCGGCTATCAGGCGTTTTGCTAGGTAGTGTCCGGAAGCATCTGCGTTCCAAATGTAATACTGAATATCGATGCTACGTTCAGCTGTTTCAATTAGCGCCAACCGCTGGGCCAATGCATCCCAACCAGTATTTTGTAACAGAACGGCGCTCATTCCTTGTTTAGGTTCTTCAGGCTTAGAGGTGTCTGTCAATTGGGACAATGTACTGGTTAATGGCGTGAGTATTGGCTCAACAGGGTGCTTAATCTCATCGGGGAGTGATGCACACCCCGTGACCATGGCCACTAAAAACAGGGTTACACTAAAGCGTAAGAACACAGGCATTTGTTACATTTCCTTTTTAACGTTGAATATCGAACTCTGATCCTATTTGCTAATTATTTCATTCAACTTTATTGTCGCTAGCAAGGCCTATAAAACGAAAGGCGAACCATTTCTGATTCGCCTTTCATTAAAAAGTATCAATATATTCTAGGGCGAGACATATTAAATTATAGCCATTAAAATAAAAAATTAAGACCAATATTAACACCATTGTCCATTTTTAAATCACCACCTAATTCTAGATTTGCTTGCATATTGCGGTAGTTAATATAAATAGCGCCATTTTTTAATAATTTATAACTCGCCGTAATCGTTAGGTCTGTTAAATAATCTAAATCATCTGTTAATGTTGGGCCGGGTGCATAATAAATTGACCCATGTAATTGAAATTTTTCATTCATAGGGATTTTATAATTAAGTTCACCACCAAGTGCTAAGCCTTGAATATTTTCATTAAAAAAGTTGATTAAGTAAGCTTTGCCACCCAAAGCCGCTTCAAGGTTTTCATTTTGTTCTAAAACCCCTGTAACTAAACCTTTTAATGAGTATAAGTGAAGGTCATCTGTATGTACCATTGCTGCTGAAAATTCATTATTTTTTGAGAAGTCTTTTGACCCGACTTCAACGCTAACTACATCACTACCAATATCAATGGCTAGGTTAGCTGCATGGCTGCTTAAAGTAGTAATAGTTAATAAGCTTACGATAGATAATGCTATTTTTTTCATAATAATTCCTTTCGGATAAATCCTTTATAATAGAGAACGACGTCAATTTAGTATTTTATAAGATAAAACGACCTGAACCACTTATCGAGTACTTTGCAATGGCACGGATATTAAACACTTTTATTAAATAATCAAATAAGAATTGATACTTTTCTATATAGATTATTTATCGTCTCTAAAATCGTCTATTTTATGATAGGAGTGCACGTTTATTACTTCTACACCCGTTCCACCTCAAGATGCAGTTTCAGAGTTAAGCTAGGAAATCAGATCAAGGCGCGATACGAAGATAATGGTTACTCCCTTATCAAGTAGTGCAACGCAGGACTGGTTTTCTAGCTTAGCTCCCTACGGGCAAGCCGATAAAGGGTCATCTTGAGGTGGAGCGGGTATATGTCGAAAATATTATGCTAAATAGGTTAATCCGCTCGTATTACACTATTTCGCCCATTTGACTTACCACTATACAATGCCTCATCGGCACTCAAAACAATTGAATCAACAGATGTTTTTTCTCCTGCTGGAATAGTTACAACCCCTAGAGTTAAAGTTACAAATGAACTAGTTTCAGATTCTTCATGAGGGATTTGCATATTTTCGATTGCCAAACATAAACGTTCGGCAACAATAGTCGATTGTTCTATCGATGTATTTGGCAGGATAATTGCGAACTCCTCACCGCCGTAACGACAATTCGCATCGGTAATTCGACCTACGCTAGTACAAATACATTCAGCCACTCGTTTTAGGCAACTATCACCTTTTTGATGACCATAAAAATCATTAAAGAGTTTAAAGTGGTCAATGTCACCAATAATAAGAGACAATGATTGATTTTGACGGTCATGTCTGTTTATTTCGATAGTTAGTTTTTTATCAAAATAACGGCGATTATATAACCCCGTGAGCCCGTCTTGATAGGTAAGTACTTCTAATTGTTTATTTGCTTCAACTAGATCAGTGGCTTTTGCCTTCAAAGAGGTTGTTTTTTCAGCAACTTTCTGTTCAAGCGCTAAAACAAATTGTTTCTGTCTGGTTATTTCTATCTGCTGTAAGCGTGTTCTAAAATAAATAAAAGCGAAGATGACAAGTATAGTAACTAAAAGATACAAGCTATATGCCCACCAACTCTTCCACGGATGTGGTGATACCGACAAGTTAATTGACAGTATTTTTTTCCCCCACTTACCACTACTGTTAGTGGCTTTCACCAAAAATTTATATGAGCCACCATCTAAATTAGTAAAAGAAACAACATTTTGATTACCAATATCAATCCAATTGTCATTATACCCTTCTAACTTATAAGCATATTGATTCTTAAGAGGAGAAATAAAATCTAATACCGAAAATTCAAAGGAAAAAAAGTAGTCAATATAAGATAACTGAATATCAGTAACGTAAGAATAAGGCTTTTCAAGTTTTACTGACTGCCCCATTTTATTAAAACCCGTTAACACAACATTGAATTCGCTATTGTTTTTTTCTACATTTGAAGTGTTAAAGAATTCAATACCTCTTGGGCTAGAGGTGAAAAGTGTTTCATTCCCACCTTTTACTAAGCTATTAGCATAGTAGTTTGAGCCTAATAAACCATTATTACTGTCGAAATTAGTTACTTCTCCTGACAATGGATTTAGCTTTGAAATCCCTTTATTTGTTGTTAGCCATAAATCACCATTTTTATCATCTGCAATCGCACGGATCAACGAGGTAGGCAAGCCATTTTTTCTGCCAAAATGTTTAAAATTTGCTGTGTCAGGGAGATATAAATTGAGTCCTTTTTGAGTGGCAACCCAAATTTTTCCATCTCTAGCTTGATGAATATCTTGAACTACTTTTCCGAATAAACCATCTGCTTTATTATCATTTGTAAATGAAATAAATCGTTGATTGGCTTCATCCCAAAGGTTCAAACCATCTCCAGTACCAATCCAAATATTTTGTTCGCTGTCTTTAAATATTTTTAACACTTCCGGATGGGATAGCCCGAAAGAATCATCTAAGTGAATAAACTTTTTAGTCAACGGATCATAGCAATACACGCCATTTTTATAAGTACCAATCCAAATATTTCCATATTGATCGGTACTGAGCGCTCGTAACTCCCTAAACTCTTTATAGTTTGGATCGGATTTAGGATATTCTAATAATTCAAGCTGCTTAGTTTTTAAATTAAATTTAGCTAAGCTATCGTCCTGTGCAATCCATAAACTATTCTTGCCATCTAGAAATGTAATTGGCCTTTCTAATACCCGATTTCCCTCATCGCCATTTTCATTGCTAAAAATGGGAGCAGATAATATTTCTAGCTTTTGTGATGATACTTGCCATTTATATAATTGAGCTGATGAAGATACAATCAACAAATCACCATTAGTATCAACTGATATAGCGTTTGGAGCGGTTAACGCAGCACTATTTATAGACTTAAACTTACGGTGCGGCACTATTTTATATATACCGTGAGTTTCGCTGGTAACCCATATTGTTCTCGAACTATCTTCGAAAATTATTCTCAGGTCATTGTTATGCTCAAGATCAAATTTTTCAATTTCAAAACCTGAATTTGATTGTCTAAACAAGCCTTTACTAGAGACAATCCAAATGTAGCCATCCTTATCCTCAATAATAGAGTTTACTTGACCTAAATAATCGTCATCAAAGGTTTTTAATGGCGTAAACAGGCCCGTGTGTTTATCAAATATAAATGGACCTTGTTGTGTACCGATATAAAGCTTATTTTTTGACGTCTTTAAAATACTTCTGATTTCGTTTGCGCCGGTAGGAGTAGGATTATCTGGATAAGGAAAAAAATGAGAAAAAGTCTGTTTGTTTTTATCATATAAGTTTAAGCCAAAGCTAGTTGCAACCCAAAGGCTATCACTATCGTTATCTTCAATATCCCATATTCTGTTATGAGATAAGCTATTATTTACACCCTCAATTTTCTTAATATGCTCAAAGCTATTATTACCAAGATATCGATTTAATCCTTCATCATATGAGCCTAACCAAATAGAGCCGTCTTGATCATGAAATAGCGATTGTATTCGGTTAGATGAGATAGAATCAATGCGCAGAGGATCATTAATAAAATGCTCAAATATTCCTGTTTTGGGTTCATAAATATTAACACCTCCTCCCCAAGTGCCAACCCATATTATTCCCTTGCGATCTAGCATAAGGTTTCCAGCATTATTATGGGTCAAACCGTTTGAGATCATACTATCAAATTCAAAGAGGGTTACCTTCCTGCCATTATAGCGCATAATGCCGTTTTCGCCGGTGCCAAACCAAAGTAAACCTTGATTATCCTGAATAATAGAATATATCTCAGAAGAAATAAAACCATCTTCCTCTGTTAACATCTCAACAGAGTATTCATTAATAAGCTCCGAATGGGACTCATTACTATACGTTGGAATATTAATAACAAAAAATAATATAGCAAAATACATAAAACGATTAAAAAACAATAATTTAACTCTCTTAAATTTTAATGGTACCACTTTAGTTTATTTAACCACATATATCTATTTTAAATAACCTTATGCGAGAGCATAACATATTTGACCGTGCCACTATTACCGAGAATTATCATAAGGTATTTCGAGACCACGAAGATTGATCTCATTTAATATAATTGAATACTTATAGCAGAGTTTTAGACTATGATGGTTAGAGTCTATTTGTGCGGTTAACATCGCATCATTATGTTTAATAAAGCTCTCCTATAAAAAAGAGCCCCCTGAGTGATATGTATATGGATGTTCATAAAATAACAAGTATTGTAAAAAGTATATCCAACATTAATAGTAATAATTTCTTTGATGAAATATGTGTTTCATTGAGTAGCGCCATTGATGCTGATTTTGTTTTTATAGCCACTATTGATGATGCTAAAAAAAATGCGATATCTATTGCTGTTGTAAATCAAGGGATTACAATCGAAAACTTTACTTACGCGCTTAAGCATACCCCTTGTAGTGAAGTTGTTAATGGGTCAATTGCTACCTATAGCGGTAATGTTCAACACTTATATCCTAAAGACCAATTACTCATAGATATGAATATTCATGGTTATGTCGGTATTCCTTTAAGAACAAGTAAAGGGCAAGTTAATGCGATTCTAGTCGCCTTATTTGAAAAAAAAATAAACGATGTACTTAAAGTGGAAGCGCTCTTTTTACTCTTTTCTGGTTTGATAGAGAAAGAGTTGCATAAAGATGGTTACCTAAAAAAAATAGAGTTTTCTAATGGCATTATTAAAAATGTTTACGAAGCCATTATGATTTGTGATAAAAATAAATACATCACTTATATCAATCCATCATTTACTCGAATTACGGGCTACACACAAACAGACATCAAAGATAAAACACCAAACATTTTAAATTCAGGAAAACAAAGTAAAAGCTTTTATCAGGCTATTTGGAAAACTATTAATAGAAATGGGCACTGGCAAGGTGAGATTTGGAATAAGCGTAAGGATGGTAAAGAGTATTTGGAGTGGCTTTCTATTACCGCCGTTGTAGACGAGTCTAATGAGCTTATGCATTACACGGCTGTTTTTACTGATATTACAAAACAATACATAGCTAATGAAAAAATAAAATTTCAAGATACCTATGACACTTTAACTAAAGTCGCTAATAAAAAGGCTTTGTTCACATTTATTGAACGCTCAATAATACAATACTCTGCTCAACACGAATTCAACACTCCCGCAGCGCTGCTCATTATAGACATTAATTTATTTAGAAAATTTAATAGTTTATACAGCCATGCCTTTGGCGATAAAGTACTTATTCATGTTGCGCATGTATTACAAGGACTTGTTAGAGGTAGTGATATTGTAGCCCGCACCAGTGGCGATAACTTTGCATTATTTATTAATGATTTAGATAGTCAAGATGCGATTATCCATATTATTGACAATGTTACCAATGCATTCCTTAAGCATTTTGATATTGATGGTATTAATATCAAAATAACGCTGAGTATTGGGGTCTCCTACTTTTGTAAGGATGCACAAAATGCCCACGGGTTATTTGAAAAAGCAGAGCAAGCTATGTTTGCGGCAAAAGATGGTCGGAGAAACTCTTATGGTTTTTATAGTCAGCTACTTTCAGATGAAGCGAATAAAGAAGAACAATTAAAATTGTCATTAGAGCGAGCAATTGACAATGACGAATTTAGTGTCGTTTATCAACCGATAGTCTCTTTAAAGGATAAATTAGTCAGTAAATTTGAAGCCCTTGTTCGATGGAATAATCAGGGGCAATGGATTTCTCCTGTGGAGTTTATTCCAACAGCAGAAAAATTTGGTTTAATCTCAACAATTGGAGATTTAGTGCTAAATAAAGCTTGTATTGAATTAAGTAATCTCAAAAAAAATGGCTTCGCTGATATCGTTTTTAATGTCAATCGTTCTATTTATGAATTCTCGTCTGATGTTAATGATACCTCATGGCTTGATACCATTAAAAAGTATAACTTGCCCCCCGAAAGTATCTGCTTTGAACTAACAGAGAGCGTACTTGCGCCTGAAAATGATAAATGCATCACCTTACTTAATAAGCTACAACATGCAGGCTGTACAATAGCGTTAGATGATTTTGGTACCGGCTATTCGTCATTAAACTATTTACGTAGGTTTCCAATCGACTCACTAAAAATAGATAAGAGTTTTATTTCTGAAATGACCAAAGTAGACGGTGATGTCGTTCTTGTTTCAGCTATTATTTCAATGGCTAAAGCACTTGGTATATCCGTTGTGGCCGAGGGTGTCGAATTAAGAGAAGAACTAGACATTCTTGTTTCATTAGACTGCGATTATATTCAAGGTTATTACTTCTCAAAGCCATTAGTCGCTGAGTTACTACCTCAGTATTTAACTGATTTTCAATATACGTAATCTATTAATTTTTCATTTAAATATGTTATTAATTACCCTTAAACAAAGGCTGCATTAAACACCACAAAGGTAGAAGAATTCACATGCCTAACGAATCAATTTTACTATGACAGAAAAATACAACGAACGGAAAGTACCGTCCGGAAGAATTACTCGTTTAGCTAAGCTTGGTGGTTTGGCCTCAGCTGTTGCTGGCAATATTGTTAAAGGCGCCACAAAACAAATTCTCAGTGGTCAGCGACCCTCATTAACTCAGTCCTTACTGAATATCGATAACGCCATATCTATCACTAAGCGTTTAGCACATATGCGCGGCGCAGCCATGAAACTTGGTCAATTACTATCCATGGATGCAGGTGAATTACTGCCTGCTGAATGGGAACCCATTCTCTCACGACTGCGCCAAGAAGCTGACCCGATGCCTAAGGCCCAACTAATCAAAACCCTAGAAGCGTCTTGGTCGAAAGACTGGCATCAAAAATTCAGTTATTTTTCATTTGCCCCCATCGCGTCGGCAAGCATCGGTCAGGTTCACAGAGCAACACTAAAAGATGGTCGGCAGCTGGCTATTAAAGTCCAATACCCGGGTGTAAGGGACAGCATTGACAGTGATATTGATAACGTCATGAGTTTATTAAAACTAAGTGGTCTATTACCTAAAAATATCGATTTGACTAGCTTACTAGCTGATGCAAAAACACAACTTAAAAACGAAGCTAATTATTTGCAGGAGGCGGAATTTATTAACGCTTATCGTGTAAATCTGCGCAACGACCCTCGATTTATTGTGCCCTTTGTCGTTGATGAACTAACTGACCAAAATGTACTCGCGATGGAATATATCGAAGGCTCTCCCATCACCGATATTAGTACCATAAGTACTGGTGTTGTGGATCTAGTATGTACCCAATTAATGCACTTAACCTACCAAGAACTGTTCACCCATAAACTGATGCAAAGTGACCCCAACTTTGCTAATTTTTTGTATCAGAGCGATACGCAAAAAATAGTGTTACTAGATTTTGGAGCCTGCCAACATCTTTCTCAGCATACCTCAGCGCATTATCTCGCTATGGCTGATGCCATGCTGCGCCAAGATACTAACGACATACGTTCAGCTCTGTATTCGCTTGGTTTAGTTGACACAAACATGAGTACTGCGGCTATCGACACTGTGCTAAAGGCGTGTTTTGAAGCGAGCGATTGCCTGCAAAGTGACACTGGCTATAACTTAAAAAAACAACAGCTAATTAAGCGAATTCAAGAGATTAGTATGCCATTAGTTACTGATAAAACAGCCGCAGCATCTCCTATATTTGAGGTTGCATTAGTCAATCGTAAAATTACAGGCATAATATTGCTAGCGAATAAGTTAGGTGCAACAGTGGATTTTAAAAGCGCTCTTGCTCCTTACTTAATGGAAAGACCAAAGCAACCGAACGATGAAACATGACACAATGTTGGCTGTTCAAATAATTAATAAGAGAAAGAATTAAGGAATTAAAATCACATGCAGAAATACATAAAAAACTTTTAGAGCAGCTTAGGGAACATAGAAAAGGTTTGTCAAAATCTGTCTATTGTTTACAAGATTTTGTGACTTTTTTAATTCGTTGGTTTATTGAACATACTCAAACTGAAGATCCTAAAGTAGCAAAACATGTACTAAATTATAAACCTTTACCTAACTCGGCAGAGTATATGATCCAGAAAATAGCCAAAGAACACTTTTAAAAATAGTTAATTGCTTCACATAGATTTTTATCTTAGCTTGGCCAACTCTCCCAATTTTTTATTTCCTCTATGTGGTGTGACAGTTGGTTTTATCACATTTTTGGAACTATTTAGCTATAGAAAAAGGATTTTAACGCAAGCTACAAGCTTCATTAAAAAGCGGACGTTCCCCACAGATGAGTATATGGGACTTTTGATGATGGCTTTTTGCCTGTGAGTCGCTCAGCCTGAGTGCGAACAATGCCACCAATATAGTCATAAAAATTGTAAATAAAAGTGCCAGCTCGCTAAAAGGGGTTTTAAGCGCTTCACATGATTTTAATTAGTCACGTATCTTGATGCTAGGATTGTGATCTATTTCACCCTCATCATCAATGGTGATGGCTCCATTATCTAGTTGCACCACAGCAAGTTTACCCTCAGGTGTTTGCCTAACAAAAGATAAAGTATAACCATAGCGACTTATTTCACTTAGGGAACATTGCTGGGCTAAACTTAATTCTTTTAATAACTTCTTAATTTCCACCTCAACATTGCGTCTATTTTCCGTCATACAACACACCTCTAATTAACTAAAAATGACTAGAGTAAATTAACCATTGTAACTAAATATATCAAGCTAATTCAACGAATCTAGTAATAAAGTCCAATACTCTAGGGTACTGTGTAGTGGTCAAGGAAATTGGCCACTACAATCAGAGCATATTATCATGAAACAATAACTGCTCTTGAAACTCGTCGGTATCTTCTATCTCATCTAACTAACCTACATGTTCTTGCTTATAATCTTAAACGAATGATGTCGATTAAAGGTACTATAGGCTTGATGAAGGCAATTAGGGAGTAGTTGCTTTCATTTGGTCAATAATCTCGCTAATAGCCACAAAAATACAAATATAAACTTAGCCACTTTCTAGTATCCCCCATCACGTTAGGGATCATAACCCCCCTAAAATACTTGTAAAAGTAGCCCTAATTATCACAAAACAGAAATAATGTGTAAACGTACAGCTGTTTATGAATTTTCACATAGCCTGAGCTTAAACACGTCTCACAGCCGAATATATAATCTTGGCTAATATTCTTCTAAATATAATCAAGGATGAATAAAAACTAATGACCGCTTATGGCTAACCAATGTCATTAACTTAAGGATTTAACACATACGCTTATAATTCATTGGGTACTTATTTGTCTTGTTTCTACGGTCTTATCGAAAAAACTTACGATCAGGTCTAATAACACTTAAATTCTTTGATATTTTACTTATCATCAGTTCATATAACTCAAGCTCAGCTAGTCTCATAATAAACCTGACAACATTATCCTTTAGCTGATTTATCGCAAAGGTGAAATTGATTTTATATTGATAGAGCCTATTGTAAATATTTAAATTAACCTTAAGTTAATGACATTGATGAGCCTATAGCTGCCGTTTTGAATTAAATACTCACATCTATTTACAGCTGAAATTTCGTCTAGCTTTTTTGCGTGCAGCTAGGCCTCAAATCCCAAAAGCGGACATTGGAATCATTCAAGCACCAAATAAATTCAGAGTATTAACTCTAAGGCAGCTCCGCCCCTCAAGCGCCATAGAAGTATGAAATTCACATCTGTTTTTTGATCGACAAGTTCAGATTTAATTCAATAATTTTTCTTCTCTATTGCGGACGAAAAATATCTTCTAATGGCAAAAAACACGACATAGGAACTAAATGAATTAGTAGGAAACATACTACTTCTAGTTATCTCAATTCCATTTAAAAGAGAAGAAAATGCATCTATAAAATAGATGCATATAAACATGAAACACTAACGAAATAACTTACCAATTAACATTTTCCAAAAAAGTGACTTTTTGCCTAACACCTATCAATTAGTACTTAACAAACACCACACTTGATAATGCCGGTACAATAAAGCCTTTATCGTCCGCTTTACTGTACTTTATCACTTCATCAAAGCTATTTATGTGGCTTGGATGAAGTTGAAAATTATTAGCTTGGGAGTATGCGAATTTTTGTGTTTTAGTGCTAGTATTAAAGATTATAATCAAGGCTTCAACATTATCATCAACGCTTTCACCGAGAGCGTCATCTATTTTCATCACTAATAAGCCCAACTGTT
>JBLIEW010000099.1:0-12669 GCA_047633255.1 Colwellia sp.
ACCAGAGCCTCACTGGTTAATGACCGATCGCGTGTTAAACAGATCTCCCCAGATAAGAACATGAACTTTCTTTGCACTGCTGCATCATTTACGGTGGCCATTAGATCACGTGGTTTCGTCGTCTTGTGCCAACTCACCTCTAGCCTACGCCTCATATGATGTTCTTGTTCATCAGCTCGCAAATTTGCTAGCGGCTTCCTTCAGACCAATCCTCACGGATAAGCCCTTGCCATTCGCTAGTAGTTAACGTTTAATAACAGCACGTTATTGAACGGTGACCTTCCTACAGAGGACTTTCACCTCATTAGTTCATGCCCATGCTGGGCGTACACAAGAAAATTAACAAGGACACGTAACAGTTGGCTACGTTTCGCTTCGCTACACAATTATAGCCAACAATTACTTAGCCTGTTATTTAGGCGTTAGCAGTTTAGTGCAATATTACGAATATTCGGTCAAATGGAGATTTTATAGGTGGGGGTTATTTTTAAACAAAAGGCATATGTTTACGCGATAATTTATTTGGTGTTAATTCCTGTTTTTGCTTGGATTTATTCATATGTCGCTTTGGACCTTGGTGATCATCATAAGGAAGGAGCAATTACGTATTTATATTTTAGTGTCGTGTCAATTACAACATTAGGTTACGGCGACATTTTACCATGTAGTTCTGCCGCTCAAATTACAACAGCATCAGAGGCCTTATTAGGTTTAATTCTAATTGGATTGTTTCTAAATGCTCTTTCGATGCAACACTCCCAAGAAATAGAAAAAGTCGAACAAGAGAAAAAAGTACAAGAAAATAAAGTTCGAGCTTTAAGTCGATTAAACGACCTTACGTTCTATCGTGGGGAAGATGAGTCTTTTAGGCTTTTTGGTGCTTTAAAGTATGTTTTGTCACTGGGTGTTCAAGATGTATCGATTCCTGAGGGGAAATTGACTAAATTAAAAATTAAATCTATTAAATTATGTAATTCAAACCTTGTTGCTGTAGATTTTTCTAATAGCAAACTCAACGATGTTCAGTTTGTCAATTGTAATCTCGAGGCCGCACAATTCTTAGATACAGACATTAAAAAATGCAGCTTCACAGACGTAAACCTTAAACGTTCAAAATTCATTAACTCTCAACTCAAAGGAATGAACTTTAATAGTTGTGATATAAAGAATGTGATGTTTAAAAATTGTGAATTACAGAGTGCGATATTTAACGGAGCTGATTGTAAAGGGGTTAGTTTTAAAGGGTGTAACTTACGCTCTGCAAACTTTAAAAACGCAAAGAATATTACCGAGAAAATGCTAAAAGAAGCGAAGGATTACAGGTATATAACTTTACCTGATGAAATAAATTTATAATTAGGAGGGAATTTAACCACTCTAGTGACAAAGTCACATCCGGAACAAAGTTCCTCCAGCACACAGCTAATTGACCTGTGAATTTACAAGAAATTATTTATAAATGCAATAGGGTTTACAATGTTAAAGTGAAATGTTTTTTTAATTGATAAAAAACTGCTAACAAGGCATTTAAACGAAACTAAAACAGTTGGTTAGGTTTCGCTTCGTCACACATTATAACCAACAATTTTAGTCCGCTTAATGCGGCGTTACCCATAGAAATTTTAACCTGAAACTCACGAATTAGAATTAATGTTCTAACTCGGAAATGTCCAAAGGAGTGTTATGAAGTACTATTTAATTTGTGATGAGTCGGGCCGGTTAGGTTACACCGATAAAACCGAAAACCAGCAGGGTGAGTTTTCTGTTGTTGCTGGAGCAATTATCCCTCATGAATTGTTTAGTATTTTTGGGGACCATTTGTGTGGGATTTTGAAAAAATACACAAAATCAATGAAGTCTATAGACAAGTTTCATATAACTGACTTAAAAACGGACGTAGAACAGCACAGATTAAGACAGGATATTTATGATTTGCTTGTAAAATTTAATATCCCTTTAGTTTATGGTGCGCTGTATCTTAAGCCTTTTACGAGTGCATATGAAACACAACAGCAATTTATTGAAGAATCCTTTAAAAAACAAAATCAAAGGGGGATTACGATAGATAAAAATATGCAAAAATTTAAGAAATTACTGCAAGCTGAATGTTTTTCTACGATGTATACCAAATCTATATGTGAGTTAATTCAATTTCATAATCATCCAGTGGAATTATCTGTAATAACAGATGAAGTAGACAATAAGACACTATATCTATATCAAGATAAAATTGATGAACGTCATTTAAATAAAGAAAATGAACCTCTGAAAGGGAAAAGATACCATCAAGCTACGAAGGAAATTGAAAGATTTTCATTTACTGTTAATACTAATGATCAAGATCCAAGAAATGAATTATTACGGCTGAGCTCTGGAAAAATTAGTAAGTCAGAAGGAGTTAGTTCAATTGTGGCTGATGTTATAGCAAATAGTGTGAATCATTATCTTTCTATATTTGTAAGTGAATCTAAATTTGGTCCTTTAAATTCAATGAAGGCTATTGAAAATCATCCTTTATCGAAGTGTTTTATAGCTCAGTCAACAACTGCTATTGATAAAATATACGCGTATAAAGCGGTTTAACAAATGCATCAACACGATTTACTACACTCGGCATCTCAGGTTGACGGGTGTTTCTCGTTTTAAGGCGTCAATTTAAAGTATAATTGCGTGTTAGTAATGTGTTATGCAGGCGTTAAGCCATAGACATTTTTATCCGAAAAACTCAAATTAGAGCTAACAACATAATAAGGTTATGTCCATAAATGAGCTAGGAATGTCTAAAGTAGTGGCCAAATTCACCGTACCAATACAGTTAGAGTTTATGTTAAATGAACAGCTAATTTTAGATTTGATTAAGGGGATTCCAATGTCAGAACAACGTTTAATGCAAGCAATGTTTAATCAGCAAAGGTTACAGATAATGAGCTTAGGGGTTCATCATGGTGAGTTCTCTGATGCTTACCTATACGCATGGGAAAACGGGGTTTATCCATTCTTTGAGGATACTGATGGCTCAGTTAATCAAATGCCACATGAAGTTTATGAAGAGTTTTTCCAAAAGAGTAAAGACAAAGTGGATAAGCTTAGTAAACTTCTAGATGATCTATGGCTAAAAAAAGAAGTGCCGACCTTCTACGAGTTGGAAGATATGCTAAATGTTCGCTGCGGGAGCAGTGAGTGGGAACGTATGGATCTCATTAAGATTTGTCGTTATATGTACTTAATGGGTGGAACATTCGACGACAATTTCTGGAGTACTCTTCTTACTCCAAAACAGCACCCTTCAGAAGCTAGCTCTATCAAGCGTAAATTTAATCGAAAAGAAGATGTATATTTCATGTAGGGCTTTATGAATGAACAATACTCCAGGGAAAGTAAAAACATGGACTCTAAACGTGAATGTTTAGAAAAATTGAGTTATTTAAAACAATCATTTTCGTTCAGCCTTGGAGCGTATGCCCTCGCAACTAAAGAGCCTACAGCTAGGGTGATATCTAGTCATAAAATTGAATTGGCTGGTGATCAAATATGCGTATTAGAGAAAAATGAAAAGGGTCCTCAACATTGGCTAAAGTATTCAATTGAGTTTTCACAGTCTCTTACTGATGGGGCTGCAAAAACCTTTGTCCGACAAACTTTTTTGATGATGCTGCTTGAGTCCTTTTAAGTGTCAAAAAGATACGCTCAGAATAATGACTTGTTATCAAATTTTAAGAGCCAAGATTGGTACCCATTTGCACGGCATTTGAGAAATGCTATTGGCCATAACGGAGTATGGAGTATTGGTAAAAAGGTCAATGATCTTCCTACTACCTTCAGAAATAAAACGATAGATACAAATTTAGATGGACAACAGTTAGGCGACTTTATTGATTGGGTATTTGGTTTACAGCTTCACGCTAGCATTTATAACTGGGTATATCTTGATGGTTCTAATCAATGAGAAGTCAAAGTGATAGGGGAATTAACTGATATGGATACCCAAAATGAGCCTGTTTATAGTACTCATTGCATGATGTGTGATCATAGTAAAAATTATGTTTAAGATGAGCAAGTGCCCGAGTATTGCCCTGTTTGCGGGGAGCATAAAGAATTTACGATTTTGCACCTAGATTCTCTTCAAAACTGATAAAGAAAACAGAACATATATATGGACTTTGTAAACCCTTGGATTCCTGCGGCAATTATAGTCTTCTCAAACGTGTTTGGCGGAGAGCATGATAGCCAGCGTTACTCTGTAGTAACTGCAATATTTGGTTGGCTAGCTGGAATTTGTATATTGCTGTGGTTGCCTATTAGTTTATTTAGCTCTGACTTCAGTAACTATGTGTTTCAAGTCGGTATGTTCAGCTTTATAACTGCTGTTTCTAGGGATTATGAACGGATTCTTAAGACTATTTTTAAGAGTAAAAGTAAATAGGATGGAACGGTTATGGCAATACCTTCAGTGGTACTAGATGGTGAGTTAGATCGAGCAACAAGGATTAGGTTAGCTATTACTAGTGGGACTGCTTTTGACAAGGAAGCACCGTTTATCAAAAGTGAAGACGTAACAGCTAAATGGGTGTTTTTATGTGAAACAGGACTTTTCCCTGGTGACATATTAAGTTTGGCTAATGGTGACGGTTCAAACATTAGTGATGCTGTTTTTGAGTCAATCATGCGGTCGTTGAATAGCTATTTGTAGATAAAGGAAACTTATGATTGAAGAAATTAGATCTATAAGGCTTTGTATTGATTCTGAAGATCAGTACGATAATTCAGCATCTCAAGTTAATATTGAAGTGTTCATCGAAAATCACAAGTCATTGCTTTCAATATCTGAACTTCAGGCTGCTTGGGAGCTGCATCGAGCTTTTGGTAGTTTAAAGAGAAATACAAATAAACAAAAAAAAATGGATGAATGGTTATTTACTCTAGTTCAGTACGCCAGAGATAAAACGTAATTGCTAAATTAGTATATGACTGAGGTTAAGCCTACTTGTTTGCGGCTTACCTTTTAAAAAAATCAGATAAAGGAAATCAGTAAACTTTGTGGGGTCAGTGTAAACTTTGTTTGAACACCATACATTTACTAATCCCACGATCCACCTTTAGACCCTTTGCTCCAAATGATTTCTGTCCACAAATGGGTTAGGGGGCTTAACTCATTTTTGCCCCATTCTTTGTTAATAAGCAATTTTACTTACGTCCCCAATTGGTGTGCATGCCTTAGTTAATGATTGACTACTCAAGTTGAAATTTTTTTGAACTGCCTCTTACGCCAGTCGAATTTGCAGCGGCTATCAGAACAGAAAGAAAAGAAGGTCATTTATCGATCATTGCTAATTGTAAACAGGCCTCGTTTTAGAGGAGAAGGTCAGTACCGCTTTTTCTTGTTCAGAGCTGTTCTGAACTTATTATTTCAGTCAACAAAGTAAAACTAATTTGCTATTTTATAACAGCTATTTAGCGTATGGTCGTTAGCCATTGCAGGTCGGTTTACGAAGTCGGCGATATTTAACAGTCTTCCTATCGACATTACTTATTCAAGATACGGATTTCAAATGACTGCTGAATTCAACTTACATCAAATCTACGATCACAACCTGAACTTCCTTGTCGGTGCTGGTGCTTCAAATGGTTTTCTACCGACATTAGCGCTCGAAATAAAGGCATTAGATGGTAGTGAGTGCACTTTTGAGACGCTTGCAAAGAAATATGAAAGTAGCAAAGAAATGACAACACTGTTGTTCATGTTGTACTACCGAGAATGTATTAAGCCAGGTCTACCTGTAGTTCCACTTATAGGGTTTCCAACGCCTCCTAGACTACAACATGAAGAAAGCGTCATCAAAGAGTATAAGCGGTTTATGACGACTTTAATTCATGTCTTGAACAAACAAAAACCGTCAGCTAAAAGAGCAAACATCTTCACGACCAATTACGATAATTGTTTTGAGATTGCTAGTGAAGAATTGATGTCAGAAAGAACAACTCAGTTCGAAGTGAATGATGGCAGCACTGGTTTTCAAACGCGTACATTCCATACAAGAAACTTCAATAACCGTGTTGTAAATAAAGGAGTGTTTGACCGTCACGATCAGTTTCTTCCTCAATTAAATCTGTTGCATGCTCATGGCTCAGTACATTGGATGAAAGGCAATAAAAATGGTGATATTGAGCTTAATTATGGAACTAGCCGTTACTGCATAGATTTCGTTCAAGCTGAAACAGATATTCTAGATACTTGCAAGGCGATTCTTTACGACGACAAGAAATCTCTCGATGACCTAATTGTATTTGAAGCAGCAACAGATCTTACGAAACTCCGTTCAGACCAATTTTGGCAGGACTATAACAAAATGCCAATCGTGAACCCCACAAAGTGGAAGTTTCATGAAACCGTCTTTGAAGAGGCTTACTATCAGATTCTTCGTCACCTTAGTTATGAGCTTGAACGTCCTCAATCAGTATTAATTGCTTTCGGCTTCTCATTTGCAGACGAGCACATTCTCAGTCTTGTGCAACGAGCATTGTCTAATCCGTCATTGACTATGTATGTGGTGTGCTATAACAAACTAACAAAAGACAGGATGGAGCAACTATTCAAAGAATACTCAAATGTTAAGTACATATACTCTGATGCTAAAAATTTAGATTTTGATCTTTTCAATGAAGAATATTTCACAATAAATAAACCAATTAAGCGAGTGCAGGCCATACCGGTGGATGTCGTCGTACACCAAGCTCTTGACGCTGTAGTTGGTGGTGTCGAATGAGTATAGCGATAGGTGAAGTTATCTCAGTTAAAGGCACGAATATCACTGTAGTGCTTTACGAAGAATCTAATAAAGAGGCGCTGTTTTACAACGGCGAAAAGTTCAATGGTGTGTCGATCCAAGAGTTCATTCTTATTCGTCGTGGATTCAAAGATATCGTAGCTAAGGTTCAAGGCGAATACTTAGATGAACGACTAAAAGACGAAGTGAATGACTGCTATATCCGCAAAGTTGAATTAGTACCAATCGGGTATTTCCAGTTTGATGAATTCCATGAGGGCATCAAGCATCTGCCAATGATCCGTGATATCGCTTATCTAATGAGTGATTCACAAGTTAAATCAATCTTTGGAAAGCCTGACGATAGCTTCATCGTTGGAGAAACGCTCACTGAAGAAATTCCTGTATCTCTACCTTGGGCAAAGTTATTCAATAGTCATATCGGCGTTTTTGGTAATACTGGTAGTGGCAAGTCTAATACACTAACTAACATTTACACTATTCTGTTTCAAAATAAGCTCGAAAAGTTCAAAGGAAAGAGCCACTTTATCGTCATTGATTTTAACGGTGAGTATACTAATGACCAGCTAATACCAAAAGGTGTACATAAAAAGGTATACCAGTTAGATACTCGAAATGATGATGGTGATAAATTTCCGCTAAGCAACGATGTGTTTTGGGATGAAGAGTTATTCGGTATCTTATTTAAGGCTACAGAGAACACTCAGAAGCCATTTTTAAAGAGAGTAGTTACAGGTCGAAATAAGTTCAAAGATTATCCACATAGCTTAGAGCATTATGTCAAGTCAACTATCTTAAGAGCTCTCACAAGTACCGCGCCAAATAAAGAATTTGTAGAACTAATCGTCGAAATATCGAAGCTTGTTTATTCCCGAAGCCTAGAGGTAACAATACAAAAAATGGCTTGGTTTGGTAAAGATGGAAAATTGTATTTCCCGAATGAACCGTGGCCAAATTTTCTTAATGGTGGTGACAATGACCCAGCTTACATAACTCACTGCAAACCACACGTAGATGGTATAAACATTCGTGCGTTATCGCCATTCAGCGAGTTAAAATTGAGAATCAACACTCAACTTCTTTCTGACCTTGTTAGCGGTTATGTTCAGTTCGATCATATCCAACCTCTACTTAAGAGAGTGGAAGCGTCATTGATGGCACTAGATCGTGTTTTTGAAGTCTATAAAGAACAACCGGCAACAACGTTACTGACAGTAATATCACTTCGAAAAACTAGCCAAGAAATTAAGAAGGTCTTGCCACTTTTGCTTGCTAAGTTTTATTACGGCGCGCACAAGCAGAAGGTTATGAACCAGAGTCCACCAGAGCAAACTTTCCACATGATAATTGATGAGGCTCACAATATACTATCGACACAATCAAATCGTGAGAGTGAGAGCTGGAAGGACTATCGCTTGGAGTTGTTTGAGGAAATAATAAAAGAAGGTCGTAAATTCGGTTTCTTCCTAACTTTGTCAAGCCAGAGGCCAGCAGACATCTCACCTACTATTATGTCTCAGTTACATAACTTCTTTATTCATCGCTTGGTAAATGATCGTGACCTCAAGTTGCTAGAGAACACCATTAGTTCTCTTGATGAGCTGTCTCGGCAAATGATTCCCAACCTTTCAAAGGGTTGTGCGATAATTACAGGGACATCATTTGATATTCCAATGGTTGTTCAATTCAACGAAATGTCTGATGGTAGCAGGCCAGACAGTGACGATATTGATATTAAGTCGCTTTGGAGTTAGAGAATAAAAGAAAATAATATTTTTGGTGTTTTGGATTACTTCTTCTAATCGAAGTTTCGCAAGTTAAAACAAAGAACCTAGCTCTTTTTTGTCCACATTTGTTATAGAGACGCCTTGTAGTTAACCTAAAGGGTAGAATGAATATAGCTATAGCACATCCCCACCTGATGTTGACCAATTGTAACTATCTGTATATAAAGACTTATCCTGTTTACTGTCTTAGAGACCTAATAATTGAGGAGCTTGATAATGAAAATGGCTGTAGTTGGTGGTATAAAAGGTAACATGCTGGAAGAGGTAACAGTGCCAATTGATGATAGCACCTTTAGTCAAATCGATAAGGCTCGTAATGATCTATTAGAAATGCTCGATATGGAAATCACTTATGACCACATCATGGAAGAGTTTACGTCTTTCAAGGGTAAGATGAAGGAGTCCAATATAAGAGCACTAAGAGGTGTACTTTATCGTGGTCATGAACATATACATGAAACCCGCAGCTCCCTAAATAGAACAGCCTTTAATTTATTGAACCTAAGTAAGTTTTACCTCGATAAGCATTGTTATGATAATCAAAGTAAATCCTTCGTTCTTAACCTTACTGCAAACAAGAAGCTTCATGAAGAAGTTGTAAAACTAAGGAGGTCTGCCTTCGAAAATAACTTGTACTACACATTTGGTGGTGTCCTGAGAAACGTTGTTCAACATCACCAGCTACCAGTGGAAAGTATGAGTTCGGGCATATCGAGAGCTAACTTACAGGATAAACCTATATCAAGCTTCTCTCTTCCTATAGACATGAACAAAGTAGCCCCACTCGTTAAGCCTAATGCCGATAAGAGAGCCATGGCAAAAGTGCTAGAGGATGCTGAGTTTAAGCCTGACTTACATAAAATACTAGACGGGTACGTATACGCCTTGGGGACCTTCCACACTTTAAATCGTACTCTGGTGGCTGACGCAATTAAAGATGCTAAGAGAGTCTTGAGGGAATTTGAAATAGAAGTCATGGGCGGGGAGTTTCAACCTGATACCTCAGTACGGATTATTGATCTTCTTGAATACACGGGTGATGATGAAGCACCACTCTTTCACCTTGACCTTAGCTGGTACAAAGTTGCTGATTACCTCCAAAATAAAAACGGAAGGGCTGTGGACTATAGCCAATTTGAGTTCAATAGTTACTTATGAGTAATAGAGTCTAAATTATAGAGTTGGTTTACCTTCGTTATTAAGCCTAGTTGATAAATAGATCGGAGCGAATTAGAGCTTTCAAATAGGTTCTGATACTTTTCCTAATCTCAATCATCTACGTTGGTGCAAATACTCTAACTCGTAAATGTCCAGATACGTCTTAGAGTGATCGTTCTAAGCCGTTATTGCCCCAGAGTCAGTTGAATAAACCACAAGACAAACTGGTTTAATAAAGTTTTTGCTATAGAAAAGCTAATGTTCGAGGTTTTTTCATAGTCTAAAAAGTTATGTTAGTTCTATTAATATCAATTGCAGTAACGCACTATTGCGTTATCGTTCAATGACTTACGATTTACAAAAGCTTGTAATTTGAATTTTTCAGTGTATCGTTATGTCTAAACGAAAAGGAGTTGAAAATGAAGATAGATACATCATATGAGATGAAGTTACTTACCCCTTTAAAAGGTACTTTAGGTGTAAAAATTTCTGATTATTTATCCAGTTTAAAAAATAATGGCATTAGCATCACAGACAAGAAGGGACTGGTGAATCATAAGTTTATAGCTCACTTTAAGCACCTAGTTTACAAAAAGATAATCACAAACAGCAGTGGTAGAACATCACTCGATAGCTTTGGGCTTGAGATTGGCACCAATGGTCATATCAGTCACTGGGATTGTGCAGATATCATTTTTGTAGAGCAACGAACTTCACTAACCTATTGATTATAAATAGAAGTGCTTGATATAACGTCTTTGACTTAAACTCTATACGAAGGGTGACATATGGATTTACGCGATAAGAAAAAACAATTTCTTGATACTCTAAGTTTAGAAAATGGAAATCTTAAAGCTGTTAGTCTTGGGATAGACTGTTTGATTGATAATGAAGCATGTGATGAAGATATTCCGATTGTCGTCACATGTCTTTCTGATTCAGAAAGAATAGTAATCCTAAGTGCTTTAGAGACATTTTGTAATAGTCAGTACCCTGATAATAAATACTTGTTTCGGCCATCTATGCTTCACATTACTGCTCAAACATCAGAACAAGCCTCTATTATATTAATAAAAAAAATTAGGATGAATCCTAGAATGCTGTACTGGGCTGACAGTATTTCTTGGTTCAAAAATTTACCGGATGGTTTATTTCATGTTATCAGCATTGAACGAAATTCTGCCTCTCGAGGATTAAACAAGAAAGGTAAGCGGCCTGAACCTATTTTGAGAGAATATGACGAAGACTCTCTCCTCTCTGAGCTGTTTGTTAACATCAATCATAAAAATATCAATGATATTAAAAATAGCGATATTGCCAGTAATATTCTTTACGATGAAGTAAGTGCTGGCTTAATTAGAGCTATACCTGCACCAAAAGGTATGTCTTTTGATGAAACGATAACCATTAATTCTCCAGATTGGCAAAAGCTTGCTTGTGTAGCAATAAGACGCTATCAATCACAAGAATGCGGTGATGGTATGTCTTGGGATATAAGTAACGATGGATGGCGCGATGTTATTGCTTACCCTTTTCTAGAAGACTTGCCAACATTAGATGGTAGTGAAATCAAACAATGTTTAGTTGGTCTCGTTACTATGATCGTACAAACTCCAAAATCATCTTATCTATCTACGGTATGGATACACCCTTTTTTTCGACGTAAACAGAAATTAACATCCCTGTGGGATACTTTAAAATTTGAATACGGTGAGTTTCCCATTGAAGATCCAAACTCGAATATGCGAGGATTCTTAAAGTCAGTTAATCATTTAGTTGAATAGAAAATTTGCCTCCAAAAACGGTGTTTTCCATACCTGACGTAATTTGTGATTAGTTAAATTAAGTAGAAACTCTAAAAAGGTTTTGTCCAGAAGTGGGATAGGGCGCATATGACATTTATTTGTGCCCCAAGCAGTTTCGATAGACGGATCAAGTACAGTATATTCATTTAGAGTTGCCATACTTTCTGACTGAAATTAATTCCTAACAGCAGGGAAATATGGCTTAGCCACTTCTATAAAACTTAACTAAGGAAAGGATCGCCACATATCAGAGTCATCAGCATTATCTGTATTGGAAACTGAAGCTATGAAGGAAAAGTAAGATATTTTATTGATGCTTACGAAAATTTCATCTCATCCAACAATTATCAAAATACGCTTTGCCTATACAAAATCAAATGTACGAAACCTCGAAAACATACAATGTTAAATGGAATAGTTTGATTGTAAGTGCTTCAGTTTACATTCTGAGTCCATTGACCTTGTTAAGTCGCTCCGATTTCACTTAGTGTCGCCTAAAAAATTCAACGCTCACTGACTTGCACAACGTTAATGCTAACACTCTGACATATACCACTTGAGCAATATAGAGAATTACACATCTTAAGAGGTTGTGTGCATGCCTTTAAGATGGTGACTTCAATTCAAACATTATCTAGCGCCTTTAAACCCCTTGAATATAACTAGTTCATGAACAAGTTTTGGATTGCACTTGGCTAATGGCCAACCAATAATTAACTATGATAACTAAATCAATATTTTAAAACTTTCCCATTGAATAATTCTTAAGATAATCCGCAATCAGTTATCCCAAATAGAGCATAGGTAGTTATGTCAGTGGCTTATAAAAAATCTCAACGTGCCGGTAAATCTCGATCTAAGTGGCAAAGGTCACAAAAAGCGATTGGTTCACATGTCACAAATACCCTATTTAACATAATATACATTGTGCGCATACTTGTGGTTATGTTCAATACGCCGTTCAAGACTGCGTATTTGAGGCTTGGTCATCATCATTGCATTAAACCGTAAAATGTTTATATACGGCCTTAAGCGTTTATTTTAACCAAATTGGCTATTTAGTATCGTGCTGAGATTGCATGCTTTTGGTTTTGCTTAGTAATGCCAGCCGATTATTCAATCTCAGCAAGATGA
>JBLIEW010000100.1:0-12200 GCA_047633255.1 Colwellia sp.
TTTGGATTTTAAAAAGTGTAAGCCATTGCTGTGGTGTTCGTCGCATGATGATCTCCTTAAATAGTTAAAGTGATCATAAGTGAATGTTATTCATGGTGGAATAATGCGGTTTATAAGGTGCTTACAAAGCAACGATGTTATTGGAATATTTAGTCCATTTAGAATGATCACATATTTATTGCCATTGGTATAACACTATCAAAATATTACAACACGTTATAAATAGCGAAACTCAGTGGCGATATTTTGCCCTCAACACTAGTAGCCGATTGATACAATAATGTAGTATCTTGTTTATTTATAATCGCAGTAAGATCCTGTGCTTGTGTTGAGGTGTTATATACCACTATCAATTTCTGCTCTTTACCTTTATCCGAATGCACTCGCTGAAGTGCAAAAACACCCGGTTTTCTTTGTGAATAAAGTGTCGTTTGCTGACCAAATCGTAAAGCAGGATACTGCTGAAATAGTTCAGCGTATTTTGCAAAAGTTTGGTAAAACATATGGGTAGTATCGAAGTTATCCGCAGCGGTAGTTTTATCTGTTGCTAATAAATCATCATCATTATAACTCGCAACTTTTGAAGGCATCATATCTTGACGTGATGCTTGATCATTACCATCACCAACGAAGCCCTGCTCATCACCATAATAAATGACTGGTACGCCACGGCTGAAATACAACATTGCGTGCGCTAACAAATTACGTTGAATTTGCGCTGACTCACTATAGTTATACTTGCTTTGCGTTAATGAGTAAGCAAAGCGTCCCATGTCATGATTACCTGTAAAGTTAACTAATTGGTTTGCATTAGTATTTTCAATATCATCATGTGTAGTGCGGTATAAATGATCTTTAGCAAACAATGCAGCGAGAACATCAGTACCTTGTTGCTCAACCAAGGTTTTTTGTAACGCGCCCTGTAAGGCGAAATCTAACACTGATGGCAGTTTTCCTGCTACGGTAAAACGGCTTAACAGCTCAGGTTCAAAGCTATAAACCTCACCATACATAGTGAAGTTATCAATCCCTTGCGTTTTAGCATGTGCCATCAACGCAGGTGAAAAATCTTGCCAAAATTCCATATTCACGTGTTTTACCGTATCAATTCGAAAGCCATCAGGTTTGAACTCATCGATAATTTTTTTGTAGATATCAATCATACCCGTAACCACTTTTTCGCTATTTGTATCAACATCATCAAGGCCAGCAAAGTCACCGCGTATTGAGCTTTCACCCGCCCAATGAGAATCGCCTTGATTATGATAAACGTCAATATCGTTTAACCAGCTTGGTGTCTTTAAGTTTTCGCTGCCAACAGGAATGAGTGGCGTATAACTATCCCCTTCAACGAGTTCTGCTAATGACTTAAATGGACACTCATTACCCTTAACAATCCAGCCTAATCCATCTTTACCATGGCATTCTTCATATTTAATAACGTCAGCCGTGTGGTTGGTAATAATATCAAAAAAAACTTTAATATTACGTTTATGTGCTTGAGCAATAAAGTGCTTGAGTTCTACATTGCTACCTAAATGAGGATCTATTTCAGTGAAATCTAAAATCCAATAACCATGATAGCCTGATGTACCCGCTTGCATTGCTTGATTGCGTAAAACGGGCGTTAACCAAATGGCGGTAATGCCCATGTTATCTAAGTAAGGTAATTTTTGTGTCAAACCGGCTAAATCGCCACCGTGATACATACCCTTATGACTTTGATCAAAGCCACCACGCGATAAAGCACGCTTTTTATCGTCAGCTGGCGCACCCAAGTCATTACTTTTATCACCATTATAAAAACGATCAGGTAATACAAAATAGAAAACTTCGTCTTGAAAATCACGCTCTTGATAAGGTGCTAATTTAGCTGCTTTGGCATGAAAACTTGTTTTATTCTCGATTGGAGTAGTCTGCGCGCTAACAACATTATGCAGCGAAAAAAGAAAGCAAATCGTTACTAATATTTTCATTATTTATCTTTCCTAAAGCCAGCTATAACGTGGCATAAAAACAACCAAATGCAGGCAATGTAAGACGACCCTCAATTAAATCAGCAGAAGCTAATTTATGATCCATGATGGCTGTCAAGTCACCTTGCAATAAATGGAAAGAAACCGCTTGTTGCTGATCACTAAGATTAAAGCAAACGAGTAACCTTTTGTCGTTATATTCTCTAATAAAAGCGAGTATTGGCTCTGGTGTATCAACAAATTCAATATCACCATACAGTAGAGTGCTGTGTTGCTTACGCCATTGGTTAAAATGACGATAGCTATTTAACACTGAATCATTTTGGCTTTCTTGTAGATCAACCGACTTTTCAACATGCTCTTTTGACACCGGTAACCAAGGCTTAGCTTCACTAAAGCCGGCATTAACTTGCTTATGTTGCCAAGGATGCGGTGTGCGACAACCATCGCGGCCTTTAAATTGCGGCCAGAAAGTAATGCCATAGGGATCTTGGATATTTTCAAAAGCGATATCCGCTTCAGTTAACCCTAACTCCTCCCCTTGGTAACTACAAACACTACCACGTAATGATGAAATCATGGCAAACAGCATTTTGGCTAAGTCGGTATTATGTTCGGCATTTTGACTTTTACCCCAACGAGTAACCACACGCTGAACATCATGGTTTGATATCGCCCAACAAGGCCAACCATCAGCAACTCGCGCTTCTAATGACTGCACTACTTGCTTTATATATTGAGCCGAAAAGTCATCCGTTAATAAATCAAAGCTATAACCCATATGTAATCGGTTATCCCCTTGCGTATATTCTGCCATCGTTTTCAGCGAATCTTCTGAAGAAATCTCCCCTAAAGTAACCGAGCCAGGATATTTATCTAATAAGGTACGAATGTCTTCAATGAAAGCTAAATTTTCATCTTGCGTGTTGTTAAAATAATGATATTGATACGCATAAGGATTTTTTTCATCAAAACCGATACTTTGTCTTAACTCTTTAGGTTTAGCTGGGTTATCGCGTAGTTGAGCATCATGAAAACAAAAATTAATGGCATCAAGTCTAAAACCATCAACGCCACGCTTTAGCCAAAACTCAACATTATCAAGTACTGCTTGACGAACGTCTGAGTTATGAAAGTTAAGATCAGGCTGACTTGATAGAAAATTATGTAAATAATACTGCTGTCGACGGGGTTCCCATGTCCAACCTGAGCCACCAAAAATAGATAACCAATTATTTGGTGCTGTACCGTCTTCTTTAGCATCAGCCCAAACATACCAATCAGCCTTGCTATTATGTTTATCTTCACGACTGTCGATAAACCATTGATGCTGATCAGATGTATGACTGAGCACTTGGTCAATCATAATTTTAATGTTTCGAACATGTGCTTGCGCTATTAATTCATCAAAATCGGCCAATGTGCCAAAGATTGGATCAACATCTCGATAATCACTAATATCATAACCAAAATCTTTCATTGGGGATTTAAAGAAAGGTGAAATCCAAATAGCATCAACACCTAAACTTGCAATGTAATCAAGTTTATTAATAATACCGAGTAAATCCCCAATTCCATCTTGGTTGGCATCATAAAAGCTACGTGGATATACTTGATAAATTACCGCGCCACGCCACCACATTTTTTCACTCATATTAAATCCCCATACCTTTTCTAATAAACTTTTTAAGCTTGCGGCTTATTGTTGTTTATAACTTAGAAATAAGAATACGTAATAAATGAAATTAGTAATAGCCTTTGCATACGTATGTATTGAGTTTTATGCTTGCTGCATACGTATGCAATTAAATAGTGTAATTGCATACGTATTCAAGGTGCTGCTTTGTGCTAGCAAGGTTACTATCGCAATATAACGATACACGCTTTAATTGAGGATCCGCCTTTGACTTTATTTTCGCCAATAAGAATACCCCTACTGATTTCGATACTTTTTATACCAATGTCAGCTTTTGGCGATGAGAGTCTATCCAAAAATAACAATCATTATATTAGCCATCAAATAACAGCTAACACTTTAGAAGTTATGACAGAGCAAGGTAAGGTTAATTTGAGCTCTTATGGCGAACAAGCAATAGAAGTATATTATCAATTAACAAAACAGCCTTTAACCTTGCTTGAGAAAAATGCAGCCAAACTCCCCTCGTTTTCCATAAAAGAAAACGCGCTAAGACAAGCATTCAATTTATCTAATAAAAAAACAACGCTAGAATTTTCAATAGCTAAATTAACGGCCGTTATTACTAAATCACCTTTTAACATTGCTTTTTATAAAACTCATGATCAAAAAAAGCAGTTACTATTAGCTGAAGAATCAGGATATTTTACTGATACAACCCGAAATAACGATAAACAACATCATGTACAAGGTTTTCGCTTTCACTTAAGTAAAAATGAAAAATTACTCGGCGGTGGTGAACGGGTATTAGGCATGGATAGACGAGGTCAACGCATGCCTTTGTATAATCGTGCTCATTACGGTTATGAAACCCAATCAGATCAAATGAATTTCAGCATACCCGCCGTATTCTCAAGTAACAAATATATCTTACTATTCGATAATTCAGCCAAAGGCTGGATGGACTTAGGAAAATCAGAAAAAAACATCATGCAATTTGAAGCGGTATCGGGTCGTATGTCTTATATAGTTTTCTCTGGAGATACCTACCCTGAACTACTGAACAACTTTGTGAATGTTACCGGTAAACAGCCCATGCCACCGCGTTGGGCACTCGGTAATTACGCTTCTCGCTTTGGTTATAGGTCAGAGCAAGAAGTCAGAGATACCGTTGATAAATTCATTGAACTAGACTTCCCTCTAGATGCGCTAATTCTAGATCTTTATTGGTTTGGTAAAGACATCAAAGGCCACATGGGTAACTTAGACTGGGACAAAAAAGCGTTCCCTACGCCTGAGAAAATGATGGCCGATATCAAAGCAAAAGGCGTGAATACCCTGTTAATCACAGAGCCTTTTGTATTAACTACTTCACAAAAGTGGCTCGATGCTGAACAACATCAAGCCTTAGCAAAAGCTACAGATGGTACACCCAAGCACTTTGATTTCTATTTTGGCAATACTGGCTTAATTGATGTATTCAGTGAAAAAGGAAAAAACTGGTTTAATGACATTTATAAAACCTTACACCTGCAAGGCGTCGCAGGTTGGTGGGGCGATTTGGGTGAGCCTGAAGTACACCCTAGCGATACTTTGCACACGTTAAGCGATGGTAGCGTAGTTAATGGCGATGCTATTCACAATGTTTATGGCCATCAATGGGCAAAAATGGTTTATGAAAACCAACTCAGTTTAGCGCCAAATGAACGTCCTTTTATTTTAATGCGCTCTGGTTTTGCCGGTTCTCAACGTTATGGCATGATCCCTTGGACTGGTGATGTTAGCCGCACATGGGGCGGTCTTAAACCGCAAGTTGAATTGAGTTTACAAATGAGTGTGCTGGGAATGGCTTATACTCACTCCGATCTAGGCGGATTTGCTGGCGGAGAAACGTTTGATAAAGAAATGTATATTCGCTGGCTACAATATGGTGTTTTCCAACCGATTTATCGCCCACACGCACAAGACAACATAGCTCCTGAAGTCGTGTTTCATGATAAAGAAACGCAAGATATTTTACGTAAATTTATCAAACTCAGATATAACTTACTACCTTATAATTACACCTTAGCTTATCAAAATAGCACCTCTGGTATGCCATTAATGCGCCCGCTATTTTTTGAAGCCGGGCTTGACGATAAAGCGAGTTTAGCACTGATAGATAATGCCAAAAGTTATCTGTGGGGTAATGCCTTTTTAGTAACACCGGTGGTAGATCCAGGGGTAAAATCAGTATCTGTTCCGTTACCTAAAGGTGTTTGGTTTGATTACTTTACTGGTCATGATGCTACAGTCAATCGGTATCAAGGAGGCCAAACCGTTGAGATTACAACTTACCTAGAAACATTGCCGGTATTAGTGCGCGCAGGTTCCTTTATTCCGATGATTAATGATATTCAATCAACAAAATTCTATAACAATAACGCGCTAAACTTACATTATTATGCTGATGAATCAGTTAAGTCTGCAGATTATGAAATGTATGAAGATGATGGTGAAATGTTTCAAGCAAATACACAGGGGCTTTTTGAATTATTAGCCTTTAAAGCCAATCAACAAGGTGGAAAATTAAGTATTCGTTTATCAAGGAATGATACTCATTATGTTGGTATGCCTAAAAGCAGACAAATGACATTAACCATCCATAATTGGCCAAGCCGACCAACAAAACTGCTTATTGGTGGCAAAAAAGCCACACAGTTAAGTTGGAGTCAAAAAACACAAACATTAGTCGTTAAATTTCCTTGGCAACATCAAGCATTAACAATAGACATACAATAATTAGGTGCATGCCTACAATGAATACTACAGCTAAAAAAAACATTAATTTAATTGCCGGTACGTCTAGCGATGCTCACTTCATCGAAATTGAAACCTATCGCTGTGCTAATTACGCAAGTTTAGCCGACGTTATTGCCCTATATATCGACACAAAAAAGCTAGCTAATACTACGTCAATGCCTGTTTAGCAATAGCTTTTACTGTTGATACCGATATCATTTCAATGACTAATTTACCTTGGCAATTTTCTCAACACGCCTTAAAAGCACAGTTTAACGCTCATCAATGATTACACTACCATTGCAATGGCTATTCCTTTATTAAATGATTCGCAAAAAATAAAAGTGGGTGGCGGTGACGTCACTCAACATGCCCCTATTGCGGTATGCGGCCCCGGCACAGGGATTGGTGTTGCCAATTTAGTCCCTATATTATTACTGAAGAACAACCAGGTCTGTTTGGTGCAGCTGCTTATCTGTTACAACAGTAGATAACCTGAAAAGATTGCGACTGAATACGTATGTAATGGATAGCTGTTCTTTGCCATAATAGGTATATTGAGGATATTGAAAAAATGATTAATTACTTTTCAATTAACCCTTTGTTTGATAATGACTAAGACGTTTTTGATCATAAGCATTCTAGTTTTAATACGCTGTAATCACTGATTGGTAGCGTGCTTTTTTCAAACTAAATGATCTTACTATAAGAGTCCTCAATATGACCGCGACTGATACCGATAAAAATATCAATATAAGCCAGAAAAAACCACATTTAAGCTTCTGGCAAATTTGGAATGTTAGCTTTGGTTTTTTGGGTGTGCAATTTGGCTTCGCTTTACAAAATGCTAATGCCAGCCGAATATTATCAGACTTAGGCGCTGACCTACATTCCTTATCACTTTTCTGGTTAGTAGCTCCGATCATGGGGTTATTAATTCAACCCATTGTTGGCTCAGCGTCAGACAGAACGTGGAATCGTTTAGGCCGTCGTAATCCTTATATTTTAGCCGGTGGTATAGCTGCCGCAATTGGTATGTTATTAATGCCAAACTCAGCGACTTTAGCTAGCTTTATCACGCCACTATTTTTTGGCGCTATGATGCTTGCGTTAATGGACGCTTCTTTTAATTTAGCTTTTCAACCGTTTCGCGCTTTAGTCTCTGACATGGTGCCATCACAGCAACGTAATGTCGGTTACTCTATTCAATCTTTTTTAATTAATATTGGTGCAGTTTTTGGTTCTATTTTGCCTTTTGTACTCACCAATGTAGTTGGTTTAGAAAATACGGCTAGCGCAGGTTCAGTGGCACCATCGGTTATTTGGGCATTTTATATTGGTGCTTCAGTGATGCTAGGTTCGGTATTGTGGACCGTATTTAGAACCAAAGAATATGCACCCGGTACTCATGGTTTAGCCCCATTAGAAAAAAGTGATCTTGAACGATCTCTTGGTGAGAAATTATCAGAATTTTTTGGTTTAATGAAAACCATGCCAATCACAATGAAACGCTTGGCCATTGTGCAGTTTTTCTCTTGGTTTGCTTTATTTATTATGTGGGTTTATACCATGCCCGCTATCGCCCAACATATTTGGGATATAGATGCTAAATGGTTTGACCCACATTATTTAGAATCTGTTGGCACCATCCCAGAGCATATAGCTAAAGCAAAAGGTACCGCTGGCGATTGGGTGGGTATCATCTTCGCTGCTTACTCTTTTTTTGCAGCTATCGCCTCATTATTTATGGCAAAAATTGCTAACAAAATTGGCCGTAAGTTAACTTACTCATTGTCATTATTTGCTGGTGGTATTGGCTATTTAAGTATCATGTGGATGCAGAACCCGGAACTAACTATAGTTAATTTAGCTATTACTCAAATTGAAGTGCCACAGGGTGCCGTATCATTATTCTTGCCGATGGTAGGTATAGGTATGGCTTGGGCTGCTATTTTGGCTATGCCTTATGCTATTTTGGCTGGCTCTTTACCCGTAAAACAAACTGGTGTTTACATGGGGATTTTCAACTTTACTATTGCCGCACCGCAAATTGTTTCAGGTATTTTTGCCGGTTGGATTTTAACAGCTGTATTTGATAACCACGCTATCTACATTATTATGCTAGCTGGCATTTCAATGATTTTGGCAGCATTGTCGGTATACTTTGTTAAAGATGGTATTGAAGAGAAAACGACCGTGAGTAATAATTAAATAACTGCATAACAGTACTTTCAGCTTAAAAGACTAAAAGGACGCTTTAATAGCGTCCTTTTTTTTGAAGTGATTTTGACAATTTTTCACTCAACTTACTGTCTACTTAGCCCCGCAGGACTTTCTAATAACCAATTCTGGAGATATTAGCGTTGTTGACGTTTCCTCACCATTGATAGATTCAAGCAACGTATTCACTAATAACTCACCTGCTAATATTGTATCTTGCTTAACAGTAGTTAATGGCGGAAAGGTAAAGCTAGCAATAGCGATGTCATCAAAGCCAACTACGGCAACTTGCTCTGGAATTGAAATATCATGTTCTTTTAATGCTCGCATAGCGCCAATAGCAATTAAGTCACTAGCCGCACAGATAGCATCAAATTTCTCGCCACTTTCAATCAACTCACAAGCGGCATCATAACCCGCTTCTTCAGTATAAAAAGCATTGAATTGGGCATTTTTATTGATAATCAGATTATGGTTTTTTAGCGCTTGGCAATGCCCTTTATAACGGTCAAAGAACTCAGGAGCATGACTTGAAGCACTACCTAAAAAAGCAAAGTTTTTTTTACCTTGCTTGATAACATGTTCGGTAATTTCTCTACCACCAAGAAAGTTATCACAACCAATAGAAACAACAGGCAAGTCTTTTACTTCTGCGCCCCAACGAACAAAGTGTGTACCTTGTTCATTTAACTTTATTAATTTTTCTTCAAAATCAACATAATCACCATAGCCTAATAAGATCAAACCATCAGCTTTGTTACTGTCTTCAAAGTCGGCATGCCAATCGTTACTCGCTTGTTGAAATGAGACTAATAAATCATAACCTTTAACGGCACAAGCACGCGTTATACTACCTAACATTGACAGAAAGAAAGGGTTAATGGCTGAATCATCACTAGTGGGATCTTCAAACAACAACAACGCAATGGTGTCACAATGTTGTGAGCGTAAATTACTGGCGTTTTTATCCACCTTATAATTTAACTCTTTGGCAATAGCCTGAATTTTTAATCTGGTTGCTTCGTTAACCAAAGGGCTATTACGTAAAGCTCTAGAGACGGTAGATTGAGAAACACCTGCCTGGTAGGCAATATCAAAAGAAGTCGCTTTTTCTTTCACGTGAATAACCTCTAAACAATGCGTTCAAAAACGAAGATAACAGGAATATACCTGAGCAATCAAGAGAAGTATATAGAGTGTCTTCCAACCTTAATAGCAAGATCATTATAAATTGAACTTTTACAAAAAAGGGATAATAGATTAATACATAATATAACATAACCTTGACACCCAATTAAAAGCACTACTTTTACGTGGTGCATCAATTTACATAAAATATACTCATAGCTATGGAGGCTTGTGGAAGCTTAAATTATCAGGCTAAATTTATTCAAGGTGTAGTGGATTAGTAAAGTTGACCACCAACTTGTAGGTTTGTAAGTCGCTTAAGGATTATTTAATATTGATAATTATTTACCGAATCTTTATCAAATGACATTGAATCAGAAACAAGATACGAGTTAAGCTACAAAACTGTGGCCAATATTACTTGACCACTTCAACATAACTGCACAATAGTTGATCATAGAGTCTCTTTAATAAAAAAAAGCCAAATCTCTCACGGATGACAAAGCAGTAATTGATAGCCATACCATGCTAGTGATTTTCTATATCGAACGCATAGTTAATTCAATGAAATGTATTCAACAGTACAATAAGTCAATATTAATATTTATGGATAAGCTGCCTGACGCCCCTATTTTTTTTTGATTCGCCTTTTAAAAAGAGTAGTGTTTTATTTCATCTAAAAATTTAAATATATTATGAGGGTTAATTCGAGAGTAATTAAGTGATAACCGCTCCCAAGCATCAAGAGCTTTTTGTTCCAAATTATTTGGTTACCGGTAGCTTCAACTTCCACTAGGGTAATCTTTACTACTCAAGAATAAGTTAACGTTTTTATGATTAATCTTAACGCTTAGTACGACTGGTAAATTTTCTACCAAACAGCGTTGAATAGAATCAAAAAATATTCTTTTATCTAATGATCTTAACTCTACTTCAATACTATTTAATTGAACTATTACCACGACTAATTCCTTTTAGTTGTTAATTTCTATTGCGTCCAAAATATCATTCGTAAATGATTTAAAAACGGTAAATGCATCAGTCCATGTGATCGGTATACGCCCATATACCATTGGAGCAACATACTTGTTAAACCGCTCTTCAAATTGGGGATTTTTTTCAAGTAGCATTAAGCCGTATTTTAATTCTTTTATCGGATTTTCAACAAATTGAGGATGCTGGGTACCAAACCGTTCAACATCTTCATCTATAACTTGTCGAACTAGAGCTATTACGTCTTTTAAGTTTGCACTACCTGCGTTTTGAATATAAAAAGTATCATAGATATGCCGGATTAATGCAGGATCTTCACCTCTACTCTGATCTCGGTCAAAGCTTGCAGTCCGCCTGAGCATTGAAATGATTTTTTCGGCTTGTGTACTCAATATACTGGTGAATTCCATCGCATCAACTTCGGCCTTATTTTTATAAGCTTCGGCAGTTAATGATGTTATGGCACGAGTTTCTGTTTCATCGTGAAGTGTTGTCTCAATTAACTCTAATTTAATAAAAGGTCTTAAACATGGGGCTATAGAGTGGGATTGTGGATAACGAATATTAATTACTTGATACCTATATTCATCACGCTTAATTGGCTCACCTTCAACAGAGAAGATACTGCTTTTTTCAATAGCGTCAACTATTGTCAGATAAACTTGTTTTCTTGCTTTTTTGCAAGCACCTCTTGAAGCTAATTTTTCAAAAACATCTTGAGGGATCAGTTTAATATCAACGTCTTCTGACATTCGATGTGTTTTGATACCGGATTTAGCCAAGGCGGTACCGCCAGAAAACACCATCAGGTGAGTATCAAATGAAAGTTCAGCTAGCAACTTTAATAGTGAGACAACGTAATAATCTTTTTCAACAATCGCAGGGTTGCCCATTTCTAAGGCATCGGAAACCTCAATAAAGGTGTTTTGATTAACCTCCATTAATTGCTCTATTACTTACGATTATTTTACGCTTAAATCGATTATTAGTGATAATTTGAAATGATGCAGGGATTTGTAAACTATCTCCATCAATACTTCGTTGAGAGAAATCATCAAATTTATAATCAATACCTAACTTCTCAATAGCTTCTAAAATCACACCATCAGGACCACCAGGTGACGCAGGCATAATTTTTCCTGTGATGCTATTTGTTCTAGCTTTAGTGTAAAGACCATAAGCAATACGAAGTAACAAGCCATTTTTAACAAGTTTTCTTAACTCTCGACCTACTTGATCATATCCAGCAATATCAGAGAAGTCGGCACGAGAAAAAACATATCGCTTTGAACGATTAATTCTTGTTTTTACTTTATTTGCTATCGTCATGAAAATTCTCCTATGAAGCACACTTTTAATATAGCAAATATACGACACCTACACAACGCAAACATACGACATCAATCCGATATAAAAACACGACATAACACAATAGGTATCATCTTTTAGAAAATTAATAAGGACAT
>JBLIEW010000101.1:0-12007 GCA_047633255.1 Colwellia sp.
TCAGGGCGAACGGAGGGGGGGGGAAGATCAGGGCGAACCGAGGTGGGGTAAACGAGTTCAGGGCGAATGGCGTATATGCTCAGAATAAATGAAATCACCCCGTTCGCACTGAGCTTGTCGAAGGGCGACAAGCTCAGTGCGAACGTTCTTGAGTGAGTGGCTCAGGGCTAATCGCTTTATTCCAGCGATATTATAAGCTGGAATCTAGGCATAAATTTAATCAGACAAAATACTATTGGTAAAATTAACTAGCAAAGTAATCAACTAAAAAGTCATCAAAATTCAATTTATCACTGGCTTCAATATCAAGCTGGTTTTGATGAGATTTATTTGCACCGTCAACAAAATATTGCTCGGAATAAAACTGATAATCACGGTCAAGTGATTCTTGGCGATATTTGGCCGCCTGCGCTAGTGAGTATTCTGACAAACTTTGCTCTTGCTCCACCATAATAGATAAAATTTCTGCGGACGGAGTTAAGCTTGCATCATTAATTTTTGCCCGCTCTCTCGTAATTGAATCACTATAATTAGTGGTTTTGTAGGCCTTATCTAACAGTGTTGCCACAGGCGCCATCTTATCAAATAATTCATTACCCCACGTCATCACTGACTTTTGAGTAACTTCACCTTGGAAATTAGCATCAGAGAGTAATAACTCAGGATCACGTCCACGAAGTACCACTTCATTCATGTTTTTTTCATGGTGTTGCTGTGAAGCACAATCAAATTCTTTGTTATTAATAAATGCGCAATAAGTTAAAAATATATCTAAAAAATGCACCTGTTCTATGCTAATGCCCGTATCAACAAAAGGGTTAACATCAAGTGCGCGTACTTCAATATATTCTACACCGCGATCACGTAAAGCTTGTGATGGTTTTTCGCCTGTTTTCATTACTTGTTTTGGGCGAATTGGTGCATATAATTCGTTTTCTATTTGTAAAATATTACTATTAAGTTGCTGATATTCACCATTAACCTTTAAACCGATATCAGAAAATTGTTCCGACTTTAATCCAATGGCTTTTTGCACACCATCAACATAATCATGTAAATTGTTATAGCATATTTTTAATGATGACTGCTCACTGCTAGTATAGCCTAAATCACTCATACGTAATGATGTTGCATACTCTAAATATAACGCGCCATGAGGTGATTTTTTAAAAGGTAATTGTGACGATTTACCTTGTAAGAAAGAATCACAAAGTGCTGGTGACGTACCGTATAAATAGGGAATTAACCAACAATAACGCTTATAGTTTCTCAATATTGAAAAATAGCGATCTGAGATAAAATCACTCATCACTTGTTCGTCATTATGCAACGATTGCATAACTTTCCAAAAATTTTGAGAAAAAGAAAAGTTAAAATGAATCCCGGCAATAACTTGCATCATTGAGCCGTAACGGTTTTTTAACCCTTGACGGTAAACCGTTTTCATTTTACCAATATTAGAGTTGCCATATTGTGCTAACGGAACTTTATCCGCATCATTAACAAAACAAGGCATACTCATTGGCCATAGCAATTCGCCATTGATATTAGCAAAAGTATATTTTTGAATATCTTGCAGTTGTGCAATAGCTTCTTCAGGTGAATAACTTACCGGTGTGATAAATTCTAATAAGGTTTCAGAATAATCTGTGGTGATTTCACCATGCGTTAGTGCCGCACCTAATTGATTATAGTGACCATGCTGTGACAGCTGACCTTCTGGCAAAACTCTTAATGCTTCACGCTCAATTCCTCTACCGATACTAGCAAGGGCTTTGAAGTTTTTTTCTTGGTTAAAAGCGTCAATATAATCGTGCAATGATAATGTCAAAATAATTCCTACGGTGTTAAACGAAACCCCTTATTTAATCAACTATAAATGAGGGGCTTTTATTGTTTTTCAATGGTTAAAGTAAAATTATTGTTATTACTATTTTGCCAACTGCAACTCAACAATTTCAAGTTTCATTTTTTCTAATTGTGGTCTAATAACTTGACCGTCTCCCACCACAATCCATTGCATCGATTTACTTAATTCTTTTGCTGCAATGCTATTTAGCTGTTCAATAGTAATATGTTGGATGATATCACTTTGTAGTTCACCATAGTTTTCAGGTAAATTAAACTGTAATAACTGCCTTAAAAAACCACTTTTTTGCGCCGGTGTTTCATAACTTAACGCTTCATTTTGTGAGATAGCTTGGCGCATAAAATCAACTTCATCGGTTGTTAGACCCTTTTGTTGATAATGAGCTAGTTCTTTTTCAATTTCTACCATCGCATCATAAGTATGCTCTTTTTTAACACTCGCGCCTGCACTGAAGCGACCTAAGGTTTTTCCTGCAGAGAAATAACTTGATGCGCCATAGGTGTAGCCTTTGTTTTCACGCAAGTTCAAATTAATACGGCTATTAAAAGCACTACCTAAAGGATAGTTCATTAAAGTCGCTTTAAAGTGTTCGCCCGTTGCATCATAAGTCATGGCACGGCGACTGTATTTAATCACCGACTGAGTGGCACTGGGTAAATTAACAAAATATATTTTATTCGCTTCAACTTTTGGAAACTGACTATAAACGGGGATAGTATAATCACTACCTTGCCACGATTTCAAATAATCAAGTTTAGGTAAAATATTACTTTTACTCAAATCACCCACAATAACTAAACTGGCCTTTTTTGGTGAGAAATACAATTTATAAAAGTTTTTAATGTCCTTAAGCTCAATAGCAGAAGCTGTTTTAATTGTACCGCTACCAGGTAAACCCACGCGATTAGTTGTGCCATAAGTGACTTGTTTTAATGCTATACCCGCTAGCGTATGAGCATCTTTGCTACCTTGTTCTAAAGCCTGAATCAATTGATTTTTCACACGGTCAAAATCATCTTTATCAAACGCTGGGTTAAGCATCATATCCAACATGAGTAATAAGGTCGCATCTAAATTTTTCACTAATGAACTAACGCGAATTGTCGTATTTCGCCCAGAGGCACTAATAGAAATATCACTACCTAATTTTGCTAATTCGTTTGATAATTCTTCTTTGGTATAGTTGGTTGTCCCTTCATTCATCAAACTCGCCGTAAGCGACGCCAGACCCGCTTTTTTGAGTGGATCGAGTAAAGTGCCTCCTTCGATACTTAATAACAAACTCACTGTAGGTGTTTCAGTATTTTGTGTCCCTATAATTTGCAAGCCATTACCGAAACTTTCACGCCATAACTTAGGTACTTCAATTTGTGGGTTAGCACCTGCTTTTGGCATAACACTACGATCAAAACCGCTAGTATTTTTCATAATAGGAGTATCAAGTTGAGCTATTTCAGCTGGGTTATTTACATCAGGTAAAACAAAATTGTCAGTTTTAGCTATAACTTGTGGCTGACCTTGTGGATAGATTGAGAGTACTGCAGCACCTTTACCCTTAATGTATTTTTGATAAACGTTCATTACATCGGCTTTAGTTACCTTGTTATAACGCGCAACTTGTTGCTCTGTATAATCAGCATCCCCTAAAATAGTTTGATAATGCGCCATAGTAGACACTTTACCAGACACGCTTTGTAAACCGTAAATCGTATCCGTTTCAATGCCTACTTTGGTTTTTAATAAATCTTCATCATTAACACCACGCTGCTCAAACTCAAGCAAGGTATCATTAATTACTTGTTCTATTTTAGCTAATTCCATCCCCTGTTGCGGGTTTGGTAAAGCATAAAAGCTCATTTTACAACCCAATTCACTACAAGGATGACTAGCGCCTGCTTGTACAGCGATACCGGATTTAACTAAATTTTTATACAGTAATGATGTTGGACCATTACCAATAATATTAGAAAAAACATCCAATGCGGCTTCATCTTCATGCATGCCATAAACAGTAGGAAAGCTAATATAAAGTAATGGTAAAGAAACATTGTCACTAAACGAATAATAGCGATTATCAGGCAAACTGATTAACTGTTTGGGAATATCATCAACTTTTGGTCCCGCTTTTAAGTCACCAAAATATTGATTAATCCATTGTAATGTTTGCATCTCATCAATATCACCACCAATAGTTAACACGGCATTATTAGGACCATACCAACGGCTAAAAAACTCCTTTAAATCAGTAACTGTACCACGATCTAGATCAGTCATATAACCAATAACAGGCCATGAATAAGGATGTTCCCTTGGGTAAACCATCTGATTTACTGTTTCATTTAAACGGCCATAAGGACGATTATCAACATTTTGACCACGTTCATTTTTTACCGTTGCTCTTTGTACTTCAAATTTTTCTTTGGTAATTGTTTCAAGTAAAAAGCCCATTCGGTCTGATTCAAGCCACAACATTTTTTCTAGCTGGTTTTTAGGTACGGTTTCATAATAATTAGTTCTGTCGGTATTGGTTGTACCATTTAAATTACCACCACTTTGGGTAACAATTTTAAAATGCTGCTCATCAGCCACATTTTTTGATCCCTGAAACATCATGTGTTCAAAGAAATGTGCAAAACCTGATTTACCTAGTTGCTCACGTGCAGAGCCAACATGGTAAGTCACATCAACATGTACCAGAGGATCAGAGTTGTCTTGGTGTAAAATAACCGTTAAGCCATTAGCTAACTTATATTTTTTAAAAGGTATCGCTAACCGTTTTTCAGTGGCAATAACAGTTTCAATTAAACTAACACCAGACGGTAAAACTGTTTTTTCACTTAACTGGGAAGAATATTCTTGGCTGGTACATGCAAATAATAATGAGCTAGCTAGAGCGAGAATACTAAGCTTGGGAATGTAGCGGGTAAAACTTTTCAAAATAACATCCTGCATTTAGAGTAATAACAATTAAATTAATTAGTAGTTCAATTTCATTTAAACCTAAGCAATGAGAGTAAATTTTCAAGAACAGAGCACTTACTTGAGCAATAGCTGACTATTGGGATTAAAAGCAACGATGTTATTGGATAGTTAGACCATTTAAAAAGATCACTTAGTTAGTTTGATTGGTATAAAATAGTGTAATCAAATTATCATAACAAAGTTAAATGAAAACAGGTTAACTTAAATGTTTAAAATTATTACACAAACTGACGATTTTGTTGTTGTCGCTAAAAATGCGGGGATCAATTTTCATGATGAAGAGCAGCAGGGTTCTGGATTATTTTCGCAAGTAAAAAAGCAGATAATAAAACAATCTGACGCTACTGAGCTTTATCCGATACACAGACTAGATAAAATGACGTCAGGTTTAGTCTTATTCGCCAAAAACCTTAAGAGTGCGCAGATTTTTGGCAAGTTATTTGAAGAACATAGCGTTGAGAAGTACTACCTCGCCATCAGCGATAAAAAGCCAACAAAAAAACAAGGTTTAATAAAAGGTGACATGGCAAAAAGTCGCCGAGGTATGTATAAGTTACTGCGCACTATGGACAACCCAGCCATTACTCAGTTTTTTTCTTATCCTATTGCCGATAAGCAACGGTTGTATTTATTAAGACCTCATTCGGGGAAAACCCATCAACTGCGCGTTGCGCTGACTAGTATAGGTGCACCAATTATTGGTGATCCTTTGTATAACTCGAACTCAGTTGCTGATAGAGGCTACTTACATGCTTATGCTTTACGTTTTAGTTTTTTAGGCACAATGTACGAATTCATTCACCCTAGCGATGAGGGTGAATATTATTTAAGCCAAAGCGTTAGAGATAAGCTAGCGGAACTTGATCAACCCTGGTTATTAAATTGGCCTAAACAGTAAACCCTATAATATGTTGACTCAGAATGAACGGGATAACTCCGTTCATATTAATATATCCCGTTCATCCTGAGCCTGTCGCCCTTCGACAGGCTCAGGATGAACGGAATAGCTCAGGACAAATGGGTAGCTTCTAAAGCGAATGAAAAAACACTATAGCAATAGCACTTGGGCAAATAAACTTGGTATACCATGGCCAAATTTTCCAGAATAATCCATACTCAACTTCTTCATTACCTTGCTTTATTTCAGTTAAAATTTCACTACGGTGCCAAATCCAACCAACAAACACACAACAAAGCATAGCAATTAGAGGTTGCCCATAAACAGTAGAAAGGCTGATAACAAAGCCAAACAGCAGATCAAAATTAAGGATTATTAAGGTACTTAGTATAAAAATACCCAAACCAATGAATGTCGTTGCTCTTTTCCGTTCTATATTATGACGTTCAACTACAAACGATACCGGACCTTCTAACATAGAAATACTTGATGTTAATGCCGCAATAGACATTAAAACAAAAAAGCAAAAGCCAACAAACAACCCAACCTCACCCATACCATTGAATAATGTTGGTAGTACCTCAAAAACTAAATTAGGGCCAGAGATTAAACTGCCATCTTCACCAAAAATAGCAACGCCTTGCGCTTGAGCCACATACATTGAAGGAATAATAAGTAAACCCGCTAAAAAAGCGATAGAAACATCAATTAACGTTACTTGGGCACCCAAGGTAACTAAGTTTTCTTTTTTTGAAATATACGAGCCATAGATAACCATAACACTGGTACCTAACGACAAAGAAAAGAAAGCTGAGCCAAGCGCATTAATCAATAAATCAGGCTCAAATATACGAGAAATGTCAGGGTTTAAATAAGCAACAAAGCCTTCTCTTGACCCGTCTAAAGTAAAGACATAAATAATTAATAAAATTAGCAAGCCAATTAGCATTGGCATAAGTCGCTTTGACCATTTTTCAATACCATCCTCAACACCTCGACGTATAATCGAAATAGTCAGCATCATAAACAAAGCTGAAAAAATCAAGTTTCGCGCAATAGATTGTGAAGTAAGCCAGCTTGACGCTTCGTTATAACCTAAAACTGACGTGATGGGTTCAATCGCGTACGACATCATCCAACCGGCAAGAATGCCATAAAAACTTAAAATAAGTGAGGCACAAATAATACCGCTAAAACCGACAATAAAAGCAAAACGTTTTTGCCATAAATTGTGCGACATTTTTTGCATAGATGTTACCGCATTCGCTTGACCATAACGACCAATTAATAACTCGGCCATGAAAGCAGGATAAGCTAAACAAAAGGCCAGTACTAAATACACTAAAACAAACGCTGCCCCACCATTGCTAGCCGTTTGTGTTGGAAATCCCCAAATATTACCTAAACCAACAGCAGAGCCTGCCGCCGCCATAATAAAACCGAAACGCGAACTAAAGCCGCCTCTTGATGCACTCATTGATAACTCTCTTTGTTATTATTTTTTAGTATTTATCACGTACTCTCATCTTCAATATATGTTCATTGAAGATATCAGGATTGATGTACATTCTTTCGACTAAGCATTTAACGAAATCAGGCACTTTCCTAAGAGTAGCGAATAATGACTATTGTTATTATTATAATTATTTTCGACAACTTTCAATCTACTGAAAAATAAACAACATTAATAGAGTGAACGCTAAAAAAAAAAAAAGCCCATTGATTTAATCATATGAGCTTCTGACAACTTTACTTTACAGTAAATGTATTTTAACGTATTTAACCTTTACTTAATCAACTTCAGGTCGCATATGAGGAAATAAAATCACATCTTTAATCGTCGGTGAGTCACTAAACAACATCACTAATCGATCAATACCAATACCTTCACCAGCCGTTGGCGGTAAGCCATATTCTAAGGCACAGATATAATCGGCGTCATAATGCATTGCTTCATCATCACCCGCATCTTTTTCTTCTACTTGTTTCTTAAAGCGAGCCGCTTGGTCTTCAGCATCGTTTAGCTCAGAGAAACCATTCGCCAATTCACGACCGCCAACAAAAAATTCAAATCTGTCAGTAATGAACGGATTATCATCATTACGACGGGCTAGTGGTGAAACTTCCCATGGGTATTCAGTGATGAATGTTGGTTGATCTAGTAAATGTTCAGCCACTTCTTCAAAAATTTCACAAATATACTTACCAGGTCCCCACACTTTAGCCGCATCGCCTTCTTTAACACCAACGGCTTTAGCTATTGCTTTAATTGTGTCAAAGTTATTTTCTGGGTCACGCAGTGCTGCTTCATCAAACTGTGCTGCTGCGTGATGGTCTTTACCGTAAGTTAAAATGGCATCAACCATAGATAAACGTGTAAACGGCTTACCAAAATCATAGAATTTTTCTTCAACAACTTCACCATCAACATTTTTAACGGTATTACGAATTGTCGTTGTACCTAATACGTCTTGAGCAATGGTACGTAACATTTCTTCGGTAAGGTTCATCAAGTCATTAAAATCAGCATAGGCTTGATAAAACTCAATCATGGTAAATTCTGGGTTATGGCGTGTTGAAATACCTTCATTACGGAAACTACGGTTAATTTCAAAAACTCGATCAAAACCACCTACAACTAAACGCTTTAAATTAAGCTCTGGCGCTATACGCAAATACATATCAAGATCAAAGGTATTATGATGCGTCATAAAAGGTTTAGCTGTTGCACCACCGGGTATAATTTGTAGCATCGGCGTTTCAACTTCCATAAAATCACGTTGAACTAAAAAGTTACGTATACCCGCAACAATTTTTGAGCGCATTTTAAACGTATTACGGGTGTCTTCATTAATAATTAAATCAATATAACGCTGACGATACTTAGTTTCTTGATCCGACAAACCATGGAATTTTTCAGGTAATGGACGTAATGATTTGGTTAACAATGAGTATTCATTCATATTCACGTAAAGATCACCTTTACCTGATTTGTGTAGAATACCTTTAATACCAACAATATCACCTATATCTAATGAACCCCATTTAGCTCTAATTTCTTTTTGCACGGTTTTTTCAGAATAGCCTTGAATACGACCTGACGAGTCTTGTATCACTAAAAATGGTCCGCGTTTTGCCATAACTCGACCGGCAATTGCATAAGTAACCTGAAGCGCTTCAAGTTCTTCTTTAGTTTTTTCACCGTGTTCAGCTTGAATTTCTGCCGCTAGATGTTCACGATTAAAGTCGTTAGGAAAACCATTAGCAGAACAATTAGAACGAATTTTTTCAAGCTTGACACGACGCTCTGCAATGAGTTTATTTTCGTCTTGTGCAACTGGTGTATTACTGGCTTTATCTGTCATTTTATTTCTCGTGGTTATCTTTGATTTTTCATTATTTATGAAAAGTTTTTTAATATTTGATATATAGTTTCTTTAAATAGTTTTATAAACCAGATTTAAGGCTGGCTTCTAAAAACCTATCTAAATCGCCGTCTAATACAGCTTGCGTGTTTCGGTTTTCAACACCTGTTCTTAAATCTTTAATACGGCTGTCATCTAATACATATGAGCGAATTTGACTACCCCACCCGATATCAGATTTTCCATCTTCAAGCACTTGTTTGTCTTCATTTTGTTTTTGCATTTCCAGCTCAAACAATTTTGCTTTTAATAATTTCATCGCGCTAGCACGGTTTTTGTGTTGTGAACGATCACTTTGACACTGTACTACCGCCCCCGTAGGGATATGCGTTAAACGAATAGCCGAATCAGTTTTATTTACATGCTGACCACCTGCGCCAGACGCACGGTAAGTATCTACACGTAAATCAGCAGGGTTAATATCAATGTCGATATTGTCATCAATTTCAGGATAAATAAACGCTGAAGCAAATGACGTATGACGACGACCACTTGAGTCAAATGGTGATTTACGTACTAACCTGTGCACGCCGGTTTCGGTACGTAGCCAACCATAAGCATATTCACCGGTATATTTAATGGTGCAGCCTTTAATGCCGGCAACATCACCACCCGTTACTTCAATGATTTCGGTTTTATAACCGTGTGCTTCGCCCCAACGTAAATACATACGCATTAACATTTCAGCCCAATCTTGTGCCTCTGTGCCGCCTGAGCCTGATTGAATATCTAAATAACTGTTATTGGCATCTTGATCGCCACTAAACATACGGCGAAATTCAAGTTTTTCTAATATTGCATCTAACGAATCAGTTTCGCTTTGAGCGTCATCAAAGGTTTCTTGATCTTCTTCTTCAACGGCTAATTCGACTAACTCTTCGATATCGTCACAGCCAGTTTCTAACTCAACGATGGTATTGACCACTTCTTCCAGCGAACTGCGCTCTTTACCTAACGCTTGTGCCCGCTCAGGTTCATTCCAAACATCAGGTAACTCTAACTCTCGTGATACTTCAACTAAACGCTCAGCTTTAACGTCGTAGTCAAAGATACCCCCGAAGTAAGTCTGCACGTTCGCGAATTTCTTTTAATTTATTTATTATGGGGTTAATTTCAAACATAAGCTTTCGAACATAATCCTTCAAAAATAAGTTTTTAAATATATCTTTTTAAACGATTTCACTCGTTAGGATAATTAAAAAATAGTCGCGCATTATAGCGTAAAAAGGCCGGTAAATAAACGGTTAACACTGCACGCTTTTACTATTAAATACATAATTTTTTGTAAAAACCGGAATAACATCAAGTTTGATGTACGTCGTGATTAGCTGGTTATTAAAGAGAGGCAATAAAAAAGGCCAGTATGTAATCATACTGGCCTTCATAACACGATAATTAAATCGTTAAATTTAAACTAAGATATTACTTAGGTAATTTAACTGAATCTTTAACTAAAGTACTTACTTCTTCTGAAGTTTTAGTCACAACAGCGTAAGCTTCTTTTGCTGAATCTGAAACTTTAGCTTGAAGCGCTTCGTTAAATGATTTTTGTGATTCAACAGCTACTGTAAAATCAGTTTGTGAAGATAATGCTTTAGTTTGCGCAATACTGTCATTTAAAATAGAAGTAATTAAAGCCGTTTGCTGACTAACTAATTGCTCAATAGTTTTAGTATTTAATTCTACTAAGCTATTTAATGGTTTCATTGCAGTTTCAACTTGCTCTGTATTGCTGAAAGATTTCATTGCAGTAGTAAATTGTTCAGTTAATTGTTCAGATATTTTAGTAAACATAATGGGAATTCCTGTTTTATTTTGTTTTATACTGCGGTGCAGCAATAAGATTTAAAATGAGTATACCTAGCTAAATCTTATTGGTCAACAACTTTTTGCTGCACCGCGTCATAAATAAATGTACCCGTACTATTTACTGCAAATTACAGATTAAGATTAAACAAAACCCACTGTTTTATAAGACTTTTTCAATTTATCAAAATAACTTATTTTACCTATGTGATTTATATTTCGTTCTGGAGTTTAATAATAAACACATCTTCAACTAACTCTATTCGCCCTGATCGTCTCCGTTGGCCCGGAGCTTGTCGAAGGGAGCAGTCACCCTTCGCTAATTCGATAAGCCCAGGAGACAGGAAAGTACTCAGGATGAACGGACGATAAATCTATTCGCACAGGGCAGCTCAGACCGAAGAGCCCAATGGGTATTTCAGCCATAAAAAAAGCCAGTATCAAGATACTGGCTTTTTAAATAATAAGCACAGAGTGCCTTATTTTTTATTTATAAATTATTTTGTAACCGTAGCTGCTTCTGCCATAGACTCTTTAACTAGGCTAGTGACTTCTTCAGACGTTTTATTTACAACATCATAAGCTTCTTTTGCTGATGCATTAACTTTTGCTTGAAGCGCTTCAGTGAAAACTTTTTGTGATTCAATTGCTGTTGCTAAGTCTGTTTGTTCTGATAATGCTTTAGTTTGAGCTACACTATCATTCATGATTGTAGTGATTAATTCAGCCTGTTGGTTAATTAATTGCTCAACCGTTTTAGTATTGATTTCAACAAGAGTATTAAATGGCTTCATTGCTGTAGAGAACTGGTCTACATTGTTTAATGATTTCATTGCAGTAGTGAATTGTTCAGTTAGTTGTGTAAACATAATTAAGGTTCCTATTTTATTTTGTGTTGTGTTGTACTGCAGTGCAGCGGCTTGATTTGAAACTAGTATAATTGGTCAAAAGATGTGCGTCAATGGCTTTATTGCTGCAGTGCAACAATAAATCAACATAAAGACATAAGTGATTGATATAAAACAT
>JBLIEW010000102.1:0-11634 GCA_047633255.1 Colwellia sp.
GCTTCATCTATGCGTTAACTCACTCAATTTGAAAAGAGAAAACATTATGGCTCGAAATAAAGCAGGATATTTTACGGTTTAACTTGACGTGGGGAGTCATACCAACGCCTAATTAACAGGCAAAAAATAGTTGGCTAAAATAAGTGAACGGAGTGAACAAAAAGCCAACTGTTTTTTGTCCTTGTTTAATTTCTTGTTATGTTTCTAACTCACAGTTATTTGCAAAACGTAACTTTCATGCCATTTTTAGTTTGTCCAATTGATTTAATTTTACGACTAACACCCGTAGGTAATAGATCTTTGTTTCCTAAATAATAAGATTTACCTTTCTGGATCAAAGCGCCAGAAGCAACTAATTCATCAAAGTTAATTGGTTCTGCCAATTCCTTTGATAACTGTAAGAATTCATCTCTATCCACAACTCACCTCATATATTTTAAATTGCACAAATCTTAAATTCACAAATGAAACATAACAGCTTATTAGACGGGATAAATCCTTCTTTTCTACAAAGTACTTACCATCTAATATTAAATTTATTACCCAGTAACTTATAGTTTTAATATCTAAATTTCAACTACTTATTTATTTTAAGTTATTAAGTACTATCTTACCTACCATAAATTTACGATTTTTCCGGTGAAAGTGTGCAAAAAAATATATTACTCATATCGCCTCAACGTACTATCAATATTTTAACAATTATAATAATTTTTCACCAAAAAAGGCGAACCATTTCTGATTCGCCTTTTTATTTTAAACTAAAATTTTTGAAAAATTAATCCATATAACTTTCGATTGGAGGACAACTACAAATTAAATTTCTATCCCCATAAACATCATCAATACGATTAACCGTTGGCCAAAATTTATTAGTTCTAACACCTGGCACTGGGAATACAGCATCAGCTATGCTGTACGCTCTGTCCCAATTAGCTTCAGTAATATCTGCTAACGTGTGTGGTGCATGATGTAATGGATTATTCTCTAATGTCCATTCACCTGATTCAACTTTACGCACTTCATCACGAATACACACCATTGCTTCAACAAATCGGTCTAATTCAACTTTAGATTCAGACTCGGTCGGTTCAATCATTAATGTGCCCGCAACAGGGAATGACATAGTAGGTGAATGAAAACCGTAATCAATTAAACGCTTAGCAACATCCATTTCAGTTACGCCACTGGCTTCTTTAAGCGGACGTAAATCAACAATACATTCGTGCGCAACTCGACCATTTGGATCAGTATATAAAATCGGATAATGCTCACTTAATTTAGTCACTAAGTAGTTCGCATTAGTAATAGCGTATTTAGTGGCTGCTGTAACACCTTCTTTACCTAACATGGCAATGTACAAGTAAGTGATAGGTAAAATACCGGCACTACCATACGGCGCTGCTGATACGGCGCCATTACCTTTATTACCTTCAATAATATTTACTAAAGAATGATCAGGTAAGAACGGGGCAAGGTGAGCTTTAACACCGATTGGCCCCATACCTGGACCACCGCCACCATGTGGAATAGCAAACGTTTTGTGCAAGTTAAGGTGTGATACATCAGCACCAATAAGACCCGGTGACGTAATACCTACTTGCGCATTCATGTTTGCGCCATCAAGGTAAACTTGACCGCCGTTATCATGAATAATGTGACAAATTTCGGCGATAGTCGTTTCATATACACCGTGAGTAGACGGATACGTAATCATGATGCAAGAAAGATTATCGCGTAACTCTTCTGCTTTCGCTGTTAAGTCATCCATATCAACGTTGCCGTCTTTAGTACAGGCAACAACCACTACTTTCATACCAACCATCATTGCTGATGCAGGGTTAGTACCATGTGCAGAGGCAGGAATTAAACAAATATTACGATGTGAATCACCACGGCTTTCATGATATTTATGAATTGCGATAAGACCTGCGTATTCACCTTGTGCACCTGAGTTAGGCTGCATTGATACTTTGTCGTAGCCGGTTAATTCAACTAACCAGTCAGCCAGTTCTTCAATCATTGTAGTGTAGCCAATGACTTGATCTTGCGGTGCAAATGGATGCATGTTGGCAAATTCAGGCCAGCTTATTGGGATCATTTGCGCCGTTGCGTTTAACTTCATGGTACAAGAGCCCAAAGAAATCATTGAGTGGTTCAAGGCTAAATCTTTGTTTTCAAGACGTTTGATATAACGCAGCATTTCAGTTTCGCTGTGATACGAGTTAAACACTGGGTGCGTTAATATGGGTGTTTCACGTACTAATGAAGTAGGAATTGATGAATGACCCGAAGCGACAATTTTATCGTCAAGCTCGATAACATCTAACCCATGATTAGCACCTAATAAAATAGTAAATAACTGCGCTACATCTAAACGTGTGGTTGTTTCATCAAGTGACAAACTCACTTGACCATCAACATCAGTGCGTAAGTTAACACCCGCGATTGACGCACGTTCAATAATTTCTGCTTTGCTGTTATTTTCAAGCGAAGCAACATTAAATGTTAAGGTATCAAAGTAGTTCGCATGAATAGCCGTTAAGCCTTTGCTCGCCGTTCCTAAACATAAAATATCAGTAAAGCGATGAATACGGCTAGCAATAGTTTTCAAGCCTTTAGGACCATGATAAACCGCGTAAAACGCAGCCATATTAGCTAATAGTGCTTGTGCAGTACAAATGTTTGAGTTGGCTTTTTCACGGCGAATATGTTGTTCGCGTGTTTGCATTGCCATACGTAGTGCCGGGTTACCACGGGTATCTTTTGATACACCAATAATTCTGCCGGGTAATGAACGTTTGTATTTGTCAGACGTTGTAAAGAATGCCGCATGTGGACCACCGTAGCCCATAGGTACACCAAAGCGTTGGCTTGAACCAATAACCGCATCAGCGCCTAATTCGCCCGGAGATTTCAACAACACTAAGCTCATAATATCAGCTGCAACGGCAACAATACCTTTATTGCTGTGAATTTTTTCAATTAAGTCACTAATATCAGAAACTTCGCCCGTTACACTTGGGTATTGGATCAAGGCACCAAAAACATCATGTTCTGGTGCTTCATTTGCTGGAGCAATAACAATGTCAAATCCAAACATTTCTGCACGTTGTTTCACTACGTCAATTGTTTGCGGAAAAACATCTGATGAAATAAAGAAAAGATTAGACTTTTTGTTTTTAGAAACACGTTTAGCTAAGGCCATTGCTTCAGCAGCGGCAGTACTTTCATCAAGTAATGAAGCACTGGCAAGCGGTAATCCCGTTAGGTCAATACACATTTGCTGAAAATTAAGTAATGAGGTTAAACGACCTTGCGCTATTTCAGGTTGATATGGCGTATAAGATGTATACCAACCTGGATTTTCTAGTACGTTACGCAAAATAACGTTAGGCGTTAAGGTTGGGTAATAACCTAAACCAATATAAGAAGTGTTAACTTTATTTAAGTTAGCGATGACTTTTAAATCAGCTAATGCTTGAACTTCTGTTTTGCTATCACCAATTGCAGGTAGATCAGCTAAACGAATATCACTAGGGACAATTTCATCAATTAGTGCATCAATAGAGTTTGCGCCGATGTCATTTAACATCGTTTCAGTTTGTGCTTCGCTAGGGCCTATATGGCGACGAATAAAATCTTGTGTTTGCTCTAACTCTGCTAACGACAAAGAGTCTAACGAGCTAGTTGGTGATTGAGAAGTCATAACTGTTTCACTTAAATAGTTTTTACAAATATAAAATAAAAGAAAGCCTCGTATTCTTATAAGAATAAAGAGGCTTCAATGTTCTTTAGCTAAGGCAATCTGTGTTTAGGCAAAGCCGTCAAGTTATGAGCCGTTGGAGCTTAGTTTACTAAGTGACAAGGCGAATAACGCAGACAATGCCGACTAAACCAGATTGACAACGCTAAAGTTAGTCTTCGTCGATAGAGCTAGCGTAGCCTTGTGCATCTAAAAGGTTGTCTAATTCGCTTTCATCTTCCATTTTGATTTTGAATAACCAGCCCGCGCCAAAAGAGTCTGAATTGACAAGCTCTGGTGCGTCTTCTAGTTCTTCATTTACTTCAACAACTTCACCCGTAACTGGTGCATAGATATCTGATGCAGCTTTTACTGATTCAGCAACAGAAATATCATCGCCTGTAGTAACTTTATCGCCAACGTCAGGTAATTCGACAAAAACCATATCACCTAAAAGATCTTGGGCATGTTCAGTAATACCAACCGTAACAATACCGTTACCTTCGTTACGTATCCATTCATGTGTAGTTGCATATTTTAATTCTGAAGGAATGTTGCTCATTTTAGTATCCTATTGAGTAAATTATTAAATTTGTTTAAATTTATCTAAATTTTGTTGTTTATTAGTTAGTGTATCTGCGTCATTTAATCTAGAGTATCTATTGATATTTTCAATTAAAAGACTTTCTTTCCATTACGTACAAAGCTAGGTTTTGTCACCTGTACTTTAACTAATTTTTTACGCATTTCAACTTCGACTATGTCACCCACTTTTACACTACGCGGAACTCGCGCTAAGGCAACACTGTGCCCTAGAGTAGGAGAGAATGAACCCGAGGTTATTTCTCCATTACCAAATTCAGTAATAACCACTTGATGAGAACGTAGTACACCTTTTTCTGTCAGTATTAAACCGACTAATTTAGGTTGTGTGCCGGCGGCTTTTTGCGTTGTTAATACATCACGGCCAATAAAGTTACGTTCACTGGGTTCCCAGCTAATGGTCCAAGCCATGTTAGCAGCTAATGGTGATACAGTTTCGTCCATATCTAAACCGTAAAGGTTCATACCGGCTTCTAAGCGTAATGTGTCGCGAGCACCTAAACCACATGGTGCGACACCTAGGTCTAGTAATTTTTGCCAAAAATCTTCTGCGGCACTATCTGGAACAATAATTTCATAACCGTCTTCGCCAGTATAACCGGTGGTGGCGATAAACAAATCACCTACTTGTACGCCAAAGAATGGTTTCATTCCTTCAACGGCAACAATTTGCTCTGGGTTGAGTAACTCGGCAACTTTAGCTCTGGCTTGTGGGCCTTGTACGGCAATCATGCCAAATTCAGGACGTTCTGTAATGGTTAGATCAAAACCACTTGCTTGCTTATTCATCCAGGCAAGATCTTTTTCGCGGGTTGCGGAATTAACCACTAAACGGTAATTGGTATCAGAGAAGAAATAAATGATCAAATCATCAATCACGCCACCTTCTTCATTTAACATACCTGTGTATAGCGCTTTACCTGCAACCGTTAATTTGGCGACATCATTGATCACTAAATAACGTAAAAAGTTTTTTGCGTCATTGCCTTGTATGTCAACAATGGTCATATGAGAAACATCAAACATACCGGCATTTTGACGAACAGCATTGTGTTCTTCTATTTGAGAGCCATAGTTAATAGGCATTTCCCAGCCGTAAAAATCAACCATTTTAGCGCCAGAAGCCAAGTGTTTTGCATGTAGTACGGTTTTGTTCGTCATAAGTTATACCTAAAGTAAGTCAGCCAAGCATTTGCGTTTAGCTTCGACTAAGCAAATACAAATAGTCAAAAACTATTCAAATGTGATTTAATTATAGCCCTTGGCTTAACCCTATTCAACAAGAAACAACACTATATTTCAAATTTAAAACCGACTTAACAGTAAAATCAGAATTAAATTTTAAAATACACACCTTACAGAAATTATAGCCGAATTAAAGGGGATTAATTGCCTTGCAGCAGGGATTAATTTTATAATTTTTTTTACTATTTTTTAAAGTCGTCTAATCTAGCTTTTTTTGTGCTAATTCAGGTAGATCACTTTTAAGCCCAAGCGCTTGTTCTATTAGAGTTTTTTTAGCTGGTTTTATTTTATCAAGTAAACTTATGCCTATACCGCGCAATAGTTTAACCCCCGATTGCTGAACACTAAAAGTTTGCTTTATTGCTTCCATGGCAGCAATCATCTCAATGGCTTCACTTTTACGTGCGCGTGAAAAAGCACTTAATACCTTGGGTGAAGCTAAGTTTTTATCCCTTGTGCCTGGCGTTAAATTTAATGAAGTAATGCTTTGTGCCAATGCGGCGGCATCTAATAAACCAAGATTAACCCCCTGCCCAGCAAGCGGATGAATAGTATGGGCTGCATCGCCAACAAGCACAGTTCTGCCTTTGAAAAAATCTTGTGCCAACCTCATGGTTAGTGGGTAAGTAAATCGTTCACTAACTAACTCAATGCGGCCTAACTTACCGTCACTAGCCGCTGTTAGCTCTTTAGCAAAGTCTGTTGCGTTCAGTGCTGTTAACCTTTTAGCTTCTTCAGGTGATGTTGAATAAACAATTGAGCATGTGGCATTGTCATGTGGAAAAAGTGGTAGAAATGCTAACGGGCCACTGGGTAAAAATACTTGCCATGCTGTGTTTTTATGGCCTTGCGAGCACTTTATCGTGGCAACAATTGCATGATGGTCATAATCTCGAGTGATCATAGGAGTATCTATTTGCTTTCGAACCCATGAATTTGCGCCGTCAGCGCCAACAACCAGTTTTGCAATTAAAGGGGCTTGTGCGCCTTTAATTGCTTCTAAGGAAGCATCAAAGCTGACAAAAACTTCGCTATCTCCTTCGGCTATGCTGGCTAACTTATGATCGGTGAAAAAACTAATTCCCTCGTCAGCTTGCGCCTTTTGCCATAAGGCGTTGCGGATCACCGTATTTTCAACAATCCAGCCGAGGTTTTCATAGTGTGGAAAACCGCCTAAATCATCGCGAGAAAAATCTAACTTGCCTAAACCGCCCTTATCCCAAATATGCATTTTTTGATAAGGTTGTAGACGGTTTCCGGTGATATCACACCAAACATCTAAGTTTTCAAACAGTGTTTTACTCGCAATATTGATTGCACTAACCCTGACGTCTGGCTCGGGTGTTACCGCGTTGATAGGTTGGGTATCCGCAATGGCAATTTTAAGATCGGTGGTTTTTCTTAATGCTAACGCTAAGGTTAATCCCACCATGCCAGCGCCAACAATTAATACATCAAATTTTTGCATTGTTTATCTCTTTAGTAGCCCATCAACTTATTTACCAAGGTACTTTTTAAGGGCTGAAAATAATTCATTATTTTTAAACCGGTATTTCTTCCAGTGACCAAAGGGGGTAAGTCATTACTAAATAAAGTCACGAGTGAGTCCGTTAAGGTAATAATTTGTTTTTGATCTTGTGCACGTTTTTTAGAATAGTCATTGAGTAAGGTAAAACTGCCAATATCAGCTTGGCTTTGTAATTGTTTTTCTATCAAACTGGCCATCAATTGCACGTCACGTAAGCCTAAATTAAAGCCCTGCCCTGCAATAGGATGAATAGTGTGTGAGGCATTACCGATCAGCGCCATTCGATGATAAGTTTGTTGCTGCGCTTGTAAAAGTACTAACGGATAAGCATTGCGCTTACCTACCTGAGTTATTGCGCCAAGCCAACTGCCAAAAGCTAATTCAAGCTGATGACTAAACTCATCGTCGTTAAGCGCTAAGAACTGTTCACTTTGTTCAGCTGACATAGTCCATACTAGCGAACAACGACTTTGGGCATTTTTTAACGCAGCTAAAGGCAGCATAGCGATAGGGCCAAACTCAGTGAAACGTTCAAAGGCTTTATTATTATGTGTTTTTTCAGTAGCAACATTGGTAATAAGCGCCACTTGCTGATAATCACTTTTGTTAACGTCAATTTTCGCTAGCTGACGACAAGGAGAATTAACGCCATCGCAGGCAAGTAATAAACTGGTTTGTAAAATATCGCCTGAGCTAAGTATCACGTTAACAATAGTATTGTTTACTGTATTGCCTAGTTCATTACTTGGTTGCCAATCAATATCGGTAATCGTATCAGGGCTAAACCACTGAACATTGGATTTACTGGCTAATGCTTTCAATTGCCCTTGGCCAATTTTAGCCATAGCGATAACATAACCCAATGCAGATACACCGTGATCTTGTGCTTCTATACGGGCTTTACCGTAATGACCACGATCTGAAATATCGATTTTTTCAATCGCACAAGCATCAAGTGACAAATGCTGCCACACATCAATACTATCGAGATATTTTGCGCTAGCATGTGATAACGCTAATACGCGCTCATCAAATAAAGGGGAAATATTTTTTTGTTGTGCCGCTTTATGTGCTTCAAGCGTGCTTGTCTCAGCCGTATTTGCTTCGACAATAGCAATAGATAATAAACTGCCATCGGCTTTGGTTAAATCAGCTAAGCTTAATGCCATTAACCCCCCTGATAAACCGCCGCCAGAGATAACTATATCGAAAGATTTTTTATTATTGCTCATGATTTTTTACTTAGTTTTAGATTGATTTGTAACTAAAGGCCTATTTTTTCATTAACGCTTCAATTTCACTAATCGTTCGTGGTGAATTAACCGTCAAATTTTCATAACCTTGCTGGGTAACAACAATATTATCTTCAATTCGAATACCAATTCCGCGCCATTTTTCATCTAACTCATAATCGTCATTAGGCATATATAGCCCTGGCTCTATAGTTAACACCATGCCGGCAACAAACTCACGACACTGCTGTCTATTTTCATTAATGCCATAGTCACCCACATCATGAACGTCTAAACCAAGCCAATGACCTAAACCATGAATAAAGTATTTTTTACACGCTTTATCAAGCAGTAGCTGCGATAAATCACCCGATAAAATAGCTAAATCAATTAACCCTTGTGTTAAACATTCATTGGCAATTTCATTTAACTTAGCAAAAGTAATACCCGGCTTTATCACTGATATTACGGTTAACTGAGTATTAAGGACCAGTTGATATAACAATTTTTGTGGTGTGGTAAATTTTCCGTTAATAGGAAAGGTACGCGTGATGTCAGCCGCATAGCCAGATAGTTCACCGCCGGCATCAATTAATAGCAGGTCATTATCTTGCAAAATTGCACCATTATCAGTGTAATGTAAAATATTTGCGTTATCGCCGCCAGCCACTATGCTCGCATAAGCAGGATGACGAGCGCCATGACGAGCGAACTCATGCAATAATTCAGTTTCTATTTGGTATTCAAACTTCCCTACGGCCGTTTTCTGCATTGCACCTTGATGTGCTAAACCCGAAATATAATTAACTTGCCGCATCAGTTCAATTTCATTAGCACTTTTAATTAAGCGTAACTCATTAATAATAGGGCTTGCATCAATTAGCACCTCAGGTACTTTAGACCCTTGACGAACAGTTGCTCTGACTTGTGATAACCCAGTAAAGACCTGTTGTGACATACCGCTGTGATCAAAACAAAAGTAAACGTGGCTCAAACCATTTAAAAAGTCAGGTAGTAAACTTGATAGTTCATCAAGTACAAAACCTTGATCAAAATTATAATGCTGACAAGCTTTCTCTTGACCGACTCTACGACCATGCCAAACTTCATGGCTTTTATCTTTGGGTAAAGAAAATAATATGGCTTGCTGATAGTTATCTGTTTTAAGTAACAAAAGTAACGCATCGGGCTCATTAAAACCGGTTAAATAATAAAAATTCTTGTTTTGACAAAATGCATATTCGGTATCATTGCTACGGGTAACTTCACTAGCAGCACCAAAGAAAGCGATACTGTTAGCTTTCATTTTATCAAAAAAACTAGCTCTATGAGTGAGAAAATCACTCATCGGTAAACTAGTGATTCCTGGTAATTTAGTCAGTGTTGTTTCGTGCACTATCGTCATGACTTCTCTATATAAGCAGCATTAATGAATGGTATTGTCAGTGTTTTTATTATCAACCGTTGTTGGTGACGAGCCTAACTCGGTGAAACATAATAAAGCTGAAATACGCACATATTCACTGATTTCAAAATAGGCTTGTTCGGTATCTTCGTCTTCTTCCATTTCATCCGAAAGATTCGCTATTTCTGCAAAATCAGTTAACACTTCTTTTACTTCAGTTGACGTTACTGGGCTATTTTTTTGCTGTAAACCAAAACCTAAATTAAAGCCTTGTACCCAATTACCTAGCGCATGACCACGTTCAACAATTGAATCGTCATCATCAGGCAACATCAATTGAAAAGCATAATCATCGTCAAGAATATCAGCCCATAACTCACTGTACATTTGTTTGATAATAGCCTTTACTGCATCTGGAAAACCATCGCCACTATTAAATAGGTCATTTAGCATACCAATATAGCTTTGTTCTTCAAAAGTAAAACCTGCGCAGACTAATCCTGTTAATACACCATGAATTTCGCTAGCGTGACTTTGAATATTTTCGCTGGTAATGACAGCTTGAGCTGACGCAAAATCGAGTTTGCTTTGTTTAGATGAATGTTCAGACATGGCTAATAACTTAAAATAAAGGAAATAAAATTATAACGCTATCTTAACATCGCCACAGTTAAAAGGCATGAAAAATCACATAAACATATGCATTTGCTTGCATAGCCAAATCAGCACAGTTATAGTGCAAGTTATTGGACTGTATATTGTTAATTATCCTTGGAATTGCCGCGAATGAGTCAACGCACTGTTGAAATCAATATTATTGATCGTAAACTAAAAGTGGCTTGTCCTATGGGGCAAGAAAGCGCTCTACTCAGTGCGGCAGCAGAATTAACATCTCGCTTAACTCAAGCAAACAAAAGTAAGTCTATTGCCTCCCCAGAACAAGCTATACTGATGACTGCGTTAAATTTAACGAATGAGTTATTGGCCACTAAGCAAAAATTAAAATCAGAGCAGCAAGAAAACAAGAAAAGAATAGCCTTGTTACAGTCAACAATTGAACAAGCAATTGCGCCAACGAATAAGAAGCAGGCGTAAAACGATTAAATTGACAACACTTAGCTCCGACCAGTAAAAAAAACCTTATCTCTACTTTATTTTTCGCTATAATGAATTTGTCTTCTGGGATGTTTGTAAGTGACTATGTCCCTGAGCCGATAAGTTTTACCTAAGGAAGTTGATTATTAACTATTGCGCAAGCCCGGCTCGTATCGGGAAGCCTACGGTTAGAATGATATTTCCGCCCTGAACACACGGTGTTCAGGACTACGGTTAACTGCGGCATCCTGGAAGTCATCTTTCAACTGCAAACAATCACAATGATATTTCCGCGCAACCTCTAGAAAAGCACACGGTGTTCAAGACTACGGTTAACTGCGGCATCCTGGAAGTCATCCACCATTTTAATATTTCCGCACATCCTCTAGAAAAGCACACGGTGTTCAGGACTACGGTTAACTGCGGCATCCTGGAAGTCATCTCATAACTGCAAACCATCTCAACACATCCACCATTTTAATATTTCCGCACATCCTCTAGAAAAGCACACGGTGTTCAAGACTACGGTTAACTGCGGCATCCTGGAAGTCATCTTAAATCACCACAATATTTCCGCGCAACCTCTAGAAAAGCACACGGTGTTCAGGACTACGGTTAACTGCGGCATCCTGGAAGTCATCTTAAATCACCACAATATTTCCGCGCAACCTCTAGAAAATCACACGGTGTTCAAATACAGTATTCAGGTATTGCCTTCATACAACAACTTTAGGGCAATCGATAATGTCATCAGCACAATCACGGGTTTGATAAGAGCCGT
>JBLIEW010000103.1:0-11330 GCA_047633255.1 Colwellia sp.
GCTACTAATAACTGATACCAAAGTAGATTTATTTTTAATGCTAGGGATTACTATTGCAATGAATGTTGCCGCTATAGCAAACTCAAGCCCAAAATGTTCTAGGTTTGGAATATGCTGACCTGCAACTATTCCTGCAAAGGTTGAAATGTTCCAAATGATATAAAAGGTAATGCCTGAACTTAAGGCATAAACAGGACTAAATCTTTCGTTTTTCACTATATAAGCACAGGTTACCGCAAACATTTCATCGGTGAGAAAAAAAGCAATACTGCAACGAAGTCTGAAGGAGCTTTTGCTCACGTGATCACGAAATACAGCCGAATAAAGTAAATGTCGGGAACTGATGACAAATGTTGATGAAAAAATTGAAGATAAAGAGCCGACAGCTCCCATAATAGTGAGTGCTGCTAATTGCGCCGCTCCGGCAAAGATTAATAATGACATTAACTGCGCTTGTAACGGCGTAAGACCTACATTAATTGCCAATGAACCACAAAGTACTCCCCAAGGCACAACCGCTAGTGAAAGAGGAAATATAGCAACGACTGCTTGAACCATTGTTTTAAAATCGCTTAAAACCGGTTTACTAACGATAATAGTGTTACTTGGCATTAAACTACTCCTTCAATATTTTGAAAGAGTTTACAGGGTAAACGTCATTAGTTCTTGTACAAAATTGCTTGTTTTTGAAACTTACTTGGTGAGGTACCCAGTGCTTTTTTAAAGTGTCTATTGAAATGGCTTTGATCATGAAAACCACAATCGGTTGCCACCATAACGGGTTTCACACCCGCTTTAAGTAACGTTTTCGCTTTTTTTAACCGGGCTTGTACCTGGTAGCTATGCGGTGCAAGATCGAACATTTTTTTAAACTGTCGAATAAAGTGATATTGACTTAAGCCAGCAATGATAGACAATTGTTTCAATGAAATATCTTCAGCAGGATAGAAATCTAAATATTCTTTTACCCGAATGAGCTTTGCTTTGCTGCCTGAAATATCTTTTGGCACATGTCGAAGTGAGGAGTGCCTTAACCTTAACATTAAGGCATACAAAAGAGTTTCGGTTAGTAATTTAGAGGCATTGTTATCTACTTGATTAAATAGCAGTCTTAATTGTTCTGTTAATACAGGGTCGTTAATAACTGATGAACTAAAATAGGGTGCGAATTTTTTTCCATCATAGAGGTCAATGCCGCTATTTTCAAAATGTTCAGGCAAGGGATACATTGCTCGATATTGCCATCCTCCCGGTGAAGCCGATTCACCTGTGTGCACATCGTCAGCATTAACTAATATAATAGAATTTGTATCGGCAGTATGAATCTCACCACTGCGATAAAAACGTTGTGCCCCTTTTTCAATTACGCCTATAGTGTAACCTTCATGGACATGTTTAGAGAACGATTGACCTTTATAATCGGCGTGAACTATTTCAACACCATCATAGGCATTTGCAATAGTAAAGTTGGCTTTTTCCTGTATTTTATTATCCATAATTAACACGTTAATTTCATCATCAAAAAATAGTACAATATTGCTGCTGTTTTTACACTTTTTTGTATATTAAGTAAATCTCATCTATTTTAAAACTATATCACTCTATTGAGTCAAATCAATTAGACTCTTGTTATAATGCCCAGCGTATTTTTCTGAAAAAAACTATCTGGTAAAAGCCGGATAATAAATTACTGGTAATAAAGTGGAGGCAATGACTGTTAATGGTAGATAATCTAAAGCAATTGAGTAGCAATTATAACGATCAAGGTTACTTTGTCATTAGGAATTATTTTACTGCGTCTGAAATTTCATCCCTTAGAAAAGTCATATTGAAATTTCATCAGTTATGGAAAAAAGACAATGCAAAATTTTATCAGGAGGAGGCGTTCAATTCGTCTTTAATTACAGGAAGCGAGTATTTAGCATCCGATGATCGTGTGACTCTTTTTAATTTCATCAGCTCAAAAAAAATAATGAACGTGGTTGAATCGGTTATACCGAAAAATCCAGCGTTTATGAACACCCAATTGTTTTTTAACCCCGTAAATCCCCAACTAAAAGATTTTTGGCATAGAGATTGTCAATATGATCATGACATCGATATTCAAAAGACAGTTATCCATGAGACTCAAGTGGTACATCTTCGAGTACCATTGTTTGATGAGCTCGGCATGGAGCTAGTACCAGGAACGCATAAGCGTTGGGATAGTGATGAAGAATTTAATGTTCGACAAGAAGAAAAGGGCAGGGTGAGTAGTGAAAATCTTTCTACGGGTAAAAAAATCAAGTTAGCGGCAGGCGACTTGTTAGTTTTTTCGGCTGATATGATCCATCGTGGTTTATACGGATTAGATCGGTTAGCGTTAGATATTTTAATTTTCGACTCGGCGGCTGATTTTGTTGACTATGTCGATGATGATTGTTTACCAGATAATTCAATACTGGATAAAATTGATGATCCAAGGTTGTTTATGAATACACTTTATTTAAAATCGGCAAGTGGATCTGAGCGCAATTTTGAATGATTCATTTTTACGTCAACCATGAATTTCGTTGCTAACTTATATTTTTATGATCAAGATATTTAGGATCTTCAGTCTGAATATGTTCGACCAACCAATCGTTTAAGAAATAAATTAATCCCAAAGAGATAGCTCCTATTCTCAATGATTGCTGTTTTATTTTTTTAAGTTCATTGATAAAGAATTGATGCTCATTTTTATGATGTTCAATATCACTTGGCGTTAGCGTGGTAAAGTACTTTTTTTCTTCGTCAAAATGATATCTTGTGTAGTCTTGAAGCTGATCAAATAAGGGCATAATGACCTCTAAGTCGCTGTCTTGCTCAGAGGCAATATAAATTTTATTTATTATGTCAAAGAGTTGTTTATGCTGAATATCTATTGTGTTGATACCAATGGAGTAACTATCTTGCCATATAACCTGTGCCATATTACTTCTCAATAATTTCTTTGAACGTATTATAAACGATTAACGAAATATTTGAATTAAAACATATTTACTTTTATTTATTTAAATCAATGTATTAGGCTTTGATTTAAAGTGTTGATTTAAATCAACGTTAATTTTGGTTTTTTATGTATACTCAAAGATTAAATTAAAGATGAGACATTTGTAATCATTATGAATATATTTAATTGGAATAGTCATGATGAAATCCGTGTTACTAAAGTAGATTAGTTACACCAATACCTTGTTATGAGATAAAAGTGGTCGATAGGTTATTCATTGCACGTTACATTTTAGATCTTATTATATCCTAGGTGCATATTTGGGTATGGCTAAACATTACTAAAATAGCACAAGGAGGATGCTTTTTTAGCAATGTTTATGGCATTGAAAAAATTACAGACAAGTTAATCAAGGTATATTTGTGAAACAATTATTTAACCCTGCTATAAATTTAATGAACAATCTGAGTTACTTTCGAAAGTTCATTGTACTTGGAGGGCTTTCATTGCTTGCGTTATTGATTGTTTCAATTTCGTTTATTGGCCAGTTGTCTGGATCGATCAGTACCGCTAATCAACAGTTATCAGGTTTAAATGAGGTACAGAAAATATCAAGATTAATTCAATTATTACAACAGCATAGAGGTATTTCTGCAGCAGTTATTGCGGGTGTTAATGAGAGTCCAAATAAGCAGGGATTTGTAAATGAAAATGTTGATGATCATTTTCTAACCATTAGTAATGCACTGCCTTTAGCACTAAAGAAAACAGCACAATGGTCTACTATTAATGATCAGTGGAGCTATATAAAGACGAAGGGCATTATCTTAGCGTTAGATAAAAGTTTTAATTTACATACAGAATTAATTCTCAATCTCAATTCTTTACAGCTAAAGGTTGCTGACTACCATCGTTTGTTTGTTATGAATGATATGGACTCATATTATTTAACCAATAGCTTTTTATTCTCAATCCCCATCACGTTAGAACAACTTGGACAAGCACGTGCTGTTGGGATGTCATATCTAGTGAATAAAAATATAAAATCTAAAAAAGCCATCACGAGACTTTTATCAAGTACCATTCTACCCCTGAATGTATTTAAAGAAAATATAGACAATATCAAAAGGGAATTAATTTCAGATGGAGGAAATCTTTCTGCTCAGGTGCTAATTGAAACCATTGAACAACACTTAAAATTGACCTTAGACGGGATCCGAAAGAATAAAAATTCGCTAGGCCCCCTCGAGTTTTATAATATATCTACTTACGTTATTGATGAAGGCTATCAATTTTTAGATCACACATTGGCTTTTACACTCAGTAGTTTGCTTCACAAACGAGTTAACCAAGCAAACACTCAATTAATTTTGAGTATTGGCTTTTCGTCCATGCTATTTCTTATCGTGCTCTATTTCATAATAGGACTGTATTTTTCTACTATTAGAAGTATCAATTCGTTAACTCAGGTTACAGGTAAGTTTTATAACGGTGATCTTGATGCGCGCGTAACGCTTAATACCCATGATGAGCTGAATGAGATAGCGTTTGGATTTAATGAAATGGCTGCATCCATTCAAAATTTAATGGCTGATAAAAAAGAAATAAGCACAAGGCTGCGCGCCATTATTGATAATTCGCCCATAGGTATTTGGTTTACCGGCACGGATGGTCGTTATCATTTCGTAAATAAGACCTTTTGTGATGTAGCAGGAATAATAGAAGAAGATATGCTTAATACCCCTTCATCTCATTTAGCCGAGCTATTGGGAGAGGAGGTAGCGCAGCAGTGCTTAACTTCAGATAAAGCGGCCTTAGAACAAGATTTTCCTCATGTTTCCTATGCAACAATTCCTCGTTCAAATACAAAACCTTACCTTCTGGAAGTCACTAAAGTAAAATTAAAAAACACACACGGTGAGGTTATTGGTTTAATCGGTATCAGTAAAGATATAACCAATTCACGTCAACAGGAAGATGATTTGAAACTTGCCGATATCGTGTATCAAAATAGCGCTGAAGCGATGATGATTACCAACATTAATAATGAGATCATTGCTATTAATCCTGCTTTGTCTGATATGACGGGCTATAGCAAAAGCGAATTAATTGGAAAAGATCCTAAGATACTTAGTTCGGGCAAACAAAGCCCACTATTTTACCAATCAATGTGGGAAGAAATAAAACTAACAGGAAGATGGCAGGGCGAAATTTGGAATACCAGAAAAAATGGCATAGATTATCCCGAATGGCTTTCAATTAACACTATTTATGATGACGGTATAGTCTTTAGGCGCATCGCTTTATTTTCAGATATTACTGAAAAGAAAGAAGCAGATGAACTAATATTAAAGCAAGCTAATTATGATAGCCTTACCAACCTACCCAATCGAAGAATGTTCATTGATAGGTTAGAACAAGAAATTAAGGTGTCTGAGCGTAAGAAACAACAATTTGCTTTAATTTTTATTGACCTTGATAACTTTAAAGTTATCAATGACAGTAAAGGTCATGATTATGGTGACGCACTACTGGTACAGGCTGGAAAACGCATTAGTCATTGTGTTCGAGAAGTGGATACGGTTGCTCGATTAGGGGGGGATGAATTTACTATTATCTTGTCTGACTTATCTGAACTATCTAATGTTGACTCTATTTGTCAGAAAGTATTACTCGCTTTAAGTAAGCCTTTTTGTATTGCTAAAATGTATACTTATATATCTGCTAGTTTAGGCGTGACTGTGTATCCTAATGATGCAAGGACCACGTTGGAACTACTTAAAAATGCAGACCAAGCCATGTATCTTGCTAAAGATCTTGGGCGCAATCGATTTTGCTATTTTACTACATCAATGCAAGATGAAGCTATCAATAAATTATCGTTGATCAATGACTTGCGTAATGCCATTAACCTAAACCAATTAGCTGTCTTTTATCAACCTATAGTTGAATTGAATACAGGTATTATTCGAAAGGCAGAAGCCCTTTTACGTTGGAAACATCCTGTTCGTGGTATGGTCAGCCCCGCAGAATTTATTCCACTGGCAGAAGAATCGGGATTAATCGTAGAAATAGGTGACTGGGTCTTTAAACAAACGGTTCAACACATTAAAAAATGCAAAAAGCAGCTTGGTTTAGAGATACAAATTAGTGTTAATAAATCACCAGTGCAATTTAGAGAAACAGTCAATAATTTTGATTGGTTAAGCTATCTCACTGAAAATGAATTACCAGGAGAAAATATTGTTATTGAAATAACCGAAGGCCTGCTAATGAATAATAATACCAGTACAATGGATCAGCTTTCTCAGTTAAGAGCGGCTGATATTAAATTGTCTATGGATGATTTTGGCACTGGGTATTCTTCACTATCGTATTTGAAAAAATTTGAACTTGATTACCTCAAAATAGATCAGTCCTTTACCAGAAATTTAGCGCCTGATTCAGAAGATATGATTTTGTCAGAAGCCATTATTACAATGGCTCAAAAGTTAGGGCTAAAAGTTATAGCTGAAGGGATAGAAACAGAAGAGCAACGGAAGTTACTGCTTGATTCTGGATGTGATTATGGCCAAGGATATTTATTCTCAAGGCCCATACCAGCAGATGATTTTTTGCAGTTGTTAGCTAAAACGGCTAGTGATACCGGTGTTAAAAAAGAAATTGGCAGTTAACACGAATTGCCAATATGCTGATAGCTGAATTTGTTGTTCAGCAATCATCGACAATCACTTAGGTCAGCTTTGCCAATTCAATGCTAGTTTATTCAAAATGATGAGATATTTTCATGACATTACCTGTACATAATAAAACAGACTTTATGCAAGCAGTTATCAATGCTGCGCCCACCCCTATTTTTTATAAAGATGCAGAAGGTCGATACTTAGGTTGCAATAAAGCATTTGAAGAATATATTGGCTTAAAACGCGATCAATTAATTGGCAAAAATGTTCTCGAACTTTTTGATGATAACTTAGCTAGAGTTTACTTCGAAGCAGATAAAGCACTATTTGATAGCAAAGGTACTCAAATCTATGAATCTAAGGTGGATTACGCTGATGGCTGCACTCACGATGTTATGTTTCATAAGGCTTACTTTCACGCAGAAGACGCCGGTATTGAAGGGATTGTAGGTTCAATACTTGATATTACAGAGCGAAAAAAAGCTGAGAAATCACTGGAGCTACTTGCATTAACCGATAGTTTAACAGGATTAGATAATAGATATTCGTTGATGAAAAGTTTGAAATATTCATTGTTACGTCAGCACAGAGAAAACTTCACATTGGCTTTTTTGATGTTGGATTTGGATGGATTTAAACAGGTTAACGACAGCTATGGTCATCCTGTAGGAGATGCGTTGTTAATCGAAGTTGCCAAAAAACTAAAAAATCATTTTCGAGAAAGCGATATAATTGCCAGAGTGGGTGGTGATGAGTTTTCTGTAATATTAGAGAATATTGCTTCTAAAGAGTCGTTAGTACCACTAGCAAATAAAATTCTAACTGAATTTAGTGAACCTTTTATTATTGATAATAAAAGGTTCACTATAGGGATTAGCATCGGTATTGCGGTATCATTTTCTAGCGGATGTTCATCTGAAGATATTATTAAAAGAGCTGATGCTGCACTTTACCAAGTAAAAAATAGTGGTAAAGGGAGTTATCATTTAGCGATAGTAAATTAGTCTGCACATGCTCTCGTAAAATGAATTATCTTACATAAATTTTATCAAGTAATAAAAACCCCCTAATAGTTAATATTAGGGGGGTTATACCCGTTCCACCTCAAGATGCAGTTTCAGAGTTAAGCTAGGAAATCAGATCAAGGCGCGATACGAAGAGAATGGTTGTTCCCTTATCAAGTAGTGCAACGCAGGACTGGTTTTCTAGCTTAGCTCCCTACGGGCAAGCCGAGGAAGGGTCATCTCCTGCGTTATGGATTTCGATAATAGAACAACTATTCTCTTCAATCCATGCCTTGTACCTAACCCTTTCTCGACTGGCTGATACCTGCATCTTGAGGTGGAGCGGGTATATGTTAACTTAAATTACGTTCTAATTAATTGGTAACCAATTAACCATTACTTACCTCTTCAAAATCAGCATCAATAACATCTTCGTTCTTTGCGTTATCATTAGCCGCATCACCTTGATGCTGCTCTGCTTGATGTTGTGACTGCGCCTGTTCGGCTTCCATGATTTTGCTATAGGCTTCTTGTAATGCTTTTTGTCGCATTTCAATCGCTGCTTTATCACTGCCATTAACTGCCATTTTCAGTTGTTCAATTAAAGTTTTAAGCTCTGTTTGTTGATCATCACTCAAACTTGTCATTGATGTTTGCACCGTATGAATTAATTGATCTGCTTGGTTACGTTGGTCAACTAACTCACGCTTTTGTTTATCTTCACTGGCGTGCTGCTCGCCGTCGTTCACCATACGATTAATTTCATCTTCCGATAAACCACTTGATGCGGTAATTTTGATGCTTTGCTCCTTGCCTGTTGCTTTATCTTTCGCTGACACATTCAAAATACCATTGGCATCAATATCAAAGGTGACTTCAACTTGTACCGAACCGCGTGGGCCAGGGTTAATATCCGTTAAGTTAAATTGACCTAACGATTTATTGTCTGTTGCCATTTCACGCTGACCCTGCAATACATGTACTGTTACCGCGGCTTGATTATCTTCAGCCGTAGAGAACGTTTCAGAAGCACGCGTTGGTATGGTGGTATTTTTCTCAATAAGCTTAGTCATTACCCCACCTAATGTTTCAATACCCAGTGATAATGGCGTTACATCAAGTAATAACACATCACCAACAGTCCCTGATAACACACCCGCCTGAATGGCAGCACCTAGTGCAACGGCTTCATCTGGGTTAACATCTTTACGTGGTTCTTTACCAAAGAAGGTTTTGACCGCTTCTTGTACTTTTGGCATGCGTGTTTGACCACCCACCAAAATAACCTCGTTAATATCACCTTTGCTTAAACCGGCATCTTTTAATGCTTGTTCACACGGTGCTATGGTATTTTTGACTAAATCATCAACTAATGACTCTAATTTTGCTCGGGTCACTTTTACATTTAAGTGTTTAGGGCCACTGGCATCAGCTGTTACATACGGTAAATTCACGTCAGTTTGTAGTGCAGATGACAACTCGATTTTAGCTTTTTCAGCCGCTTCTTTAATGCGTTGTAATGCTAAAGTATCGGTATGAATATCAATACCACTTTCTTTTTTGAATTCATCAGCAAGGTAATTAATCAGACGTAAATCAAAATCTTCTCCGCCTAAAAAGGTATCACCATTGGTTGCTAACACTTCAAATTGTTTTTCACCATCTACATTGGATATTTCAATAATAGAAATATCAAACGTACCACCACCTAAATCATAAACCACCACTTTTTGGTCAGCTTTACTATTATTATCAACGCCATATGCTAATGCTGCCGCAGTAGGTTCATTGATAATACGTTTAACATTAAGGCCTGCAATTTTACCTGCGTCTTTCGTCGCTTGACGCTGTGAATCATTAAAATAGGCCGGTACGGTAATTACCGCCTCTGTCACTGTTTCGCCTAAATAGGCTTCAGCATCTTTTTTCAATTTACGTAAAATTTGTGCTGATACTTCTTGTGGCGACAATGCTTTTCCGTTGACTTCAACCCACGCATCACCGTTGTCTGCTTTGACAATTTTATAAGGCGCTAACTTAATATCTTTTTGCACCTCTTTGTCATCAAATTTACGACCAATTAATCGCTTAATCGCAAATAAGGTATTTGTAGAGTTTGTAACGGCTTGTCTTTTTGCTGGTTGACCCGCTAATGTTTCATTGTCTGCATAAGCAACAATAGATGGTGTTGTACGGCTACCTTCTGCATTTTCAATAATTTTTGCCGTGCCACCTTCCATAACCGCTACACATGAATTTGTTGTACCTAAATCAATACCAATAACTTTAGACATAATAATCACCTTATCTAATGGAAAACCTAATCAAAAGGTTTAATAAAAAGTTTAATAAAAAATTAATGCTTTATGGTAATAACCAAGTAAGCAGTTTGACCTTATAAACAACCTGTATACCCGTTCCACTTGAAACTGCATCTTCAAGTGGAGCGGGTATATACCCCAACTAATATTAGTGGCTTACGTCTGGATGTTTTGTTAGTGGAGCTATAATACTCAAGGAATGAAAATGCTTCTGTCACAAATATGACAGTATCTAATTTATTTTGATTTTTTATTTTTTAGACTTATAAATCAATTGATTAACGATGATGAATAGTTTAAATAAACTGATTAAAAAATAATATTACTTTTGCTATATGGTCACAACTAGGTAGAATTAAAAAACTCGTATACGTTACAGTTTAAATGACTTTATATATGGACAAATATACTAAAAATTTACCTCAAAAAGCTAATGCAGTACTAGGTCCTGTGTTAAGTCCAGTATTAGTAAAGCAAGCGAATATTTTTGCCGATTTACCGGAAAAATTGATTGAAGATTTTGAACAAGAATTTCAGCTCAATGAATGGCATAAAGGCGATTACATTAATTGTGACATATTAACCAAACGCTTTTTTGTGTTGATTGAAGGTAACTTAGAAATTAAACAAAGTAATCCTGATACAGGCAGAGAAGCCACCTTAGATATGCTTTATGCCGGTGATTGTTTTGATTTAATGGTGCTATTTGACGATCAACCCCATGAGGTTATAATTTCACCGTTAACTACGGTGAAATTATTGTCAGTCAAACTCTCAACTATGCGACATTGGTTGTGGACTTATCCAGAATTTAACCAACAATTCATGCCTTATTTAGCAAAAAAGATGCGTGAAAAAGAACAGCAGGCAAGTAGTTTGGTCTTGCACGATGTAACCACACGTTTAAGCCGTATTATTTTAGAACATATTAATAAAATTAAGTTTTATAGCGGCACTGTAGAAGAAGAGCATCAGCATCATTTAGTGAATGGTTTAAACGATGAGACCTTGGCGCGAATGACAGGTTCAGTTCGGCAAGTGATTAATAAACAATTACAGCACTGGAAAAAACAAGACATCATTGATAAAAAACGTAATCAACTAATTATTAAAGATTTAGAAGCATTAGAAAAAGAAGCAAAATACACGCAAAATTTAGCTAATGCCCCTTTTTTTAAATCTTAGTAAAATAGGCTGCTACAGCACATTCAAGTGGATCGGGTATATACCCGCTCCACCTCAAGATGCAGGTTTCAGCCAGTCGAGAAAGGGTTAGGTACAAGGCATGGATTGAAGAGAATAGTTGTTCTATTGTCGAAATCCATAACGCAGGAGATGACCCTTTCTCGGC
>JBLIEW010000104.1:0-11110 GCA_047633255.1 Colwellia sp.
GCTTCACCTTTTAGTGAAATTATTACGATAGGGCCTTTTGATTTATGGTGAATAGTATGGTTTTTGCCTGAAACAACAACAGGCGTTGCCATATCAAAATTAAAGCCTTTCTCGCTCAATATACGTTTAGCACCGCCAGTGACCATATTAGTGATTTCACCTACTAAGTCGGTAATCTCTTCATTCACTTCATCGGGGGCTTCGCCTACCATACCTTTCATTGTGGCTAATGCTAACGGGGCATCAAAAGTAATTGATAACGAGCCTTTAGTTTCAGGGCTGACCATGCCGATTAAACCTGACACATCACCCTTAGCAACGTCATCTCTTTTTAGTTTAGGCTTTTCAGGTATTAATTCCATCTTTGCCATAGTGGACATGACATTTAACATTGAAGATAAAAATGGATTGATAAACTCTACTTTCATGAAGCTTTCCGAGCCTTATTTATTATTTTACAATTGTTTAAGTCTGCACATTTCTTTAACAAATGTAAATCAAACTACGATAATTAGTCGTTATTAATGATTATTAGCTTTATTTATGTTCAAATTTTCACCTGCGCCAATAATGGCAACTCTTAATGAACGATCATAAGTTAGGCTGCCTTGCAACTTATTTGGCGATGTTGAGTCTTGATAATTAATCATATTTACTTGCTTAGGGTATGTATCGACCAATATGGTGTTTGTTACAACTAAATTAGCTAAAAAGTTTTTATGCGTACTTTCTTGGTAAACAAACAGTTGCCCTCGTTTAACCTCAAAACCAAGCCAGTTTAGCTTAACAGTTTTGTTGTTGCGTTTAAGTACAAAATGTTGCTCAAAGTAGGCTTGTATATATTGATCATACTTTGGGTGTTCGGGTGAAAAATGTACCTGTTTTATTTCAGCAAGGGTATTTTCGATATCATGAGCAGTGAATTGATGAATAATCTCAATATGCTTGGTTTGGCTATTGAGATTAATGTCGGTTATACCAAAAAAATAGGTATGGGCAGCGGCAGATGCCGCAACCCCAACTAATATAATACTAATGAGTATTTTTTTTAAAAAAGAAGTCAACATTAGCTGTCAGTATCATCCTCTTCTTCATCGTCAGCTGATTTCAATTCTTCATTGTAATCACGCATCATATCATCTTTTTTACGCTTATAAAGCTCAAAACGAGACTTAATAGGGCGGGCAGGCCAATAGTTGTTATTTACATCTACGTCAGCTGTTTCCCATTTATCATCTATTGCTATAGACGTGATTTCTTTATCACGAATTAATAGTTTTGAAGTCTTCTCGCTATTTTTACGCCAGATTTCAGCGGGCAACTTCATGTGTTCAGTACTACCGTCAGCGTAAGCGATATCTAAAATAATAGGCATAACTAAACCGCCTTTATTTTCAAAATCAATAATGTAAAAATTACTTTGGGTTAATAATAAATCTTTTTCCCATTGCTCAAGTTTTTTATTGCTCTTGTTATATTTATTACGCGCAGCATTGGTGGCGGTAAATTTATCATGTTCATTATAAAAGTCTAATAGCTCAGGTTTATCTTGAGTACGCAGCCATTGATTTTTATTAAGGATGTTAGTGATATATTCAGGCTTCTCATTATCTAACGCACGCTGCCAAGCTTCTTCTGTATCAGGGTTTTGGCTATCGGCAGTATATAAATGAATATTACCAAGGGCGATATCTACGTGATCTGTGGTGTAGAACCAGCCGCGGAAAAACCAATCTAAATCAACAGCTGAGGCATCTTCCATAGTACGGAAAAAATCTGCTGGGGTTGGACGTTTAAATTTCCAACGTTGAGCATACTCTTTAAAAGCAAAATCAAATAATTCACGACCCATAATAGTTTCACGTAAAATATTTAACGCGGTTGCTGGCTTGCCATAAGCATTATTACCAAACTGCAAAATAGACTCAGAGTTAGTCATGATGGGTACTTGGTTATCACTTTTCATGTAACTAGTAATATTTGCGGCATGGCCACGGCGAGATGGATACTCGTCTTCCCATGCTTGCTCGGCTAAAAACTGCAAGAAAGTATTTAAACCTTCGTCCATCCAAGTCCATTGGCGTTCATCAGAGTTTACTATCATAGGGAAGTAGTTATGACCCACTTCATGAATTATAACGCCAACTAGGCCGTATTTTGTGCGGCGAGAATAGGTTTTCTCACCCGTTTCTTTATCCAATGTTGGGCGTGGACCGTTAAAGGTGATCATGGGATATTCCATGCCGCCAACAGGACCATTTACTGAAATAGATACCGGGTATGGGTAGTCAAAAGTATATTTACTGTATTGCTCCATGGTATGGATAATAGCTTCTGTAGAGTATTTCTCCCACAAAGGATTTCCTTCATTTGGATAGAAAGACATCGCCATCGTGTTATTGTCGCCATGTTGATAACCTTGGGCATCCCAAATAAATTTACGACTTGAAGCAAAGGCAAAGTCACGTACGTTTTTAGCTTTGAAGTGCCAAGTATTAGTTTTTGTTGAGCGAGACTTCTCGTTTTCTAACGCTTCGTCAACAGTTACAATCAGCACTGGTTTTTTCGCTGTTTTTGCTTTGGCTAAACGTTTACGTTGTGTGTTAGTTAATACTTTTTTAGGATTTTGTAGTTCACCTGTAGCGGCCACAATATGATCACTAGGTACAGTAATTTTTACATCATAATCACCAAACTCTAAGGTAAATTCTCCGCTTCCAATAAACTGCTTGTTTTGCCAACCCATTACGTCGTAATAGGCCACTGCACGTGGGAACCAACTAGCGACTTCGTATAAATAGTTGTCGTCTTCTTTAAAGTACTCATAACCTGAGCGGCCACCCAATACTTTCTGTTCGTGTAATTGATAATTCCATTCAATATTAAACGCGGTATCGTCACCCGATTTTAGTGGCTTAGGTAAGTCAATTCGTAACATGGTACCGTTAATAGTGTAATTAATCGGTTTGCCATTGCTCGCGGTAACTTTAGTTATTTCATAACCGCCATCAAATTTTGGCGACTCAATCATATCGCGAACACCACGGTAAGTAACTTTTTTCAACGGCGTCGTTGATTTTGACAACTTAGCATCTGAGCCGCGTTTTAACTTGTTTTGATCAAGTTGCAGCCATACGTAGCGTAAGGTATCAGGTGAATTATTTTGATAGCTTAAGGTTTCTGAGCCCGTCAATTGCTGGGTTTTATCATCCAATGTGATTTCAATATCATAATCAACTTGTTGCTGCCAGTATTTATGACCTGGAGCACCTGAAGCGGTACGATAAACATTTGGTGTTGGGAGAACTTCTTCTAGTTGACGAAACTTGTCACCAGAAATGGTGCCTTTAGCTTGCGCACTTGCACTAACTAAGTTGCCAGCAAAAGCAACCGATAGACAAATGAGCGCTGTCGATATTGAGTATTTCATAACCTTCCAATGAATAATAATGATTTTGGATATAAAATCATGTTAATTATGTTAATAGGTTGTTATACCATATAAACGAATCGCTTGGTAATAGGAGAGAGGTTTTTTGCGATGAAATGTCATGATTTTGAGATGAGGGGTTTGTACATTATTAGTTACAACTAGCTTTATTGGCTAAAACTAGTTTTATTTGATGTAACAAATATTAGGTATTACAAGAGCTGCAATGGCCATGTGCTTCAACAATTTGATGGCTAATAGTAAAACCATTCGCATCAGCCATTGAACGAAGCGCTAAATCAAAATTATTTGATTGAATCTCTTCAACATGGCCGCATTTGTCACAAATAAGCAATTGCACTGGGTGATCACAATCACCAAAATGATGACACATAACAAAGGCATTAATCGATTCTATTTTATGCACAAACCCTTGCTTAGATAGAAAGTCTAATGCGCGATATATCGTTGCTGGTTTCGCTGCGGCATCAATTTCTTTAAGTTGAGCTAATAAATCATAGGCGCCGACAGCCCCTTCATGTTTTGCCAACAATAAAAATACTTGTTCGCGTACTTGAGTAAAGCGAGCGCCTTTCTTTTTGCATACTTGTTGTGCTTGCGCTAATAGTGTTTCAGATGAAGCAGCAGTCATTAGGGTACTTTTAAATCAATTATTGGTTATTTTACTCAGTGTAGCATTATTATATGGCACGACTATATAGTACGATACTAAATCAAATAAATTTTACTGGTTATTAAACCTCTTACATAGCGCTGAGGTGTAAATAAACCCAATAGAACTGGTATTATTCGCCATTCACTAAGGACTGCTTTATATTATAAAAATCACATCGCTACATAGAAACAATATGACTCGTTATTTAGCGCTTGATGCCTTTAGAGGTATTACCATCGCCTTGATGATTTTAGTTAATACGCCAGGTTCTTGGTCACATGTTTATGCGCCATTACTACATGCTAATTGGCATGGCTGTACACCAACAGATTTAGTGTTTCCTTTTTTCCTCTTTATTATCGGCTCAGCAATATTTTTTTCATTTAAAAAAAGTGCTTTTGCTGCGACATCGGCTCAATTCACCCAAATTTTAAAGCGTGGTTTTATCATTTTTTTTATCGGTTTTATGTTGAATGTTATTCCGTTTGATACACCAATTGAAGAATTACGTATTATGGGCGTATTGCAACGCATTGGTATTGCTTATGTTATTGCCACAAGTTTAGTTCTGTTGCTAAATAGTCGCGGTGTGTTTATTGCTTCAGCTGTTATTTTATTAGCCTATTGGGGACTATTACTTAGCATGGGTGATAATAGTTTAACCATTGAAGGTAATATTGTTCGTCAATTTGATTTAGCCACATTAGGGGCTAATCATATGTATACCATGCAAGGTATTAGCTTTGATCCCGAAGGTTTGCTTAGCACTATTCCTGCGGTGGTGAGTATGTTGCTAGGTTTTGAGTTAACGCGTTATTTAACAAGCATAAAAGATAAAAAATCCAGTGTGATTAAATTGGCACTTATTGGCGTAGTCGCTATCGGTTTTGGTGCTTTATGGGGCTTGATTTTACCTATTAACAAATCTTTATGGACAAGTTCTTACGTTATTTATACTACCGGTTTTGCTTGCGTTTTATTAGCCGCTTTTGTTTGGTTAATAGATATAAAAGGACAATATAAACTTGTATCACCATTATTGGTTTATGGCACAAATCCGTTGTTTGTTTTTGTTTTATCATTCGGCTTTGTTACCGCTTATTTGAATAGTTCTGTTGGCGATAGCAGCTTATACGCTTGGTTATATCAACAATTTCTTTTGTTTGCTAACCCTACATTAGCCTCATTCTTGTTTGCTTGTAGCCATGTAGTGCTATTTTGGTTTGTTTCTTTGATGCTATATCAACGTAAAATATTTATTAAAATATAGTCGTTTTTTCATTTGGTATTACTCCGTTTATTACTCAGTGTATTATTTTGTAGTGGTACTCCACTATTGAATAGTAAATAAATTGTATTTATCAGTAGTTTTATTGCTATTGTTAAGTTATTCAAAAGCACTTAGAATCGAGATTTTTAAGTGATAAATTAATATTTTATAAGGGTAGTTATCAGGGCGTGAATAAAGTTACATTGACTCAAGATGAGAACCTCTCATTTAAAATTAGTCACCAATTGCTTCCACAAGAGCAGCAGCGCATTGATCTGTATTTTTCTCTCCCTGTTGAAATGGGCATTAGTCCAAGCACCCTAAATGCGGAAGATTACTTCTATAGTAATATTAAAAGTCATAGCGCTTATTATTCTGCTAAATTGCACTTACCTTTGGTACGCAGTCGTTTTATTAGTCAGCGTTTTGTTGGCGAAAAAAAAGAAGCACAAAGTGATTATCGTTTAAATCTTAATCTCTATTCCTATCAAGTAAAAATTGCCCTTGATGCGGATATGAAACAAACATTAAAACTGAAAAGTGCTGAAGAGTTTTATCCTGCGGCCATTGAATTAGCCGAACAAATAAGTGGCTTAACTAAAAAGTTGCGTCGCTATACGCCGTCAGATAATAAGCTTAGTTCTTTTTTTGAAAATGCTGATAATTATCTAAGTTGGCATGTTGAACAATCTTTTTTAAAGCTACTGTCAAAAGGCCCTAAAAGCAGTGATTTTTCTGCGGAGCGTGAATTTTTATTTGTGTTATGCAAAGAAGAAAGTCATTACCGTACCGCATGTAAATATAACTCAAAGATCACACTAAACGATCCTAATAGGATCACCAATAAAATGCTTTTATTACAGCGATTAATTGAATACGGCGTGGTGTTTCAAAAGGAAACTCGTTACTTAGATGTAAACCTAAAGCGCTTTGTTCGAGGTGGCGTTACTGCAGTAATCATGGCCTTTGTTATGGTTTTAGTACTTAATGCCCGTTCAAGTTTTACTGAGGTGACTTTAGCATTAATTGCCTTTTTAGGGCTAATATATGGTTTACGTGAAACCTTTAAGGAAGATCTTACCGGTCTTATTTGGCGTAAAATTCAAAAAGGTCGGCCCAAGTGGCAAAACTTATTTCGTCACAGTGTTAATAAAAAACGTATTTTGAGTGAAATTTTATGGCTGGAATATATCGCCACTCAAGATCTACCTAAATCGGTTAATGCTTTATTTCAACAGCGCAGACAGCAAAATAAACAAGCAGCACGATTACTCCATTTTCGTTGTGACAATAAAGTGCTCACTAAAGAATTTTTGCCTGGGTACGGTGAAATACAACAACGTTTATTCTTCAATTTAACCCCTTTTGTACGCTTTTTAAAAAAAGGGGCAGGTCGTTTATATAGTTTAGACGGACAAAAAGTATCTAGCCAAGCCGTTGAGCGTCGTTATCAAATTAACCTTATTTTACGCTGTGTAGATAAAGATGGAGAACATTTACAACGTTTCAAAATCACCTTAAATCGTAGTGAAATAGTGAATATTGAAGCAATGGAAATATAAGCTTTTGTTAACAAAAAAGTGAACGTTTTGACTGGCATTATTTTTGACGTTAGTCTGTTATCCGTCATCAGCAAAAGTAAAATCAGAACAAGAATAAGAACCAGAGCGTTATAAGTTTACATCGACATTTTATTATTTAGGAGGGGCTTATGCTTCAGAAAGAAGATTGCGGTTTAATCGTCGTAGATATACAGGGAGGTTTAGCTAGAATTGTTCAACAGAGCGATTTATTTATTGATAATACTCAAAAGCTAATTCAATGTTGTCAATTGTTATCCATCCCTATTATATGGCTTGAACAAAACCCTAAAGGTTTAGGGCCAACGGTACCAGAAATATCTGAGTTACTTACAGAGTCTGTGGTAAATGAAAAATCTCACTTTAATGCCTTATTTGAACAGTCGATTAAAGACGCGATTAAAGCCACAGATAAAAAACGGTGGTTAGTGGTAGGAATAGAGGCGCATATTTGTGTCTATCAAACCGTTCTGGGTTTATTAAATGAAGATTATAAAGTAGATGTGGTGTCAGACTGTATTTCATCTCGTTTACAATCAAATATAGCGTTAGCTTTACACAACATGAGAGATCGTGGAGCCAGTATAACGAGTTTAGAAATGTGTGTTTTTGAGCTAATGAAAAATGCTAAAACTGATAGCTTTAGAAAAATTTTGCCGATTATAAAGTAAATGCTAAACAGTAAGTACTCAATTACTTGCTGTTATTTTTTGTTTGTTACCGGTCTATTTGACACTTACATATTATTAACTAAGCCGGCTTTATTGAAAATAGAACCCCTCCCTCATGATTTAAATTACAATTTAAGTTTACGGCCTAATAATTGCTTTATTTTTGATGTGTCAATTTTTTATTAAGTACTTGCATGATAAATAATATTAATTCTTATAATGGTAATTATAATATCAACTCATCCCCATCTTCTTCATCATCTGAAGTTGATAAAATAATTGAAGACCATAATAAGTCGAGTGTCACAGCAGGTGACGCCGTTTCAAACGTTAATGAAAACTTGTATTTGAGCAGCAGGGCTAAAAAAATAAATGCGATTAGTACTGAATTTTTTAACAATGGCGCTATAAGTTTTAATGATGTTGATGCACTCAAGGAAAGAGCGTACCAACTAGGTTTAATTTCTAAACAAGAATATGCGCATTTAAATGATAGTGGTGCAGCGGTTAAAGACACAAGCCTTAATGAAGAAATGTCTAGTCAAACGTTAGCCAATTTTGCTAGTGATTTTGTCGAACGTTTAGATGCAACCGATACTGACGCTACTGAATCTGAATCTGAAACAGAGAGTCAGATCTTACTAGCTTTGAAAGACGCGTTTACAGCCGCAAGTAAAATTCTGTCAGATGTCGATACCGCAAAAAATTCTCCTGACTTTAAAGAATCACTCGCCTCTACTTTATCCACCATTAGAGAAACAATAAACTCTGACTCTTTTGAAATTATCCCTTTAGATGACAAAGTGGCGATGACTAAGGTTTATCAAGCGCTTGAGATTGTCGATAAAATGTCAGAAAGTCGCCTGAGTAATGCGAAAATAAACCGCTATATCCAAGTCTCATTTAACTAAAATTTAATCTGAAGCATTTTTACAAATTTATTACCTAACATCCGCTGCATGGCAATAGTTACAGTGATTGAAGTATTCGATTTTATTTTGTTTAATAGTAAGATAAACCGTATAATTCAATTTTGTTTTAGCCGTTACTTTTTACGGCTAAATTCCACTTTATATTGAATGGTTTTGTAGTTGATTTTATGATTTCTCACAAGTTATCCGTTGCGCCCATGCTCGATTGGACTGATCGCCATTGTCGATATTTCTATCGTTTAATGTCAAAAAATCAACAACTTAATTTTAACTTGATTTAAATAAGGGATAAAAGGGGACTAAGGTTAAGGGTGGCGACTTTGAGATTCATAATTAACGTGTTTTAAAATTGGATGATTATCGAATAGATCTTAAATAGGGTTATAATTTTGAACTTCAAGACAATTGAGCCTTTGATTAAAACAATGAATAATTTCTTTCTGGTGCTCTTCTGACATAAAACTACTCTTAATTGTATCTATTACAATATTTTTCTTCTTAACTGCATCCGAAATAATTTTGATAGATAATTTGCTGTTTAAGCCAATCCCTTTACCAAACTCTATGAAATCATAGCCTATATATTGACCATGTTTTGTATTGAAGCCAAATGCTAAATCATCATCATTTTCCTCTATTTTTAATAAAGGTAAAGCCATGTAGCAGTCAGAAAATGTACCTACGTATGGAGCAGTAGAAACAAAATCATAAATAGGGGCTATTTTATTTTTTTCTTCACTAGGCATTACTATGCCGAAATTTCTTAGGTGAAGATCGTTATTTCCTAAAAGATATGCATACATAATTCGTTTAAATAATTCGCGCTTAAATGGGAGGCTAGTATCAATGCTTTCGATCAAAAACTGACATACAGTCTCATAACTAACAGTTTGGATGTTATCAATTTTTCCATACTTTTCATTTACTCCCATTGCACCATCAAGTTGTTCTTGATGTACTTTACTTTGATCTTCCTCATTTCTGTCATAACGTTTAATTATAAAAGCGTATTCAATTTTGCCACTATCAGTTTCTTCTTGAAAAGGGACTAAGCCGAATGGGGGAACTTCAAACTTTAAATTTCTCATGACAGACATTATAGCATGTTCATTTTCTGCTAAGTATGGGTACTCCTCAGGTGATGGCTTTAATATATAGGTTCCAAATGTTTCAACTACCTTAAATTGATTATTCACTATTCGTAGCGATAGTTTAGGTTGATACCCTGAGATGCTCATTCCTTTCTGTTTTTTCGGTTGCTCTGTAACAAATTCTCTTCGGGTGAAAGGTAGTTGTAAATTAACATCTGTTTTACCCACAAGGTATTTAATACCCTGTAGAGAGTAGCCAGGTTGATGTTCTTTTTTACCTTCTAAAGGAATTAGTGTTACTCGGCAGTTATTCATACTCATACTCGTTAACTTTTTTAATAGAAATTGCGCCCAATAAGTCATTACCGTTTTCAATTAGAAAACCCAATGAGTCGCGTTCATCAATTTGTTGTATTTCTGAAAACCTTTTTTTTAACCATCCTTCAGGAGCTAGGCTCTTGAAAAAGGGATGTAATTCTTTACTTGTATGATTTTGAACATTTATAGGCATACTTAAAGATATAGGTTTTCCTTTATAGTTGTCATCATAAGAAAAAATGTACTCATTATCCTTTTCTACAAGAACTCCTGCGAGTTCATCATACATATATATATTTACTGTTCTGCCCATGACTCAATACCTAGCTCGTTAAGCACTACAATTACATTCGAAAATTTAGCCCCTGATGGATCTGACATAAGACGCTTTAATGTTGATAGTGATATATCGGTTTGAAGCTCCAAATCTTCTAAAGTTATCTTTAATATCTTTCTTTTATACACCATCAAAGATTTTAACTCTTTGAAATCTCCTAATGGAATGCTGTCCTTAGGGTTTGCTAGCTTCCTTTCAACTTCATCAATCAAATTAACTATAGAAAGGTTTGTTTCTTCTGCTTTATGCCGAAGTTTCAATACTATCTCTTGGTTCATATATGCCCCTTATTTATTAATCTTAATAATAATAGCTCATTAATAGGGATTGATAAACATAAAAAGCTCATATAGAGATCTTTTTTTTGTTTTTATTGTGTTTAAGTTCATATAAGAGCTTATTTTTTAAAGCAATAGGTTTATTTGGTATGTTTTCCTATGTATCGCAATTTTAAGCTCAATTTTGAGCTTAATTTAATTATTTTACAGTATATATAATTTATTATTATGAAGTTAAAAAATAATAAGATTTCGAAGACATTTTACTATTCGTTACTTAAATGTTATCTATGAATTCAATCGGATTACTGGTTTTATCAGTGCTTAAAAGATCGTAAAGGCTGAAATATTTCAACCTATATCTATAATGACCAACTTTTTTATGTTTTTAAAAGAATATTAGGACATATATGGACGCTCCCTTAATGTCAAACCGAGTTTTGCTGTAAATATAGAAAAAGTCTATATTTATGACGATATTTACTAAAAACCTTCTTTAACTTATTTACTGACTACTTGACTCTATT
>JBLIEW010000105.1:0-10902 GCA_047633255.1 Colwellia sp.
GGAACGGGTATATATAGACACTGAGTTTTACTACCGCTAAGTTAATGGTTTACTTAAGCAGAGATGACCGAACAACAAGTTAACGAGTGTTCGGTCTATTTTTTACATAGCAGCGAGGTAAATATGACAAATTTCTTCGTGACTTGCTTGTTTAGGGTTAGTTAAACCACAAACATCTTTTAAGGCATTATCAGCCAATAATGAAATATCATCAGATTTAACACCTAACGTTTCTAATCCGGCAGGAATACCTACTTTTTGTGATAATTTTTCAATAGCACTAATGGCAGCATTTGCGCCCTGCTCTGCTGACATACCCATTACATCAACACCCATACTATTGGCAATGTCTTTTAAACGCCCTGGGCATACTTTTGCGTTGTAACGTTGTACATGCGGTAATAATACGGCATTACAAACGCCATGAGGCAAGTCGTAAAAACCGCCTAATTGGTGAGCCATCGCATGAACATAACCTAAAGAGGCATTGTTAAATGCCATACCCGCCATAAATTGGGCGTAAGCCATTTGCTCTCTTGCTTCAATATTTTCGCCATTCTCAACCGCTGTGGGTAAATTGGCCTGAATAAGCTCGATGGCTTTTAGTGCTACCGCATCAGTAATTGGCGTAGCTGCAATAGAAACATAGGCTTCAATTGCATGAGTTAAGGCATCCATACCTGTTGCAGCCGTTAATGAGGCTGGCATACCAACCATTAGTGAGGGATCATTAACTGATAATACGGGTGTAGTATGTTTATCAACAATGGCCATTTTCACATGACGCTTTTCATCGGTAATTATAGCAAAGCGTGTCATTTCTGATGCAGTGCCCGCTGTTGTATTAATGGCAATTAAAGGCAGTTGTGGATTTTTAGATTGATCAACACCTTCGTAATCACCAATTGCTCCGCCATTACTGGCGACTAATGCTATACCTTTAGCACAATCATGTGGAGAGCCCCCACCTAAAGAAACAACAAAATCACAATCATGTTTTTTGAGTACTTCTAAACCATCATTAACATTACTTACTGTCGGGTTAGGCTGTGCTTTATCAAATACGATACTGGCAATTTGATGCTGATCCAGTAGATCAGTGAAATTTTTTACCACGCCTATTTGATTTAAGACGCTATCACTAACAATCAACCCCTGTTTAAACCCTTGCTCTTTTATATAATTAATAGCTTCAGCTAAACTACCACTGCCCATCATGTTTATAGATGGCATATAAAACGTTGAACTCATAATATTCTCCTTTGATTAATTAGTTGCTTTGTACCACGAGGAATAGTTTGAAAGCTTGATCCAAAGCATAAGCCCGACATTAGTTACAATTAATTACATAATAAAATCAATAGGGTGACTTAGACTCTTTAAAGAAATCACTTAGTTAGTTTGATTGGTATTTTTATTGGTATATTATAGCGCTTCAATTTTTATTAATAGAAAGAACAAGTAATCAACCTCGCTTCTTTCTACGACGTACCCCTCTTTATTATGCAATTATTAAAATCAACTCAACACCCAAGTATTCTTAACCTTGAAGGCACTTGTTTAACTCGAAAAGCAACCAGAGCCATCGTACTTGATGGTGAAAATATACTATTACTCTATACCGAGCGTTATCACGATTATAGTTTGCCAGGTGGTGGGGTTGATGACGGTGAGTCTCTGACGGATGGTCTAAAACGAGAATTAAAAGAAGAGACTGGGGCACAAAATATTGAGGTCTTAGCAGAATTTGGTTTATATGAAGAATACCGTCCTTGGCATAAAGAAGACTTTGAAATCATTCATATGTTGTCCTATTGCTATATATGTAAAATAAGTAAAACTTTCGCTGAAACGGCATTTGAAAGTCATGAGATTCAAAATGGCATGGAACCTGTTTGGGTAAATATTTTTGAAGCGATTAGCCACAATGAAGGAACCATTAAAGCCAGTCCTAAGAAAGGTTTATCTATTGAACGAGAAACCTTTCTATTGAAAAAAATTGCGCGAGAGTTGGTCAGTCATCAATTGGTAATCAGCTAATAGTTAGTTAGTAATTAGTTAAAAAATTTTAAAGAATACAAATGACTAACTGAACGTTTTAGACGATATCATCGTAACTTAAGGCTGCTCATAACCATTTCTTGCTTCAAGTAAGCGATACCAATCGGCATGACTGTATTCAATCGTTAAGGCTTGTTTCGCAGCAATGATGCGTTCTGGTGTGGTTGAGCCAATAATAGGGTTAATATTAGCAGGATGTTTAAGTAACCAAGCTAAAATAAGCTGCCAAGGCAGGCAGTTATATTTCTCTGCTTGCTCGGCTAACTCTATTTCAATTCGCTGTTCATCTGCATTGGAGAAAGTATTTCCCCATGCGGGGTAAGCAACACCACCAAGCGGACACCATGCAATAGGTGTTATGCCAAGTTGCTGACATTGATCTAATGTACCATCAGTTAAGCTATTAATATTATGGATATTAATTTCTATTTGATTCACCACTAACGGCTCATCTAACGCTGATTGCAATAAACTTACCTGGGAAGGACTAAAGTTGCTAACACCAAAATGATTAACTTTTCCGCTAGCTTTTAACTTCATAAAGGTTTGTGCTACGTCTTCTGCGTTGAATAAATAGTCAGGTCTGTGCAACAGAAACAGGTCTAAGTAATCAGTATTTAAGCGTTTAAGTGAGTTTTCTACGCTAGAGATTAAATATTCTGCTGAGAAATCATACCGCTTAGGATCAGCCCGAATACCTGCTTTAGAAGTAATAATCAGTTGATCACGTAATGTGGGGGTTTCTTTTTTTAGTTCCGTAAGTAGCTCCCCAAACAAACTTTCACAGTGGCCATCGCCATATATATCAGCATGATCAAAATGGGTATATCCCACGTCAAGTGCTGCTCTTATAGCCAACTTCCCTTTAGCTGTATCTTGAGCAGAATTATCTCCGGCAACCCGCATACAGCCATAAATTAAACGGGATGAGTATAAATTAGTGTGTTTATAAGTAATATTTTTCATTTTTCCAGTTAACCCTGTGACTTTCTATGGGAATAATAATTCAAAATACCACGCTTAATTTAAATAAACACTCATTGAATATTCTCCCCTAGCCATCCTTGATTAATTTTTATCAGCCAACTTCCCGTTAACTTAATAATTATACCAATCAAACTAATTAAGTGATCTTTATAAATGGTGCAGTAAATTCGTGAACAACTTTAATATAAAGGAGAAATTCACCGATAAATAGTAGCTGCATACCTATTAATCAGATGAAAGCGCTCTACAAAATGATTGAATACGTATGCAATGGCTGTAACAACAAAACTAAGTAAACTAACTTCAGCTTAGTTATACCAATGGCCATTCAAAGTGCATGATCTCAGTGGGAGTTAAATCATCCAGACTGGCGGCCACTTAAACACGAAAGCTGGCCTAATGCCTAAGCTAAATCGAAGCTACATGTTTTGCTCTATAAGGCTTACTGTTAATACATCTATTTTTTAATTATCTAATCCCTTAAAAACCACCCGTGAAAGAAAAATCAACGGATCACAACACTTGATTACTGCACTATTTTTTTGTGAGATATTTTGTGGGGTTCGTCAAAAAAAGCCACATTGAATACTTCTTAAATATGTTAAAGCATTCTGTTAGAATAATAGGCTATTGATTAAAGAATACCGAGCCAGCATGTCAGAATTTAAAGAATTTTTACTTTTAGAGTCAATTATTGACCGGGTTACTCTTAAGGGCTATAAACAGCCCACACCGATCCAAAAAGAATGTATCCCCGCTCTTATTAATGGGAATGATCTGCTTGGTATAGCGCAAACGGGAACAGGAAAAACTGCGGCTTTTTCATTGCCTATGATCAATAATTTTGGTCGAAATAAAATAGATATCCAAGCTAAGAGCACACGTTCGCTCATATTAACGCCTACGAGAGAGCTTGCATCGCAAATAATGCAAAACATTGATGACTACTCTGATGGTTTAGGACTTAAAACTAAGGTTGTTTATGGTGGTGTAGGAAGACAAGAGCAAGTCGACTCTATCGCACTTGGACTTGATATTTTAGTGGCCACCCCTGGAAGGTTATTGGATTTAATTGAAACGGGCGATATAAATTTTAAGGCGTTAGAAGTATTTGTGTTAGATGAAGCAGATACAATGCTTGATATGGGGTTCTATAAGGATGTTCAAAACATCATATCTAAACTGCCAAAGAACCGACAAACACTATTATTTTCAGCTACTATGCCTGCTGAAATAGAGATACTTGCAGAAGCAATATTAACGGATCCAACAAAAGTTCAAATTACTGCACAAACGGTTACTATCGACTTGGTTAATCAAAGTGTATACCATCTTGACAAATCGAATAAAGTCCCTGCACTATTTAATCTCCTTAAAAAACCTGACAATGAAAAAGTTCTCATTTTTTGTAAAACAAAGTATGGCGCTGACATCATTGTTAAAGCACTAGAAAAAGCATCAATAACAGCCGCTAGCCTTCACAGTGGTAAAACACAAGCAGTTAGGGAGGAAGCGTTACAAAACTTTAAAGATTCTAATTTAAGAGTATTAGTTGCAACTGATGTTGCTGCTCGTGGAATTGATGTTGATAATATTACTTTAGTCATTAACTATAACCTTCCTGAAGATCCAAGAAACTACATACACCGTATAGGACGAACTGCTCGTGCGGGTAAAAGTGGAATGGCCATTTCATTTGCAGTGGAAAATGATATCAGGCAATTAATTAATATTGAAAATAGCATAGGGCAAGTCATTCCTGTTGTTACAGAACAACCTTTCCATAAAGAGTTTTCAAAAGCGTCTAAACAAGTCAAGAAAAAGGTTAAGAAAACAAATAGAACGAGAACAAAAAACAAATAAGGACAGGCATATACCCGTTCCACTTGAAGATGCAGGTTTGAGCTGGAATTAGCAACGCCTTTAGGCAAAGCATTGATTTAAGAGAATGGTAATTCAGGAAAATGTGCTCCTGCATTCTCTAATAAGATAAGCTACATATATCCTTAATCAATGAAGATGCTTGATTTATAAAATAATGTTTTTCATGAAACCACTATTGTCAGGCACATTGATGAGATTATGTAAGTAAAAACAAGTTAGCACCTGAAAATGGTGGTTCACAACCTTATTTGAGTCAAAATCAAACAGCTGATGTTATTGATCATGTTACGCAAAATACTTACCGCTATTCTTACGAAATCATTGAGTACATATGGAAAACTCATGAGATCCGTTTTTCTATTTCAGGTTTAAATATAAATATGTAGATGTAGATGTAGATGTAGAAATTTTATTTCGCATCTTCATCACATGATCTATATTTTTATCTTCACCCTTTTCACTATCGCTGGCGTTTAATTTTATTCGGAACTACCTAAAGGCAGAGCTAACTGATCATTTTGTTTTTTTAGCTTGAGCAATGAAATCGTTTAAGTAGTCAATATGCTGGTCAGTCTTGCGAATACCTACAAAGATCTGCTTGCTAATACCTTTCTCTCCAAAACGAATACTCTTGATAGGCATTGATTTTGAATATTCATCTACTAGCCAGCCCGGCAAGGCACAAACACCTCGACCAGCGGCGACCATCTGTAACATGATCTCAGTTGTTTCAATGTATGTGTGTTTCTTCACTGAACACTTTGCTGGATTAAGAAATTGACTAAAAATATCGAGCCTCAGCGGCTCAACAGGGTAACTAAACAGTACTTCTTCGCTTAGTTGTTCGGGTAATACAAAACTTTGCTTTGCAAGTTTGTGAGACGCGGAAACTACGAGTCTATGTTCATAATCAAAAACGGGTATGTAGTCTATTTTAGGTTTAAAGAGCGGGTCTGGTGTAATAAGTACATCTATTTCGTAGCTAAGTAATGCACCTAAAGCGCCAAATTGGAACTCCTGCTTTACATCCATATCAATGGCTGGCCACTGCTCTAGATAAGGCTGAATTACTCTAAGTAGCCATTGATAACAAGGATGGCACTCCATTCCAATTCGTAGCGATCCCATTTCACCTTTTGCAATCTGATTCAGTAATAATTCTGTGTGTAAAAACTGAGGTAATACTCTATCAGCAAGCGTTTGAATACGTTCTCCCGCAGCTGTAAGACGCAAGTTTCGACCATCTTTTTTCCATATCGGAGTAGCAATTTTGCCTTCTAATTTTTTGATACTGTGACTTAACGCAGATTGGGATAAGTGCAACGAATCAGCAGCTTTAGTCAGGGTTCCATGTTCTTTTATTGCTGTTAGTATTTCTAGATGAATTCTCTCCAACACCGGTTAACTCCTACCTTTAGCTTTAATGATGAACTACGTTGATTAATCAAATCAGTTCATTTTATCAATCAAACAAGTTAATTTACAATTACCATTTACTGTCTCACAACAATTAACAGGTATAAAACCTATAAGAAAAGTTGTGCCAACATACGTAAGCCAGTAAATAGTAATACGAAGGCAAAGATCTTTTTCAGTTTTACCGCATCTAATTTTGCTGCCAGTGATGCCCCTACAGGTGCGAATAATACGGTTAGCGGCACAATACAAATGAAGGCAAATAAATTGACCAAACCAAATGTACCCGCTGGAGCATCGGTTGGCGTACTGCCCAATGTCAACATTGTTAGCGCGCCCGGCAAAGAGATGATTAACCCTATTGCCGCCGCTGTGCCAATGGCTTTGTGGGCGGGATAGTTATATAGGGTAAGTAGTGGAACTGAGATAGTCCCGCCGCCGATCCCCACCATAGAACTGAAAAAGCCAATGGATGTCCCCATAACCGCTTGTCCTGTTGTATTAGGCAGTTTTTTATACAGCGCGGATTTCCCCGTTCGGAACAGCATGTTTAGCGCCGATAAAACCGCTATCACCCCAAACAACATAGTAAGCATAGTACCTTCAACGCGAGTCACTAACCAGCTACCAACTAATACCCCCATCAGAATAAATAGAGCCCAACGTTTAAGAAGATCAAAATCCACATTACCTTTTTGGGTATGAGAACGAATTGAACTAATAGAGGTTGGTACTATGGTGGCCAGTGAGGTTGCTGTTGCAACTAGCATCGCAGATTCTGGAGATACGCCAAAGCTCTGGAACAAGAAAAATAGCACAGGTACGATTACGATACCGCCACCTACGCCTAACAAGCCAGCTAAAATGCCTGCGAATACACCTGTGGCAACCAATGCCAAAATGGGTGAGATATTATTTATTATAAATTCAATGATATTCATTAACTACTACTTCTATTTTTAATAACGGCAAAGATCTTACAAGCAATTCAAGGAACAACTGCGGCTTCCATTTTTAAGCCTTTAAGTAAAAAAATAGCTCAAGCATGCCACACAAGCTCAGTTTTGCAAAATCCAAGATAACGTGCTGTTGTAATTATTTATTTCTATTCTATGCCCCTATGATATTTAGCCTTCAGTGAAGGATTACCAATTTGGCAATGGGAGTGAAATCCCCCTCCCAAAGAAAAAAATAGTCTTACTAAACATTGTTATATTGGTTCGTTACTGGTGGAGAGTTCTTTTCGGATTATTTCTGCACCTGCAGTTAACGCATTTAATTTACCCCTTGCCACATTATGAGATAAAGGGGCCATACCACAGTTGGTGCAAGGGTAAAGCTTGTCTGCATCCACATACTTAAGTGCTTTTCGTAGAGTATCTGCGACTTCCTCTGGTGTTTCAATAGTATCGGTTGCGACGTCAATGGCACCCACCATCACTTTTTTACCTCGAATAAGTTCAAGTAACTCCATTGGAACATGAGAGTTGTGGCATTCTAGTGAGATAATATCGATATTAGATTTTTGTAGTTTGGGGAAAGCGTCTTCATATTGTCGCCACTCTGACCCCAAAGTTTTTTTCCAATCTGTATTGGCTTTAATGCCATAACCATAGCAAATATGCACAGCAGTTTCACATTTCAGTCCTTCAATTGCTCTTTCTAAACAAGCAATACCCCAATCATTTACCTCATCAAAAAACACATTAAATGCAGGCTCATCAAATTGAATAATATCAACACCGGCCGCCTCTAATTCTTTGGCTTCTTGATTGAGAATTTTGGCAAATTCCCAGGCTAGCTTTTCGCGACTTTTATAATGGTCATCATAAAGTGTATCTATCATCGTCATAGGACCTGGCAGAGCCCATTTAATCGGTTGCTTGGTTTGCTGACGTAAAAACTTAGCATCTTCAACAAAAACAGACTTTTGGCGAGAAACAGCACCAACGACCGTCGGTACACTCGCATCATAACGATCACGAATTTTAACGGTCTTACGTTTCTCAAAGTCAACTCCGTTGAGGTGCTCAAGAAACGTAGTGACGAAATGTTGGCGGGTTTGTTCACCATCACTGACAATATCAATACCGGCTTGTTGTTGATCTTGTAATGACAAACGTAACGCATCTTGTTTGCCCTCAATTAATTCCTCATCTTGCAATTTCCAAGGTGACCAAAGAGTCTCAGGCTCTGCAAGCCAAGAGGGTTTAGGTAAGCTGCCTGCAGTTGAAGTAGGTAATAATGTTTTCATAATAGATGATACCGTATATTTGGGTTGATTATTTAATGTCGCTATCTAATACCAATGGCAATAAATATGTGATCATTCTAAATGGACTAAATATTCCAATAACATCGTTGCTTTCAATCCCAATAGCTAGCTATTGCTCAATCAAGTGCCTTGTTCTTGAAAATTTATCCTCATTAATATTTGATCACTAACTTATTGCCATTGGTATAACTTAGTTATTGAACGTAACTAGCAGACCATTGCTCAAGAACAGTTTGGTATGGTTTGATGAAGTGCTCCTCAGCAAATTTTCCCTGCTCATTAGCCATCTGGCTACGCTCTTCTCGATCATAAACAATGTGAGTTAATGAATGATCTAGGTTCTTCAAATTTGGCTGATAGCATTTACCTGCAACAGCATTAGCATTATAAATCTCAGGTCGGTAGATTTTTTGAAAAGTTTCCATCGTGCTGATGGTGCTTAACAGCTCAAGATTAGTGTAATCATTAAGCAAATCACCAAAGAAGTGAAAAGCTAAAGGCGCAACACTATTTGGCGGCATAAAATAGCGAACCTGTAAGCCCATTTTTTTGAAATATTGCTCAGTCAAAGAAGATTCATTTGGCTGGTATTCAACACCTAATACCGGATGCTGATTTTCGGTTTGATGATAGGTCTTGTTGTCCGAAACACTGAGACATATTACAGGTGGCTTATTAAAGTGATGCTTGTAAGCGCTCGAATTTACAAAATATTTAAAGAGCTTCCCATGCAGATCGCCAAAATTATCTGGAATGCTAAATTTGGCTTGATCCTTGTTATGAGCTAACAGTAATACGCTAAAATCATAATCTCGCACGTAAGAGGAAAAATTATTCCCTACAATGCCTTCAATACGTTTGTTCGTTTTATGATCAACAATATTCGTTTTCAATATTTCAATCGATGGGAAGGTACGACCACTACCTTCAATATCTATATCAACGGAAATAATTTCAAGTTCGACAGAATAACGATCTGCTTTGGCGTTATCCCAATGCGCTAAGGCATTAAAACTATTGTCGATCATCTTTAAGGCGTTGCGTAAGTTCGCTTGTCGGTAGCTTCCTCTGGCCAAATTAGCAAAGTTGGTGGTGATACGCGTATTGTCTGATGGGTGATAATTTTCATCGAGACAAATGCTCTTAATAGTAAATGTAAAATCTTTATTCATTGTGATCCGGTATCCTGTTTCCTGAGATAAAACCTAAATTTATTTTTTGCTCTTTCTAGACTTTCCAATCTGACTTTTCTGATGTTTTCAGTAAGTAGTCTTCACAGTATTTTTTGGTTTATGCCTGAAGGCTTAATTGAGAACCAACTGCAATATTGTCTAAAGTTAAAAGCAGAGTGTGTTTTATACCTGGTTCGTTACATGAATAAAATTGATTTAAATTCATTGATACATGAACTATTCTCATGGATTGTTTTTATTCGTAACTTTTGGAGTATTCATACCAGTCATTAGGGGTTATATCTCTTTGTAAGAGAGTGCTGTGACTTCATCGGTACGCCTACAAGTGCTCTTGATCTGTATTTGCTGAACTCCCATATTGAAGTGGAGCAGGTATATGCTATGGTAAATTAAACTTATTGTGAGGACACCCCATTGAATAGAATGATTTTTTTGATAATTAGCCTTATATTTTTTGCTGATAAAACTTACGCCACACCGCAATTAGAGAATAACTACAAGTCGCCTTTGGCTTTTACAACTGAAGTAAATAACTATTTGCAAAAAGACAAACTGGAGCCTGTTGAAAAAAATGGGATCGTAATTACCGGCAGCTCAAGTGTCCGGTTTTGGCAGTCTCATATTCACAGTGACTTCACACAAGTAGACGTTATTTCTCGTGGGTTTGGCGGCAGTAACATGAATGATTTATTATACTTTTCTGAAGCATTAATTACCGAGTATCAACCAAGAGCCGTTGCTATTTATGAAGGCGATAATGATATTGCACAAGGTATATACCCGTTCCACTTGAAGATGCAGTTTCAGAGCGAAGCTAGGAAATCAGATCAAGGCGCGATACGCTGATAAGGGTTATTCCCTTATCGAGTAGTGCAACGCAGGACTGGTTTTCTAGCTTCGCTCCCTACGGGCAAGCCGAGAAAGGGTCATCTCCTGCGTTATTGATTTCGACAATAGAATAACTATTCTCTTCAATCAATTCCTGGTAGCTAACCCTTTCTCGACTTGCTGAAATCTGCATCTTGAAGTAGAGCGGGTATATCACCCGCGTTAATTTTGAACAAGTTTATTGAATTAAGTACTAAA
>JBLIEW010000106.1:0-10866 GCA_047633255.1 Colwellia sp.
TTTGGATTTTAAAAAGTGTAAGCCATTGCTGTGGTGTTCGTCGCATGATGATCTCCTTAAATAGTTAAAGTGATCATAAGTGAATGTTATTCATGGTGGAATAATGCGGTTTATAAGGTGCTTACGGTAAATGATGAGATTAATCGACAGCTTAGCTATTGCATATTTATTAACGGGAATGATCTTCAGTTTATACACCTCTATCATGGAAATAAAAAGTGATATTGCTAGATGTAATGACACTACAAAAGAAGAGTACGCCGAATTTGATTTGTTACATGAATCATTAGTACAAATGGAAGTAAATATAGGGACACATGCGACACTTCTATTGCACAGCATAAATGTTTTTTTACAAAACGTTGACTTGATCGCGACATGGCCGATGGAGGCCGGTTCAAATAATAAATCGAATGGTTAGTTTTCTGCATGTCATATTTAATTTGCAATAATTGCGGTAAGACAATTATTTAAAAGGAAAACAAATAATGATTAATACGCTATCAGTAAATGCCGCAAAGAAACTTATCGAATTTATAGACAAAACGAATTACCAATTAGCTCCCCATGGTGATGGACTATTCTCTTCAAAGCAGGAAGCTCTTACTTTTGTTACGGGTGACTCATACGCCCCTGAAGAGCCATTAAACGTTTGTTTTGATACCGCACAAGGCAATTACTGGCAAAGCGCAGAAGTCTTTTTTGAAAATGATAATTGGACCATAGAAGATCGAGGAATGGGTGGTATGTCATCCTCGGGAGAAAGCATTGGAAGTGCGCTAGTATCGTTTAGAGCTAAACATGACTCAACTGACGAGTATTACCCTGTGGAATTGGCACTCAATGAAAAAACGAAATTGATCATCGAGAATTTAATCACTACAGAAAAAGAACATCTGTCTAAACTTGACGCTGACTATTCCTACATGGGTAATAATGATGAATTAAATACTGCTAATAGCGTATGTCAAAACCTTTGTGAATTATATGGATTTGATATAGCAGAAGATATTGAGTGGTCTAGTAATGCCATCTCGGCCACTTCTAAAGAGATTTGTGAGTGCCATCTTACGCGACTTGAAGAACTGCAATCCGGTAATTTAAAGTCTCTTTAGCGGTGATTAAGACCCGTTTAGTCATAAATAACAAAGGAGTTATAATGAGTGCAGCAAAGGAAGTTGCAGAAAAAGCAACTGATAATATTGAGACTTTATTACGTGACATGTTTGCAGGAGACTACGCAAACAATGAAGTGTCGCTTGGCGTGTTGCTAAATGGTAAAGAAGAAATACAGGTCCAATTAAAGATCACCCGTACTTCAAGCGAATTTATAGACACAGACTATGATGATTGGGAAGCTAATTTCAAACCAATAAGAAAGGACGACTTTGCATAAATGGATGAATTAACAGATAAACAAAAACATGCCAGGGCTTATTATGCAAAGAACGCCGAAAAAATCAAAGCACAAAAACGGGAAGCTTATAATAATTCAACAGGTAAAAAAACAGTTATCAAACCCAAAATAGTTAAAGCTAGACCTAGTAGCACTAAGGTAAAAAGTGTCGTTAAATCTGAAGAAAGGAAGATAAGTGTTAGAGAAAAAATCGAAAACTTAAAACTTGAACAAGAACAAAATTTAGATTGGTATTAACCAGATCTTTCGCACTTCTTGAATTATTTAAAGTAGTTCTATTTTGCCCTTAATTTTATATATAGTGCTTTAAAGTGTATTGGACAGAAACATTATTCTCAAATAGGGACGTATCAATGAAAAACACAGGTTTAAAATTATTAATACCTTTCATCATTACCCAAACAATAGCTTTGACTCTCTTGGTTCAGTTAGATGTTGTAAATATAACCTTAGGCCCTCAGATGCCTATTAATGGTGTGGATGATTTTAAAAACGAGCTACAAAAAGCATCTTTAAGAAGTGCTTTAACTGAATCATTCACAAGGGAATAAAGTAATGTCACTTTTAGGTAAGAGTTTTTCCGCTGCAACGGGTCATGGGAGCTTTATTGAGGGAACTTTGATTAGCCATAATTTAACTAATGATCAAGTAACTCTTATTGATGAAGATAATTATAAATGGACTGGTTATGAATACCAATTAGAAAGTGTTGAGGAATAATGATGTCACAAGAAAATGAATTTAAAACAGTTGGTGATGCAGTTAAATATTGTGAATTGCATGGATTAAAGGTTTCACATGCAAGCGAACAGTTATTTGAGATAGCCAATTCTCTTTATCAAGCGTTTAGCACAGGCATTAATGTCGGTGTTTCAAGTCAAGGTGTGGTTTTTATTGATCCGCACTCGGATGAAAGTTTAACCCTTTATGGGAAGCTATTGCTTGCTGCTAAAGAGTTAGGTCGTAAAGAAGAGTGTTTAATGCTAACGCACAGCCAAATTCACAGACTACCACTGCATAGGAATTAAATGTGAATATTAATAAAGTACTAATGATTTTATTCTTAATCACTATATCAGCTTGTGATAAAGCTAAGGAAGTTGGTGAAAAAGCAAATGAAATTTATCCGCAAAAGAGGCTCGCGATTTGGTATTTCAAAGATGGTACCACAGTTAATATTGGTAATTAGATTACCGAAATAGTAGGTACAGACAATTGCAATACTGGTTTTGGTGATTCATATCCATGCTTAGGTTTTCCACTTATAGATGGTGAAAACACCTTCGTCACGCTATCAAATGGTATGCAAGAAATATGGACAACTAAAGCAACTGAAGATAATAAATATTATCTTGTTCGACCTAATGGTTTTCAAGTAATTAAAGTTAAATAATTTGAATGGGAAAAAATCACATGACTGGAATTGTAACGAACTCAGACAATACACAAGAGGTATTCAAACGCTTGAGTGCATCTGCATTATTGGGTGATGGTGATCAATGCCAAGTAAGTAAGAACGATTTAAGCACCATTTTATTAGCTTACACATTAGAGCTAAACAAAACTAACGCATTAAAGGAATAACAAATGTCAGTGAAGCGTAATGAGCCATGCCCTTGCGGTAGTAATAAAAAATTTAAAAAGTGCTGTTACTTTAATGAAAGTAAAAACAAAAGCAGGTTGGAAGAGTTGTTAGAAGAACAAGCAACAGATCCCGCTCAGTACTTTGGGTACGACAATGATTTATCTAGTGCTGAGTCACCGGTAGAGCTACCCGAAAATGGAATGCTTTGTATGGTTTCTGAAATTGTAGATAAGAACAAACAACCTTTGATTGATGAAACGGGAATTTGTTTTGAAATTGGTGATTGGTTTGTGTCTGAAGTTATTGAAGGCCATCAACATAAGGTGCATGGTTCATTTAAAAGTGAAGAAGCAGCTTTAGATTTTGGGCGAATAAACCTTAATGTAGTCACTTATCGTGGCGCTCCAGTATTAGAAATGTTTTAACCGAGGAATCAAGCATGAGCATTGAATTAAAGCCAAACAACAATGGCATAACCTTTTCTGAGCAAGATTTTGAAGACCACAATGATAGGTTAAGTTCAGGTGTTGGCAAAACAAGATTACATAAAGTAGATGTGTCTGATTTAGACAGGGGCCTAGTTGAAACGTCGGCAGCTCCCGTTGGAAAATATCGTACATACTGGATTATGAAATTAAAACGTGAACCTGGTAAGTGTAAATTACCACGCGGTTTTGGGCGGTTATCCGGTAAAATAATTTAGTAAGGAATAAACGATGGGTTCAATGAAAACACACGGAACAAAATCAAAAGCACCAAAATATAGCTCGAATTCTATTGGTACGCCTAATTGGTCAGGTATAAGTGAATCTGAATTTACACCCAAGCTTGAGTCAGAATTGAGAACTTTTATTACTTTTGAATCTAAGTTGAAAGGCCATAATGATAGTAATAATGACCGATTAGGCGAAAATAAAACATTTTTCCATGTTGATTTTTTATCTGGTTGGCCTCAAAAATTATGGGATCAAATGTATGAACTCGGTGTAGCTGAATACTTTGATCGTAAGAATTAAGTGTTTACATAGAAAAACTAAAAGCAAAAAGTGTCTTTACATTGATATCAAGGTAAGACATAGAATAATGTACCGTTATATTATATAGCAAGTACCGGAAGACATTTGCTGCATTATATTTGCAGCACTATAACCAGGCTTGTTGTACGCAAACTTATGGTAAATAAAGGGAAATTCACTATTATTACCATTTTTTGTCATTCTAAAAGTCAAAAAAGAATCGTTAGCGATTATATAACCATCTAATATTGCTAACTGGTATAAAACAGCATCACTATGTTGATCTTGAAGTATAGTAATATAAGGGACAGAGCCTTTAGCCGTTACCTTTACAACGAATCCTTTAGGACTTAGAACCTTTGCTTTGTTATCAAATATCTCTGTGTATGCTGCCATTGTACAGTAGTAATTATTTGAAGCGGAAAGGTCTACAGCAAGAGTGTTAAAGCTTGCTAGGGCTGCTAAAATTATTAGTTTTTTCATGCTTTAAGTTAATCCATTATTAATTCATAATGTATAATACCTAAGTTATTGACTTTTGCTATTTTTTAAATAAAACCTTAGTTGTTTTGAAGCGTTAATGGTTCGCTGAACAGATGATCTCGACACGACAATCATCGTTGAAATCTTACAGCTAGATACTCGTTTAGCTGGGTTTAATATGAAATTAGCTAGTTTAGTCAAAACTCTTATAGCATTTAGATAATTTAATTATGAGAGCACTTTTGATAGATATTTATTGCCTATATCATTAAGTATACCTTTTGATAATGATTTCCACCTCAATTTATTGTTTAAAAAATAGGCTTGAGGTTAATGTCGAGGGGATGGGCACAAAACCCCTATTATCGAGCTGTTGATAAACATGGCGCTATTGTTGATTTTTACTTGAGTGAAACACGTGATGAGCCCGCTGCAAGAGCATTTTTTGATAAAGCACTGGATAGTAGTGGCTTACCCAGTAAAGTCGTTATTGATAAAAGCGGAGCGAATATTGCGGCGCTTGATACCCTCAATGTTCAGCTTTGGTTGTCAGGATATATGCTTTGTATGATTGAAGTGTTAACCGTGAAATACCTTAATAATATTGTCGAGCAGAGTCATCGAAAAGTGAAAGGTAAAATGCACCAATGTTTAGGATGGAAGTCTTGGGTTGGAGCAGAAGCGACATTAGCTGGTGTTGAGCTTTGCTCAATGCTCAAGCAAGGACAGATGATTGACTCAGAAGATAAGACAGTATGGGAGCAATTTTATTCGCTTGCAGCATAGTGGTATCTGAGGAAAGCGACATCTTCAATTAAGGCTACGGAATTTGAGTTTGCGACAGAACCTTTGTATTTGCCGATAAATTTGGCAGTGAGAATAAATTAGTGATAGAATTTGATGGCGTATTTTACCGAGTAGATATTCCAATTTGTGCGCAGCAATTTCCAGTTAACGTACCCATGATCATGGGGTTGCATCCAAAGTTCATGAGTATTGAAACTGGCTGTGGCCGGACAGTCTGGCAAACAGATGCACATACACGCATTACGCCCGTAAAATTATTTTAAATAGAAGGAAGTGTCATGCTGAAAATACCACTGTTACTTAGTTGGGTGAGATGATGTCATCCAACTACCAATTTGCTCGAATGCCGATAATGCCGCTGACCAGTGATACGCCATTTGGTTACGAAATATTATTACGACATTGGCAGGGTATTTCTCTGGCTGTTTTTAATCAATCTCCCATTCTTTACAGTGAATTTTCCTATGCATTATGGAAGGCCATGTATCAGTTGGATAATGCAGGTAAATGCCGTAGCAAAGGGCAAAAGTTATTTGTAAATATGACCGTAGCACAGCTGTTGTCTACCGGTAGTTTAAAATTTTTAATTGTACTTGATCAAAATAAGCTTAGCTTTTGTGATTTGGTTATTGAATTGACTGAAAATAATTTGGGTGAAATGTCCAGTGCATTATTTGAAAGAGTACTGCTATTTAAACGGTTCAACTGTGAATTTGCCATTGATGATTTTGGCCGCCAGTCTTCTAATTTTAGCCATATTTTTGAGTTCAAACCTGATTATTTGAAAGTAGATCGTAGCTTGATTTGCAAAGCGGCGACTAGCTTAGAGCAACAAAGCGTATTGAGGTCTCTGGTTAAATTCTGTCATGAACAAGATATTAAAGTGATCATGGAAGGGGTGGAAACACAGGCTGATGTTGACATGATGAAATCGTGTAACGCTGACTTTAGCCAAGGGTTCTATTTTGGTTTGCCGCAACTAATTACAAACACGGATGATGATTCGGTAGAGATCTAACTAAGGATACCTATGAAAACTAGTGTGAAAATAAATGCGGTAGCCAGTTTGATCGATGAATTAAATGCCATGGTATTGTATGCGGCTGGTAAGGGGAAAATGAGGTTCTGTCGCAAATAGATGTAATAGTTTAAAATCCTACAATCACTTCTTATGTTTACATTTATGCCTATCAATTTTTCAGGTCGACATTTTCCCTCAGCAATCATCATGCAGGCTCTTCGTTATTATCTGGCTTATAAACTCAGTTATCGTGAAATCGAAGAGATATTTGCTGAACGTAATATTTATTTTGATCACTCCACCTTAAATCGTTGGGTGATCAAATATAGCCAACAACTTGAAGCCAATTTTAGAACAAGAAAACGTAACTTGGCAGACTCGTGGCGAATGGATGAGACCTACATAAAAATAAAAGGGAAATGGGTTTACTATTATCGAGCTGTTGATAAACATGGCGCTATTGTTGATTTTTACTTGAGTGAAACACGTGATGAGCCCGCTGCAAGAGCATTTTTTGATAAAGCACTGGATAGTAGTGGTTTACCCAGTAAAGTCGTTATTGATAAAAGCGGAGCGAATATTGCGGCGCTTGATACCCTCAATGTTCAGCTTTGGTTGTCAGGATATATGCTTTGTATGATTGAAGTGTTAACCGTGAAATACCTTAATAATATTGTCGAGCAGAGTCATCGAAAAGTGAAAGGTAAAATGCACCAATGTTTAGGATGGAAGTCTTGGGTTGGAGCAGAAGCGACATTAGCTGGTGTTGAGCTTTGCTCAATGCTCAAGCAAGGACAGATGATTGACTCAGAAGATAAGACAGTATGGGAGCAATTTTATTCGCTTGCAGCATAGTGGTATCTGAGGAAAGCGACATCTTCAATTAAGGCTACGGAATTTGAGTTTGCGACAGAACCCTTAATTCAATACCAATATCGCTAAATAGGGTTTCTTGGCGGTATAACGGTAAGCCGAACTGGTATTTACACGCGATGATTTGACTGAGTAAGCTAGTCGTCGCAATACTTTTTGGTATCGGTGTTGCTGGTATTAAAGCGGTTTTTACCACACTTTCAATCCCATTACGCTCACATTGGCGACAGGCGTATTTGGGACGTATGGTCTTAATGACTTTGATATGTGCGGGCACAAATTCTAAGGTTTCACTGCTGCTTTCTCCCATTTTATGCAAGGGGCTTTGACAGCAATCACAGACTTTGTCGCTTTCGTCGATATCTACAATCACCTCTTTACGCGGCAATTCTGCGGGTAATGGTTTCCGCTTTGGCTTGGTTTTTGTTGTCGCATCAGAGCTTGGAGCGGCCAGAAGTTTTTTGTCGTGTTCATCAGCACCAGGCATTTTCTCTGACTTTTTACCGTGTTCGTTAGCAAGCTTGAGGTTGTAACGTTCAAGTAATTGTTGATACGCGACGTCTTTTTCTGCTAACTCATTGTCTTTTTGAGCCAACTCTTTGCCCATACGTTGTTGCAACTCAAGCAGCATGTGCTTAAGTTGCTCGGGGTCATTGGGGAGTGAATTAGCATTGAATTTCATCCAATGATGTTAACAAAATATGTAAGCCAATACTGCTATTCGCGTTATTTAACACAAGCTCTTGTGTCAATGATCGTTGACTGCGAAAAAAAATTAAATATCAGGCAATTAGATCATCGACTGATAATGTAATTCTTGGTGACCAAGGACATCATATCCTGATAATAACCAGCTGAGTTGCTCAGCGGTTAATGAAAATTCAGTGTCGTTGATCTTACTCGGCCATTTGAACTTTTGTTTTTCTAAGCGCTTTTGCCAAAGTGCAAAACCTGTTTTGTCCCAGTACAGTATTTTCAGTTTGTCTTTCGCTTTATTGCAGAAAACGAATAAAGCGCCCGTATAGGCATCACGATTTAGTTCATCTTCAACAAGTGCCGCAAGGCCATTTATTGCTTTACGAAAATCAACAAAATCCCGATGAAGAAAAACCGCTGAAGGGTCAACAAACATCTTCATAAAACTAATGCTCGTAACAATTGGCTTAAATAGGTGGCGGAAGTTGTACTTGGCAAGCTGACGTTAGCCTTACCAATGGTTAGCGTTATTGAATCTTGTGCTTCAATGAGTTCCACTTGTTGGGTTATTTTGGCGCGAACAAAGTTTCCAGACGTCAAACCAAGTTTCTTTTTAACCGCATAAAAGCTCGATGTTGATAACTGCTGTTGTTGGCAATAGTCAATGATGGTTAAGCCGCTGGTTTGTTGATCATCAATGATGGTTTACCATTGTTCTTGGTTACGCGTAATTCTCATGTTTATCTCCTAAATTATGTATGGAGATAACATACCGGAGATCAAACGCTAACAGCAGGTGCCGTTAGCTATACGCTTACATATATTCTGAGCCAATCATCTGTCCTTGCTTTATCATCGAGCAAAGTTCAACACCTGCCAAGGTTGACTCCGCGCCGGCCCAAGACTTCCATCCTAAGCATTGGTGCATTTTACCTTTCACTTTTCGATGACTCTGCTCGACAATATTGTTGAGGTATTTGACGGTTAGCACTTCAATCATACACAGCATATATCCAGACAACCAAAGACGCACATTGAGGGTATCTAGCGTCGCAATATTCGCTCCGCTTTTATCAATAACGACTTTACTGGGTAAGCCACTACTATCCAGTGCTTTATCAAAAAATGCTCTTGCAGCGGGCTCATCACGTGTTTCACTCAAGTAAAAATCAACAATAGCGCCATGTTTATCAACCGCTCTATAATAGTAAACCCATTTCCCTTTAATTTTGATGTAGGTCTCATCCATTCGCCACGAGTCTGCCACTTTACGTTTTCTTGTTCTGAAATTGGCTTCAAGTTGTTGGCTATATTTTATCACCCAACGATTTAAGGTGGAGTGATCAAAATGAATATTTCGCTCAGTAAATATTTCTTCTATTTCACGATAACTTAGCTTGTAGGCCAAATAGTATCGAAGGGACTGCAGAATGATTTCTTTTGGATAATGTCTGCCTGAAAAATTGAGGGTCATAATGATAAGAAGTGATCAATAATCGTTAGTTCATAAACTATTCCCTCTATTTGCGACAGAACCCCTTCTGGTCGGTAAATTACTATGCGGCAAATAACACCGGCGCCAACAGTAAGACCATTAAAACCAAAAAACAAAGCGAAAGCTTAAATAGCCAAGCAACAATTGCTCATACTTGATGATCTGTATTAAGGCAAAATATTTGTTCGGATAAAACATAAAAACTTTATTATCAATAAGTTAATTTATTCAGATGAAAATAAAGAGCAAAGGTTCATTGTGCAATAAGTGTTAGTATTTGTTGTTCTATGCAGTCAAAAAAACCTGTGAATTCAATACCAGCAGTTAACTCAGCAGTTAAGTCTTTTGTTAATACTAGAATAAAACTATTGTTTGCACTGTTAACTTGAGTGATGTTAGCCGCAGAAAAATCGAAGTAATAACCAACGCTAGGGTAGAGCGCTTTAAAGAGGCTTTCTTTAGCAGAAAAAGTTAGAGTAAAGGCCTCTAAAAAATTTAGTGAGCATTTTCTTAGTATCACTTCCTCGTCAATATTAATGATATAACTTTTAATTTCAGTCACTAATTTAGTTGGTATAATATACTCAATATCTATGCCTAAATACAGATAGCTATCTTTATAAGATGCGGCACAAATGGAAGTTGTTGTTGTATGCGTAATTGAAGCTATAATGCTACGCGGCCAAACGGGGTTTCTATTCTTGCCAATAGCGATATTATTGCAGCTAAGACCTAACGCCTTTAAAGCTGAAATCGCGCTATAACGACCAGCTAAAAACTCGGCTTGGCGTTTAGGTACTGCATTCTCTATTGATTCAGGTAAAGGGATAGTGAATTCTGAAAATAATTTATTTTGATATTTGGCTAGTTGAAAATTATAACATTTAATAGTGATATCATTAGAGGGAAAAGGTAAAGTTAAAGTGCGCTCACTAATAAATTCCTGATTTTTATGCCTACTTCTAGTATCAGAGGTAGGCATTATCGAAGTGACTTCAGTAGTATTCATTATAATAATCCAGCTTTAAAAGTTAGTTGAACGAAGCCGCTATGCGGCAGAAAAACTAAAACTCGTCTCTACTTAATATATCCGTCAATAAAGGCGGTGATTAACTGGAGGTATTCATGATGAATACACAAGAGCAAGTTCACTTTAATTCAATCTACCAATCTTACCTCAACGAACTGACCTTACAAGGAAAAAGTACTAAAACTATCGACAGTTACAGTCGTTGTATTCGCCAAGTGGCGACCTTTTTTGATGTCTGTCCGGTTAACTTAACCACAGAGCAGCTTAAAACGTATTTTCACTACCTCGTGCTACATAAATCCTGGAGTATGGTTAAAGTTAAATGACCTCCGGCAGAGCCGGAGGCTTATTAGATGACGCCCTAAAAGGGCTAAAGTAAGCGCCCAAGGCGCGTTAAATACCAAACTTTAGCTGATCACGGTCAACATCATTTTTTTCCTGAT
>JBLIEW010000107.1:0-10572 GCA_047633255.1 Colwellia sp.
GGGTATATACCCATAATCATTCAAAAGGCTCGATTCAGAGTGTTTTGGATGATCACAGGTATGAATATACTTTGTATTTTTTGAAGGTAAATATTTTGGTCAAGTAACACAAAAAAATTTAAGCTTCTATTCCCCAGCCATCACTATAACCAGAAAATTTGGTTGCCAATTGTTCAAAATCAGTCTCTTGTTTAACGACAGTTTCATGGCTTGGTACCATTTTTACAGTACAGTCAACATCCCAAACATTGGGCGTTTCATCTGCATGCACACTCACATTAACATTGGCTATATTCTGCTTAACAAAATCAGCCATTGCTTGCGCTTGAGTTTGCTGCTCAAACAAATGATAAAAAACCACATCATGCGAGATGCTAAGATCAATACCTGCTTGCTGCATTTCGGCTAATACTTGGCCAGTTTCATCAGATGGGAAGTTCATATACACGTTTTCTCAGATTAATTATAATTACTTGCTTTAGATGTGCATTATAAACAGTGGCGAACACCTTGAATAGTTTTTTATTAATGGTTTATTAACGAGTAATAGAGCAGATATAATTTTGGCAAACGGACGATAATATTGGTTCATTTGAATAGGCTTGCTGACAATCATTAGTGAGAACTTTGGGTAGATTTAGTTCACTCGCTGTTTTTAATAAAATTGCGACCCCTGTCGCGTTCACCACAACAGTACAACCTAAAGCCTGACTATTGGTCTGCACTAAAAAACATTCTTTTTTACTTTGGCAAACTGAATTATCTATGATTATTTTTTGTTGTGACTGCTCAAAAATGGTGAGTTTTTGCGTTAAAGCGTGTGTTGGTTTAACTTGGAAAAGTGCCTGCCTACGCGCTTCTTTAACTTGTTGAATTTGGGCATCTTGGGTTGATTTTATTTTAAGCTGTTGAGTAGTTTTCTCATTTTCTTTTAATAAATAACCCAAAGCTAATAAAGTAATTAAAAATACTACTACAGCAATTACAGTAATGACCAACCACTTAAATAACGTGCGCATAACAACTAATTCGCTAAGTTATTACTTTGGGGATACATAGCCAACATTGAACTGACTGCTTGTTGAATTTTTTCATTTAACTCTGCGCTATTGTCTTTAACATCAATATTTAGCGGATAAGCACTACGCCAAACTGAACGCTTATTTTTTGGATCAACTAAGTCTAAAATTAAACTTCCTTTGGTAAGGTTTGAATATTGGTTATTAGTTTGCCAAGCATTAGCACGCAAGCAATAAACACAAAAACGCACGACTTCATTATAGTTAGAATACTCTTGGGGGTTTCCTTTAAATAAATAATAGGTAACAATAACATCGGCATATTCAGGCTTGGCATAATTAAACTTTTTAATACTCATCATACGCTCTATCGCAATTTCAATCGCATTTCGACGTGTATCAATTAGACTTTGGCTATCAGTAAAGGGGGAGTTGCGATTATATAAACTGTAACTTTTCACTTGTGAAAAATCAAAACGGTCATGATAAACCACCCCAACTTTTTGATTACTTGAACAAGCACTTATAAGAGTAAGCAACAGGATGATAGAAAAAAATTTAGGCATATAACGTGAGTGATAAAATAAAAGAACTTACCTTAGACTAGCAAGTTCTTTATTAACAATAAAGCAAAGAGAAGTGAGAGGTTCTACATTAGGACATCATAATTAATATCAGCAAAGCTTAACACTTTACCACCGAACTCTTTGGTAAATGCTTGCGCATCGATTTTCTGGCTAAAACTGGCTAGCGTTTCTCCCATAGCACCGGTTTTTTCTGAGCCAGTAACATACCAGGCTGTTTTCGCATCAATAAAATATTTGTCATCAATACTGTCACTACCCCAAGGCATTTTACTCATATCGTGTACAAAAATTTGCGCAACATTACGTTTATTTTCAGGATCTAAATAGTAGCTAAACAGATCACGCGTTGAACAAAATTTAAAAACCTGATCTCCCGTTTCTTTACGAAACACTTCACCTTTAGGACCATCAAAACGGGTAATTAACATGCCACATAAATGACACTCATCTGCAGACTCCATTGCCACTGCTTTGTGAAGCATTTTCTGTTGTTCCGCTTTATCAGAGCACGACATTAACGAAGTAACGCCGATAATAAGAACAGTAATAACAGCAAGTAATTTAGTAGATTTCATCAAAAACATTCTCGGTAAGTAGGTTAAAGTTTCTTTTTCTTAAAAATAAAAATGGCGATACTTAGCGGTAAAACTACCCAAGCAACCAAGGCTGAAAATAACTGAAATTGAGATAAACTGGCATTGATGGCGACAGCTAATGCACCATTTACATCACTACTGTCTAGCCCTGACAGATTGACTAATCGAAAAATATCGGTCGGGTTTAGCATCATCAACTGTGTTAAACCTTGTTGTGTAACACCTTCCTCAACACCCACTAATAAAGCGAGTAATGCTAAATCAAATGCGAGAGCAAACAAGAACCAAGTAATCAACGCAAAACCTGCTGCTTTCGATTTTTCGCTCACTGAGAGGCTAATTATATAAGATATGGCCGTAAAGCTTAATCCCAATAATATGGCGCTGATAATAAACAAACCAAACGCTCTAAAAATATCAGTATTCCCTAACTGGAAATACAACAATAAAGCCGATGCGCCAAAACCCAGTAACGTCGCAAGGGCAATAATACCACCTTGCCCAATAAACTTACCTAATAATAATTGGCTTTTACTTAAGGGGTACGTGAGCAATAATAGCAAAGTACCACTTTCTTGTTCACCAACAAAACTGTCATAACTGAGTAACAAAGCAATTAATGGGATTAAAAACACCGCTAAACTGGCTAAACTGGCCACAGTAGTTGAAAGTGAAGTGACACCAACTGCACCCGATGCCGCAGCGCCAAAATAGGTTAAACCAACAGATAATAAAGCAAAAATAAGAGTGATCGATACTAGCCAGCGATTTCTTAAGCCATCATGAAATTCTTTATTAGCAACGGTTAAAATTTGTTTCATGAGCCCTGCCCTTCCTGAATTTTTTGCTGAAAATCTAGCTCATGCTTCTCAAGAAAATGTTGATACACTTGCTCTAAATTCGCCGACTCAACATGAACATCGTCAAGTTCTTCTAGGCTTAGAAGTTGTTTTAATACCGCCAATTTTTCTTGCTCTGGTACCATCAAGGTATTTTGACAAGAACCGTTCACAAAGTGCTTTAATTTTGCATCTTGCGCAACAGCATCATTTAAGCCTCCTTTTTTGAAGGAAATAGGTTTAATAACAACCGGTAAAGCCGCTTGTTCGCGTAATTCGCTCAATGTTCCCATTGCTAATAATTTTCCAGAAGATAAAATCATTGCTCGGTCAATGTGTTGCTCTACTCCGGGCAATACATGAGAGCATAAAATAACACTTGAGCCATTTGATTTGAGTTGATCAACTGTTTTGTAAAAATCACGTGTTGCAATAGGATCAAGTCCTACAGTTGGTTCATCAAGTAGTAATAACTTTGGCTCGCCAATAAAAGCTTGTGCTAAACCAAGGCGCTGACGCATACCTTTTGAATAAGTTTTTACTTGGCGTTTCATCGCATAGGTAATACCTACTTGCTCCAATAAGTCTATTGCCTGTTTTTTATTAAAACCTTTTAGCTTTGCAAAATAAGTCAGTACTTCCAAGCCCGTTAACTGTTCATAAAAACTCACATTTTCAGGTAAGTAACCTACTTTACTGCGACAATGCCACGCTTCTTTTGAGTCAGGAGCCATCCCCATTACTGTCACGCTGCCTTTACTTGGCGAAATAACACCAAGTATTAGCTTCATCATAGTGGTTTTACCTGCACCATTATGACCAAACAAACCGAGCACTTCGCCTTCATTTAACGACATAGTCATAGAGCTTAATACATCGAGTTGACCATAAGTTTTACCTGCCTCAACTAATGAGACTAATGGGGTATTCATAATTTTTCTTCCTGCAAAGACTCTGTCTTTAAGTGACTAGCTAACGATACTTTTTTTTCACTTGTGGTATTTTGAGAAAAGTGAGGTGCCATTAACGGGTAGCTATCTTTAACACCGGGTGGTTTTAATACCGGAAACTGCTTTTGTACCCAACGTAAAATTAAAATAGCAGGGCTATCCATGATCATTTTCATTTCAGGATACTGCCACACTAATTTATCAATACCATCATTAGGTTCAAAAATAGCATCGCCAATACCGTCATTGTTCATATCCCAACCGAGATAATTACTCCAGTAATTGCCGTGCCCATCCTTGCTCCACTCTTGTTTTTTATTTGAAACATACTTTACTTGCGTCGGATTATTAATAAAACTATTACCAAAAATCTTTATGTTTTCTGAACCCGCAGTTAAATGAATACCTATTTCGGCAGTATCAATAGTATTATTTTCTAAGGTGTTATAACCAGAATTGTAAACAAACAAACCTTTGCCATCGCGACCTAACACTTTATTTTCTGGTTTAGTCCATACATTCTTAACCTGATTATTGGTAAAGGTTGATTTTGTAATAAAATTCAATAAAAAACCATAATCTTCACTGTCGGTAGTTTTATTACCTGTGATGGTTAAACGACGAGAGCTCATTAGTGCATAACCTGCCCGTGTACTATAAGCAGTATTGTCTTTGACGGTATTATCGTAAGAATACATATAATGAATACCATAGCGTAAATCATGCATAGTATTTGATTCTATTACATTATTTTGACTAGAAATCACATAAATACCATCACGTGTTTTATAGGTTTCATTATTAAAAACATGGCTATGCGTTACGTTGGCGACTTGAATACCATTACCTCTATCAGAAGAGCGTAATGCTAAGTTTCCTTCAACGGTATTATTAAAAATATTCGCATTGGTAACCTGATTTAACCAAATACCAAAACCATCTCCTGATAAGGTATTATTTGAAATGACTAAGCCATCAGCTTTTTTATTAGCCACTTTTTCATGAGAATAAATACCAGAATTTTGTTCAGTAAGGTTATGACCCCAATTGATAATAGTTAGGTTATCAATTGTAATATGACCGTTTTTTAGTACTAGTGCATGTCCACTACCCTGAGCATCAATTATGCTACCTTTTTCACCACGCAAAGTTATTTGTTTGGTGATAATAAAGTTACCAAAATATTGGCCAGCGCTTAACGTTAGGGTATCGCCATCTTGACTAGCATCAAGAATTTTTTGCAGATCATCAGTCGTCACTACAGAGAACTCTTCTGCAAATAGATATTGACTAAAGCTACATATAAAAACGAGTAGTATTAATAGCAAAGGTTGTTTTTTATTCGTGAGTAACAAGGAAAATTCATCACTGAGCTTTAAGATAACAACAGCATAACATTTTAAACTATTTATCTATTGATCTTAAATAAAAAAGTTAACTAATAGACGTTAATCACTGAACAATAAGATAGTCATAGAAAGTGAAAAAGCTCAATACCTTACGATATTGAGCTTTAAATTTATGCTAGCTAAAAGCAATTCTAAATGAATAGAATTTAGCTAAAACCATCAAAAAATTAGTAAAAAGTTATTATGCTTCAACCAACATACGACCACGCATTTCCATATGCAAAGCGTGACAGAACCAGTTACAGTAATACCACTGTACGCCAGGCTTGTTAGCAGTAAACGTTATAGAAGAAGTCTGTTGTGCACTAATTTCCATTTGCGCACCATGGTTAGTCATACAGAAACCATGTGTTACATCTTCAACCATATCTAGGTTAGTAATAACAACCGTCACTTCATCCCCTAGTTTAACTTTAAAGGACTCAAGACCGTATGTTGGTGCTACAGAGGTCATGTAAACAGTCACTTTATTTTTACCTTTACGAATAACTTTGTTGTCACTCATTAAGTCCACACCATCTGCTTTTGCTGTTGCTACCGTTGTGGCAAAGATAGGGTCATTACGATCCCAAACTCTCTTAGTTTTAATCTTACTACGGTGAACCATAATACAGTCATGAGGTTCAGCAAACGTTGGGCCATCATGTACAAGTTTCATTTCATCACCAGAAATATCAAATAATTGATCATTTTCAGGCTTAAGTGGTCCAGTAGGTAAGAATCTATCTTTAGAGAACTTACATAGAACAACTAACCATTTACCATCAGCATCACGTGATTCACCTTGTGATGTATGGTTATGACCTGGCTGGTAATGAACGTCTACTTTTTGACGAAGGTAATTAACTTTTTCGCCGTTATGCGCTTTAATCGCATCTTCAACATTCCATTTAGCCACTTGGCTATCTAAGAAAAGTGTAGTGTACGCATTACCACGACCATCAAAGGCGGTATGAAGAGGACCTAAACCTAATTCAGGTTCAGCAATTACAACATCACGAGGCTTAATTTTATTAGCAAATAAGTCATCAAATTTAGCAATAGAAATAACTGATACTGTTGGTGATAACTTACCATTAGCAATAAAGTATTTTCCATCAGGTGAAGCATTGATACCATGTGGTGATTTAGGGATAGGAATGTAACGGGTTAATTCTGAACCTTTACGACCATCTAAAACGGGTACATTATTACCATTGTATGTTTTAAATTTACCCGCTTTAACCGCAGCTTCACAACGAGCAAGGCTGAAAACAACAACATGATCACGTTCTGAAGAAATCATTTCGCCTAAATTCATACCCATTTCTGAATTATAACAAGTTGACGCAAAATATTTGCCGTCAAAATCAGCATCAGTATTATCTAAGTTACCGTCAACCATAACTTGGAAAGCCATTTCCATTGTTTCAGCGTCAATTACATTGTATAAAGAGCGGTAAGTACTGACATCTTCCATGCCTTCTTTACCATCATTATTCATTGGAATTTCAAATTCGCCGTTACATACAACATATTTAGTATAAGGAACTTTTTGTACACGTAAACCGTGAATTGCTTGAACATTAGGCACATGCAAAATTTTATCAGTTTTCATTACATCACAACGAATACGCGCAACACGTGTATTGGCTTTATCATTAATGAAGACATATTTACCATTGTAACGGCCATCTGTCATAGACATATGAGGGTGATGACAATCACCTGTTACATAATCACTATTTAAGATTTCTTTTGATTCGTTCGTTAAACCGTAACCCGTAGCATTATCGAGGTTAAATACCGGAATACGCATTAATTCACGCATTGATGGCACACCCATAATGCGAACTTCGCCTGAATGACCACCAGACCAGAAACCATAATATTCATCTAATTCGCCAGGCGCTACATGGGGTGAATTAGCCGCTTCACTAGCTCTTGCTTGTGCCATTGAGGTAAACATCGCTGCCGTCATTGGGGCAGCAACAGCGCCAGCACCAATGAGCGCTGTTTTACCGAAAAACTTACGACGGTCTGCACTTTCTAATGCGACTTCATTATTTTTTTGATCATCATTACTCATTGCTTTCTCCACTTTGCTTTTTTTAAAATTAGTTTGTTTTATTTAAATTAAATAAGAGTTTATGCGACTTCTTTTATATTAATTTCTGTTTCTTTATACTTGGCTTTCTTGCGCGCCAACTTTTTCAGTGGCGGGCACTTTTCTTCATTAAAATAAGTTACCTGACAATCAAGACAGTAATGACATTCGCGCATATTAATAACGCCATCTGGATCAATTGCTTGAATTTCACATTCTTTTGCACACGTTTTACAAGGTTGTCCACATTCAGGGCGACGACGTAACCAGCTAAATAAACGAATACTGTTACTGGTTGAGAGCGCAGCACCTAACGGACATAAATAACGGCAGAAGAATTTACGATTAAAAATATTAATAATTAACAATATTGATGCATACAACACAAACGGCCATTCACGATCAAATTTTAATAGGAAAGTAGTCTTAAATGGTTCAACTTCAGCGAATTGTTCGGCAAGTGATAATGACTCCATCGATAAACCAAAGAGTGCTAATAAAATCAGATATTTAATTGCCCATAAACGTTCATGCACAGCCCAAGGGAATTCAAATTGTGGGATTTTTATGTAACGTGCAAAAATATTCATTAACTCTTGCAGCGCCCCAAATGGGCACAACCAACCACAATAAACCGCACGACCCCATAAAATCATAGTAACGGCCGCAGCGCCCCAAAGAATGAAAATAACAGGGTCAAGTAAGAACAAGTCCCAAGAAAAATCTGACATAAACGCTTGTAAGAAGGTAAATACATTAACAACCGACAGTTGTCCACCCCATGACCAGCCAATAAACACCACGGTAATAATCAGGAACAAGTGACGGAAATTGTGCATAAAAGTAGGATGACGTACTAATATATCTTGAAAAAACAAGCTCATGACAACGATAACAAGTAAAGTAATCAAAATAATAACTTCAGCTTCTTTCTCTTGCCACACTTGCTGCGCTAGTGTTAATTCAGGCTCAGGCATGATGACAGGTGGACGATCGACATATTTCTCTAAGGTATGGTAATTACCTTTAAAACTAGTAAATAAACTTTCTAATGCACCTAATTGACGACGAACAAGTAATTCTATTTCCCAATCGACACCAGGATTAAATTCATGTTGCTCGCGTACAATAAATACTGACATTTCTTTAAAATGCGGTGCACCATCAATATAAATATCCGATACACGAATGTGATCTAAATCACGAAAGGCAAATGCGTCGCCATTTTGTAATATTTGAATTCGGTCAAAAATTCCGCCACGAACATAACCAGAACCTTTATATGAATAACCATTACCTAACATGATAATGGCATGTTCATTTTCTTTTAAACTGCCTACTAACCAATTGTATTCACTATCACCTAACAGATTACGACCAACGCTTGGAATGTCTGCTTGTGCAAAGAAAACCTCTGCAAATAATTCTTGTTTTTGTTCTGCTGTCGCTTCTTCAATATGCTCAACTTCTGTGCCTTTGAAGGCTTCATCTACTTTAGAACGATTTAAGTAAAGCTTACGAATAGAGCCATCGCCCACTAATTCTTGCCAATTTTTTTTAGCAAAAACGTCAGGATAGATAGTTGACATAGGTTGAATTATTTCTTGGCTAGCACTAATGATACCGAGTGAACGAGCAACCTTTGTTGCCGACTTTACAATACCCACATTCATCACCATAACGGTAACAGTTGCACCTGAAAGACCATCGATATGAATAACGTTATCAGTTTTATTACCGCCAACTTTGAGGCGATCACTTACGTGTAAACCGTCATATTGTTTGGTAAATTTATGTAATTTACTTTCTGGAATACCCGCTAAAATAATCGGTTCATGATGTTCTAATACTTTTGCACCTAAATAAACACCTTTAGTGTCAATAGCAACTAGCATATTAACTGGCTCACCTGAATAAGCAGGTATCCTGGCTATATCGTTAGTTTCAAAGGCGTAACCTAAAATTTCTTCTCCATTAGAGATTGTCCAAATTAACGGAGCACCTTCGCTAGCAATTTGCTTTTCGGAAATATTAGTTTGAGTGGGGAATATTTCTTTTATTAGCGGCATAGGGTCTTTAGGTGGGCTAACAAATAAAGCTTGAGCGGGAAGAGTCATTGCAAGAGATAACATGCAAATAGGCCCTAGCAGGCTAAGCACCTTTTTTAATAGACTTTTAACGGAAAAGAGAAACATCAAACATCCACTTATTAATAAAAAAAGTAAGTAGAACTAATTACTCACTGCGACAATATGTCACAGTGTACGCTGTTGATTTTTAGCCAACATGATATAGATCAAAAACAATAATAAAAAAATATTAATAAAAACATGCAGATATAACCTTATTTTTTTTAAGGGTATAAATCACAAACACCAGCACCAATAGTGACAATAACAATAATTACATAATAAACGCAAATAACAGCACTAACGTTAATATATTACTTAGTTATAGTTCACAGTAGCACCAAGTCAATAATTTAATGGATCTAGTATGTTTTTCAGAGTGATAAGGCTTACCTTATAACCATTTAACTTAAAGGTTCATGGTTCAGCTGGGATTAGAAACGCCGGGATTATTGGTATTTTTTGGTCATTTCGTGCGCTTAGCAAAAGGTAGATCTTACTTCACTAACGGCAGCCCCAAGACTTAAAGCGGTCGTTAGCATCAATGATTTCTTTATGACTTCAGCTCGCTAAAAGAACTGGTAACTTGCTGGTAACTTGCCACCCATTGCTGGTAACTTGCCACCCATAATAGATTGGTTGTATTTCAAACAATAAACTACACTTAACTTACTCTTAGTCAGTCTGGTGATAGTCATGCCTAAACCTCGTTCACAGCAAATTAGTTTATTGGACACACAGTTTTATCATATTTGTAGCCGCACGGTACGAAAGGCGTTTTTGTGTGGGATAGATATAGAAACAGGCGTTAGCTTTGAGCACAGGCGTGCTTGGATAGAAAAACGACTATTTCAATTAACTCAAGTGTTTGCAATAGACATCTGTGCGTATGCGGTGATGCATAATCACTTACACATCGTATTGCATGTGGACAGTGAGCAAGTAAAAAACTGGTCA
>JBLIEW010000108.1:0-10465 GCA_047633255.1 Colwellia sp.
CCTACAAAGATAAGTCTTTGAGGCTGCTGAAGTCTCACTGGCTAACAGGGATCAAGACGCTACAAGATTTAATCAAGGATCCACAAGCATGCTATTAAATTTGTGGGGATCCCTCAGACTCTGACCCCACTTATCCCACTCACTTATCCCACTTATCCATTTGTTAGTGGGTAAAATGAAGCAGCCAATCATTCATATCGATTGGTCAGATCTTGATGACCGTAAGCAGCATTTTATCATTCGAGCATCTCTCGCCGCTCAAGGACGTTCGCTGACACTTTATGAAGAAATACATACGCTAAATAAAAAAGAGAAGCCTAAAACCCATCTACTATTTCTGAAAAAACTTAATCATATCCTCATGCCACTTATAGGTTTTAATGTCATACCATTTATAGGTTTTAATGCTTTACGACCTAATTTCGTTGTTACTGCAATCTATATATAAATCATAGTTAAACAAAAGAGCTGGATTCGCTGGAATGCCGAATATAAGCATTTCCAGAATGACAATTAGGAAACAAAAAAGCGAACCAATCGGTTCGCTTTTTTAATGCTTTAACTCAGAATACTGAATGAAGCCTACTACCACGATAATGGCGTTACTGCCGATGACAAGACAAGGAAGCCGATGCTTTTCTCCTCGGAGTTGACTGGTGTCAAACTCCTTATTTCGAGCTATGCGAAAAATCTCAGCTGACACCGTATTATCGAGGCCAAGTAGTCATGATCAGCTCAATTCTAGTTGGAAACTTATGATGCGTAATTTTCAATTACTTAGACAAATTAAATTAACAAATCTAGTTGGAAATTAGCCAACTATGTATAGTCAAAAAATGCCACGTCTACAGCAAATCAAGTTGGAAACTAACCAGGTTAGCAGTTTCAGGGCCCCTTTAATGAACTAACCACTGTAATAGGTAAAGTAATAAGACAAGAAAAAGGCTAGCTATGTTCCCATAGCTAGCCTTCGACCAAAAACTCAATCTTTGATTCATACAAGTATCAAAAGTTTACTTCGTGTTCAATAGCCAACAGATAAACTTTGTGAGTCTCCCTTTATCAAGAGAAATCTCCTCTTTGGATGCGATTAAGAAGGTCCATCACCGCTTCGGGCTCCTCCTCTAATTTATCAACGGGTGCTTCTCCTAATAGCTGACTTTTAGGTGTTAACAACCACTTTAAAGCCACATCATGTCGCTTAAATAATGCCAACAAAGTGAATTTAACCTCATTGTGTTCTGCTAATAAATCATTCAATAAATGTTCAGATTTCATATTCATTCTCAATCAAAATTTATCTTATTGTTTAAAAGTTCTTGTGCAAACGCTGATGCACTAGGCAGTTCATCTCGGTATTGCAAAAGCCAACCATGCCCCCCCAACTCTCTATCTATTTGCGATAACGAGCTATATACCGGTTTTAATGACATTAGTTGGGCGACTAAAACGATGTCACGTGCACTCCAGTCAACGCTTGGGTAATAGATTCTTGGTTGTACAGGTGGTAAATTTTTATATAACCAGTCTTTATTATTTTTATATAGCCACATATACGCACCACAGCGCTCTTTAATATAGTGTCTGGGTTTTCCTGGATATAACGCCGTAAAAGCTAACAACTCTTTCTGACGAACCATTAAGCGCCTCACCATCAGCAAATGATGACGCCACTTCGATAATCTTTCATGGCTCTGAATAATCTGCTCTACCGCACCAATTGAAATATCAAATTCATTTGCAATGACCTCACGATGTATACCGTAAAAAGCCTTTCGCCAAACCGTGCGTTCAATATCAACAGATATATGCTGACGCCGTCTGTCTATCTCAATTTGATTTCGTAAAGCTAGCTGCTTGATATAGCCAATACTGCATGACAATTGAAAAGCCACCGCCCTTATGGAGTTACCTTCTCGTAGCTGTTCAATAGCATGAGCTTCAATATTTCTTGCCCGTTTAACTGTAACTTCGTGTTTGTTTTCAGCTTCAGATGGCCCATTGAAAAATTCTTCAGGTGTTTTACTCAGAAAAGCCATAAGCAACACATGCTTGATGTAATGCATGTTTCTTGGCTTGTGCACCATGGTAGGAACGAATTGAAATCCTTTTAATTCGAGAGGTAATACTGGCTCGAAAGAGCAAAATAATGAGTGCCAATAAGTCAATAGTTGTGGTTTTAAAATTCTCCAGCGTATATGACCATTAGCAGTTAACATCTCACGGTCCGATAACCATTGTTGGTACAATTCATCGAGAGGAGTAATTGGTGTGAATACGCACAGAAGTTCATGTAATTTTGCAATGTAACAACTGAGAATTCCCTCAGTTACATTTGAGGGTCTTATTTCTTCATCTTTTTCCCAAAGCGGCAGAACATATTGCCGATTTATACCGCCCTCACCAGTTTTGCGAACAACCAACCTGACATTGTGTTTAGGGCATACTGATACGCCTTGGTATTGATGAATGATATGCCAATATGGAACCCCATAATCAGCTTCATCATCTATTGCACATAATGGGCAAGCTTTTATGTGATGAGCAAATGTAAGTTTTGAAACGGCAAGCAAACTTGATCCGAAAGCTTTATCTCCTGCTTTAGTACTCGCATTGATAAATCGTTCCCGCGATTTAATATCAACAAGCCCTAACGCAAATAAAACATGCCCTGTGGCTTTTACTCGTACCTCGTCTATTGAATGATTCGTAAGCTCAGCGAAAGCGATTAATCGCCCTGGAAGTATTACGTTAATCCGTACATGCCTTACATTAAATAATGCTTTATTTGTTTCATACAATGAACAGTAAGGCGATTGTAAATAGGCCCTAGCAACAAGACTATATGCACACTCACCCGGAAACCAAACTAGCTGATTCATTAGCTTCGCCCTTTGTCTGATAGCTATTTATATAGTGCATAGCCAGTAGATGAACTAAGGGGTGAATAACGGGCGCGTTACTCTCACACATCGTTAAGCGAGGACTTCGCATCATCGAGGGTACAAGCACACCGTTAGACTGACTAAAATGACTGAACCAACTTTTAATTTCTGATGGCGAATAATAAGCGAGAAATTCACGACGCCAATGACTCAGAGCTTTTTGCTCGGCCATCGTATTTTGTGAATTTGGAGACATTCCTATCTGGGAGCGCAGTTTAAATTGATCTTGGCGTAATAAGTCAATAGCGGGTTCATGATTCACTAATTGTAAAATAGCGCCTTCAATATCTGCCATGTGGCTTGTGAATAGACCATCGTAGCTACTTAACCAAACACCGCAAGACGGACAACGGTTGTTCATCGGCGGAACTTGCTGATTTTTAATATGTGTTACATCCCAGCCACACTCATCACACTGTTCAGCCAATCCCAGAGAATGCTTTATACAGTGAAAAACGCCTGGCAACTGGTGGTCTCGATGATAATATGACATACCAAAAAAGGCTTCATCTTCAACAACGCAATCAGGGCACCAACGCCAGCGCTTAGGATACACACTCGCTAGCGTAGTAAATTTTGGTTTGATTCTATTATCAATCCATTGTTTTCTCTCTGTTAACGTTAAATAAGCCGTTTCTAGGTTTATTAAGCTATGCTCTCTAACATCCTTATCGTCAATGCCTTTTCCAATGAAATTCAATATGTTCAGAGTGCATGAGTTAAATAAACGGTGTGGTCCTTGTGCATCAATACTTAAGCCCATTCTTTTGTAGCTATGATTTATTGCCCCCGTCTCAGTTAAATAGTGCCATCTTGCGGGAGCTGCCAAGATATCTTCCCCAGGTAACAGTATTTGTAAGCTACTCATGATATTTCTCCTTCAATTAACGCCATAAAGTTATCTGGTGATAATTTATTTGATGCATCAGATGCTTCTACTTGATGATGAGAAATAGCCTCTTGAGGTGGAGCCAACTGATATTTTCCGGTCTTGAGGTTTTCCGTTTTCTTTTGCCACAATTGATAAACTTTTTCAGCTTCCTTGTTCAATTCATTAAGCTGCTCTTCACCTGCACTCTTAGGATTAATTTCCTTAAGTAACTTAATGGGCTTAAAGTCCTCAAACTTGTCATAATCTTCATCAATCAATGCTGCCATTGGTCCATGTAAGAGTTTGAACTGTTGCTCAAAGACAAAATCAAAAGCATCTGTTGTCAATCGCTGGCCTTCTTTATCGTGATAACTTAAGAAACGTAGAGTCGATTGAACTAAGCTAACTGCAATAGCAGGGATACCAGCAGTAAGCCCATGAAGATGCGTTCTTAAAATGAATAATTCATCTTTTGAATAAGCCGGTCCAACGGCCTTAAATAACTGATCCGTTAGCCGCATCCAAAATGAATTATTCAGAGGACAACCAAGCAAGATCATAGAGCCACATCGTATAGTTCGCCTTGTAATCGTTACTTCTTTTTCAAATAAAGTTAATGTACTTAATGTTCCAACAAATATACTCGACACACCTAAAGTATTAATTAATTCTTCGACAAACTTCATTGATGTTTTTTCTTGCGTGCCAATTTTCAAATCTTTCGCTGCGGGTGCAAAGTTCTGAGCTTCATCAATAATAAATGCACCGATGTGATGTACAACAACCGCTTTTCGAACCGCATTCATCAGTTCAAACACTGAACCATTACGATTTTCATAAGCATATGGTTTCCGCTTTTCACCATTGATTGCATCGCCAATGACACCATCAATAGCTTGGAGTATGGAAATCAAAAAGGCTTTTTGTCCGACTCTATCGTGATGCTCAACATAAATATATGTGATCTGAATATCAGTAAAAGCGGCTTTGTTACCATTTAAAACAATATGAGTATCATGTGGTATTTTCTGATCAATATGTGTCAGTGCCATTTTTACCATCGCACTCTTTCCACGGCCTGAAAGACCAGCAATTAAATAACTAAAACTATTTTCAAGCATATTCAAGCGCTTTATATTTAACGCTTTCAATGGTTCATTCTTATCACGCTCTATTGCCGCCAACATGCGGCCGATTTCAGGTTCGTTAGGATTACGCCCTAGATAACCATATTCAATACCATGACGTATGATTTCATAAACATCGACCATTTCATCTTGGCAAACATGCAAACTAAATAGATTCAAAATAGCAGAACGATTGTAATAGCCATGTAAATCAACAGGCACATCCGTTAGGTCTAATGTACCTTCAAATGCTTTATTAGATGATACTTGTATGCTATTTCTACTCAGTGGATACCCCATTCCCTCAGCAAGTGGATTACCACGGTAATTTGGATTTGGATGATTAATATAATGTGGTTTAGACATGGTCTTCCTCCGTCAAAGGAACAGCGTTAGGATTAGACCACGTTGTATCAAAAGAATAACTCATGATTGGTTGAGATGTTTGTGTAGAGGGAAAAGCAGCTTGTTGCTGCTGATGGTATTCGAATTTTTGCTGGTCCCCCATCAAGGCTCCATTTACTTTAGTGCCCAGTGTTGGTGATTTGGCTCTTGACGTCTTAATTTGTCTTTTAAGACGTATTAACAAGCTTTCTTGAGACTTTAAATCCATCCGGTACAATACTCTGGCGAAATGATTACGCTCATCAAGTAGCGCTAACTCATGCTTGATAAACTCCATTCGATGCATAACATTCAACCAAGTTTGATTTTTAAATGCTTGACTTCTATCAGTTAAATCCAGTTTATATAACTTCTTTGTCTCATCATCGCGCCACCAGATTGAATTAGTAGATACGTCTGTGTAACGAATTTTGACTTTTTTACGACCAAAATTCTTAGCCTCATCCATTAAACCTAAACGTTCAAATTCTTCGGAGTGGTAATAAAGATTTTTATAGAAAATGCCCTTAGCTTGAATAACGGCATGGTCTTCTGGAAGTAGAGCATATATCAAACGTTCTTTTGATATTTTTTGCGTAATGACACGGTTTTTTAGCCCATAATTCCAAGCGTCTAAAGAAGTAAAGTCAACGCCATCCCGTTCCATTTCGAATGTACGACCATTGACCCTTTTAGAGCTGTTATTAGATAGTATAATTGTTTTGATTAACTGACGTACCAGGGACTTATAGGTATAAATTTGTTTACGACTTGCATGTTGTTCGTCGAATTTTTTTACTTTCTCAACCTTACCAGCTGTTGGCGTTAGGGCTTTGGATTGAATTGTATTAAAAGACTTCTCTACGGTCCCTTTTGCGCTTCCCATATGATAGGCATTTAAGTTCATGATACTTAATCCTATTCTCCCTTTTAGAACAGCTTCTAAATTTGCATCATTATTTTCACTTCCTCTATCAAGTGTTAATTGCTGGCAAACTTCTTGACACGGCCATTCTCCATCTTTTAGTTCATAGCCAAATGTTGCACAAAACTCTTTTTTATCCGAAAAGGCATTTAGCAAAGCCTGACTCGCGCCAGTCCAGTCAGGACCGTGAAAGCAAACGTGCATTCCAACAAACAAGCCCGTAACAACATCAATCACCAGATATAAAATAGGACGACCAATCGAGTAATCTTCATTCGAATACTCATATCTCACATAAACATCGAGAACAGTGCTATCAATTTCATAACGACTTGTAGGTCCCCTAAGGCCATGGTGTGCAGAGCCAGGCTTTGCCTCGTTATCTCTAAGATAGTTTTTGGTACCTACTTTTTTCTTTAGCCAAACAAGATCTGGTACAATTTTTTTGAGTTGTCGTTTAAACGCACGCGGTGAAATTAAATGGCGTCTTCCAAGTACCATTGAAAACGGCTCTGCAATATCATCTTTTGTAGCCCCTATGGGTTTAACTTTAAAGGTATAAAATTTACCAATAAAATCATCGTATAGCGTATTCAAGACAATTTCCTGACCATTTTTAATATCAGTTTTGACAAACTTCTTGATGTTATCTACATCCCATTGGGTTATATGACGATAAGCATTCCCATAAGCCGTCGATATGCCTGGTTTACGGGTTAAATCTGGATTGCCATCAAGTAAATATGTAGGTTCTTCTTGTAACTTGTAAAACTTCCCGCAGTCGAAATATCGAGGTAAAAGAGCTTCTTTAGTACCACCATAATAAAAATAACGATTAAGATTTCCACTAATATATTTACGGCTCTTACCTGATTTGTCTTCTAGTTCTTTTAAAATACCCTTGGCGTTACCATATAAATATGAGTGTAGTTTTTCTGGGTTTTCTATTAATGGTTTTAAACACTCATAGGCATCATCTTTCATCTCAATTGGGTCTTTAACTTTAGATTTGATAAGAGCCGAAGCTAATGTTGAAGACTTGTCATATAACGTATCAGGAAAGTCATGCTCCACTATCGCCCAGTCTTTTCTCTTTATCTTTTCAAGAATGTAAGTAATACTTTTATTCTCTGGACGTTTAGGGACTCGTCTTGTTAAATCAGATACCGCGACTTCGCCAATAACTTCATCTATGTCAACAATAAGAAATTCAACATGTTCGCGTTTAGCGCCAACTGAAACTATTTTTTGATTAACGAACATAGCGAAGCTCCTTCACCAATGGTAAAGGGCGGTTCAAGTCAATTACCTCTAACCAATCAAAAGATAGAGCACGGTTATAAGCTAGCAATTGAAATAAAAACTGGCTTTGGAATAACTCTATACCAAGTTCAGTTGCAACCATTTCTATGAGTCGATATACCGTAGTTTCAGGATATGTTTCCATATTGATACGAAAACACGTTAACGCAATAATTTTGAATTCATCACTTACATTAAATTCTTTTTCATACTCTTTGTGCTCTCTCAAGTAACGCAGATTATCAGTAACATTTGATTGAAAACTCAACTCAGTAAGCTGAGTCCAACTTATGTTATTTTTTTCACAATACTCACGTTCAATTTTTGCTTTTGCTTCGGTTCTAGCGACTGATTGGGGACTTGTTAACTCTGGGTTTAGGGCACCAGCATATTTGAAGTTATAAGCATGAAGTGATTTATCTTTATGCTTAACAACGTAATCTAGTGTCATTGTTTTTGCAGGTTTATGACCATCAAAATCTTCAGCTTCTTGATAAGAACCAGGGTGAACAATATTTAAATCCACTGCGATTTTAAGGGTATCTTCAAGAGGTAGTGGATATTGGTCAAAAATATTCTCAACAATGCTATTGGCTTCAAAGTGAAAGAAAGGAATTAGCTCACCACGGCTTAAGAAATGATGTGTTCGGTTTGTTTTTGGTGAATATATTATTTGCCCTTGGCCGATGGTGTGAGATTGGCGAACGGTGACAAAAGGACGGTATCCTTCTTTTTTCACAAGAGCGAGATAACGCTCAATTTTGTTCTTTTCTTTTTGGGTAACGATGGGTTGAATAACTGGTAATTTCATTTTTCGATCTCATATTAAATTTTAGAGATCACTTATTATATAGCTGAGATCAACTTTGTAAACAACGTAAATTACTGATATTATTACAATAAATATATACAACTGCTAATATTAACATCTGTATATATTTTGTTCACATAGGAATTTCAACAACTTAATCAACGTTTATTAGCAGCAGTTAATTATTATAATATTAACCATTACAACCAAATGAAATATAAAGAAGAGTAGTAATTCCAAATCGGTATAAAAAATTCATAATTAGTCAGCGTAGGCATGAACAATAGTTATGAAAATTTCTGTTTGGGTAAATTAAGCACGTTGGATCGCCACTGATAGCGACACGAACTAGGGCTTACCAGTGCGGAGAAAATCGTATAATGAGAGGGAAGAACGGACATTTTAATTGTTGTTTTGACTCCATGTGTGCTTACCTCATGGAGTAGTATTTTTCGGTTTTTTTAGGGCTTTCCTTTAATCTGAAAACACATAACGCGCCTTGGCACAAACCATCACAGGCTCATAAACTGAAGGTGAGCATTAGACTTTAATTCATCTAAAAGTTCTGGCTGCATATATTTGTAGATATCGCTGATATGTAATATTTCTACTTTTGCTAAATAATGTTCACCTGCGTATTGCCTTATGCGATTAGCATGCAACGACTCCATCACAAATATTTTATCTGCCCATTTTAGCATTTCAACACTGCAAAGCTGAGTGCCATATTTAGCACAATACTTTTCACTTAATCCAGCCGACTGAAAAACATGATTTTTCTCGACGGACTTGAAGTAATCTTCAGCGGTGCGGGAACGATGTAAATTTGAAGTACAAAGAAATAAAATATTCATAGCCAGTACCATCAATGAAGATATAAAGGTTTAACAGTTTAAATACAAAACATAATATCGCAAGAAATGCCCTAGGGGCATCGAGCAATGATTTAATAGCATTGGTTGATGTAGGAATGAAAGATGACCAGTGGCAAGAGTAGAAAAATCACTATGGTCTTTATCCCAAACGACTAATTATCTATGAGTGCCAAGCCTTACCTGAGTTAGTCCTCTAAACCGTTTCTGGACAGAACCGAGCCGGTGATGCTGCTCATTTAGTTATTGTTGAATTACTTTTGTATGGCACAACGCCTTAAACAGATAGCCCAACGGGAGGACAAGAAAACCAGACGTTAGGAGCCACTCTTAATTGCATATTCAGCCCACAATGGGCCACAGCTTCGCAACTTATGGACCTGTAGTACTCAGAATTGCTTGTAGATCCTAATTTGTTATCAAAACCTGATTTTATTGCAGAAGACTATTCCTCTTTGAACCTCAGACAAGTCGGTCTCAAATTCGGGGTTGTTGATTGTTTTCAGTCTCAAATTTGTATGATTTATGAAAAAAACCAACACAATCAGACTGTTTATACATATTTACCTGTCTTGCGTATAATTATACATGAGTTAGATAATTGCGTGTAATTAGAGGTAACAATGAGTGATTGGAATTTTTCTAGACCAGGATTAGCAGAGCATTACTTTATGCGGTTAACGGCGTTTTTCAAGACAGAAATCGTGATTAACTCATAATGGGGCAATAACGGCTTAGGGCGATCACTCTAGACCGTACCTGGACAGAAATCAGTTAGAACGGAGGCTCTTAAAATGACAGGAGGATTAGGAAATATATGGGAAATCAAATAAAGTTTACACTGACCCCATATATCAATCATAGACCCCATATATCAATCATATATCAATTAGCTACGTACTAAATTATGTGCTCCGAAATTTCCAACTTCCAAGTACCTTCTTTACGACGTACTAATTGAACATTTGCACCGTTCATTTGCCATTCTTGACGAGTTTTAGTGTAAAAGTTCTCTGCTACACCTAACCGAGTAACATTGCTATAACTAGCACAACCCAAGAATATCTCAACAATTGACTCTTTTGGAATTGATAAACAATACAGTGGACGTCCCATTACTGTTACTTGATTCCAATTTCCTGCTTCATTTTTAAATTTACTATTTGAGTAACGAGAGCTGTTGTTACTCTTGATATTCTTTACTACACGCACTTCTTCTTCGTAACCC
>JBLIEW010000109.1:0-10233 GCA_047633255.1 Colwellia sp.
ATCTTATATACCCGTTCCACCTCAAGATGCAGTTTCAGAGTTAAGCTAGGAAATCTGATCAAGGCGCGATACGAAGATAATGGTTTTTTCCTTATCAAGTAGTGCAACGCAGGACTGGTTTTCTAGCTTAGCTCCCTACGGGCAAGCCGAGAAAGGGTCATCTCCTGCGTTATGGATTTCGACAATAGAACAACTATTCTCTTCAATCCATGCCTTGTACCTAACCCTTTCTCGACTGGCTGAAACCTGCATCTTGAGGTGGAGCGGGTATAAGTCTAAATGAATAATTCGAAAATATTAACGCCCAACCGGGTACTTTACTTTTCACTGTACTCAATTAAAATTTGTTCACACCACTGTTCAATACGATCTTCACTGAGATCATATTGGTTATCTTCATCAAGTGATAAGCCAACGAAATGATCATTATCTTCGGTTAACGCTTTTGATGCTGCGAATTCATAGCCCTTATTTGGCCAATAGCCAATCAGTTGCGCGCCTTGTGCTATCACCTGTTCGTGTAACATACCCAGTGCGTCTTGAAACCAATCGGTGTAACCTATTTGATCACCCATACCATATAAGGCAATTGTCTTGTCGCTAAGGTCTAAGGTATTAATATCCAGCCAAATAGATTCCCAGTCTTCTTGGATCTGGCCATAATCCCAAGTAGAAATACCAAAAATAATAAAATCATAATCAAGACAGTCAGCAAGTGCGACTTCTTTTATATTGTGCAGTTCAACTAGGTCACCTCCGATGACTGCTTGAATTTTTTCAGCTGCGATTTCGGTATAACAAGTAGTAGAGCCGTAAAATAAACCAATTTTCATGTAATTTAACCTAAATACAATGGAAGTACATAATTACTGAGATTTTAACAAAATCATTTAGTACAATTCAATTTAATCTTACAAAATTACAGTAACGATTGTAATTTCATCGTTACTACAACGGTCAGTATTATTAATACATCCCCGTTCCACTTGATTATGAATCGCTCAGACTTCACAGAACGAGCATATTCAAGTAGAGAGGGAATATAGTCGTTAACTGAAAAAATTAGGAATAAAGTATGTTTAAAAAAGTTTTGATTGTAAGTAGTTTGATCATTACTGCAATGGGTGTTTTCTTCTCTATCAATGAGCAAGCTATAGCAAATAACTCACAAGTCCCCAATACACTCGCTAAATCGGCTGATTTAGATCCCACTCAATTAAATATTGATATTCTCAAAGCAAAAATTAAAGCTAAGTTAGGCTTAACGATTATTAAAGTTGAAAAAACGCCTGTGCCGGGTATTGCTTTATTGATAACGGATCAAGGCTTATTCTATTCAAGCTATAATGGTGATTACTTTATTCAAGGTAAGGTTTATAGCTTAGTATCTGCTGTAACGGATCTAGCGGAACTCAGCTTAACTAAAATGCGTCTTGAAGGGGTGGAAAAGTTCAAAGGTGATATGATTGTTTATAAAGCCCAAGATGAAAAATATGTCGTGACGGTTTTTACTGATATCACCTGTGGTTATTGCCGTAAAATGCACAAACAAATGGATGATTATAACGCTCGTGGAATCACCTTTCGTTATTTAGCTTATCCTCGCTCTGGTATTAAAGACCGTCTTGGTAATTACACCGACGGCTTTAAAGATTTACGTTCGGTATGGTGTAACGAAGATCCCCAAGTCGCCATGACTGATGCTAAAAATAGTAAAGGTATTGGTTATCGTGTTTGTGATAAACCCATTGAAGACCAGTATGATTTTGGCCGTCAAGTAGGTGTTAATGGCACTCCTGCTATTATTTTATCAACAGGTGCTATGGTGCCAGGTTATCAGCCTCCTGCTCAATTAGAGCAATTATTAAAGACGCTTTAGTCTGTCAAATTAAGTTATTTAAAAAATTTATCTATGAATAAACAAATTATCCGCCGTAAAAAAATGGCTACTGAGCACTTGCCTAAGACTATACCTGAAAGTATTAGGCAAATTTATGCTAGCAGAGGTGTTGAATCTGCGCAGCAACTTGAGCTTAAGGTGAGTAATTTACAGGGGCTTAACTTACAAAAAACCAGTAGTGATGAGGCGTTAAAAGGTTTAGATGGTGCTTGCCAGCTATTACATGCAGCCTTAATTAATAACACTAATATTATTGTTGTGGGTGACTTTGACGCTGATGGCGCGACTAGTACTGCGTTGATGATGGTTGCACTAACGTTAATGGGCAGTGTCAATCATTCTTTCTTAGTGCCAAATCGGTTTGAATATGGTTATGGTTTAACGCCTGAAATAGTCGATATTGCGGCTAAGCAAGGTGGACAACTATTAGTAACCGTTGATAATGGTATTAGCTGTGTTGCTGGCGTGAACCGTGCTAAAGAACTTGGTTTACAAGTACTTGTCACGGATCACCATTTACCTGGCCATGAACTTCCTAAGGCCGATGCTATAGTTAACCCTAACCAAGTCGGCTGCCCATTTCCGAGTAAGTCACTTGCCGGTGTTGGTGTTGCTTTTTATTTGATGTTAGCACTGAGAAGTTACCTTAGAGATAAAAGCTATTTTGTTGATCACAGTATTAACGAACCCAATATCGCGCAATTACTTGATCTAGTTGCCTTAGGTACGGTGGCTGATGTGGTATCACTTGATGCTAATAATCGCATTTTAGTTGAGCAAGGGTTAAAGCGTATTCGTGCAGGTCAAACGCGACCGGGAATTCAAGCATTAATAGAAGTTGCCAATAAAAATCAACAACGCCTAGTCGCTTCAGATTTTGGCTTTGCTTTAGGGCCAAGAATAAATGCCGCCGGGCGTTTAGATGATATGTCGTACGGTATTAATTGTTTATTAGCGCCTGATTTAGTCAGTGCTCGTGCTATGGCATCAGATCTTGATGATTTAAATAAAGCGCGCCGAGAAATAGAGCAGGGCATGCAAGCTGAAGCGGAAACTATCTTTAAACAACTTAATTTCTCAGTAGATAATTTACCCAATGCAATCGCTTTATATCAACAAGACTGGCATCAAGGTGTTATTGGTATTGTTGCGGGACGATTAAAAGAAAAATTTCATCGTCCCTGCATTGTTTTTGCTAAAGGTAGCGACGATGACTCAATTACTGCTGAGCAGCAAGAAATTAAAGGCTCAGCTCGCTCAATTCCCGGTTTACATATTCGTGACTTGTTAGAACATATTGACAGTCAAAACCCCAATTTAATTCTAAAATTTGGTGGTCATGCAATGGCGGCTGGTTTGTCAATTAAACAGCGAGATTTTGAAAAATTTCAAACCTTGTTTAATGACTTAGCCGGAAAGTGGCTCAAAGCCGAAGATTTACAAAGTATTATATTATCAGACGGTGAGCTAGCACTTAATCATTTAACATTAGCGTTTGCTGAGCAGTTACGAGAGGCAGGTCCTTGGGGACAAAATTTCCCTGAGCCGTTATTTGATGACACCTTTACCTTGGTTCAGCAACGTATTGTTGGCGAAAAACACCTTAAACTGATGGTAGAAAAGCAGGGTGAAGTATTTGATGGTATCGCCTTTAATATTGATGTTAAGGCTTGGCCAAATGCGCAAGCAAAACAGGTGCATTTAGCTTATCGATTAGATGTTAATGAGTTTAGAGGTAAACGGACAGTACAATTAATGATAGACAATATGACCTTAGCGGAGTCTTAGTTATTTGAAAAATAATTAAGAAATAATTAAGAAATAATGAGAACTAATGATAGAAAAAACACTAGCCATTATTGAATTACCACAATTAGCGTTGGCTTTTATTCCAGTATTAGCGGTTATATTTATTCAGTTTAGCTGGTCATTGCCACAAAAAAGAACACTGCATGCACTAGCGCGTATGTTAGTACAGTTATTGTTAGTGGGCTTTTTTCTTGGTTATATATTTGAATCAAGTAGTGCTTGGTTAGTACTATTGTTGCTAATCATTATGGTGCTGTTTTCGAGCTGGATAGCATTAAATACTATTGAATCACCTAAGTTTCAACTTTTTCAGCGCGCTGTACTGGCTATTTCATTGAGTGGCGCTTTAACGTTATTGATCATCACCCAAGGTGTTTTGCAACTCTCACCTTGGTATCATGCTCAAAATCTTATACCGCTTGCAGGCATGGTTTTTGCCAGTAGCATGAACAGTGTTAGCTTATCTGGCGAGCGTTTTTACTCTGAATTAGCTAATAATGTGAGTTATGAACAGGCTCGAAATACCGCTTTTCAAGCGTCAATGATCCCCAATGTAAATGCACTTTTAGCGGTTGGAATTGTCTCTTTGCCAGGCATGATGACCGGACAAATTCTTTCGGGTATTTCACCATTCATTGCAGCAAGATATCAAATTATGGTTATGTGTATGATTTTTGCCTCTGCAGGTATCTCATCGGCTTATTTTCTTTATCTAAACAAGCCAAAAACCACCAGTACTTAAGTGTTGATTTACTACTTTTTCAGGTTTAATAGCTAATAATATTTGGATAGTAGAAACTGGTTACTGAATTCATAGGTTAAATAGGTCAGTTTTGATTCGCTATATTTGACTAGTTAACACATAAAAAACGTAGATGATCGCTCATCTACGTTAATAATATAAAGTTATCATACGATAATTTTATATTTAGTACATGTGCTGACCACCATTAATAGATAATGTAGAGCCGGTAACAAAACCTGCTTCATCAGCCACTAAAAATAAAACAGAGCGAGCGATATCTTCTGGTTCGCCTAAACGTCCTACCGGGATTGTTTTAACAATTTTTGCTAAAACATCTGCCGGTACAGCGCGAACCATATCAGTTGCTACATAACCTGGTGCAATCGCATTTACGGTAATGCCTTTGCCAGCGCCTTCTTGTGCTAATGCTTTAGTAAAACCATGGATACCTGATTTAGCTGCAGCATAGTTCACTTGACCATATTGGCCTGCTTGGCCATTAACAGAGCCAATATTTACAATACGCCCAAATGAGCGTTCTCTCATACCTTCAATAACAGCACGGGATGTATTGAAACAAGATGATAAATTGGTTTGAATAACTTTGTTCCATTTTTCAAAATCCATTCTATGCATGGTGCCATCTCTGGTAATACCTGCATTGTTTACAAGAATTTCGATAGGTCCAACTGTTGCTTCTATATCAGCAATATTTTTAGTTACGCTGTCAAAATCGGCGACATCAAACTTAACAGTTTGAATACCTGTTCGCTCGGTAAACTCTTGAGCTGCTTGATCATTACCAGCATAGTTCGCTATTACAGTATAACCATTTTCTTTCATCATAACGCTAATAGACTCGCCTATTCCACGTGTTCCGCCTGTTACTAATGCAATGCGTCCCATATTTGTACTCCTTGTTGTATTGAATAATTATTATATAGAGATTTAGAAGCTTAATGTGTATTGAGCTATCCAGTTCAATATCCATCATATATCAAGCTGAATCATTCAACCAATATACTTAAGTAGGGGGGGGTGTTGAAATTTAATTTTGTTTTTTGATAGAATTTTGATTTTTATTTGATATAAAGCGGATTGTTGGTATTCATCTTTAGTAAAGTAGTTTTTATATTCGATAACAGGTCAATTATTGCCCTGTTGTTTTTTTATATCTTTTTGTTATATGTTATTACCTGTTTTTTTTGGTTGATATGGCGTGTTTAAGTTTAAATGTGTTTCATCAGATAAAATTGAAGTGTTTAGTTAACATTAGCAAGCTATCGTTATATCCTATTCAAATACAAACGATAAATAACCTAATGGAATAAAAAATATGACACATAAAAAAACAGCTTTAGTTACGGGTTCTGTCAGTGGTATAGGCTTAGGCATAGCAAAAGATTTAGCGAAGCAAGGTTATAAAGTCCTTATTAGTGATATTAATTTAGCTGTGGCTCAAGAAGTAGCTCAAAATATTAACGAATCTGGCGGCGACGCATTAGCGTTTAAACTTGATGTCACTGTTCAAGCTGATATTGATAATGTTATTGCCCATGCTGATGAGTTTAATAACCGTATTGATGTGTTAGTCAATAACGCAGGTATTCAATATGTTTCTAAATTAGAAGAGTTTCCAGCAGATAAATGGCAATTGATTACTAATGTATTATTAGTTGGCCCTGCAATGATGACCAAAGCAGTATTACCTTTAATGCGAGCAAATAATTTTGGTCGTATCATTAATATTGGCTCTTTACATGGGTTAGTTGCTTCTCCGTTTAAGAGTGCCTACGTTGCAGCCAAACATGGCATTATAGGTTTTTCTAAAGTTATTGCCTTAGAAACCGGTGATCAAGATATTACTATTAATACTATTTGCCCGGCTTATGTAAAAACGCCATTGGTTGAGAAACAAATTTCAGATACGGCTAAAGAGCATGGTATTACTGAAGAGGAAGTTGTTAATAATATTATGTTGGCACCAATGCCGAAAAAAGCGTTTATTGATATAGACGAAATATGTGGTTCAGTAACTTATTTAGCCAGTGATGTAGCTAAAAATATGACAGGACAAACGATGGTATTAGATGGGGGTTGGGTAGCAAGATAGCTAATATAACAAAAAAATGACAAAAAAAAGTAGGTTTGATAAAACAAACCTACTTTTTATTTAACTACTTATCTCACAGGATAATTAGTTATATTTATTGATAAAGTTTGTGATACTAGGCGCGATTCTTTCGCGGAAACCAGAGCCACTAAAAGTACCAAAATGACCAACACCCTCAAAAACTTCATGTAATTTGTCTTGCTCAGGAATATTAGAACATAAAGCTTGTGCTGCTTCGGTTTGCCCTAATGAACAAATATCATCATTCTTACCTTCAATGGTATGTAATGGTGTATTTTTTATTGCTGACAAATCAACTAGTTCACCTAGGTAAGTCATTTTACCATTAGCTAAATCTTGATTTAGGAAAACACGGTCAATCGTTTCTATATAGAATTCACCATTAAGGTCTAATACGGCTAAGTATTCATCATAAAAGTTACGGTGACTTGCTCTTTTTTCATCTTTTCCATGATAAACATAGCTAAGATAGTCTTTATGTTTCTTTATATGGCTTTCTATATTCATAGACATAAAAGAAGTTAATTGAATAAATCCAGGGTAGACTTTTCTGCCAGCGCCGGGGTAGCGATTAGGCACGGTCATAATAACGTTATTTTCAAACCAACTTAAATCTTTTTCACTGGCATATCGATTAAGATCGTTAGGATTGATACTTGTATCAATCGGGCCAGCCATTAATGTAATAGACTTAGGCGTAGCAGGATCTTTTGCTTTAGCCATAACAGCGGTAGCTATTAGTGCTTGAACCGTAGGTTGGCAAACGGCTAATAAATGAGTGTTTTCGCCAATCTCTTTCATAAAGTCGATAAGATAAGTTACATAATCGTCAAAACCAAAGGTTCCTTCAGATAAAGGCACGTTTTTAGCATCTAGCCAATCAGTAATATACACATCATGGTCTGCAACTAAGCGCTCTATTGTTGCTTTCAACAATGTTGCATGATGACCCGAAAGTGGGGCCACCAAAAAAAGCTTAGGTCGTTTAATCTTAGTATCTTGTTTGAAGTGGATTAAGTTACAAAAAGGTTTTACTAAAATTGTTTCTTCAGTAACGCTAACCGTTTCGCCATCAATAACTGTTGATTTGATATCAAAAGGTTGCTTGTCGTAAACTTTAGTATGATGAAAAGCACTATCAAGCCCGGCACTGATGCTTTTACCCAGCAAGGTTTTTGCATAAGGATTAAAGGGATTATCCATTAATTTTTGACTCAACGCGATAAAGCCGTTCATCATTTCAGCGGAGCGACTATATAGATCGTAACTTTGATACATCATGTGTTTTATCCTTCAGATAAATTTTCAACCTGTATTATCCATCATATTTGAGTTTAACGTTCTTAAAAGAGGTCAATACATCAATACTAAAGGTTGATTCGATTACGTTAGAGTTAATTAAGATTCTTATATAATTATTAAGAGTTAATTAAAATTCTTATTTTTTCTTGTTCTATATTGCGGTGCAGCAAATATATTTGAAGCGAGTATACCTAGCAATATCACCTTGGTCAATAATTCTTTGCTGCACCGCGTCAAAAATAAATATATGCCTAGTATTTAGTACAAATAGGCAAGCACTATATGTTAATGTTTAAGTCTGATGCAAGACTGTTAAAATAGATAATTAGCAAATAAGTTTGTATATTATTGTTATTGTTTGTATCTTATTGTTATTGTTTGTAAATTATTCATCGATAATTTACAAGAAACATTTTAGTTTGTTATTTTCAGTTGCTTTAAAGGCAAATAAATTATAACCCTATCATTTAAAAGGATATATTATGGAATCGAGTGAGCAGAAAGAAGTAGCTGAATTTTTAGAACAATACTCAGAAATATTTAATAGCATGGTAAAACAGGTTTTAAGTGGTTCTGATAAAGATAATTTAAATTCAATGCTAGATTCAGAGAAGTTAACTGAACTTCTCTCTAAAGGGGTAAAGGTTGATACTGCCGAGTTATTTAGTAAACAAATGGCTTTTATGACCCAGCAAGCAGAGCTTTGGCAAAACGCGACTAAAGCACTACTCGGTTCAAAAGTTGAGTCAGTGGTATCAGAGGAACGTAATGATAAAAGGTTTAAAGACAGTGAATGGTCTGAAAACCCTGTTTTTAACTATCTAAAACAGTCTTACCTTTTAAATTCTACCATGATGCAAGATACGGTTAATAGTTTGCACTTTGATGATCCTAAAGCTGAAGAGCAAGTTAAGTTCTATACTCGTCAATACATCAGCTCTGTTTCTCCAAGTAACAATGCCTTAACGAACCCAGAGGTTTGTCGGGACATATTAGATTCTAAAGGCGAGAACCTTATCAAAGGGTTACAAAACTTTATGCAAGACTTACAACAAAGTCCTGCTGATGCGCTTAAAATCAACCAAACTGACGTGGATGCATTTACTTTAGGGGAAGATTTAGCTTACACCCCAGGTGATGTAATTTACCAAAATGACTTAATTCAGCTTATACAGTACAAAGCCACCACTAAAAAAGTCAATGAAGTTCCTTTATTGTTTATTCCTCCTTTTATTAATAAATATTATGTATTGGACATGGATGAACAAAAATCATTAATAAAATGGTCTGTGGGTCAGGGTCATACGGTATTTGTCATTTCATGGGTCAATCCCGACAAGACACTTTCTCATAAAGGCTTTAATGACTATATGAAAGAAGGACCAATCGCATCACTTGATGTTATTGAAGAATTAACCAAATCAAGCAAAGTGAATGTCGTTGGTTATTGTATTGGCGGAACATTATTAGCAACAACCCAATCCTACCTATTGGCAAAAGGTGATACTCGAATAAACTCGTTGACCTTTTTAACAACACTACTAGATTTTGAAGAGCCAGGTGAAATAGGCGTCTATCTTTCTGAGCAAATGTTACCTTTCTTGAAAAAAGATATTAAAGAGAAAGGTATATTGGATGGTCGTGTACTTGGTTTAGCGTTTAGCATGCTACGTGAAAATAGCCTGTTTTGGTCTTATTTTGTTAATAACTACCTAAAAGGTAAAGATCCTGCGCCGTTTGATATTTTATACTGGAACAGCGACTCTTCAAACTTACCAGCAGAAACGTTTGATTTTTATATGACTAATACTTATCAAGAAAATAACTTGATAAAAGATGGCGCTGTTGAAGTTGAAGGCGTTCCAATTGAACTGAGTAAAATTGATACGCCAAGTTATTTCTTAGCAACAATTGCCGATCATATCGTTTTATGGCAAGCATCATACAAAGGAGCTAAGGCGCTTTCTGGACCTACAAGGTTTGTTTTAGCTGGCTCTGGCCATTTAGCTGGTGTTATTAATTCTGTAGATCACGGTAAATACCCACATTGGGTTAATGACGAATTATCTGATTCTGCAGAACACTGGTTTGAAGGTTCTACCAAAAAAGAAGGTTCTTGGTGGACAGATTGGGAAGAGTGGGTTGTTCCTCAATCAGGCAAGCAAGTAATTGCACGTAAACAAGGCTCTAAAAAATATGAGAGTATTGAAGCGGCCCCTGGCAGTTACGTTAGAAAACGTATTTAGGCTATTAATTTGTAGCAGGTAATTAGCCTGTTTTTGGTTATTATCTTGTTAACTTGATAGTTAAATGAAAAGCGACCGACAAGGTCGCTTTTTTTAT
>JBLIEW010000110.1:0-10054 GCA_047633255.1 Colwellia sp.
TATCGGTGACTTTCATGGCAATTGTGTAATGTTGTTTTTGGCGAAGTAATTTGATCACAATTTGCCATGAAGGTCGATCCCCTAATCATCTATTTTTATGATTATATTTCGAGGGGATTCGTCAGGTATCAATGTACTTTAGCAAATTAAACAAGTCGCGGATTTCAGTCGCCAGTCAATAAACTGATAAATATCAGTGATACATTTAATCCCTACCTCTATCATGAACATAATTCTAAGGTTAAATTTTATTTGTTAAAGGTGTGTAAAGCTTAGTTTTTATAGGTATGTAATTGATTTTTATAAAGATATATCGATTTGAAATGCCTTAATGATCATATGTACCCGTAATCCCTTTAGCGTAATAATGGTGTTATTTATTTTCCACTGTAAACATAGGAGTCTTTATGCCCGATATAATAATCGACGATCAAAATGGGCACGAATCAATCAGTGTTCATCAACCCGATAAAGATTGGTTATCTATCCCAAATGAACTTCCTGTATTACCATTACGCAATGTTGTTCTTTTTCCTTATAGCGTAATTTCTATTTCTGTCGGACAAGCGAAATCACTTCAACTATTGAAAGACGTTTTTTCAAGCAATAAGTTACTCGCTATTGTTGCCTATAAGAACCCAAAAACTGAGCAACCCAATTCAAAAGATCTTTATGATATTGGTTGCATTGCGCAGGTCATTCGAGCGTCGCCAGGAGAAAACGGCAATACCGATGTTTTACTGCAAGGATTAGAAAAATGTTTCATCGAACATTGGTTAAAAGAGCAACCATATTTACAAGCACACGTTAACAGAATTGATGATATTGAGCCTGAAGACGGTGATATTGAAGCAGAGGCTGTGCGCATTAATTTACTGAAATCCTTTACTAAATTGACCGAAATTATTTCATACTTGCCAAAAAACTTATTGAATTTACTGGCACAAACTGAAAATTATCGTCAATTAACTTACCTGATTAGTACAAGTATGAGGTTAAAAGTAAAGGATGCGCAGGAAGTTCTGGCACAGCCTGACATATTAGCAAAAATGCTAAAACTGATTGACTTGGTTCAGCATGAAATGGAAGTGCTGGAATTAGGCCAAAAAATACAAACTGAAGCACATGGTGAAATGGCAAAAGCACAACGAGAATACGTTTTACGGCATCAAATTAAAGCGATTCAACGTGAGTTGGGTGAAGAAAATGGTCAAAGTATAAAAGTGGAAGAATATAGAAATAAAATTGAAGAGAGCGGTATGTCGCTAGAGGCGAAAGAGCAGGCAGAGCAAGAATTATCACGTTTGGAGCGAATTCCTGAATCCTCTTCTGAAGCAGGTTTAACACTCACCTACCTTGATTGGCTGGTTGCACTGCCGTGGCAAACAATGACCGAAGATGTACTCGATATTGAAAAGGCAAAAAAAATACTTGATGAAGACCATTATGGTTTAGATAAAATAAAAATTAGAATTTTGGAATATTTGGCCGTCCGGCAACTTCGTCATCAACGGAATATCGAAGACAATGAAAAGAGTGAAGATCAATCTATCAAAATTCGACAAGACCGTGAGGGTGTTATCTTATGCTTTGTCGGACCTCCGGGGATTGGTAAAACATCATTAGGTCATTCAATAGCGCATGCATTAGGTCGTAAATTGTGCCAGATTAGTTTAGGTGGCATTCGTGATGAAGCTGAAATTCGTGGTCATCGTCGAACCTATGTAGGAGCCATGCCAGGACGATTCATCAAAGCATTACGTGATGTTGGCACTAAAAATCCGGTTATTTTATTAGATGAAGTAGACAAATTAGGTGCTGATTGGCGTGGAGACCCCTCTGCAGCATTATTAGAAGTATTAGATCCAGAGCAAAATAAAGCGTTTCGTGATCATTATTTAGAAGTCACTTTTGATTTTAGCCAGTTAATGTTTATTGCTACCGCAAATCAACTTGAATCAATTCCTGGCCCCTTACGCGACAGATTAGAGGTGATCACTTTATCGGGTTATACCGATGATGAAAAATTAAATATTGCCGAGCGTTATTTGTTGCCAAGACAATTGCGAGAAAACAGTTTACTACCTGAAGAATTAATGATCAGTAAATATGCATTATTAAGAGTTATTCGAGAATATACGCGAGAAGCGGGCGTTCGAAGCCTTGATCGCAGGTTAGGATCTATCTGTCGGAAGCTTGTAATTAAAATAGCCAAAAAAGAAGCTGAATCACTGCATGTGACTTGCTCTATGTTAGAAGAATTAATTGGCAAACCCCCTTTTGCTTATGACATTGCACAGTATACGGAACTATTTGGTGTAGCAACGGGGCTTGCTGTTACCTCGGTTGGTGGCGATATTCTATTCATCGAGGCGAGTGCAATGCCGGGGAAAAAAGGTTTAATCATTACAGGCCAGCTTGGTGATGTAATGCGTGAATCAGTAGAAGCGGCATTAAGTTATGTACGTTCACACGCAAAGGTATTAGGTATCGAAAGTAGTATATTTGAAACTACCGATATTCACGTACATATTCCAGCGGGGGCAATCCCAAAAGATGGTCCATCTGCAGGCGTTGCTTTAGTTACGGCACTCGTATCCCTGTTAACAAAACGTCCTGTATGTCATAAAGTCGGCATGACAGGTGAGATTTCGTTACGTGGGCTAGTGTTACCCGTTGGTGGTATTAAAGACAAAATATTAGCGGCACATCGTGCAGGTTTAACAACGGTAATTTTACCTAAGCGTAATGAAAAAGATTTAAGTGATTTACCTGAATCTATACATAATAAAATGCATTTTATTTTAGCCGAGCATGTTGATACGGTGTTGAAAAATGCATTTGTAAAGAATACTCATTAATGGTTTTACTTGGATTTGGAATAATTGGTTGAAGGGCTGGGAAGTTACCTTTGTTTAGTAGCATAGCGTGGATTTAAGTTTAGAGTGTTTGTTAATCGACTTTTCTTTCTATTTCTTTCTTTTTCTGGACTGATGAGGCAAGGGGGTACATATGAGCTAATTGTGTACAAATGTTGAGCCAATTGTGTACTGATGAGCCAATGTAGAGCTGTTGAGCTAAGCTTGGATGCAAAAACTTCGAGTACTCATTTACTGTAATTTCGCTTAATTTTTTCATGTTCATTTCTGTAAGCTTTTGAGTAAGCTGGTAATAGTCTAGTATGTTCATATTTTTCCTTAATAGGGTAATGATTTGACGTGAACCGCTAAAATTAGGATTTTAGCGGTTCAAAACTTGCTAATATCGTTAATCGACTTTTATTTCAATTTTCTTTTGTGCTGCTGCGCTAATCTTGGGTACAATAATTTCCAGTACGCCTTTATTACAATGTGCTTCGATTTTTTTATGTTCATCAGAAGCATCCGGTAAATTAATGCAACGATAAAAACTACCAAAACTTCGTTCAACACGACGATAATTTTTTTTATTTTCTTCCACTTTAGTTTCCCGTTTACCTTCAATGATCAAGTTGCCATTTTCCATCGATACTTTGATGTCTTTTGGATCAACGCCTGGAATATCGGCCTTAACAATATACAGGTTATCTTTTTGTTCTACATCAGTGGCAGGTTGCCATTCACTAAGGTCTGATTGTCTACTAAATAGCGGTAAATCATGGCCGAAAAATTGATTCATTTCATCAGATAACTGAGAAAAAATAGGTAGTTGTGGCATGGTGGCTAATGGTTGGTGTTTAAATAATGACATAATAATCTCCAAATTAATGATAGTTACGCAGTTACAAATAGCATCACTAACTACGTATAAAATAAAGAACCAATTACTTGGCTTAAATAGTCGCTTTTATCGTTCGTTAAGCGCTGCTCAACGAAGATACCGACACCGCTTCTATCGGTATTAAGGTTATCATTTCGCTATATAAGCTCCCTGATAAATGTCATTTGTTCGCTTATTTTCTATTACAACGAGCAATTGCTACTAAAATAGCAACAAAATGAAGGTGCCAAATTATTGTTAAACGTACAGAGAAAAATTATTAAGAAGTGACCGAAAATTTAATAGAATATATCAATCTGTGGCAGAGTAAGAAACGTAAACTCTTTAACTCTTATTATTCAGCAAAGAAAGCGGTTTATCTTGCGATTGATGCAGCAATAAAAAATTGAGAAACGGCCTTTAGTTAATTTATGATTAAATTTAAAGACCGTTTAAAGGATTTAGTTATAACTTGCCGTTACACAAAATCTATCACCCAGCATTCCATTGCAGATTATAATTTCAGCTACTTAACTCTGTTTCTGTTGTCAGTAGCTAAACTGCGTGACAGATCTGCTTATTGAACCTTAGTGGGTCCATGACGATTGAGGATATCCATTATTTCCTGTTCTTCACTCTCTGGCATCATTACCTTGATCTGTAAAATTTTTTCATCGATGAAAAAATTTTCCCTTGGAACCCCCTTATTCACCAGTTCATCATCCACATTTTTAAGGGCAATTTCATCTGTATAGGTTGCTGTAGTAGTCTTGTACATAACAGTTTTCTCCTGTTTTGCTAATATCTTCTATACGCTAGAATCGATCTCATCAATAGTCGCTTTTATCGTTCGTTAAAGGCCGCTCATCGAAGATACCTACACCGCTTCTATCGGTATCAAGATTATCATTTCGGTACATAAGCTCCCTGATAAATGTCATTTGATCGCTTGATGTCTATTAAAACGATCAATTACGGCTATAAGAGCAACAAAATGAAGGTGCCTAATTATTGTTAATGTACCGGTTAAATATACTGACTGAACTTACAAAGTCAGGTGTAAATGATATTTTCATTGCTTGTGTAGATGGCCTTACAAGGCTTTATTGAAAACTGGCAGTTATATTGAGTTAATCGCTCACGTATGTTCTAGGTTAAAAATATCTATTTACAATATGTTCCGAATATTCACAAGTAAACCCAACACAGCTAAAATTGAGTATCTCGCCAGCGTAGTAGGTATGTTGATTTCCTTGTATATTGCTGAGCTTGTCATAAAAGCCGTTACTCATCTCCTCAGAGCCGATATGAGGAAAGTATTTCCAGTGTACAAATTGATGAACCGATTCGATCTCTGCTCCCATTTTCAGTACAAAACTTTTTAGGTTATCGATGACTTTTATCTCATTGACTGTTTTCGTTTGGTTAAAGGTTTTACCCTCATTGAATACGCCTCCTGTGCTGATATCTTTATCTGTTAGTACATAAAAAGAATAAACTGGTTCTCCGATTTGTCGGTAATACCACAAAACAGGGTGTCCGGATCGCTCCTTAATGAAGTTATCTGGTACATAACCAGTCGCTTCAACAAAGTTATTCACCGTACAAATAATGGTTTGATAATCCAGATACATAATTTTTTTAAATAGCGTTTGCTCTTGAGCACTCACATCCATAAATAATAACAATTCGTCCAAAGGCGTCGTGACAATCAGCCGATCAAATTCATCTGTTCCAGCCTCAGTGACAATAGTAATATTTTTTGCTCGGATAATTTTAGTAATGACTGAGTTCAACCTAATGTCATGCCCCTTCGCAACACACGTCCACAAACCCTGTATGCCATTGGGAAAAATGTAAACCTGTTTTTTTAAGTAAGCAACAATGGTTTCCCAGTTGGCGTATTTCAGTACATAAGCTGTTGGTATATGATCAGCATAGCAGTAGCCAAATCCCGTGAGAAATAAGCTAAATGCATCAGCTAAATCAGTAATCTTATTTTCTTTGGAAAATTGAGAAAATGGCAAGGTGACCGATGGGTCAAGGTTATCAAAGCCTGGTAATTCCAGCGTCTTGTATTTATTTAATATACGTCTATAGCGAAATATAAGCTGCCATAGCACTTTAAGCTTTAGCAGCAGTGATTGCTGAGGAATTTGTCTGCCACTTTTGTTAACAAAAATACTATGCCCGATATCGGCTCGCTCTATCGGGACATTATATTTTTTAGCCAACCGAAGGGGGATTATATTGTTTTTAGTCAAAATACCCGCACCAAGCTCATAGTTTTTTTTGTTAATTTCGATACTTAGGCATTTTCCACCAGCATGATCAGTACGTTCAAATAATGTTACATACTTATAACCTTTGAGTTTGAGAGCCTCCGCGGCACTTAGCCCTGCTGCACCGGCACCTAAAATAGCAATACGCTGATTTAAATCTATTTTATTGTTTTGTTTATGGTCCATAGCAGGTGTTCCTTCAAAATTGTCGACGCACACAACAGCCCCGCCATGGTACCACCCGCAATACTCCCGGTGATGACATCTTGTCCTGAAAGAAACAGATTTTTTACTGGTGTATGGACACGTAGAAATTTTTGCCTAAAACGTTGTGGTGAATGTGCAATGCCATAAATTTCACCTTGTCTATACTTTGAAAAGTGACGAGTACTGAGTGGTGTGGATACTACATAATAATCTACTTTTCCTTTGAGTTGCGGCGCAACACGATACAACTGCTCAAACATTTGTTGCGCTAATTCTTCTTTGAGCGCTGTATATTCTTCACCACGTTTTTGCCATTTTGTATTTTCCCATTTTTTAAACCAGCCATAAGGAAGTAACATAATCACTTCTGCAGTAGTTCTACCCGGATGGGTTGTTTCTGATAACGGGTCTTTCGCCGAGGGAAATGATACAAAAGCGACCGGTATTGTGGCGTTAAAATCTTGGTACTCAGCTCGTCCTTTGTCGTGGTCATACTGCGGAGGAAAAATCCAATAATTGCATTTTTTTAATGCTAGTGCTGTCGAAGATTCTTTAATACCAATATATAATCCAACATGGGCAGTTGCAGGCTCTAGCTCATCAAGTAGTTTATCTAGCGCATGACTCTTACTCACTTCTTTTGGCAGTAACTGTGAATAAGTACTGACAATGCCAGCAGCACTGATAATTGTTTTGGCTAAAAGCGTATTTCCATCTTGCATGCGAACGCCGATTGCACTATTTTTTTCAACAATAATTTCAACCACTTCAGCCTGTGTTAGGGCCATTCCTCCCGACTCATGAATAATTGGAACAATATATTCGGCAAATTTTGATGCGCCACCAACAGGATAGGCCGCGCCATCTATATAGTGGTTAACTAGCAGTGTGTGCATGTAAAAACTGCTCTTTGATGGCTCTAAACCATAATCTCCATATTGCGCCGTAAGTACGCCAATCAGTTTAGCGTTGTCGGTAATTCCCCTTAATACTTCCAATGTGGTTTTATCGGAAACCTTAAGTGTGCTTCGACGTAGATAATTACCAAATATGTTAGATAAAAAGGGTGGTAAGGTTTTTTCGAGATAGTAACCGCTGCCAAGGTTTTGAGCTTCATCGACTAAGGTGAAGTATTTATCGATTGAAAGTCTATCTTTTTCGTTGGGAAAATATTCCTTTAACTTGGCCTTAAGATTCTCTCTTCCTCTGGGAAATTGGTACTCTTCGTTGCCAAAGATAGCTCTGTCGTAAATGTCATCAAGGGGGGCCCATTTGAGTTTATCTTTCGAAATATAGCGAAAGACCTTGTTCAATATACTACCTCTGATATGAACATGGCCTACATAGTGCAGACCAATATCCCAAATATAACCAGCACGCTCAAACGTATGAGTAAAGCCGCCTAGTACGTTATGTTGTTCAAGCAAAAGTACGCGTTTTCCTGCTTGAGCCAAAAAAGAGGCGGCACTCATGCCTCCGGTCCCTGAGCCAATGATAATGACATCAAAGGTTCGAGCATCTTTTGTTTGGGCCGACTTAATGTAGTTCCTGTATGTTTTGCTAGTTATATTACCCATTACCATTTAACCTAACTTTTGTATAATTAATGATGGACTTGGTATGGTGCTGGATTACCAAAGCTTCGAGGGTAAATGTGTCCTTAGATCAGATGTTCGTATATGGCTAATATTCTTGTCATATTCTGAAACGATCATTCTTTTGCAGCTATCGCTTAGCTCATGTCTTAGCTGACCTAGAAATTTTGGTGCGGCAACCACGACTAATTGAGAAAATTTGTTGTCGGTACGACTTTTTTCCAAATAACTCGCTATTTCATGGGCAAATTTTTCTGACTCCTTTTGTTTAGTATTTTGATCTGGATTAATATTAAAACGACTCATGCCTGCAGTATCATGTGAATTACCCGAACGATCACTTGTGAGTTCTTGTTCTTGCATTCGCGATTCATTATGAATCAGCGTTTGGAACTCTTGAAAATCAGAAGTGGCGTTTTTAGTTTTATAAAAACGTGCGCGTGCGCTGTCACCAACAATTACCCAGTTATTCATAACAATCTCCTTTTAAAAAATAGGATACGTTTGTGAAACCTGAGTCATCATAAATTGTTCCAGTACCTTTCGCTCTGACATAAGTCAGTGAATAAATATAAATGTTAGCTAATAATAAAGGTAGGGATTAAGTGAGTCCTTCGAAGGAGGGAATATGAAAAAGGTCCGAATCAGTATTATTGCCATTATTGTTTTACTGGTGTTGTTGTTTTTTGTAATACCCGTCCAGTCGCAAGACAATGGCATGGAAAGTTTACGTCAAAGCAGTAAAGCTTTCGCAAGTGTTGCCCGTAGTGTTTCCCCTTCTGTTGTATTTATTCAAGTTGAAGCGACAAAACGTTATTCATCATATCACCAGTTTCCTATGCCCTTTGATGAGCAATGGCCATTTGGTTCTGATTTTTTCAAACGCTTTTTTGACGATAACTTTGGCGATAACAAAAAATCTCAAAAACCTCGTAAACAACCTAAAGTAGTAGGGCAAGGTTCCGGGTTTATTTTTGCAAGTAAAGAGCGTTTATTTGTTGATAAGAGCTACATTTTAACAAATAATCATGTGGTTGAGAATGCAGAAAAAATTAACGTTATACTGCAAGACGGACGAGAATTTGAGGCTGACATTGTCGGAACTGATCCTAAATCGGATGTTGCGATACTTGAAATAAAAACAGGCAAATTACCTATGCTCAATCTTGGAGACTCTTCCAAATTAGAAGTCGGTGAATGGGTGGTTGCTATAGGTAATCCATTTGGTCTAAGCCATACTTTAACCGTTGGCGTTGTCAGTGCAACGGGTAGAAATAGCTTGGGTATTAATGACTATGAAGACTTTATTCAAACAGACGCCGCTATCAATCCAGGCAATTCAGGCGGTCCATTAGTTAATCTTGACGGCGATGTAGTGGGGATTAACACAGCAATATTTTCAAAAAGTGGAGGATATATGGGTATTGGTTTTGCCATTCCTATTAACCTTGCCAATGATATTGCCCAACAACTAATGAAATATGGAGAAGTAACGCGTGGATATTTAGGCGTTTTGGTTCAAGAATTATCGCCTGAATTAGCAAAATCGTTTGATCTTGAAAAGAATGAAGGGGTTTTGGTTGCGCAAGTTATGGATGATTCAGCTGCTACTGAGGCGGGGATAAAACAGGGTGACATTATCATTTCTTTTCGTGATAAACCAATATTATCAATTGCTTCATTTCGAAATTTAGTTGCGTTAACTTCGCCCGAAAGTGAAGTCTTGCTTAAGGTTATTCGTGATGGCAAACCAGTGAAAGTCACGGTAATAATTAAAAAACTTACCCAAGAAAAAGAACAGACATTGTCACATGACCGACAAAGTGAAGAACTAGGATTAACGGTGCAAAATATCACCCCAAATTTGGCTGAAAAATTTGGAGTTAAATCAGGACAAGGTGTTTTGATTACCGAAGTAAAAACTGGATCTGTTGCCGACATGGAAAATATAAAAGTAGGATCTGTTATTTTGCAGGTTAACCGAGTAAATATAAAAAACACCAATGATTTTAATCGCGAACTCAAACAGAGTAGTAAAGATAAATTGGTACTATTGCTAATAAAAACGGATAACAAGCAATATTATATTGTCCTTAGTTGGTCATAAGTAAGCACCTTATAAACCGCATTATTCCACCATGAATAATATTCACTTATGATCACTTTAATTATTTAAGGAGATCATCATGCGACGAACACCACAGCAATGGCTTACACTTTTTAAAATCCAAA
>JBLIEW010000111.1:0-10023 GCA_047633255.1 Colwellia sp.
CAGCATTTATTCAAAACATTACCTGCACGTCAAAGTGACGATGATGATTTTACCGATTTAATGCCGTGGAATGTGCAGCTAGACTTTAATCATAGCTAAGCGCACTGCTTAATTGCGCGCTTACGTTACGGGGGCATTAATCGGTGCGCGATTTTTTGGACCACCAGGAATTGCAATAGGCGCCACTATTGGCGGTTTGGCAGGCTTTATTCTTGATGATTAATTAAACTAAAAGTATGGCTAACTTTATTTGTTAGCCAATTCTTTTAAATGGGCATATTGGGCGTTTGGACGTTATGTTTTATAAAAGTTTTAAATATTATTTTTTTATACTGGTAACGATCACTGATGCCACAGGCTGACCTAAATTAGTCATCAAAATTAGGCTGCTTTATGTTCACTTTGATACAATATAGCTGACATTGTAACTCTAAGGTTGATAATAATTTCAAGCTATAACTGCTTTGTTTTAATTGTTATTTTCCATTTACTCATAAAGAACGTTTAGTTATTTTTGAATCAAATACTTCCTATTATTGTGCTTATGTATGCCAACTGATAACACTCAAAAGCAGATGATTACATAAGAAGGTGTTTAAATGGAGGGCAGCGATAATTATCACCATTGAGCTTCAATCAACAATCCAACTAAAGGGAATATTTTACGTAGTTACGTGCTAATTTTTTAAGAGTATGTATGAAGTAATCCCTATAATTCAACCATATTATTGCTTTTTTAGATTGAAATAAGATTAAATTAACAGTTTAATTATTCCCAAACAAAAACAAGTGGTTGATGAGTTATTTAGTGTCAAATTATTTTACAGTTTAATTACATGAAAATACACATTAACACCTATGCAATTGAATAAAATGATTTTTATTTTATTGGTATGAATTGTGCTTTATCATAGGAAATATGATGAAGTATCACTTTTAGCCATTACCTTTCAAATTTGGTTATGAAAGTATTAAAAAGGAATATCAAATGAAATTCAAAACATTAACATTATTAGCTTTACTGGTAAGTTGTTCTTCAAATGCCGGATTATTAACTGACTTCTCAGGTAGCCTGGATAGTAACCTTTATTTAGATATTCCTAACAGTGTGGGCAGTGTTAGTTTAAATAATTCAGGTACAGGAACATTAGATTTTTCAACAACAGGCTTTGCTGATATGTGGCAAGTGCGTAATAACGCACCTTTCGCTTGGACTGATAGTCCAACAGTTGCTCTTAATGATACATGGTATGTTGAAACTAAAGTATCAATGCCTGGAACTGCCAATGGGCGCCTAGCAGGTTTAACGTTTTATGGTGATGTTGATGGTTCTTTTGGTGAATTTACTTTTGCTATCGATAATTGGAACAATACACCATCGGTCAGGTTGCAAGGGTTGGGTGATAATAATCCTAACGTAGAAGGATTGATTCTTTCGTCTTTTAATCCATCTGTATATTTGCGTACAGCAATTACAGAACTTGGGGCTATGGATTCGTATACTTTTCAATATAAAGCTTTCGAACTTGATACTTGGACAACACTAACGACTAAAACTTTCGCTGTTGATAATAGTCGCACAGCTTTATTTTTAAAAAATAATAATAATCCAAGCCAAGCAAGCTTTGATTACTTTTATGTAGGCACAGACAGCAGAGATGCTTCAACTCAATTCGCTGAAGTACCAGAACCAACTACACTTACTATTTTTGCATTAGGAATGATTGGTTTAGCATCTCGTCGATTTAAGAAACAATCTTAATTTAATCTTTTTAATATTCGATTATAGAAAACATCAATTGTAATGATTGGTGTTTTTTTGTTTCTGGTGATTGGTCAATCTAAAAGTTTGAGGTATACAACTAAATATTCAAAACTACTAGAGTAAACTTTAGATCTTTTAACCAAAAATAATTTTAACAAAAGGTCGGCTAAGTGGCGATGAGTTGACCTTAAAAAAACAATCACTACCGTCTTCTGCGCACATTTTTGACGTTTACTTTTTTGGTTGATAATTGTACTTTCAGCAAAAAAACACAGGAACTGGACAGTAAATTCCCTAAACAGGCAAAGTTAATCAGTTCCGGTCGATGTTGAGGATATGAGCTGGGAGTTGGATATATGTGTAAGTAATTAGACCTAATTAGCTTCAAATACTCACAGAATATGCACAGGAACATTCCTCAGAAAGTGCTAATTATAGTAGGTGTGCCCAGAGGCTTTGAATCTAAAGGGGAAGAATGGGGTGGCTAAAGGGACTTGAACCCTCGACAACCGGAATCACAATCCGGGGCTCTACCAACTGAGCTATAGCCACCACTGAGTTTACTTGAAGCGCCTAGTGGTAAGGCGCGCAGATTATATTGCATTTATGCGTAGATTGACAAGAAAAATCTTCGCTTTTAATTGTATTTATACGCTGTTGTTTCGTTTAACAGCAATTACCCAACCAATACGCAACATCATTATTAGAAATGATCTGTTAACTTAATATCGGTTTGCCTGCCCATTGTTATGCTCAAGATCCTCTGGGTGAGACTCCCCCTCTACAGGTTGCTTTAATTACGCTAAATCAACCTAGTTAAAAACTAGAACATTTATTGTTCTTGAACAACTTTCAACCAAAGTTATAATTTTATCCTTGGCTTTATTCTGAGTTTTTGTTATTGCTAAACCAACGAATTAACGTTTAGGGATTACTGATGGTATTAGCACAAACGGATACAATAACAGCTGTTAATAAACAACAAATTAAAGGGGCGTCTAATGCCGCACTTGCCTCAATTTTAAACCTCACTTTTTTGCCCGGTATTGCCTTTATTTGGTTAGTGCTAGCTATTAATAAAATGCCGCCCAACGGCATAAGTTATTATCACGCAAAATTAGGCATCAAACTGAATCTTATTGCTTTTGTGGCACTAGGTATTGTTTCATTATTGATGATAATATTAGGAGGGTTTAATTCGGCTTGGACTTGGGTTTATGTTATTACTTACTTCACCTTTGTACACACCACCTTTATTATCTTAGCCGTTTGGGCGCTAACGCGTGCTTGGTCAGGATTAAAATTAAAGTAGCTAGAAGTAACTAATGACTTACTCAGCTAAAATAAAATCACAACAAGCATAATGATTAAAGGGAATGGTTGTTCCCTTGTCAAAATGAATAACGTAGCATAACCTATTTTGAGACTAGCCCTGACGGCTGAGTAAATCATATTTTGCGTTACATTTTTTTGAAAATTAAATATTATAAGAGAAGCACGCTATTCTCATTATCTTGTAATATCTGGCTTAGCCTAAACACTTCTAACATGAAAAACATGTTCAACTTTCGATAGTTTGTCGAGTAACGCCACTGTCGGCTCTTGCTCCATATCTAGAATAGTATAGGCAATTTCATCGCGACTTTTATTTACTATATCAAGCACATTAATATTCAGATCTGCCAATAAATTTAATACGGTACCTAGCACTTTAGGTATATTGTCATTAGCAAATGTTACGCGGTATCCCGTGGTGCGTTCCATAGAAACGGCCGGAAAATTAACAGAATTAACAATGTTGCCATTATCTAAAAAGTCGATTAACTGATAGGCACCCATTTCAGCACAATTTTCTTCTGCTTCCACCGTGCTTGCCCCTAAATGTGGAAATAAAACCACTTTGTCATGGGCAATTAATGCCTTACTTGGAAAGTCAGCAATGTAGCGGGTTAATTTTCCTGAATCTAAAGCGGCAATTACCGCGGCTTCTTCAACTAATTCTCCTCGAGCTAAATTAATCAGTTTAGCTCCGTCTTTAATCGCAGAAAATGCCTCGTCGTTCATCAAGCCGCGCGTTGCTTCAAACATAGGTACATGCAAAGTAACATAATCAGAACAGGCTAATAATGAATTTAAATTGGCTGATCGTGTCACATCAGAAGATAACTGCCATGCAGCTTCAACACTAAGTTTTGGATCATAACCAATAACTTTCATCCCTAAGCTTAAAGCAAGGTTAGCAATTTTAGCCCCTATAGCCCCTAAACCAACAACGCCTAAGGTTTTTCCTTCAAGTTCAGAGCCACCATATTGTTTCTTACCCGCCTCTACTTTTTTATGTAATTGGGCTGTATCGGTTTCTGAGGCTAAAGAGTCAACGTAATTCATGCTTTGGGTAATACCGCGAGAGCTTAGTAATAAACTGGCTAGCACTAACTCTTTTACTGCATTGGCATTTGCGCCTGGCGTATTAAAAACAACAATACCTTTTGGCGTATAATCGTTGACAGGAATATTATTAACCCCCGCGCCGGCTCGCGCAATAGCAAGGACCGAATCGGGGAGTACTTCATTATGTAGCTTATGACTGCGTAATAAAATAGCGTCTGGCGTTTCACAAACAGTATCAACGAGATAACTGTCTGCTGGAAATTTATTTAACCCTTTAGCTGCAATATTATTGTAAGTTCTAATTTTTTTCATATAAGACTCTTTAATAGTTATTGTTATGGTCGTTATTCGCTAAAAACACATCGAATGAAGAACTTGCCTGAAAAATATTATGCGGTGACTTGTTGATACGCCCAAGTTAGCCAAGGAAGTAAAGCAGTTAAATCTGAGCTTTCAACCGTTGCACCACACCAAATACGTAAACCTGCTGGGGCATCGCGATAAGCGCCTATATCATAAGCAACGCCTTCATCATCGAGTAATTTGACAATGGCTTTTACTTGAGTTGCATCGGCTTTTAATTCAAAACATACGCTAGTATTTGAACAAGTTTTAGCGGTTTTCGCTAAGAAACTTATCCAGTCGTTTTCGTCGACAAATTCAGCTAATACTTGTAAATTTTCTTCGCTCTTTGCTATGGCTGCAGATAAACCACCAATTTCATCAACCCAGTTAAGGGCATCAAGGTAATCTTCAACACATAACATAGACGGTGTATTAATAGTGGCTCCTTTGAAAATACCATCAATTAACTTACCCTTTTTGGTTAAACCAAATACTTTAGGAATTGGCCAAGGTGGCGTATAAGACTCTAATCGTTCTATCGCTCTTGGGCTTAAAATTAACATCCCGTGGGCACCTTCGCCGCCGAGTACTTTCTGCCAACTAAAAGTAGCAACATCAATTTTATCCCAGTCAAGTTCCATAGCAAATACTGCGCTGGTCGCATCACAAATGGTTAAACCCGTGCGCTTATCGCTGATCCAATCTACATTTTCAACTTTAACGCCTGAAGTTGTGCCATTCCAAGTGAAGATAATATCGTGCTCAGCATCGGCCTGTGAAAAATCAGGTAGATCTCCATATCCCCCAGTAAATGTTCTGGCATTGTCTAATTTTAATTGTTTAGCAACGTCTGATCCCCAACCTGAGCCAAAAGACTCCCATGCAAATACATCAACAGGGCGTTGACCTAAAAGTGACCACATCGCCATTTCCATGGCACCAGTATCAGAGCCCGGCACAATACCGACTTTATATCCTGCGGGTAGATTTAATAATCGTGAAGTTTCAGTAATCGCTTTTTGTAAGCGCGCTTTACCAATAGTACTGCGATGAGAACGCCCTAAGCTGTCGGTATTCAGTGCAGCGAGATTATAACCTGGACGTTTTGTACATGGGCCTGAGGAAAAGTTAGGGTTGGCCGGTTTAGTATTGGGTTTCATTAATGTTCCTTGATTATTCGGTCATTGTAATTACTCTGCATTATCTGACTTTTTATCGGTAAATAAATAGAGCAAAAGTAAATTAGATTAAATTGGATAAATACTGCCTTAATTTGCATAAATATTCAACAGTACTGGTAGAGAATTAAACAAGTTCAAAATTGAGAACATACCTTTATTGATTTACTGAGATTGCGAGTAAAGTTATAAAGAGATTCGGTAGGCTAAAAAAGATGCTCAATAATTAAAATATATTATTCCCATCACATTTAGATACCTGATATGATCTTTTCATTAACAGCATATAGCTTTATGTTACCTTAACATCCACCAATTATTAGGAAGAATAATGTCAGTTAAAGTCTGTGATACCGCGCTAGAAGCGATATCTGCCATTGAAGATAATGAGTTTATTTGGACTCATTCAATGGCAGCTACCCCAAGAATTCTTACCGATGCATTAGCAGTACATGCTAAAACGCGACAGAATTTAACTTTATTACAGCTTCATACAGAAAGAGCTGATGCGTTAGCATCACCAGAATTATTCGGTCATTTACGTCATCGTTGTTATTTTAGCAGCACATCAACACGACCTCTTATGGCGATGGGTGAGGCAGATTATGTACCCATGTTTCTTTCAGAACTCCCCAAGTTATTTCGCTCAGGTGAACAGCCTATAGATACAGCAATCATTCAAGTATCACCACCGGATAAGCACGGAATATGTACCATGGGAATTTCTGTTGAAGCAACAAATTCCGCTTGCCTCGTAGCAAAAAAAATAATTGCACATATTAATCCGAATATGCCTAAAACTCACGGTGATGGTTTTATTTCTTACGATAGATTTCATAGTGTCTATTGGCAAGAAGATGAATTACCTTTGCATCCTCAAGGGAAACTTGATGAAGTCACTCAAGCCATCGGGAGAAATGTTGCCCAATTAATAAATGACGGTGATTGTCTACAAATGGGTATTGGTGCTATTCCTGATGCAGTATTAGCCTGCTTAACGGATAGAAAAGATTTGGGTGTGCATACAGAGATGTTTTCTGATGGTTTACTTGATTTAGTTGATGCTGGCGTGATCACTAATCGACTAAAAAAAACGCATCCCGGAAAAATAGTCACTGGTTTTGCAATCGGTACACAAAGGTTATACGACTTTGTTGACAATAATCCACAGGTTGTATTTTTAGATATAGAGTATGTTAACGATACCTCTATTATCCAGCGGAACGATAATGTCGCGGCAATTAATAGCGCATTACAAGTGGATTTATCTGGTCAAGTGTGCGCTGATTCAATCGGAACCTCGATTTATTCTGGCGTTGGTGGACAAATGGACTTTATTCGTGGCGCAAGTTTATCAAAAGGAGGAAAAGCAATAATAGCATTACCTTCGACAGCTAGACAGGGTCAATTATCGCGTATTGTTACCACATTAGATGCCGGTGCTGGTGTTGTAACCACCAGAGCTCATGTTCAATATATAGTAACCGAATATGGTATTGCGAACTTACGCAATAAAAGCCTAAGGGAGCGTGCTAAAGCATTAATTGAAATTTCACACCCTGATTTTCGTGATGAGTTAACCGAGAGTTGTCATAAAATCTGGGGGATTCACCTCTAATTTTTCACCTGATATTTAAGAGCTTCCAACACGCCTCTTGAAGCAAGCGGTCAAGATCTTTGATGACTTTAAATCTTTCTTTAAAGTCATCATTGCTTTCATCTTATGAGTATGAAAAAAAGTTAATTTTTTTACACATATTACGCAATCAATTTAGACTCATTTTCAACTATACAATGTGTAAAGTTGACGTTTACACACTTATTAAGCACAATGTATATATTAAATTTGCTGGCCCTACTTTGTTGGCCCTATTTTAAGGATTAACCAATACTGAAGAAGATATTCCAATAGGTTAACCGCTAATTTCATTATCCAAAAAATTTACATTTTATTTAATCACAGACGCCCTAAAAAAAAGAACAAAAAGAGGCTAAGCGCCACACAAAACATGGATTGTAAATAATGCACATAAATCACCCTGACGTTATTTTAATTTATCAAGATCTTGATACTGTAGAGCCTGCTATTAAAAAAATTAAGGATCTAAAACTAAAATTTAGAGCCTACCCGTTGAATCAAAAAACATTACATATTATTGTAAAACAAAAACCCAAAATATTGCTGTTTTCATCAAATGATGTAAAAAAAACTATTCAGTACTATATAAATTATTTAGAGGAATACGAACAAAAAATAGCTCCTCACTGTGCTATTTTACTTATTAATAACCGTGAGTCTTCTAGCGCCTATTTAGCGTGTGAAAATGGCCTGTTTGATAATTACATCATCATTAATCCATTTAACGAGCCACACCGACTAAAATTGGTTTTACTGAAAGAGTTGAAACTAATAGATGATCACCAAAGCCATAAATTAGAAAAACTTCTATCTGACAGTGAAGATGAATTCACATCATGTATAGAGCACGGTGTTGCACTCAAAAATGCCTTTATGCATGAAGTAAATAAATGTGAATCTAGTTTGCTATCAACCGTGAATAAAGTCATAGATGACGTCGAAGTTAAAACCGTACTCGAAAATCTCATTTCTATCAATCTTGAGGAAATGAATGGCAATATATCAAAAACTACCCAAAGCATCATAGATCAGCTAATCACTCTGAAAAAAAACAATCAATTAATAAAACAAAGTATTGAAGTGATTCGTGTGCCAAAGAAGAAAACAGCCTTAGGATTTAATACCAAATTACTCACTGCTGATGATGAGGAAAAAAACCCAACATTAAGCTATAAAATATTAATTGCCGAGCCATCAGATATATTCTCTCGCGTTATTGATGCAATGTTTGCAGAAACCGTCTTCAAATATTTACTAGTTCATGACGGAGAAAGCGCTTTAACACAAATTACGGCTTTTGATCCTGATGTGATATTAATCGCATACGATTTACCTAAGCTTAATGGTATTGAGGTGACAAAAGCGCTTCGTAAAAAGGGCAATAAAACGCCGATAGTCGCTTACACTCACCTTAGTGATAAAGACAAGATAAAAGAATGGCTCCCTTTAGGAGTATGTGATCATATAATTAAGCCATCTAAAAAAAGTATTATTTTAAAAAGTATTACCAACGCCTTAAAAACCCCTATTGAGACACTTAATCCTAATAAAAAGACAAACGAAGAATGTATTCAATGGCTACCTGAGTACTCTGTTGGCAACAAAGAAATGGACGAGCAACATAAAGTACTCTTTAATATGATAAATGAATTTTTTCATCAAGACACCAAACCAACAGTGATTGCAACTTTTCAACATTTATCTTCTTATATTGATTTGCACTTTGAAGCAGAAGAAAATTTATTAAGGCAAATTAACTATCCGAAAACAGCAGAGCACATAAAGAAACACGATGAGTTAAGGGGAAAATTTCATTTACTACAGCAAAGCCTTGAAAATTACAAAGTGGATTCACATCACAAAATATCGACATTTCTTTATAACTGGTTGTCTTCACATATATTAAAATCTGACATGGATTATAAGGCCTACGCGTTATCGATAGGTGAAACAAGTTTTAGCCAAGATAAAAATTGAACGCTAAATATTGATATATACCTCAAACCTAATGCAAAGCTTGTCTTTAGGTCTGGGGTTAACCTATTATTGATATATAACTCTTATAGCTCTTTCTTTAACTCAGGTCACTTTTTATGTCGCTAGAAGCAATTACCAGTCAACTTTCCTCTAAAGGGGTTAGCTCAAAAAATAAAATCCCACCGGTAGAAGATTGGGATCCTGAGTACTGTGGTGAAATGGACCTTCAAATTAAATCTAACGGTGATTGGTTCTATACGGGAACTATTTTCAAACGAACCAGTTTAGTTAAATTACTCGCTTCGGTACTAAAAATGGAAGGTGATGATTACTATTTAGTGACGCCTGTTGAGAAAATAAAAATTACCGTTGAAGATGCGCCTTTTGTGCTAACCGAATGGCATTGGCAAGATAATTCACAAACGATCATGTGTGTTAAAAATAATGTTGGCGATGAGTTTATTTTGGATGCGCAGCACCCGTTATCAACTAACGAGGCAGGTGAATTATACGTGATAGTTCGTCGAAACCTATTAGCTAAAATACATCGTAATGTTTATTATCAATGGATTGATTTAGCTAAAGAGGTACCAACAAAAAACGGCACTGAATTGGTATTTAGCAGTGCCGGATGTGAATTTAGTTTAGGAAATATTTAAGTCAAAATCATCTATCATTTGGCCTAACTCTTTCCGCTCGCTCTGAGCCTTTCGGCTTGCCCTGAGCCT
>JBLIEW010000112.1:0-9755 GCA_047633255.1 Colwellia sp.
TCCCTACGGGCAAGCCGAGAAAGGGTCATCTCCTGCGTTATGAATTTCGACAATAGAACAACTATTCTCTTCAATCCATGCCTTGTACCTAACCCTTTCTCGAATGGCTGATACCTGCATCTTGAGGTGGAGCGGGTATAACACGTGAATAGTGTGTTGTAGCTTGTCGGGCTATATTTTTAGTTTACTCGCCATAAATGCATTACTCATATGCAATTGGATCGACCATTTTATTATCGCTAAACGCTTCTAAACGCTCTTGACAAGATCCACACTTACCACAAGCTTTTTCTCTGCCATTATAGCAAGTCCAGGTATTACTATAATCTAAGCCCATATTAAGCCCATCGGCTAAAATCGCTGTTTTATTTACCTTTAAATAGGGGCTGAAAATTTCAACACTTTCATAATTAGCAATATGGCAAACATCATTCATTTTTTGGACAAACTCAGGACGACAATCAGGATAAATAGCATGATCACCACTATGGGCACCATAATAAACCTGAGCTGCGCCAACGGACACGGCATAACCTACCGCTAACGAAAGTAAAATCATATTACGGTTGGGCACTACCGTTGATTTCATACTTTCACTTTCGTAATGACCTTCTGGAATATCAATATCATCTGTTAGTGAAGAACCAGCCAATAACTGATTAATAGATGAAATATCAATTACCTTATGATTTATTTTTAAAGATTCACAGACACTACTAGCACACTCCAATTCTTTTACATGGCGCTGGCCATAATCAAATGAAAGAGCATAAACTTCTTTACCATCTTTTAGTGCTCGATTAAGTACAGTAAATGAATCCATCCCGCCGGAATAAATAACAACAACTTTTTCAGCTATAGCTTTTTTTGTCATAACTTCTTTTGTCGTAGCTTTTTCTGTCATAGTAAGGTCTCTTAAAAATAAATCAGGTATAATCAATAAGATTATTTTACTTGATTAACACCATAGGCAAAAGCACAAATTATAATGATTCAATACAAAATTAACGAACTATTTGAAACTATACAAGGTGAAGGCTCTTTTACCGGTCAGCCGTCAATATTTATTCGTTTGCAAGGTTGCCCTGTCGGTTGCTCGTGGTGTGATACGAAGCATACTTGGGAAATTGAACTTAGCGATGAAGTAAGTCAAAATACTATGTTAGCCAAAGCGCAAGAAACACCTCAGTGGGCGGCAATGACAGTAGATCAAGTTTTAGCTTTAGTGAACGAAAAAGGTTTTCAAGCTAAGCATATAGTTATCACTGGTGGAGAGCCCTGTATGGTTGACTTAACCTCCCTTTGTGAGGCTTTTGAACGGCAAGAATATAGCACGCAAGTGGAAACATCAGGCACCTTTGATATTAGAGTTTCAGATAAGTGTTGGGTGACGGTCTCGCCTAAAATTAATATGCGTGGTGGTTATGCTATCTTAAATAGCGCGATGATACGTGCTAATGAAATAAAACACCCAGTAGCAACAGAGCATCATGTTAGCGAACTAAAAGAGCTATTAGCAGAGCATAATATTAGAAGTACGCCTATCTATTTACAACCGATTAGTCAAAAAGCGAGAGCAACAGAATTGGCTATTGCTACTTGCATTGCAAATAATTGGCGCTTGTCAGTACAAGTGCATAAATATTTAGGTATTGAGTAGCTACAATTTATGCACAGTAAGCTTTGTAAAGCACTTGATCAGAACTTGCACACGAGTACCTAAAATTTATTTATTAATATACACTTTAGGTACTCTTGCAGACACGCAAGTCAGTAATTCGTAATTAATAGTATTCATATATTCTGCTACGACTTCAACGTGGAGGTTTTCTCCCCATAACTCCACTACGTCACCTAAACTAACATCAGCTAAATTAGTCACATCTACCGTGATCATATCCATCGATACACGCCCAGCTAAAGGAGCCAGTTGATTATTGATAAATACAGGTGTACCGGCTTGGGCATTTCTGGGATAACCGTCAGCATAGCCTATAGCAACGGTAGCAATAACTGACGCTTTTTTAGCTTGCCAAGCTCCGCCATAGCCAACAGACTCACCAACACATAACTTTCTTAATGCAATCACTGTTGATTGCAGTGTCATGACTGGCTCTAATTTAATAGGCATGTTTTTAATTGGGTTTGCACCATATAAGGCGATACCAGGTCTATTAAAGTCGGCATGACTTTCGGGCCAGTTAATTATTCCTATAGAATTAGCCAAGCTAAACTGACATGAATGTTTTTTTGATAATGTTGTTAAGCAAGTAATTTGCGTTTGTGTTTTTGGATTATCAATTTCGTCCGCATTAGAAAAGTGGGAACAAAGAACAAGTCCTTTCTTTTGTTCATTAGTAAAATTTTCTAATATTTCTTCAGCATACTCAGGTGTGAAGCCTAAGCGGTTCATGCCGGTATTAATTTTAAGCCAAAGATTTTTTTTATAGCTTGGTTGTTGTGTTAACCATGATACTTGCTCGGTATTATGTATCATCAACCAAAAATTATGCAGTTGGGCTAATACAAAGTCTTCCTTATCTAAAGGACCTTCAAGAATTAAAATAGGTAAGGTAATTCCCGCGGCACGTAAAACAATCGCTTCATCGATAAATGCCACGGCAAAAGCCGGCACCATAGAGTGGAGGCTTTTAGCTACTTCAATCGCGCCATGACCATAAGCATTTGCTTTAATAACGGCAATAGTTTTACTTTGTGGCGCTAAATCATCAACCTTATTATAATTATTTTTCAAGGCAGATAAATTTATAATTGCTTGTGTTTTTCTAGAACGATAACTCATAGATTATTTCTAGTGAAAGCCTATTTTTTTGAATTATATCATGCTTCTATTATGTGAATAGTTTAATATTCGTGATGATCTCACTATCTATCAAAATTCGTTATTTGTATGTTTTTTTGGAATAATGTATTCTTGGCTAGATTCAAGGGAAAATTAAAATAACAAGGTCAACAATGAGCACCGTGCTAATGAACAAACAATCTAAACTAATTGATGAACTTAAAACGATAACCACCGAAGGACAAAACCCCGCTACGCTAGATATCGATACACTTGACGTTATTGGTGTGTTGGAAAAAATTAATAATGAAGATCAAAAAGTTGCGAATATTGTTAAGCATATTATTCCTGAAATTGCTAAGGCGGTAGATAAAATAGTAGAGGCTTTTGCTAATGGTGGTCGTCTTATTTATATCGGTGCAGGAACAAGTGGCCGTCTTGGTGTTTTAGATGCAGTGGAATGTCCGCCTACATTCAGTGTCAGCGATAAACAGGTCTTAGGAATTATTGCCGGGGGTAACAAAGCTATTAAAAAAGCAGTTGAAGGGGCAGAAGACAATAAATCTCTCGCTATTGAAGATTTAAAATCTGCTCAGTTGACAGCTAAAGATGTGTTGGTAGGTATCGCTGCTAGTGGTAGAACACCTTATGTTCTTTCGGCAATGAATTACGGAAAAACTATGGGGGCAACGGTAGTTGGGTTGAGCTGTAGTTATAATAAAAAGTTCGCACAAGCTAATGATATTAATCTTTGTGCAGTTGTTGGCGCTGAAGCATTAACGGGTTCAACGCGTATGAAATCGGGCACCGCACAAAAATTAATTCTCAACATGCTCACTACCGCTAGCATGATCCGCAGTGGCAAAACTTATCGAAACTTAATGATTGATGTCAGAGCGAGTAATGAAAAACTATATGCTCGAGCCGTAAGAATAGTTATGCAGGCGACAGAGTGTGATTATCAATGTGCTAAAAGCGCTTTAGATATGGCCGATAATAGCACTAAATTAGCAACTTTTATGGTGTTAACGGGCTTGGATCTGGCGACAGCAAAGACTGCTTTGTTACAGAATAAAGGTTTTTTACGTAAGGCAATTGAACAATCAGAGCAATCAGAATAGCTCAGAAAACAGTTCAGAAAAAAAGTTTAGAAGAATAAATTTTTGAGGATATATTATGCGTCGTTTTTTCATCAAAATAACTAATAAATTAACGATTTTTTACCTGACGTTATTGCTAGTACTTTTGACTTATACGGCTACGGCTCATGATAATAATGGGCAAATAAAGCCCAAAAGTGAAGACATTATTCTGGGTGCAGAACAAGTCACATATTACTTACCTATGCTCATAGGCAAGAGAGTTGGCTTGGTGGTCAATCAAACATCACAAGTAGCTAACAAACATTTAGTCGATATGCTTATCGCTAACCATATTAACGTACAAGCTATTTTTGCGCCTGAACATGGCTTTCGTGGTGATCATGATGCGGGTGAAAAAGTTAGCTCCAGCATAGATACAAAAACAGGTATTCCCTTAATCTCTATTTATGGGAAAAATCGCAAGCCATCAGCTGCAGCCTTGGCAAATCTTGATGTAATTATTTTTGATATTCAAGATGTTGGTGTGCGTTTTTATACTTATATCAGTTCAATGCATTATATGATGGAAGCGGCAGCAGATGCTGATGTCAGTTTTATTATTTTTGACAGACCTAATCCAAACGGCGCTTTTGTTGATGGGCCAATGCTTGAACCTAAATTCACCTCATTTGTTGGTATGCATAAAATACCTTTATTGCACGGAATGACAATGGGTGAATTAGCGTTAATGTTTAAAGGTGAGGGTTGGCTTAATACTACTAAGGAGCTGAACTTAAGCGTGGTTAGTATGAAAAAATATCAACGGACAATGGCCTATTCACTGCCAATAAAACCAAGCCCAAATTTGCCTAATGATGTGGCTATTAATCTTTATCCCTCGCTTGGATTTTTTGAAGCTACCCCAGTGAGTATTGGTCGAGGTACTGATTTTCCCTTTCAGGTCATTGGTCATAACAAAATAACGGTGGGTGATTTTGACTTTATGCCTGTCTCTACTCCGGGTGCGGCATCTACCCCTAAATTAATGAATCAAAGTCTTGTTGGGCAAGATTTACGGCACAGCCATGTTAAAGGAATAGATTTATCTTTTATTATTAAGTGGCATCAAGCATTTAAAGCTAAAAACACCACATTCTTTACCCGTGCTAGTTTTATGGACAAACTCAGTGGCAGTGATAAATTAAGAAAAGCGATCGTAGCGGGTAAAACCGAGCAAGAAATTAAGCAAAGTTGGCAGCAAGATTTACTTAAATTTAAACGCTTAAGAAAACCTTATCTATTGTATACAGACTTATAATGTACGCTGTTAAAATATTTAACTAACGCGGTTAAAATTAATGTTAAATAATCACTTACTTTTGGAATCTCTAAATTCAGCGACAATGGCATTGGTTTTCTCTAATAACTTTCGACTTTGTCTTGAAGACTGAGTAATCGCAATGAATAAAACGTCAATAATATATTCTTGTGCGGTACGAGCCAGAATAGACGATAGCCTTAGCGATTCTTCTTCAGCAACAGAGTAAAGCTTGATGTCAGCTAAACTAGATACCGGTGTTTTACCGTATTTAGTTAAGGAAATAATGCTAGCGCCATTTTTTTTTGCTTGTAGGCAAATCTGCTCTATTTCATGGGTACTTCCTGACTCACTAATAGCAAAAACTAAATCACCTTTACCATAGGTTGTCGCCAGCACAAGTTGTGCATGAGGATCAGCATTAGCGATAGCCGATAAGCCTATTTTTTGTAATTTGTAAGAGAAATCATAGCCGACAAGGGCAGAGCCACCTAAACCACAGATAAGAATGCGTTTAGCGGATTTAATTAAGCTAATTGCCTGTTCAATTGATTGTTCTTCATTGAGATTCTTAGTTTCATTCAATACAGATATTTTACTACTCAGTAGCTTTGCGGCGAGCTGCTCTAATGAGTCGTTAAGGGTTATTTTTCCATGGAGATGCTCATTATTTTGTTCACTGCTAAGTGCTTCAATATTCAGTGCATCAATAACTGATAATTTGAAAGCGGGATAGCCTTTATAGTCTAGTTTTTGAGTGAATTTAACGACACTTGATTGACTAACACCAGCAACATTCGCTAACTCTTGAGAAGAAAGCTCTCTTATTGTATTAGGCGAATTAAGAATGAAATCAGCCAGCTTCGTTTCACTATGAGAAAGAGAATCTTTAATTGCTTTAATTTTAGTAAACGTTGACATAAAAACCTGCAGCTATAAACAGCTAGTAATAAATTATTTTGTTTCTGTATCGTTGTTTATATCATTAATTTATTTGTCATATCCAGTATTTAGTCTGACTTTTCAATTTATTTTATTTAAATATTGGTAAATCACCTTATTTTTTGTAATAAATAATTTATAAATTTTTTTTAAAAAATATTAATGTTATTTACTTCATCAAGTGAGGCCTAGTAAAAGTTAAATTGCGATCAATTTGCACAACTTAGCTAAAATATGGGTGTAGACTACTAAACAGAGATAAACAAGTTGGACTTAACTGTGACTAAAGCTTTAAAAAAATACTCTCCTAAAATTATATTCTTGTTAGCTTGTGTTTTATTAACGAGTTGTACGTCAAATACCTTGCCTCTAGAAAAAATGCATTCAAAAAACTATGGGCAACGCATTAAATTTTTGATCATGCACTATACGGCTGAAGATTATCAGGCCTCACTGCAAGAGTTAGTTCATAAAAATAAGGTAAGTTCTCATTATTTAGTGCCAGAAAGTCATGATAAAAGCTACCTTGATGATGAACTTAAAGTACTTAAACTAGTTAACGAAAATGAACGTGCTTGGCATGCTGGCAGCAGTTACTGGCAAGGTAGAAGGGCGGTTAATGATCAGTCTATTGGCATCGAAATTGTGAATGTACCTAAGTGTGAGCGTTTACCTAAAGATCAAACTGAGTCAGCACAAGGCCAACTTTTATTGAATAATACCTTAGCAGCCAATAAAATGTGTTTCTTTCCAGACTATGATCCTAAACAAATTGAATTGCTTATTGAGCTTTCAAAAGAAATATTAAAGAAAAACCCTGATATTTCTCCGACAAATATTATTGGTCATAGTGATATTGCACCTCAACGAAAAAGTGATCCCGGTCCGCGTTTTCCTTGGTATCAATTATATCAAGCAGGTATTGGCGCGTGGTACGAACAAGAAACAGCCCTTAAGTATTGGCAATTATTTGAAGATCAAATGCCAAATATTGGCTTAATCCAACAAGCATTTCATCGCTATGGTTATGATATCCAGGAAACGGGCGAACTTGATAGCCAAACACAAGCGGTCTTACATGCCTTTCAAACACATTTTGTACCATGGAAAATAACAAATAGAGCCGATGAGCAAACGGTTGCTACCTTATTCGCATTGTTAGAAAAATATATGCCCGAACACGCTAAAAAATTGCTAGTTAAATATGAGGACGGGCGTATTTTAGTAACAAAAACGGATATAATTTTAAGTAAAAAAGGGCAAATAGATCAAACTTTTCCAGAACTAGAGCGGAGCACAAGAGAACTAGTTAATGATCGCGGTATCTTTAAAAGCTATCAAGGTCGAGGTGAAATCATCATTGATAATCAAGATGCTGTTTCTGCTGATATTTTTATTAATGGTGAAAAGCTCAATATTACTAATCCTTTACAAGCCTATAATAGTTATCAATACTTTTTGAATAAACGAACTAAAAACGGTGATAACACCTTTAAAATAGAAAATATTTTACCTGAAGGTGCTCGTGTTAATATCACCATTCCTTACCCTGTGCTGGAAGATGAAAGTTCAAAGAACAAACAACAATTTACTAAGGTCGATGCCTTCATTAATCATGACATTGAACAAGGCTTTCCAGGCGCAGTATTATTAGTGCTTAAAGAGGGAAAAATCATTAAGAATACTGCATATGGTTATGCGAGAAAGTTTGCAGACGGAGGCGAGTTATTAACATCACCTGTAAAAATGACGACAGATACTTTATTTGATATTGCCTCAAACACTAAAATGTTTGCCACTAACTTTGCTTTAATGAAGCTAGTGAACGAAGAGAAACTCGACACTAGTTTACCTATTAATTATTATTTACCTACCTATCGTGGTGCCGGACGTGATTTACGTACCGTGAAAGATATTCTTACGCATAACGCCGGTTACTCGCCGCAAGTGAAGTTTTTTACTCGTGATAATGACTTAGGGCCAAAATTTTTCTCTCACGATTCAAAGAAAACCAAAAATCTTATTTTAACGCAAGTCCCTTTTGCTGTCAGCCGCTCAGCTAAACGCATGTACAGCGATACCGACTATATGCTGTTAGGTATGATCATAGAAAAAATAACGGGCATGTCGTTAGACTTATATGTTGAATATGAGATATATCACCCTCTTGGGTTAAATAATACGGTATTTAATCCATTGCAAAAGGGCTTTAGAAAAAATCAATTTGCGGCCACCGAAATTCACGGTACCACACGCGGTAATCGTGTCAGTTATGAAGATGTGCGTACTTATGTTTTACAAGGTGAAGTACACGATGAAACAGCGTATCACTCGTTAGCGGGCGTTGCCGGTCATGCAGGGCTTTTTTCAACGGCTCAAGATATGGCTGTTTTAGCACAAGCCTTATTAAATCGGGGTGGTTATGGCAATAAACAATTATTTTCGGGCAAAGTCATTGATCAGTTTGTTAAACCTGATGATGGTAATGGCACCTATGGTTTAGGTTGGCGTCGAGCCAATAATGGCGACAGAAAATGGCACTTTGGTCCCTATGCTAGTAGCTCTGCATACGGGCATACCGGATGGACGGGCACAGTCACTGTGATAGATCCAGAACATGATTTAGCGATTATATTACTCACTAATGCTCGTCATAGTGAAATAGAAGGTGACGACAAAGATTATCAATTTAAAGGTAAGCAATTTGAAACTGGTAAATATGGCAGTGTGATTTCACTAGTGTACGAAGCCGTTTTAGATAATTAGTTGTTAATCTTACCAAAATATCACTTAACAAGGTGTCAACTTTAGTTGACCAGATCACATTTTATCATTTTCAAACTATGCCCAACCACCTCAAGACGTTTATAATGAATTCATCTTGAGGGGATTGGGTATATAAAATTAGCTGTACTTTACATTAGTCACTTTTGAGTGGTACGAGTAATACAGGTGTAGTTGACCTGTTCACTACTTTATCTGCAACAGAGCCGATAAACAGACTGTTTAAGACACTATGTGCGTGACTACCCATTACGATAAGGTCAGCATTTTTATCTTTGGCGGTATTAATTATGGTCGCGGCAGGTGAACCTTCAATAATATGTGCTTCAGGTTTACCACCGGGGAATTCTTTACCGTCTAATTCTTCTAGGCAAAATTTATCAATGCGATCCTTAACTTTCTTATGTAAATCAGCAACGGAACGTTTATATAGATCTTCTACGGTCCCTTCAGCCAGATAGGAGTTAACCATAGATGCTGTATTAGGGTTTATCGGTTCAATTACGTATAGAAAGTGAATTTTAGCGCTATTTTGTTTGGCGAGGGTTACAGCCATACGAAAAGCGGGTCTGGTATATTTTCCAAGGTCAGTAGCATATAATATTGTATTGATTTCTGTCATGACAGTACCCTTTTATCTATTTTGGACTAAGTAAATAAGCATACAAAACAATTGAAAATTTTGCTTGATTTAAATCAAACATAACCTCCGATAATTATAAGCCTTAAAGAAAATCATTATTTACAAAAACGACGTAATGTAATTGATTGGGTGAGAAATAAAGGATTTAAGCAAAAATATGACAAATTATTTTGTACATTAATT
>JBLIEW010000113.1:0-9371 GCA_047633255.1 Colwellia sp.
AGGTTAACGCATCGCAGTGAAAGCAAGCGGACAGTCAGGCCTTTCTACCCAATCGGTGCTTTTTGCAAATAGAGACCTCCACTTTAGAGTCAGTTCAAGAGGAAAAAAACCAGAAAGTACCTTCTGATATAGCTAGCCCGATTGAATAACCAAAGGCAACAGCTAAAGCACTCACACAATGAATGTCTAAGTCATTAATGCAAAACTCAAACTCACTGGCCTATAAGTTTTAAGTTGACCCTGCTCCTAGTTTTAAAAGTCGCGAGCGTAAAATCTAGCAGATTTTTAGATTATTTGATTCTGACCAAGTTCTAAGGCTGTTAAGTATACCAAGCGCTGATTTACTAAACTCAGTCAGTTCGTAAGTAGCCGCTATAGGTCGAATCACCATTCCTTCTAATTCTTTTAATCGCTGCTCCACTCAACATTTGAGACAAATCATTGAATCAAACAGGTTCATTCTTTAAATAATACATGATTGAGCCTTTCCATTTCTCCCCGATTAAAAGCATTCCTTTTTCAATTGCACATGGCTCACTGCATAAATTCAAAACTTTTTTCGGCCTTTACGATCTGTTTTAATTGAGTTTTTTATAGCACTCTTAACTTATAGGTTGTTAAAAATATACTAGTTGATAATAAGGTAGTTAAAATACACCGCCAATTAAAAAGTAAATAACCCGAAGCTTTTAAGAAAGAGATATGAGTAAAGCTTTAATCATCAATGGTCATCAATACTGCCCGTCAAAGAAAACAGCAATTTATTGATATCTCAATCACACCGGAGAGCCTTGAGAGCCAAAAGGCTGACTCAACTGTTATCGTAGGTACAGGTTACGCCGGATATCAGTTGATTAATAAGCGTTGTGAATAAAATGCTACAACGCCGATAGTCATGCTTACCGCAGACAGTGGCGATTATTACTGCATGCCAAAGCTATCGAATACGTTCTATGCAGGCAAGTCAGCACATCTCGTGTTCCAGGTTAATAATTTTGTCGACTATTTATAACCTACCTGAGAAGTAAGCGGAACTTTGTTGTGAAAGGCGGTTATAGCGAACATCGACAAATCGTCAGGATAGATTATTTTCACAGCGAATTGTGCCCCGCAGGGGGTAGACACGGGATGTGTTTAATGAACATCTATTGGTGATCAAAAAGATACTCAGTCACCTGAATGTAATAAATGACGAAATTATCGAATTACTGCGCCCACAAAGTAGAGCGCCCCCTCAGATAAGTATGTTTGAATAAAAGCAGTTCATAATCCAAAAGCAATATTCAAAACTGGTTTGGAGAACAGTGGGAGGCGCTTATTTTGAATTCTGAATTATGGGAAATAGTTGAAAAATAGACAACAGTTCGCCGAGATTCACTCCCTCAAAGATATAAAAAAGATGTCAATATGGAAAATTTGAGGCAAAATGTATTTTCACTTTATGAAAAATTATTACGATAACTAGCCTTACATCTGACGTTGAGCAGACAGATATTGATAATTTTGATTTAGCTGTAGCCCAATAGAAATCGGCACTGATTTTTAAAATGTATCGTAAATAAGAAAAAATTAATTTTAATTTTTTTGCTGTTTTCTTAGCCGTGAAATTTCAACCCTTTAAAATAAGGGACTACAGAGCAATTAAATAGAAATTTTTCGATTTGCTCTGATCAATGTCAGTTACATAGAGGGATACTCATATTAACTTTTACGCCTATATTCAATACAGGTAAATTATAAATGTCTAAAAATTTAGAGTATATGTATTTTCAAGAAAAAACATTTGCCTTAGATATTAAAAATTCATGGCCTATTTTAGGTAGTATTGTAAACATTATCGTTAATTCAACATTAAAACTTAATTGTGGCTCTAGAGAAAAATTATACCAGTTAGCTCATTGGCCTGTAATGGGCGAATGTAGCCCTAATGAGTATTATCCAATAAGAGATGTTGTTCGCCTTATTCATGCTGCAGAGTATATGGCAGGCGATATAGACCTTGCTTTACAAACTGTCAAACATACTAAACCGGCTCACTATGGCTTATGTGGTCTATTAGCATTAACAAGTACAACAGTTTTGAACTTGCTAAGAATGCAAATGCAACATCGAAAGCTCATTGCCTGCTTTGGTCATAGCTCAAGCTATTATAAAGATGGTTGTTTTATCTATGAATGGTCACCCATTACCGAGACTTACCAAAATACTCATTATTTACAGCGAATAACATTTTTAGCTTGGGTAAACATACTTAAACAACTTAGTGATGGTAAATTTTCAGCGATAAAGGTTGAATTTTGTTTTCCTGAGCCTAAAGAGCTATCTGAATACATTAGAATATTTGGTGAAAATATAAGCTTTTCACATCCTACAGCTAAAATGTTTATAGATCCTTTAATGCTTGATATGCCCTTAAATCAGGGTAATGCAGAATTGCATACCATGTTAAAAACTCTCGCCGCTCCTATATTAAAGTGCTTATCCCACCAAGCTGCTTGTGAATCAAAAGTACGTATGGCGTTATCGGCTTTGCTACCTAAAGGCGAAGGCAACTTGGCCTGTGTGGCGCAAGCAATCAGCTTAAGTAAACGCACTTTGCAGCGTCAGTTAAAAACAGAACAAACTAGTTTTGGCTTTGTGCTTGAAGAATACCGTAAAGAGCAAGTTGAATATTATTTAGTTGAAACAGAGCAATCTATTTTAGAAATTGCTCTGTTACTTGGTTACAGTGATAGTAACAGTCTGAATGTTGCCTTTAGAAAGTGGTTTGATGCATGTCCTTCAGAGTATAAAAAACGATTTAGGCAGCATAAAACTGTTATCCATTAACTCTAATTATTTAATTGCTTAGCAATTTTACGGGCAAAGGCTTCCATAGGGATATCAGCATAACCTGTGGCAAACCAAGCAATAACAATATCTTTATTTGGCGATACATAAAGTCCTTGGCCATTCATACCACTTTTATAAATATCACCATCACTAAAAATAGCATCCCATTGATAGCTATTATTAAGCGGTTGTTCTCTAAATACTTTGGCCATATAAGGTCCCAAGGTTCCTTTCATATAATTTTTATCGGTACCACCATGTTGAATTTTAGTTAACGTATTGTCAGAGACAATTTGCTTGCTAGCTGTTTTATGCCAACTGGGCGTATGAAGTAGACCAAATCGCGCCATATCTATTAATCGAGAGCTAATAAGGCCGTGTATGATACCGTTACCTTGAGGAGTAAGTGCCAAAGTTGCATCACCCTTCATACCTGCATGTTGCCAAATACGCTGAGAAATTAAATCGGCCAGCCTTTTACCACTCACTTCTTCTGCAAGTAAACCTAACATTTGAGTTACTGCCGATGAGTACTCAAAGGCATTACCAGGTTCATGTAAGGCTTTTATTGAAAATAGGGCTTCATTATGAGTTTGTTCTAAACCTTTATTATTTGGCGCACCCACTTCTGAAGCATAAAATTGACTAATGCCCGAATTAGGGTCGCTGCGCTCTTTGCTATTTTCAATTAAGTCTAACCCTGTTTGCATATTTAACAGGTCAATAATTTTGATGTTTTCCCAATCACTACCTTTGACTTGTTTCATATAAGAAGAAAGTTTTTGGTTAACGTTTATCTTTCCTTCATCCTCCAGTTGAGCAATAAGTAAGCTGGCCACTGGTTTGGCATTAGACATCCAAACATGATTATCATTCTTTCGCATACCTGGATATTGTTCAAAAACAATTTTTCCATGGTGCAATACGATCACTCCCTGTACAGGTGAGGATTTAGCATTAATCATTTTTTCAAATGATAAGCTGCTGTTGTCTGTATTAGTTAACTTTATTGTGCCAATGGATGGATTTTTCTTTTCTTCTAGCTTGGCAATATCACCATCACGCAAAATATTTGCTTGTGGTAAAAATTCACCTAAATGAAGATAAGAATAGGCACCAGGCTCTGTTGTTACAATAAATTTTGGCACACTCCATTGTTGTCTCAATTCATACGCTTTTGCTGCGGAATATCCTGATTTTATTGTCGAAACATAATCCTTTGTTTTTGCCTGTAAAGAGAGACTGCAAACAGTAATTAACAGTATTAATCGAAGGGTAGTGGATAAATTAAATCTCGTTATTTTCATAATGATTCCTTGGTATTGAGTTTGATTTCAGCTAATGCTTGTTGACGAAGTTCTCTTCTGAGGATTTTACCGACAGGAGATTTTGGTAAAATCTGAGTGAAAATAAATTCTTTAGGATTTTTATAGCCAGTAAGTTCTTCTCGGCAATATTTTTTTAAACTCTCAATTGTGCAACTTGTTGATTTTAGCGTGACATAGGCGCGAACAGACTCGCCAGTTTTAACACTAGGTATACCAATTACAGCAGCTTCTAGTACATGCTCATGACTGCTAAGCACATCTTCAATTTCATTTGGATAGACGTTAAAACCTGAGACAATGATCATATCCTTTTTACGATCGACTAACTTAACAAAGCCATCTGCTTGTAGGTAGCCAATATCGCCTGTTTTTAACCAACCACCTTCTGTAATTGTTTCCGCGGTGGCTTCTGGACGCTGCCAATAACCTAACATGACTTGTGGACCCCTAGCCCATACTTCACCCTCTTGGCCTTGCTCAACGGTATTCCCCCTGTTATCTACTATTTGAATTTCAGTATTAATTACAGGTAAACCAGCACAACTAGCTTGGGGTGCAGAAGGGGGGTTAAGGGTGAGGGCAGGTGATGTTTCAGATAACCCCCAACCCTCACTTACTTTACAGCCGGTCACTTTATGCCAGCTATTGATAGCGGCCATGGTTGTTGCTGCGCCACCGGTAATGGTAAATTTCAATTTATTGAAATTCAGTTTTTTGAATTTTTCATGGTTAGTTAAGCCAATTAGTAAAGTGTTAATACCAGCGAAAGAGGTGAAGTTTTCATTTTCTATTAGTTGTACGAATTGATCTAAGTTACTTGGATTAGGGATCAGTATGGAACAACAACCTCGAATGAAATACAGATAGGAAATGGTGAAGGCAAAAATATGGTATAGCGGAAGTGGTAGAACGAGTGTTTCCTCTTCAGGTGAGAAAGCACTATCTATGCGTGACATGACTTGATAAATGTTTGATAACAAGTTGTGCTGGCTTAGCATTGCACCTTTAGAAACACCAGTAGTACCACCTGTGTATTGTAATAGTGATAAGGATTTATTATTAACTTCAACAGCCACAGGGCTGAGTAATGCACCTTCAGCCAATGTATCGCCAAAACTAATGGTGTTTTTTGCATGAGTCAAGGATATCGTTTTGTGTACTTGTAATGTGTCAGCTTTGACTAATATAACCGTTTCGATATTACTTTCAGGCAAAGTTTTATTGACAGTGATTGCGATGCTTTCAATCACAACAATTGCCTTTACACCACTATCTTTAAACTGATGACTTAACTCTCGAGCTGTATACAAAGGGTTGGTATTAACTATAACCAAGCCAGCACGCATGGCGGCAATTGCAGCAATCGGATAATGAATAACATTAGGTAGCTGGATGGCTATTCGGTCACCAGCTTGCAAAGAGGTATTTTGCTGTAGCCAAGCTGTAAATGCATTGGCGTGCTGATCTATTTCGGCAAAGGTGTAAATTATTCCTAAGTAATTAAATGCAGGTTTTTCTGCGGACTTTTTGCAAGCTGCATTTATTTCATCTACCAAATTTATTTGCTCTAGGTTAGGTAGTTGTGTGTCACGGTCAAACAAATGTTCACCTTTCATATTCATTGAGATCCTCGTTTAATTTTTCGTTAAATATATAATCGCAGTCATAAATGTCAATGGATTCTTGATTTGCAGATTTGACGTGTGGTTGCTTTTTGTTTTTTTGTTTTTTTGTTTCTTGTTTCTTATCCAATTGAATTTAATGGGTTTTATTTATTGTCGTTTTTTTTATTGGTTTTTTTTATTGGTTTTTACATGTTTAGTTGGCGTGATTTTCACACTTGCTTGGCATGATATACCCATTTTTTTTGAGATGAATTATGCATAGTGTTTTAAACAAAAATAATAATTATGTTGATAACTCACTGGGGGTAAATTATGAAAGTTAAATCTGTTAAATTGTCATTAATTAGTGGCGCAGTATTAATCGCTCTGCAATCTCAAAGCGCTTTTGCACAAGATGACGTGATAGAGCAAATTCAAAAGAAAGAAAAAATTGAAACGATCACGGTAACGTCACAAAAAAGAATTGAACGTTTAATTGATGTACCAATTTCAGTGACTAATGTTGGAAAGGAAGAATTAGCTCAGCGAGGCATTAAAAAGCTCATAGACATTGGCGACACTGCACCGAACTTAACCATTAGTCAAGGTAGTGACTTTAGTTCAAAAATTAGTATTCGTGGTGTTGGTGCCAATAGCCGAAATATCGGCTTTGATAGTCGAGTAGGCGTTTATATTGATGGTGTTTATCTTGGTCAATCACCGGCAATTAACCAAGGTTTAGTTGATTTAGAGCGTGTTGAAGTGCTTAGAGGACCACAAGGCACCTTATTTGGTAAAAATACCATTGCTGGGGCGATAAACTTAATCTCTCAAGAGCCAACCGATGAATTTGAAGGCTCGGTGAGTGTTAATTTGGGCAACTATGATATTCGTGATTATAACCTTCAATTGAATGTGCCCCTTGGTGAGACCACTTACGCGAAAGTCTTTTTAAACAAAGCAGAGCAAGAAGGTCATATTGAAAATAAAATGCTCAACACTAAATCGGGTGGGAAAGATGAAACTTCCGGTCGAATCAATCTATTGTCTGAATTAACGGATAAGCTTGAATTAAGTTTTAGTGCTGATTATTCAACTCAAGACCGTTTGGCATTCTCAAATTTAGCCTTGTCTGATCCCTTTGGCGGACACCCTACTGACGGTATGTTTGGCGATATTTATCAAGGCACTGCCACTGATAAATATAAAACGTTTAAAGATAGAGATATGAGTGAAGACAAAACCGTATGGGGCAGCTCAATCTCGCTAGATTATACTTTTGATAATGACTTTTCAGTAAAATCAATAACCGCTTATCGTGATACCGAAATGAGTATTGGTATTGATGTTGATCATGGCCCACTCGATATTCTTAATACTTTCTATACTGATGCTTATCAGCAAACCAGCCAAGAATTACAATTAATTTCTCCTGATAACACGGCGTTTAAATATATTTTAGGCGCTTATCTATTCAGCTTAGATAGTACAACTGTTCGTGATGCCCATGGTGGTGATGACATTGTGATTTTTGGTGATCCACGTTTACAACCTGGCCGCCCAGCGGTATCAATTGATGGTGCTGTTGAAACCCGAAGCCATGCCCTGTTTGCTAATGGTAGCTATGATTTTAATGAAGATTTCGTTTTAGGTTTTGGTGTGCGTTATTCATCAGAAACAAAAAGCGTTGATTGGAGCATTGATGGTTCAAATTCAGGATTTTTTAATATTGCTGCCGGCAGTGTTATTGATGAGCGCACAGATACCAACGTTTCGCCGTCAGTAAATATTAATTATGCTTTGTCAGAAAACAGCCAAACCTATGCTCGGGTATCAACGGGCTTTAAAAGTGGTGGTTATAACTTAGACTTTGTTACCGAAGAAGCTTTACAAGAAGGTATTGAATTTAATAAAGAAACGGTAAAAAGTTTTGAAATTGGTTATAAAGCTGAATTAATGGATAATAGCTTACGATTAAATACTGCTTTGTTTTATGCCCAGTATGATGACTATCAGGTTAATCAATATATTGACTTAGGTGAAGGGCGCACTGCGCTTTCTATTACCAACGCCGCACAAGTGATCACTCAAGGACTAGAGGTTGAGTTAGATTATCAAATGACGAGTGACTTTAAAATCAATGCCGCACTAGGTTTACTAGATGCGACTTTTGATCGTTTTCCTGGCGGTGGTGCTGGTGGTAGTGATGCCTCAGGTAATTATTTGCCTAATGCCCCTAAAGTAACATTAGGACTTGGTCTTCAATATTATCAAGAGGTGGCGACCTTATCGTCAAGCATTATGTATCGTGTTGATTACAATTACACTGCAGAGCAATACTATATGGTCAACAATGATGAAAGTCATGAGTTTTCTGCTGGTGGTGGGACGGTAGATTTTGATAAAGCTGATGGCTTTAGCATGGTAAATGCTCGCATTAGCTTAATAAGCGATAGCGGCACATGGGAAGTTGCTCTTTGGGGGCGGAATCTAACGGAAAGTGACCATATGGTCGATAGTTTTAGAGATTTTTTTGGCACAATATTAGCTGGTTACGCCAAGCCTAGAACCTTTGGTATAGAGGCTAAATTTTATTTTTAACTAAATGAATTTTCATAGTGAATTTTATTGCTCTTGTATGCGTGTTGGTTTTTATTCATGCGCATACATATTGACTTGCAGATTAAAAACTTAATAAAAGTTCATATTTCATGACGCTAAAGGGCAAAATTTATGGCCCGCCTCAACATTGCAAATAATAATATCTATAAAGTAGTTTGTTAGAGCTAATGTATTCGAGTCTTTGTTAATTTCCAATATAGTAGGCTCAGCTTCACGATGAGAGCTGCGACTTTTTCCCGTCTAACAAGACCAACTCTTGCACAGTAAATGAATAGCTCTCGTAAGCCATTATTCTCTAGTTTACTTCCGAGTAATGTTGGCTTACCTCCTGTTGATAACTGACGAGGCACCAAGCCAATGCAAGTAGTTAAATGCCGTCCATTTTTAAATCTGTAGCGTTACTTATATCTGATAAGCACAACTAGCGGTTAGATTTTCCACTCTTGGCCCTTTGAGTAGTTGAGTTCGTTCATTATTATTGATTACTTTCTGAGTGTTTTATCTTGGGTCAAAATAAGCGGATTAAGTTTCAAGTAACAGTCATTGTGGTCTCTGAATTCTAAAAGAAACGTCGGTGTTATTGGCTCGTTATGCTCATCTAACCATAGTAATCGTTGTTACCCCCAACATAGAAAGCCTCTTACATAATGCTAACTTTTATATCAGCAACAGAAATAAGGGCTTGTACTCGGCTTAGTTGCGCTGGGTTACCAGAGTTGTCATATAACTTCAGATATGGGCACTGTTTGATTGGACAGTTTTGTGGTTAAAGAGGTGACCAGCGTTCAATAAAAACATTTCAGACCTAATTCTATATTCATTATCTAAATATCAAATTTATACCGATATTTTTGCAGATAACTCAATGGGCGGATTTATCGCTTTGAGGTTGGCTGCACGGCGTCCGGATCTGCTAAAGGGAGCGATTATACTTGGGTCCAGCGCTGAGCTTGAATATAAATTAGCGGAATTTTCACCCCTTATA
>JBLIEW010000114.1:0-9086 GCA_047633255.1 Colwellia sp.
GGTTTGGGTATAGGTTAGCAGTTAACTAACAGTGTTTGATTTACTAACTAAACTTGATAAACCCAAGCTAAAAAACTTTTTGAATCGTTTGCATTAGTAAATTTGATTAACTTAGAACCATCTTGATCAGTCACAACAATATTGTGTTTATTAACTGAAATGGATCTAACAGGTGATTTAATTGAATAAATCATACCTTTATAGGTATAAGACATAATAGAACTCTTTTAATTTGCGTTTGGACGCATTTATTTTACTTTGCGTTGGAACGCATTTATAATTTGAGTGTTGACTGACTGTGAAAGGGAAAGGCAAAACATGGATTATCACAAAGGATAATTAGTTAAATAATCGAGAGGAGAATATGTAACTAAATTACTATATAGACATTAGATCAATAAGTAAACAGTTTGTTATGAATAAATATAAAGTTACTTCACTAATATACATTATTTAGCTTAAATGCATAAAATCATTTGGTCTATTTAAAATATATGAGACAATTCAGATCGCAATAACACACTACAACATGGCTCATTATGAAACTTTTAGTTCGTAACCTTTCACGTTCAACAACTGAACAAGAAATCCGTACTTTATTCTCTACTCATGGCTCTGTCACAGAATGTGACTTAGTTTTAGATCAAAAAACAGGTAAATCAAAAGGCTTTGCCTTTGTTGTTATGCCTAATGAAAGAGAAGCTAAATCTGCAATTTCGACTTTACATGAGACAAGAGTTGCAAGTAACAGAATTCGAGTAAAAACCGCTCAAACATAAAAACACATAAACTAAAAAGCCAGCTTATGCTGGCTTTTTATTGTGCTATATTTTAACTAGTACCCGTGGGCAGTAATAAAATTAATATTACACCATATCAGAAAATGGGTTTTCTGTGGGTAAGTTAATGGCATGCTTAAATTCAGCAAAAGTTAAGCTATCGTTGTTAATTTCAATAGAGTCTTCATCTAGTAATCCTTCACCAAATTTATAGATAATATCAAACTCACCTTGATTAGCTCGTTGGCTATAAACCGCTTGTGCTTGCTCAACAAATATTAGTTTCTGATGATATTCAGTCATCAATTTTTCATTATAACGTTTTGTTAGCATAGCTAAAGTTACTTCGGGTGACAATACCACTGCAGTAGCGTTGTTACCGCCAAAGCCTTTCGAATTAATAAAGGCTACATCCATATCACCACAATGCCAATGCTGAGTAGCTATATTCAAACGGTCACTGTGCACGTCATCAGCAATTTTATCTATGGTGGTAACACCTGGCATAATTTTGTCGCTGAAAATACCTAACGCCATGGCCATTTGATCACCACTAGCAGGTCCAAGCGTATGACCAACAAAAGCTTTTGGTGCAGAAACAGGCCAATTTTCAATATCAAAACTAGTGGCTATACGATCATAAATTAAAGACTCTGTTACCCGATTTTGCGGTGTACTTGAACCATGGGCCAAAATAAAGCTACGTTGTTGTAATGATTCTTTACCTAAAACACTTTGTGCTAATGAAACCGATTTTGCCATGGTAATATAATTACCTGGACCTGGAGCGGTAATAGATTTTTTATACCCATCCGCATTAACAAAAACATCAGCGACTGAAGCCATCACTTTCGCGCCCATTTCAACAACAAGGGCATCATCCATTAACACAATACATTGTGCTGACTCGCCAATAGTGAAACCACAATTGTCGCCAAATGGACGACTCGTTCGACGGTGATCAACGTTGTCAGTGTTATCTAATTTTTTTAAACCCTTTTCATTTGCTAAAGCGCTCATATTACCGAAGCCTTCGATTACTTCTGGAGTAATGGGGGCTTCCGCACTACCAACAATAGCGACACGAATTCTACCGGCCTGCATGTCTTGTACCGCTGATCGCAAGTTATATAAAAAAGTGGCACAAGCGCCCGAAGAAGTCGATGTTGTACCTACATTACCGGTAACATAAGCATTAATAAAATCTGTTGGCATGGTGTTTAACCCTAAGGCTAATTGCTTAGTACTAACACGAGATCCCGCCAAACGACTTTTCAATAAACCACCTAAGCCTTCCGCTTGCATTTGTCCGACGATAGACGCAGAGTAAGTGCCTACCTGATCAGGGTTAATTATATCTAAAATAGCATCCCATTCAATTCCGGTTGAACGGATCGCATCCGTTGCAGCAAAAATGGTGGCTTGTAAACCGCGTGGCTGATGACGGCTATTATAAAGCGTGCCGGGTTCAAAACCAGTTGGCATTTGTCCAGCTGCTTTAATAGGATTGTCACGATAAGCGTCATGAGAGATAGTCAATTCTTCAGGAATTTCAACGCTCACTTTACCATTACCTAAGTCAGTAACCTGCCATGCATTAGGCAATGGCTGCGGTAACTCTTTAGCACGTAATTCAAAGCAAATAGTTTTATCAACTGGTTGAACGTGCATTTTCTGATACCAGTGAGTGGCATCGGGATCAAAATGATTTTTTTCAATTTTTCTGATCAAGGTACCATCAAGAATTTGCTGTCCAAACTTCGCTTCAATCTCGCTAGCAAGAACTTCATTACCTTGTTGATCAACCATTTTTCCATTTTTATTAGACACCAATTTCATTAAGCTGGCCAAACCAACAAAAGTTTCTTCGCGCGCCTCTGCTGTTATTTTATCAATAACAATACGGCGAAAACCTTGATGAAATGAAGTGCGGCCAGCAGCATTAATGCCACCCATGCCAATAATTACGGGTAATGATGATGTCATGAAAAAACCTAATCTAACAAAAATGAGTAATAAATCTAATAGCTACAGTGTAAAGCTAAGCGTAATAAAATAATAAGCAATAATAGCCATATAATATGCCATAATGGCCAAACATAAACAAAATAAGAAAAACACCTTATGTCTGCCGTCAAAGAGAATGAATTACGGTTAAGTTTAGTTATATATCAACATGTACTAGCAACGGGTTTGACCTTACCACTGGAAATGATACTAGCCGGTGAAGCGTTTGCTCGCCGTTATGATAAATCAGCTGTAAAATTAAAAACCCAGCTCGTAAGCCAAGAAAATAAAGCCGTTACTTCTCGTGCAGGTTTAATATTCTCTCCTGACGTTGTTTTAAACGATTCACCTATAGAGCTTATAGAGATACCCGATATTATTTTAGTACCTAGTTTATGGCGTAATCCCAGACCCATATTAAAAAAGCACAAAAAGCTTATTGCTTGGCTTCATTACTGTTGGCAACAAGGCGCAACATTACTTGGCGTGGGTACTGGCGTTTGTTTTTTGGCTGAATCAGGCTTACTTGATAATCATAGCGCCACAACGCATTGGCATTATGTTGAACAATTTCAGCGTGATTACCCTAAAGTCGCCTTAAAGCCAGATTTTTTCATCACCCAATCTGAACGCATATATTGCGCTGCTAGCTTAAATGCATTAGCTGATATTATTGTCCATATTATAAGTCAAACCTATGGTCGAGCAGCCGCGCAAAATGTAGAGCGTAATTTTTCTCATGAAATACGAAAACCTTATGAAGAACAGCGCTATCTTGAGGGCGCGGTAGATAGACATGCTGATGAATTAATTGCACAAATTCAATTTTGGCTACGAACTAACTTAAATAGTGAACTTAGTTTGAACCAATTAGCACAGCAATTTAGTTTAAGTCAACGATCCTTTTCTCGTCGATTTAAAGCAGCAACTGGCATGCGTGCAACTCAATATTGGCAACAATTACGGATTGAAACAGCAAAAGATTTACTGGCGTCAAGTAACTTGTCTATTCAAGAGATTGCTTATCATGTTGGTTATCATGATCAAGGACATTTAACACGCTTATTTAAGCAAAGCCTGGCATTAACGCCCAAAGATTATCGTGCAATGGTCAGAAAAAAGTTATTTAGCCAAGGCTAAGCTAGTATTGCTTGTCAGTTGAGCTTAGGGCAAAATAACGCAGTCTAGATTAAACCATCAGAGAATAAAATGAGCGAACAATTATCTACAGCCTTATCGGTTGCCCAACAGCAAATCAATCAAATGCTAACCATGCAAGATGCCATGAACAGTCGTGTTAGTGAAACATGGCGTGATAATGGTTACGAGTGGTACCGCGCCATTTGGGTAGAATGCGCTGAAATGCTAGATCACCACGGTTGGAAGTGGTGGAAACATCAAGAAATTGACATCGCTCAAGTACAACTAGAATTAGTTGATATTTTCCACTTTGGTTTAAGCTTGCGCTTAATGACAGGTAATACAGTTGAAAACATTTCAGCCAAATTAGCTAAAGAATTACACCAAGGTACAGCTGAAAATGACTTTAAGGTAGCTTTAGAGAATTTAGCTTCAGCTGCAGTGACCAATAACTCCTTTGATGCTAAAGCGTTAGCAGATTGTATGTCATTAATGAATATGGATTTAGATGAATTGTTCCGCCAGTATGTTGGCAAAAACACCTTAAACTTTTTCCGTCAAGATTATGGCTATAAAGAAGGCACTTACATTAAAGTTTGGCATGGCAAAGAAGACAATGAAGTATTGGCAGATTTAGTCAACACCTTAGATGCCACTGCTGATGATTTTCAAAAACAGCTATATGCCGCATTAAAAGAACAATATCCAAAAACATAACCATAAAAAAAAACTTATAGTTTATATAACAATAAGTTAAATATAGTATGACAAAATGCCTTGCTACGGTGCGAGGCATTAACATTAAGCGTTAAACTTGCGTCTTAACTATAAAACGATTTATTCTTAACTAAAACCTCAAGACACTCCATTTTTGGCACAAATTCTGCATTAAAATCATCAAGTAAGACAATTTACTCTGTATAGAGAATAAAGCGTCAAGAATTTGAATAGCCGGAGATGTTTATGGAACTTATATTATTTGCTTTAGTCAGTCTAATTGTTATTGTTGGTGTGTTAGCAAGCCGCTTAAATGACAATAGTTTTCCTTTCCCCTTTGATAGCAAACATTCAGTTTTCACTCCTGCTGAAAAGAATTTCCAAAATTTAGTTGAGCAGGCTATGGGTACCAAATATCGAGTTATCAACCGAGTAAAATTAGCTGATATCGTCACTATTCGTAATGGTGTATCTGATAGAGCAAGTCAAAGTGCTGTTAATAACGCGGAAGGAAAATATCTAGATTTTGTTATTTGTGATCGTAGCACTATGAAATTGCTTGGTGCTATTGATTTGGTTGATACGCAAGGTAAAGGCTACAAAATCAAAAAAGACTGGTTTGTTAGTGGTGCGCTTGAAGCCGCATCTATTCCACACCTTCGTATTAAAGTAAAAGCGAATTACACACTAGATGAAATCCGCGCTTGTATTAATTCTCGCTTATTAGGTAATCGCTCTCCTTCACCTAAAGTGAAAGGGAAGGTAATTCCTGCACCTATGGTAAAAGCTCGTTCAAGAACCAGCGGAGTGTTAACGCCTACGGCAGTAAAAGCTCAATTAACACCACAATTATCGGGTCAATCGTTAGCAACATTACCTCATTAGCTCCATTAATTAACGCTTTAAAATAAAAACCAGCAAACATGCTGGTTTTTATTTATTGGTTCTACGCTAACACAGCTCATTACAATACTAGTTAAGCCAAAACGATTCATTGAATCGCTAACCGCTTAAGTAAAACAGATCAGTCTTCTAAAGATTTATAGCTAAAGTCAGGTTATAATTCTTTCATATTTAAGTACAAAATAAAGAAGATAACAAAATGAAAGCAGGTATTATTGGCGCCATGGAACCCGAAGTGGCTATTTTAAAAGAAAAACTTTCAAACTGTGAAACAGTTACTCATGCAGGGTATAACTTTTATCAAGGACAAATTGATAACAGCGATGTAGTCATTGTACAATCAGGTATCGGTAAAGTAGCTGCCGCGCTAGCAACGGCAATACTGATAGATAAATTCCAACCCAATTATGTCGTTAATACTGGCTCAGCTGGTGGCTTCGATCCCTCATTGAAAGTAGGCGATATCGTGGTCAGTTCAGAGGTAAGATACCACGATGTTGATGTCACTGCTTTTGGTTACGAAATAGGTCAATTACCAGCAAACCCTGCGGCATTTATCCCTCACCCTACATTAGTCAACGCCGCACAAGTCGGTATAAAAGAGCTAAATAATATTAACGCTATGCTTGGCCTGATAACCACAGGTGATACCTTTATGACTAAAGAAGATGACATAGCTAAAGCTCGTGCTAACTTTCCAACAATGGCCGCAGTAGAAATGGAAGGCGCGGCTATTGCTCATACCTGCAATCAATTTAAAGTGCCCTTTGTTATTGTTCGCTCTTTATCTGACATTGCTGGCATAGAGTCGCCAACCTCATTTGATGAATACTTAGAAACAGCGTCGGTTAACTCATCTCAGTTAGTGATCAATATACTCAACGCCTTGAAAGGCAAAACACTAGACTAACCCAGTGATAAATTTAGTGATTAATTTAGTAGCTAATTTAGTGATTTATATAATGATTGACGGGTAAAAAATGACTGATTTCACCGCACTATCTTCTTTTAGCTATCAATTATTAATCCTATTAGTAGTGATAGCTGTTAAAGCAACAATTAGTCACTTTATTCGTCATGAGCCATTACGATTCTTCCAGTTTTATTGTCAAAAGTTAAGTGACAAGGTTAACAAGCCACAAAATAGCCCGAAGCAACAAATTATTGCTGGCTTCACTTCTGTTCTAGTGACCTTGTTACCTATTGTCATCATTCTCTATTTATTCGAAGCCTTCATTGAAGTGAATATTTTATGGCAAGCATTATTGCTTTATATCGCGATGAGTTCATTTGGCTTGGCACAAACAAATAAGATAATCGCCGAGGCTTTGGTATCTAAACAAAACTATTTTGCTAAACAAACTCTTAAACCTTGGGTACTAAGAGAAACTGAACCCTTATCAAGCTTAGGGTTAAGTAAAAGTAGTATTGAAATGCAATTACTACGTACCCTGCAACAAGGCTATGCGGTGGCCATTATATTTCTTATTGGTGGACCTTTAGTCGCCATAAGCTACCGGTTGTTACTTGAAATGCACTATTGTTGGAACACAAAACTAGTCAGCTATAAGTACTTTGGTCTTTATTGCAAACGCTTGGTTAATTTATTGCAATGGTTACCTGTGAGAGTTTTTTCTATATTATTACTTTTTACTAGCATAGGAAAAAATTTCGTACTCTTTTGGCGTCTGAGTAAACAACATATTTTCCAACTAGATAATAATATAGCCTTATTACTATTAGCCTTGAATTTAGAAATTAAACTCGGTGGTGTTGCTTTGTATGATGATCAAAACCAAGGTAAGCAGAAACTTCGTAAAGTAAGTTTTAATGATTTAGCCAGACAACCACAAATTACCGATATTATTCATGCGAGTAATCAGATTAAAAGTATTATTTACATTAGCTTATTTTTCATTAGTTTTATCACCTTTATTTTTGAATTAGCTTTTGCTAATATATAACTCTGTACTAAATTTTCCGCGCTATATATTCAGTATTAAATAGCACGGCATTATGAAGTAACATCGTAAATAATGACTTTAATCACCCTTTAGGAAATCAATTATGTTTACCATTAAAAACCTTATCGTTCTAGTATTTAGTTTGTTCACCACTGCGGTGTTTGCGAGTGGAACACCAGAAATATCACAACAAGAACTATTAACGGCACTTAAGGCACCTAACCATAATATAGTTGTGTTAGATGTTCGTACTGCAGAAGAATATAATAATGGCCACGTTACTGGTGCAATTAACTTTAGCCATAACACCGTTGCAGATAAACTAAATTTATTATCACAATATAAAGACAGCACTGTAGTCGTTTACTGTCGCTCAGGTCATCGCGCAGGTATCGCTGGAAATATTTTAGCTAAAAATGGCTTTAAAGATTTACGTCATCTAACTGGTGATATGAATGGCTGGCTTGAGGCAGAATTACCTGTTGCCACCAGTAAAAATGCACAGAAATAAGTACACCTTACGAAAGTGAATGATCTTTTATACGGGCTAGATATTTTTGGCACCATCGTATTTTCCCTATCAGGGGCGTTAATGGCTGGGCGCTATAAACTTGACCCCTTTGGTGTTGTAGTGCTTGCCTCCGTTACCGCTGTCGGTGGCGGTACTATTCGCGACGTTATTTTACAAACACCAGTATTTTGGGTTGTTCAACCTATTTACCTCTATGTTGTATTAACCTCAGCTCTACTCACCATAGTACTGATCCGTCAGCCAAAGCTTATTCCAAAACGTTTTTTACTCGTTGCAGACGCATTAGGTTTAGCATTGTTTGCTGTGCTAGGTACGCAAAAATCATTAGCATTAGGCTCTCCTTTACCTGTCGCTATTGTAATGGGAACGATTACAGGTGTTGCCGGCGGAATGATTCGTGACGTGCTATGTAATGTGATCCCTATGATCTTACAAAAAGAAATCTATGCGTTGGCAGCCATGCTTGGTGGCGGGTTATTTGTAATATTTCATCTACTGGGTTGGTCAGAAAATGAAGCAACTCTCATCGCTATTTCAGGTGCTTTACTACTAAGATTAGCCGCTATTTATTGGCGAGTTTCAATGCCCGCATTTGAGATTATCGAGAAAGAGGATAAATAGATAGGTGTATACCCGTTCCACTTGAAGATGCAGTTTCAGAGCGAAGCTAGGAAATCAGATCAAGGCGCGATACGCTGATAAGGGTTATTCAGGAGAATAGGCTCCTGCATTCTCCACATAAGCTACATCCATGTAGCGTCCTTATCGAGTAGTGCAACGCAGGACTGGTTTTCTAGCTTAGCTCCCTACGGGCAAGTCGATAAAGGGTCATCTACGGCGTTATTGATTTCGATAATAGAATAACTATTCTCTTCAATCAATTCCTGGTAGCTAACCCTTTCTCGACTTGCTGAAACCTGCATCTTGAAGTAGAGCGGGTACTGAGGGATCCCCACGAATATTTTACTTGTCTAAGTCCGCTATATTAATGGTGAGCTTAGATATTCTTGAGAGAACGTGATTAAATTCATCAATAGCTATTTT
>JBLIEW010000115.1:0-9086 GCA_047633255.1 Colwellia sp.
CCTGAAATGGCTAGTTATTATGAAGATCCTGATAAATTTAGACTACTTGTATATTGTTTTCGAATAGCTTATCGACTAAAAGTGCCACAGACTAAATGATCATTTCCTTGAGAATAGTAATGACAGTCACCGCAGTCATTACAGCCTTTGCCATTATTTTCGGTTAAGAACTTTGGATTAGCAATTAAATCTCTACAATAACCAAAGTGAACATTATCAGGTAGAATAGCTAATACTTCCCTGCTCAGTCTCCCTGATGCAATTATGCTTTGATTTCTATTAGCTTCAGCAAGCTTTACTGTTTTAGACCAACGACTTTTTAAAGCACTAACACTTACTGGGTATATAAGGTTTTTATTTATATTGTAAAAACCGAATGATACATCGAAATAATCGAAGCCAAGTTCCATTATTTCTTGGATTAAAGAATTTCTATGTCGATCAACAACCTGCGATCCAGTAATAAGTGAGAATCTAATTGAAGATTCTATATTTATATTTCTAAGTCCCAAGGTAATTACTTTAAGCTCCTTTTGGAATAACTCACTATATCGACAAAAGTAAGGGTCTATCAATAAGCTAAAAAGATAGCCGTGTGCAGCGTGAATTTGTATATGTGTAAAACCTGCTTGAATAGATAAATCAATGCTATTTTTCAAGTCACTAATTATTTTCTCTATTTGAAATTGGGTTATATTTGAAGTTTGTTTTATATAATCATCAATTGGTGATGATTCTCTAGAAGCAACGAAGCTTTTAATCCCTTCGTAACCTTCCCAAGTAGAGCTAAGTTGTATTCCAGCTATTGAGCCATTATTGGAAATAGACTTTGCTAATTCTGCCCATGCAGGATCATCACTTATGGTTGAGCAGGCATTATTTGTCCCGAAGCCATCAGTAATAACAACATTGCCAACTATACTACAGTCAATATTATTTCCACTTCTTTCTCTATAAAACTCTATACAGTCTTCGTTTGGAGAACCATTCGAAGATAGCCCTGTATTAACGGCTAAAAAAAAGGTTTGACCTTTTAAAGTCATAGTTAAGCTCTGTTTTTATTTATATCTATTTTGATGTGAAAAAAGTAATGCTATCCACACACTCTAACTAGTAAATTTCATATACAACCACAGTATCAAACTAGTTCCAATATTGACGGAGAATGCAATTATAGGGTCAAAGAAATCAGTCGAGACAGCTCCAAGCATACCAATGCTAATAGCTAAAAATATGAACAAACCAAAATTTATTTTTCTCTGACCTGATTCCACTAACTTTAACAATGAATCAGATATCAATTTTGGTAAAACCTTATGCGCTTCAGAATTTTCATCTTTAACTCTAAATTCATTATTTACATCACTATGATCTTTTTGATATTGGTGCTTTATAGGCCATATTTTTGTTTGAAACCCATGCTGCCCATTATATGGCTTAGTTGACTCTTTATCTAATAGACTAAAATCGACCTTAGCTATTCCTTCGTTCTGGGGGATAACTATATATTTATCACTGAAATTTTGCGTGACTATTCCCAACTTCCCATCAAAACCAGGATCTGCATTTGTACTAACAGGGCTAAGACCGATACTGAATAGAGAGCCTTTACTAATAACACGAGCAAATACATTATTCGGAATCCGTAAGTCTTCTTTAGTTATTAATACGACTCTATGTCCTGGTTTTATTATTACTTTTTCATTATATTTGAGCTCTATTGGCTTATCGCTTTCGGTAAGGTCATAAAAGACATTTCCCATTTGCAATTCATAATAGGCTGCTCCAACATTTTTATTATTTCCTCCAAGAACAAGCCTCCCATTTTTCATTTCTTCGATAATAGTGACGTTCGATAACGTACTCATTTATTCATTCCATTAAAAATAGAGTTACTCAAAATAACATTGTATTCAAACAGTTAATAAAAAACAACTGGAACACCTATTATAGAAAGGGAATTGATAATGTTGGATCCCCTCTCTGTCAGAGTAACTGTTGGGTTAGGTGTCCGCTATCAACCGATCAGTATATGAGCCATGAACGTTCATCCCAAAGAAACGCTTCTCCCTGACAGTGCCTTTTGGCTTAAGTGTTTCAGCCTAATTGCACTTATTTCTGCTAACGATTTTTATCACGGATTCAGTTAATTTCACCATACCAACTATCTAGCACTTACCCGAATTAAGACTTTCAAGAGGGAGCGTTTCTCACGATTAACTCCCCGATGGCAACACCACCTTCGTTACATTGTCTGGGCAGCTCTTTATTCATGCCCGTAGATTCACCTGATGGCACAGGTGGTTCTTGCAGCATCCTTGCTGAGTAGAACAACTCATCCAGCGACATCGTGTCGCACTTGGGAAGGCAGATTTAAATCTCAAGCGCTACTAGATGAGGGCGCATTACTTTCGTGCATGGCTTATGTTGATTTAAATCCGGTACGTGGATGCATTGCCTCAACGCCAGAGCAGTCTGACTTCACTAGTATTAAACTACGCATAAAGGCGGCAGTAAAAGGTGAGCAACCGCCAACGCTATTACCTTTTACGGGCAACGAACACCAACAAAAACCAATGGGTATTCGCTTTAGCTTACAAGATTACTTAACACTCGTTGATGAAACAGGGCGTATTCTACGTGATGACAAACGTGGTGCTATTAGCGAGAAAACAAGCAACATTTTAGCAAGGTTGCACATAAGTGACGAAAGCTGGTTAAAACTGACCCGTGAGTTTGAATGTGTTTTCACCGGTGCTGTAGGTACTGCTGAGCACTTAAGTGCATTTAGTGAGCATGTTGGTTTGAAGCGCACGCATGGCATAGCTAACGCTCAAGCTTGTCTAAATAGCGCATAACAGCACACTTAAAGAGTGAGTTACTTGTTGTTATTTTATCATAACGGGCTCAACTTGGCTCAAATTCAATAGTTTTACAAATATTAGCGATAAGCCCGAAAATACCCCTCATTTACTTGATAGGTGGCTATTTTAATAAGCTATAAAAACCGGTAAGTTGTTTACAATTATTTTTTGAAGTTATCATGGGTGGCAACTTAATCTTAGGTGGCTCTAGCAACTTAATCTATTTAGCCTATATGTTGATCAAAACTCATTTCTTGCCACAGTCTTTGATATTAAAACACAAACCAAAAATGATATGACTTTCGAGTTTTATTTTTTTAACTTTGTACTTGCTTGGGGGTTTGCATTTTTATCTATGATTGTTGGTATTTTACCGTGTTTAATTGCCCGCTTAGACAATTTTGGGGTAGTTGGTAACTTTGTTGCTTCTTTATCATTTACTAAAAGGCATAGAGGAAAGTTGTGCCTCCATGCCTTGTTAATCGCTAGTTCAGTATTGCTAACTTCGTTATACGCTAAGTATCTTTTTTTAATACTTTCCCCTGTCACATTAGTTTGGGTCTTCATTCGCTTAAATAAAGTGCATTTATTGTCACACATTCAAAAATAGTTCAAACCTTACAATCTAGATATTTATCTCGAGTTTGATGAGGATATTCGTTATAAAACTTAAGGTAATCTTTGGCAAAGCGTCCTTGATTAACTATACCAAAATTGTTAATGATTTCACTGATTAGTACTTTTCTATCACTTTTTAAAGTGGAATGAATTAACTGCATTCGCCTTTTAATTAAATATTGTTTTGGTGTTATGTTAAGCAAGGATTTAAAAGCATACTCTAAATTACGTAAGCTACAAAAACTGACTTCAGCTAGATAGGGAGAAGTCACATTTATAATACTACCATTATGTATGTGATTTAAGGCTCGGTTGACAATAGCTAACCTTCTTATCTGACTAATATTGTTTTGTCGGGGTAGCGGTGAGATGAGTGTTAATAACTTACACAGTAATTCTATTATAGTTTCTTGAGTATCAAGCACTACTTGGTAACTTAAAGTTTTACTTTTTTTAAGTAAAACTTCGATTAAAGAGCATAAATGATTTTGATTTTTTTCATATTTAACAAATACTTGTTTACCCAGATTTTGCTGCCTAGTAGCATTTTTAAGTTGCGCTATATATTCCTCATCAAAATATTTGGCCAATTCAACAGTTGGAATACTAATATAGAGGCTGTAAGAATTATCAGGTATACAAACAAGCATTTCTTGCTCTATAGTAAAAACTAACGGTTGATTAAATTCTGTTTTTTGACCATTTATCAAAACACTAGCATCCCTTTTTGGAATGACAATATAAAAACAGTCTTCTTTTAAAACACCTTGATATAATATAGAGGTGCGAACATACCAACTGCCTATAATTAATTTCGGTAATTGTAAATCTCTTTGACAACTAAGAAACTTACCTGATGAAAATTGTGTGGCGTAGAAGTCAAATTTTGATAACTTCTTAAGATAATCTTCAATATTAGAGTCAATTATGTCTATCATGATACTTTCTTCATTCCTAATTCTTTGATTATCACATGTAGATAAACAAAGGCTTTCTTCATTCCTAATTCTTTGATTATTACATGTAGATAAACAAAGGCAATATACACATATCGCACCAATACTCATTCATTGATTTAAATCAACGTTATTATTCACGTGTAAGAAAATCAAAATCTAGCCAACCTTGGGTGTAACAATACGACACAGGTTACAACGAGGCACAAACTACAGCTTGCTCAGCAATAATTTAATATACAAAAAACGCAACGATCACCGATACCCACACAAAGTACAAGGGTTAACATTATATTAACAAATACTCTGGTATAGTGTTTAGTCTTTAACTATATAAACTGTTGAAATTTAGGTGTTAATCACAATAAAGTAATTTTGTCGTTATTAATATTTGAGTTCGGTTTTTAAAATAATAATAATATTCTGGGAAGTTTATGAGCAAAGAACAAGTTTTCTCTTCATCTGAAATTTTACTTTCAACGACAGATTTAAATAGCCACATAAAATATGCAAACAGTAATTTTTGTAGTATTGCAGGTTTCTCATTTGCTGAATTAATGGGTAATCCTCATAACCAAGTTCGACACCCTGACATGCCCAAGGCAGCGTTTAACGATTTGTGGTCAACCATTCAACAAGGGGATTCTTGGATGGGACCCGTAAAAAATCGTTGTAAAAATGGAGATTATTATTGGGTGAATGCTTTTGTTACTCCCATAAGAGATGACAAGGGTAATGTTTTTGAATATCAATCGGTACGAACAGTGCTTGATAAGGACATCAAAGACAGGGCAAACTTTGTATATCCGAAACTTAATCAAGGGAAAACACCCGCAGCAGCTAAAAAGAAATCAGATAAAACATCATGGGTTCAATTCATTTTGTTTGCGTTAGTTTTATTGTCAGTAGTTAACCTTTTTATTGGCGATAGCAACCTGTTGTTATCGGTGCCAGTCACTTTACTATCTTTAAGCGGCGCGGCATTATTTTACTTTTGGCGAGGTCAATATTTGGCCGTGCTTCAAGAAGCGAATAACATTTTTGATAACCCTTTGATGAGTTATTTATATTCCGGTAACAATGACAAAGTAGGCAATATATTATTAGCGCTTAAAATGAGAACTGCTGAAATTAGAGCCATTGTCGGTCGTGTTAGCGATGACTCTACCACTATTAACGACGTCGCTATTCAATCAGCGCAACGCGGTAGTGATGTAGCAAATATTTTGGCTAGTCAAAAAGGCGAAACTGACCAAGTAGCTGCGGCAATTAACGAAATGTCAGCCACGGTACAAGAAATAGCGCAAGTAGTTTCACGGGCTGCTGATGCATCTCAACAAGGATTAGATATCAGTAATGAAGGGCAAAAGGTTGTCTCACAAACAACTGAGTCTATTAATGAAGTATCTGAGCAATTGGGTGAGGTAGACACGGCAATTAATCGTTTAATTGAGGGCACTCGCTCAATTGAATCTGTGTTGAATGAAATCAGTGGTATTGCAGACCAAACCAATTTATTGGCGTTAAATGCGGCCATTGAAGCAGCAAGAGCTGGTGAGCAAGGCCGAGGATTTGCTGTTGTTGCTGATGAAGTACGTGCTTTAGCCTTGCGCTCTCAACAATCCACTGATGAAATTGGAAAATCAATTCTTCAATTAAGAACAGAATCAGACTTTGTTCTTAATTCTATGGCAAAAGGCAGAACATTATCGACTGCTTGTGTAGAAATGGCAGAACAAACAGGAGAAGCATTACGGCAAGTGACCGAAGAAGTCTCCTCTTTGGCAGATTTAAATATTCAAATATCGACAGCGGTTGAAGAGCAATCAGTTGTTGCAGATCAAATAAACCAAAATATTCTTTCCATTTCTGATATGTCAACAGAAAGTGAAAACCATGGTCGAGAATCGGTTACGTTAAGCGAAACGTTGCTAAAACGTTTGGGTGATCAACAATGCCTAATTGCTCAATTTAACGGTTAGAAACGTTAATACTTAGAAACTCAATTAAATAATAAATGTTGACTATAAAAAAAGGAATTGATTTGATGTACAATCTGCCCAAAAACATTATTAGCTTAAAGAGTATTTCTCGACTCTATGTAAGTACCGCAATACTAACACTTATGTTTTGGGTTGTGTCTCTTCAGCAAATTGATAATAAATTTACTGATACAAACCGTTTATACCAACATCCCTATAAAGTATCAAATGCATCGTTAAATATTCAAGTTCATATTCAAGAAATCCATCAGATTATAAAAAACATTAAGTATGCACAGAACAACGAACAGATAAAAACGTCATTATCACTGGCGAGTAAACATGAAAGTGAGGTGTTAAGTAAATTATCATTAATTTCTCAACGTTATTTGGGTAAGAAAGAAGTCATTGACAATATTTATCAGTTAATCATCGACTGGCGAGTGACTAGACAGAATGTTTTCGATGCACACCTGCAAAAAATTAAAGATGGAGGGTCTACTGAATTTAAATTAATAAAGTTAACGTATGCAGAGCAAAAAAACAACAAACAAGTAGCTGAAATACAAAGTCAAATTAAAGCCATAATTGATTTTGCCAATCATAAAGCTAAGTTTTTTTCCGAAAGTTCAAAATCAAGTTTCAGTATTGTAGAAAAATTAGGATTCATATCTTTCTTTTTTTTAGTCTCAATGCAATTATTACTCTTCAGAATGTTTAAGAAAGACTCAATCAAAGAAAAAAACAAGGTATTGAAAGCGTTGGATTGGTCTAATCAATTAATAGATTCCTCACCCGACGCGATGATTATAACTACTCAAAATGGCAATATAACACAAGTAAATATTACCGCGGAGAAACTTTTTGGGTACCCTAGAGCCGAATTCATTGGTTTGAACATTAGCGAATTAATGCCAAAACGATTTTTACATCATCAAGAAAAAATCAATGGTTTTTTTGAAAATTCCTCTACACGGGTTATGGGGGAAGGGAGAGAACTTTTTGCTGTAAAAAAATCAGGAGAAGAGTTTCAAGTAGAGATTAGTTTAAATTTAGCTGAATTGAACAATAACAAAGTGGCTATTACGAGTATTCGCGATGTTACCAAACAAAAATATATTGAATCAAAAGTATTATATCAAGCAAACTATGACTTTTTAACAAAGTTACCTAATCGGTTCTTATCACTTGATAGACTAGCAATGTCTATTGAGCATGCTAAACGTAATAGTACTAAGCTGGCTATTATGTATATTGATCTTGATGATTTTAAAAAAGCAAATGATGTGTTTGGACATCATGTAGGAGATAAAATTTTAATTTCCACGGCGGATAGACTAAAAGATGCAATACGAGCTGCCGATACTGTTGGACGTTTCGGTGGAGATGAATTTTTTGTTTTAATTGATAATTTATCTTCTAAAAATTCATTAATAAAAGTTGCCAACAACATATTAGCCGCATTTAAAAAACCCTTTAATATCGGTCCCATAAATACATTATTATCTGCTAGCATTGGTATTAGTATTTACCCAGACGACGGGCATACAGTCGATGATTTACTTGTTAATGCTGACTTATCTATGTATCAATCTAAAAAGACAGGAAAAAATTCATTCACATTTTTTGAAAACTCAATGAGAGATATAATCAATAGACAATCTTCGCTTGAAAAAGCGTTAAAGTCTAGCCTAGATAGAAACGAATTCTATGTTGTTTACCAACCTAAATATGAAATAAGCTCTAATATAATTATAGGATTTGAAGCCTTAGTTAGGTGGGATAATGTTGATTTTAACGATACTAGTCCTGATGAGTTTATTCCAATACTAGAACAAATAGGGCTTATCGATGACGTGGGAATGTTTGTCTTAGATAATGCCCTACAAATGATTAAAAAGTGGCAATCAATGACACAAAGACCGTTGCAAATGGCTGTTAATATATCGCCAATACAGTTTAATAATTCACTGTTATTTCAGCAAATACTGCAAAAATTGGCCAAGTACAATTTAACTGGGCACTCTTTGGAAATTGAAATTACAGAAGGAATATTACTTGAAGCGACACAAGCACTTAAAGACACCTTAAATGATTTGAAAAAAGCTGATATTAGTATTGCGCTAGATGATTTCGGTACTGGCTACTCTTCGTTGAGCTATATAAAAGACTATCCTATAAACTCGATTAAAGTTGACAAGTCATTTATTGAAGAAATTAATAAGAATAATACTCAGACCAAACTGGTTGAGGCGATGATTTATCTTGCTCATTCACTCGATTTTCATGTTACAGCCGAAGGTATTGAATGCAAAGAGCAATTAGCATACTTAAGAGATCTTGATTGTGATATTGCCCAAGGGTTTTATTTGAGCCGACCACTCACAGCAGACAGAATTATTCATTTACTATGAATAATTCTTATAGCAATGCAATTAAAAAATTGAGATGAAAATCGTCAGTCTACCAAGGATTAACCAGAACAACGCCACCAAATAAAGAGAATACATAAGTGAAATCAATGATGCACCCAATATAGGTTCAAATAAAAAAGCACCTTTTATTTGAACCTATATTATATAAACAATGAGTTAGTGATTTTGTTAAATCTTGATAGAATTTTATCGAATGATGAATTGCAAGAAATAACCAGCCTGTAATTTTTT
>JBLIEW010000116.1:0-8787 GCA_047633255.1 Colwellia sp.
AATCATCAATAATCACCTTTATTTTAGTAGCACTAAACCCTAGTTATGCATACATTGATATAAACAAGGTACAGCTTAATAGATTCAAGAAAATTAGTGTTGATGGAAATCAATGAGTGTCGATTTTATAAATATTAGGGGGGATGTTTATAGGGTTCAGGGGATAGCAGAAGAATAAGCGACACTTCATCTATGCCCAAAGCCTTGATTTTGTTGGGTTGATATTTACTGATGCCAATAATACCCACCCTCCCGTCACTACTGACCCACTTACGCCAGCATTTGCTGAGCCTAAACCTCCAACATGAACAACCACTCGACCATCAGTATCCGTATACATATGGATTGTTGAGGGCATATGAAAACCTATTGAATCCTTGTATTCCTTGGGCAATATTTATGTGTCCAATAACGTCAACAGGATCATTACTATAAAACCGCCCAATCACTGGATCATAGTATCGTGCCTGCATATAAATTAGTACGAACTACGATCCACCACAAAATGTATCTATCTGGTTATATCTGAACTTAGCTGCTACGCACTTTCTAACCCCAAGTTTCTTGCTTTTTCACAATCTCCATCCACTACAACAGTATCCTCAGCATTGGACTCACTAACACTAATAGAAACATCACGAAGTAGCATAACTGCTGGTAATCTAGAGATATCTATCTTGCCAGCCAATTCTCGAGATCTTGTAGGCCATAAGTTGACATGAAACTGCATAGGTAGATGAGGGATCGGAGTTGGCCCCCAGTTTGAACGTTTATGAACTAGCTTATCATCAACAAACCACTTGATTTCATTCGAGGACCACTCTATCGAAAATTTATGAAATTCTTTAGTTGCATCGAAACCAAGTTCTATTTCATATGGAGTGCCTCGATAGCCGTAATCAAACCTTGCGCCATCTACTCCGGGGTTATAAAAAACATTAGTCAACATTTTCGTAGGCTTGTTGCCTACAAACTCTATATCAATTTCTTGTCGCGGAGAATCTCTATGTAAAAAAACACCTGTTACTAAACCCGATACTTTTGGTGGTTTTAACTCAGCTTCAAATTTACCGTATAAAAAACTCTGACGAGACGTTATTGCCGAAGAACTATAGTTTCTAACCTCCATGTTTTCTTTACGGGCTATAAAGTTAGCTATACCCCCATTTTCAATCTCCAAGTTGGCTGGAGAAAAGAGGCATTCATTTCCGGGGAAAGTATCATTTCGATGCAACCAAAACTTGGAGTTGTCGAATTGCAAATTCCAAACTGATTTTCTATTGCCAAAATGTGGAATTTGATTATATTCAAATCGTTCATTTTGCTTTTCAATTACCCAAGGTGATTTATCTGCGGTTAGCCACCTATTATTTCCATCAGAATAATTCAGTTCTTCAACGTTTCTTCGAGGGACTCCCTTTATTTTCGGATATGAACTAACAGGAGGTACAACTTTTAAGAATTCACATATGTTTTTCCACTGGTAACAATTCTTCCCACTTAATATCAGAGCCTGTTTTTTCCAAGTAAGTTTTAAATCTTCCAAATCCTTATCAGAATAGTCCTCTTGGAAGACAATAATCTGAGCATTCGGGTATAGCTTAAAAAGTTGCTCCCATTTACCTTCAAGACACCCAATATTTACATAAGCATCAAATATTCGCTCTTCGCTCTTCTTAAATAGGTTAATCCTTTCCCTATCAGGGAGTTCTTCAATATCACTACAACACCGATATCCAAGCATTGACAAAGACATTGCTAGAGAAGTCAATTTATTACCCGCTTTTCCAGTAGCAAATATTGGCTTATTTAATACTGTAAATTCTCATCCTAATGGCACACTAAAACCCCCCAATTGAAACATCAAAGACTAATAAGTTGGGACAAGAAACGTTTCATTGTGAAACATTCTCATTTTCGGTCTTCTAAAAAAGCAAAGTTTCAGTGGGTAGGGTTATGATTGTTCGTAAGCTACTGTCACCTCAATCGTGCATCACTTCCTACAAAGCACTATACTTATCCCACGCTATTATGAGTGAGGTTCAAACCAATGCCGCATTGTTCAATTGCATTAAAAGTTGATGATTTAGAATCAGTTGAAAGTACCATCAAAACGTTCGCAGTCGAGCAATACAAAGCGAACAGTGCCTATCATTTAGACGGAGGTATGTGGAATATCGATGCTGGCGAAAATGATGTTCGTGCTATTGTCCGTGAAGAAAATAGCATCATTAAATTCTTTTGCCGATATAGGACGGATGTCAGCAAAACAGAAGCAAGGATCAGTGATTTTGCTAACACTCATTCAAAGGAATGCACGGCAATACATACCCAATAATCAAAAAGCTTCAAACCATCAGTTGCATGGTTATATAAAGCCCCGCGAGTGCGAGGCTATAGATTTGCTTATAGACAACAGGTTGAATTATGCCGCCAGCTAATCGTTAAGTCTCTTTGAGGCAGCTGATAAATTCGACAACACGCAAAGCCCCAAAAAGAACATAATACCAATTACCTCGACAAATATTGCTAAACTCAGGTTGAAGGTATTTCTCTCAACAAAGAACCAAACTATTGGAACACTAATTGCGATACCAATCATAAATCGATAAATGCTGAGTAAACCACTACCTATCCCATCAAAAACCTCCTCCAAAAAGTTCAAGTGATTCTTGAAGTTAATCAGCTTCCAGCCGTAAAAATATTGCAATACTCGAATAGCCAAAGTAATGGTAAATGAAATAGCAAAAGGATAAATAATCAAAGGGTCTGTTTCCACAGAATTCGCCAACCCTTTAACAACTCCAAAACCATCAGAATAAAGCTTGACCAAAACCACTCCAACTCCTGTTACCAAAACAAGAATAAACTCGATTAAAAATATACGCATAAAAAACCTCAATTCATAAAAATTTAGCCACATGGCAAAGAAAGGATATGACCTTCGCGTTTGAAAACAAAAAGTCGATTATGCTAACTTTTTAATTACTCAACTTACCTCGCTAAACTCAACAAATAAGCTTCACGAGAGGCACCACGATCGTTAATTAGTGCAAGGGATATATAAAGACAAAAGCCCGCTCTCTGTCAGAAGGCGGGGCTATGGATTCAAAGCTGTTCAGCTCAAACATTTATTTGGTAACAAAAAGCCCCGCGAGGGCGAGGCTTTGGATTCAAAAAATCAACAGTTTTGATCATTTTAATACCTTTGCTGGTTGAGGAATACACTCCACAAAAGACTTAGCTCCAAAAAAAACGCTAGGTTGCAGGACTCGAGATCGACTTAACTATGTCACTTCACATTTACACTAAAGGCCCTAAAAGCCAAGCCAGTTCTTGAGTCTATCGGTCATTTTACTCCACTTATTTTTAGGTTTGACCGATATTTTAGTTTCGTTTCTTTGTTTATGAGGCTTTTGAATGTTGGTGGTTTTCTCAATTGTAGCGACTTTACTCTTTGTTGGAGTTTCCAAATCTGTTACAGGTGCTTTAGGAATGCTTTTGGGAGTGTTTATAATATCAATAGTTAGCTCAATAGCTTTATTTCCACTATTATTTTGACTCCTAAATAACTGCGACTTTTCGACAAATTCCTTATGTGCAAAGATTGTATCACCAGCAGGAAGTCTTAGCGCATAACACCAGAATTCCGAGTCAGAGGATATAATGTAATGTCCTTGTTGCTTTGACAATTGTCCCAAGACGAACAGAACTCCAGTCTTTTCTATTCCTCTAATCGTTTTTAATGCACTTTGGCTTTTTTCCAGTTTTATAAAAACTACTTGCCCATTATTAGCACTTTTGTAAATGATTACATAACTATCCGCACACTCAATCCAATAATCAGGAACGCCGTAGTAAATCCCTTTGGTTTGCCCTTTATTTTTAACTGGATTTTGAAACTCAACAAATAGGTAACTGTAACTTAACGCCGCTTCATCCGAAATGTACGGTACTGATACAAATTTCCCTGTAAGTTGTTTATCTATTGCATAACCATAAAACTGCTCACATATCGGCGCAATGGATGTTGATGTTCTATTTTCACTCCTATTCTTCTTAAGCCCCTTAATATTTTTAGTAGAAGTCTTGGGAGATTGATGGACTCGTTGCGTAATCTCATTTTCATCATTAGGAGGCATGACCAAAACAGTGACAGGAATTTCAGCTTTATTAGTAATAACATTGAATTCTTCAGTTGCTGGTGCTGCCTTGCCACCTCCATAACAGTTATTTTCTGGGCATTTAAAATGTGGTGTTCGTTTAAATTCAATCGGTGTCCCGCTTTCGTCTCTGTCGCTTTTTGGAATTATTGCCGTAACTACAGGTTTTTGACATTGAAAGCATCTGAACACAAACAAGTCCCTGACTATCTTCTCCGTTGTTTCTCCCCCCGTTTTTTTCCGATGCCAATTCCAATACTTTAGACACCAGTATCTGGCTTTATCGCTTTCGTAGGTATTATCTTTTGTCAAAAGTGTATATTTCGTGCCATCAAGTTCAACTACTACCGTATTGTCTGCGTAAGCCCACATATGTTTTCACCCCGTTAGTTGTGGATATTTACGACGTGCTTTATCCACTTTGTTCCTGCAACACTTTTTATACTTTTTTCCTGACCCGCAAAAACAAGGCTCATTGACTTTTGGTACAACAGAAGGCATCACATCTGGCTCGTTGTTTACCATTTCTTGCAATTCTGAACTTTCGAACCAATCAAACTCTATATACTTTGCAGAATCAAAAACTTTATTATCACCATTACTCAACACACCGAAAACAATACTTCTTGTAACTTTATGTTTATATTTTTCGGTCATGCCTCGCATTTGCATGTTTTCGTTAAGTTCATCAAATGTGGCTTTAGATGAACCTACGAGTGAAATACAAACATCGCCTTCAAGGAAAGACATTCTCCGAAAGCCATCATGAGGAATGAATGTGCTCTTAAGCTCCCGCATACATCCTCTTATTCTATGTAAAGATTCATCACCAAGTTCCAAAAGTGCAAATGATGTCCATCTAGCTGCATCGTCATCCCACGTTTTCAATTGAGAAAATATATCGATTACGTTATTGGGTAATTGTAATTCCAAATCTGGTTTGTCTGGATATTCACCTCGCTCAAATGCCATTAATTGATCTATCTTCCCTGAATACCCGCCAACAGAAATACCATCAAGTTCAGACGCTTCTGACCCCATCATGTTTGGCAACAAAAGACGACAATCTAAATATGCGGAAATCAAATCGAGTTCGTCGCCTTGCCAACGTTGTTCGTCTGCAAGCAGGTCTAACCTCTTACTCACGTAGTGAAGAAATGCATCAGAGGTTATTTCAGTTTTTGCGATTAACTCCAGATCAGATTCGCAAATTGAGAAAGGATATCGCCCCTCCATGAACAGGTTGAGATCCTTTAAATCATTAAGTTGAGTAGCAATACCGGCCAAATGATGGAATGAGAGGGATATGGGAAAGATTTTGTAAATATCTTCTGAATCAAATAATAGCTCCCGCTGTGTATTTGCCTCAACGAACCGACAGGTTTTATTTCCCTCTATATATTTTATCGCTCTGAGTGATTGTTCATAAGAGTCAGAAATGTTCTTTTTAATATCTGTTCTTAGTTTGGCCTCGTCGCCTGTAATTGATTCGAACCTAAACTGTTTTGCCTTAGCTTCCAAAACAATTAGAAAAGGTCCCCACTTAACAGCCAAATCGAGTTCTGTCGTACCATTTACTTTAGTAGGATCAGGATAAGTTAGATTTTGATAAATGTTATCTTTAGGGAAAATCTTACTAAGATGCTCATAGGCTCTGGCTTCAAGCCACTTCGATTTTTTACGTTGATATTGCTTGTCGTAAAACCTGCCGTCAGTTCTAGCTATTTCTTCAAATTTATCCCAAACGACATCAAAACCATTCGATATTTCTGAAAAAAGGAGTTTACCTGATGTCAGTTCATAAAAGGGCTTTCGCTGGATATATTCAACTTGGCAAACACTATTTTTACTAACAGAGAATAACTCCTTGAAAGCAGCTATTTCTTGGGATGACAAAGGAGGCATCAGCTCCAATTCAGATAAATCAGAAGGTAGTAGCTTCGGCATAACCCTATTTTGGTATGTTGAAAAGCCGCAATAAAAAGCACCGTCTTCACCAGATTCAAGAAAAAGGTCAACAAAGTTTTGTTCGTTATTCTCTCGCTTATCTTTCCCCAAAAGTTCAGTATATTGTTGTTTCCATTCTTCCCCTAACTCCCGGCTAGGCTGCATACATTCTGTTGCCAGAATTTCAGCATGTGCAATTAGCGTATAAAAAACATCGATGACTCTACTTGGTGCAACTCCCACTTTCTTTTCGAACCATGTATCAAAGACACCTTGAATGTTTTTTATTTTTTTGGCTGTTTGTTCTGGAAAAGCAAAACCTCGTACAACTTTGTTATACATGGCAAGGTGCGCCGCAGTATCTGACATTGGAGAATCTAATCGCTTAACGTTTAGGTCCTCCATCATCCTTCCTCTTAATATCGTTTCTAGCAATCCATAACATCTATTGGTAACTAAAGCTGATACAGGTTCTCCAGTATTATTACCAAATTTTGGGATACAAAGGATTGCTAGACTTTCAAGCATACCGGGGTGGTTACCCATTTTGTCTCCAAATCCTGAATCGCCAGCAGTGAACATTAATTGAGAAATCATGCAGGCTAACAGAGCTTCTGCATCGGATGATCCAATCAACTCGTTCAATTCTTGTTCAGCTTTTACTTTACTCTTCTTTAAATGCTCAAATGGGTTCACAAAATGTCCTTATATTAATACTGATAGCACCTGTAGTAACTAAATCTTGGGTTCAAATTGAAATAAGACACCTTATATCTCCGTGTGATTTAGTAACCTACAAATCTCAACCTGCCAAAAGCAGCCTTTTGCTAGAGCAACTGGATCAAGCAAAGCCAACTTAGCATGAAAAGCTTCGATGAAGTCATTTGGAATTTGATTATCAATAAACGCATTTTCATCCAGAACAGTAGCCTTCTCAACTAACACTGCATATAGCTTTAATGTCTTTCTTAATAGGTGGCCGCTAGAATTCATTAATTGTTTTCCGTCACCGACTAAGACTCTAAGTGTCGATAGTTCAATGAATATTTGGTTATCGTTCCTGTCTTCTCCAATAACTAAATTACCATTTGAGTTCACAGGCACATCAAAATTTAAATTGGGAGCTGTCCATTCAGGCAGGCCTTTAACGGATAAAGCTTGAATATCCTCAAATGAAAACCCTAACGACACCATTAACGAACGTTCCATTCTTATAAAGTCAGCTTCATTCCAGTAATGCTCTTCTGTCATATCATTCATTTAAATCATGGATAGTTTTTTGAATCTGACCATACTTATTCATCAGAGAATGAATACGCTCATTTAGCTTTAGGTACTTTGAGTACACTTTTGGATTACCGTAATGTTCAGTTAATTTATTTTGAGTAATATAGTTGACGCTAGATAATTTGGTTAACTCCTCTCCCGCAACTTCGCTGTCAAAAAGACAACGCTTTTCAAACGATAGAATGTCTTCGATGCGATTCAAACAATCAACGCCCCAGAATCCGTCACCGTAGTTTGTAAACCCAATACTGGGTAGGCCATTCTTGTCTTTAAAATACTCTATAACACTGCGGTCAAATATAACTCTAGGCCAACCTGCAAACTGACTTTCCAATTCATATGCTCGAATCATTGCAGGCCCAAAAACGCTATCAGATCCGTGGTATAGCTTTCCGTAAGAGATACCGCCTCTCATTGCTATTTTTTGGTTAAGGTATGTGTCCTGCAACATTTTTACCGTCGCTGTAACTAGGATATTTGCAGCGTTTTCAACATCAACTTTTTTGGCTTCAAGTGACAAAACGATGCAATCACTAAAAGTTGTAGCTATTGGGTCGTTACCAATTTTGATCATGAACTCTTTATTAGATTCAAGCTCATCTTTTATTTTGCAGACTACTTCGTGAACGACATCGCATTCCTCACTTTTAACTAGTGCTGAAAATCCTAAGATATCTAAAAAAAGACACAACCTTTCCTGATACACATGAGTCATATTGGTTCCGACCTTTAATCTATATTTCTTCCAATAATACGGCTTATTACTCCCACTATAGTTCGCTCATCTCGAAGGGCGTAATTGGCAATTACATAATTTCTAACAGCAAAATATAGCCCTACTGTGCCACAGATAATTCCAAAATATTCAGACCAATGAATACGTTTCATAATAATTATTTCTAAAGCAAATGTGACTGGGCGAGAAGGTTGATCTTCAATGTGTGAAAGTGCCAAAGTTGGAAGAAAGAAGTAAAAGAGCGTGAATAAACCCATGCCAAATAACAATGCTCCCCACCACGGTAGTCTAGAACTAATAAAAACCGAATCACTGACTATTTGAGATGAATGTGACCTTTTTCTGTAACGCCTAGCCATACTTATAAATCCTTTATACTAGTAACAACCAATGTAGAAATCAGGCGTACATTTTCAAGGCTATTTATAAGCTGAAAATCACTTACTTTGATTGAATCTGCAATTGAACGAAAAGTATCCCGCCAAATTGTAGGAATAGATTTGTCGCTTGCCTCATCTTTACAAACTTGTATTAAGCGACAATTAACTTGACCAGCTAGCGGCAACCATCTTGACCGGTCGTTCTGTTAAGGTTCGATACTGAAATTCGGAGGGAATTCAGTGTCGGGTAATCACATTACAGAAAGACAAATCA
>JBLIEW010000117.1:0-8756 GCA_047633255.1 Colwellia sp.
AAATTAACTATGCCACCCACAATTAACTATCACAATTAACTATGCCACCCACAATTAACTATAATGTTAACGCCAAGCACTAATTGTAAGCAAATCACTGATCTTTATAGCTTATTAAAATATCCACTTATAAAGTAAATGGGGGGTTCTTCGGGCTTACCGCGAATAGTTGTAAAATATTTGAATTTGAGCCAAGTTAAGCCCGTTATTAAAAAATAACATCAAGTAACTCACTATTAAAGTGTGCCGTTATGCGCTATTTAGGCACGCTTGAGCATTGGCTAACCCATGTGTGCGTTGCAAACCAACATGTTCGCTAAATTCACATAAATGCTCAGCAGTGCCTACCGCGCCTGTGAATATGCTTTCAAATTCTGTCGTAAGTTTTAACCAGCTTTTATCACTGATGTGTAGCCTGGCTAGAATGCTTGCGGTTTTACCTTTAATAGCACCACGTTTGTCATCACGCAGGATACGCCCGGTTTCATCAACGAGTATTAAGTAATCTTGTAAGCTCAAACGAATACCCGTTGGTTTTTGTTGATGTTCATTGCCAGTAAAAGGTAATAGCGTTGGCGGTTGTTTACCTTTTATTGCCGCTTTTATGCGTAGTTGAATACTAGTGAAGTCTGACCGCTCTGGTGTGGATGCAATACCTGCACGCACAGGATTTAAGTCAACATAAGCCATACACGACAGTATAGCCCCTTCATCAAGCAGTGCTTGCGATTTAAAACGGCCTTCCCAAAAGTGGCCTGTGCACTGGTCTTCTCGGTTCGCTTGTCGGGCTATCGGCTCGTTCAATGAGCGCATAAACCAGCTAATATCCATTAATCGCTGTTTGTAAATGTCAGCAGTACTTTCAACCATCGCCAGTTGAGACTTATCAAGTGGCTCTTCATTCTTTTTATTTGAATATTTTTGAGTTAATAGTGTGCCTTTGAATAATTGATGCCAACGCTGCAATACCTCCTCTGTTGACCAATGTTTCACTTGCTCACTATCAACGTGTAATACGATATGTAAGTGATTATGCATCACGGCATAGGCGCAAATATCGATAGAAAATACCTGAGACAATTGACATAGTCGCTTTTCAATCCATGTGCGTCTATGTTCAAAACTGACACCCGTTTCCTTATCTACTCCACACAAAAAAGCCTTTCGTACCGTGCGACTGTAAATGTGATAATACGGGGTAACTACTAAACTGATTTGTTGTGAACGAGGCTTAGGCATAACAATCACCAAACTTAAGAAAGGTAAATTAAGCTTAGTTTAGTTACTGAAATAAGTACAAGTTATTATGGGTGGCCTGATAAACTCAAGTTATTATGGGTGGCCTGATAAACTAGCCTGATAAACTATGGGTATGGGTGGCCTGATAAACTTGCCTGATAAACTATTAGGAGTTAACAGTGTAATGACCTTTCGAATTAGATTTAGTATTGGTAACGCCCAAGAATCAATTGTTCTTTGTCCTTGTTTATTTACTTATTAGGCTTCTCAACACCATTCATTAATAGGCTTTCTATTCTTCCTACTCTTATTTGCGCCTGAGATATTTGAGTTAAAACCTTTTGATTATCTCTATGCGCTTGTTTTGATGTATACCTATCAGAGACACCGCCTCGAACCAAGTTCAGTTCTTGTCTAAATATATCTTTGCTATGCCCCAAATCTGCACGCAACATACTCAGCTCATGACTAGTAGTCCAAACCCAAGTCCCCAGTGCTATTATTAACGCACTCAAAACAGGAACTATTATCTTATGAACAAAATCTGTACTTTTTTGGATCTGCTGTGTTTGGTATTTATGGTCAAGTTCATCTATCAAAATTTTATTGGATTTCGCAATTTTATCTGCTGAATGAGCAACCTCATCGATATCTTTAAATTTTTTATCTTGCTTATCTTCTGTCATAAGTAACTTCCTATTTATAAATATTCCTAATATATATTATGTAGACTTTTCAGTAACACCCATTTCATAACTTTAAATTAATTCATATTAATGTCACATAATTTCAAATCATTAGATTAAACGTTTATATTATTTTCGCGTAAAACGGCAAGTTAATGAGGCGACTCAGTAATATCCCAACATTAAATATAGCTCAATTATCTTATTTCTATGGAGTTATTATGACTAATAAACTACTCAACGTAATTTACTAAAAAATATCAGTAACATGACTGCATTTAGTCATTAGAAAAAGTACTGAATTTTGATAACTACTTTTGTCCGGTTAGCGCACAAAGTGATCTTAATTTATTAGTGGCAAACCTAATGTTATTCAGTGATCAGAGTAAGTGTCATTAAGTGGCAGTGTTGGATGATATTGACTGGTAGTTCTGATGTAATTGAGTGAATCAAGAAAAATCATTTGTAATCTGACTCATTGAAAAACGATGTTATTTCACACTGGTAAACTCTATTTATTTTTGAGGGTTTACTGTAGATTTAAGTGTAAAAGTTATAGTATCGACAAGATTTTTATTAAAATTTTTATGGATAATTATTGTAAAACGCCTTTGACGGATAAACTTGATGCTCTATTAATGATGAAACCAAAACCTTAGGATCACCTGAGGTTAAATTGATTCCAACTAACCTTAATCTTAAGTGTAGCGATTAATAGATATTTTCCAACAGGTAGGGTATCTCCGTTTATGCTATTTACGGAGTTATAGATCGTGTCTTCGCTCATCATACTTGCCATCTTTATAGTTTCGTAAAAACTTATTGATAAACGCTCGCAACTCTCGAGAGGCAGTAGTGTCAATCGATTGGCAAGCATCGACAAATGCATCTCTTGTATTTTTATCTAAGCGCATTACGAGTTGAGCTTCTTTTTTCTTTTTTATCTTTTTATCAGTGCTACTCGCCATTGCAGTCACCACCTTTTAACTTTATGTTTAATATAGCAGGAGAACTCGCCATTATAACTGACGAGCCTTCACTCTACTAGTAAACTTAAGCGGCTTTTTTTGCTACTTTTTTAGCTACTTTTTTAGCTACTTTTTTTACTATAGAACGCGCTTTTTTATTCTCGCCATTTTTAACTAGTTTAAGCGCTTTTTTTGCTGCTAATTTAACAACTTTACCTTTAGAAGATGTTATACCCGCTTTTTTCACTGCTTTTTTTGCGAATTTAGTTGCTTTGTTAGTTGCTGCTTTCTTTGTAATCTTAGACATAAGTATGTCTCCTTTTGATGAATGAGACAGAATAATAATGTATATACAAAGTATAGTCAAGAAGGATACATAAGATAGTCATGATAGATACATTAAGTAGTCGTAATAAATACATAGAGTTCATTAATAAGCAGTCGATTAACTGATAACCTGGCTTTGTAAGCTGCCCTTAAAATTAGACACAGTAATACTTACTGTTAACTTACCTGACACCTACAATAATAGCCTTTCATTCATGGAAGAATCACCACCAGACGTGAATATTTTCCAAATTGCACCTCAATCTTGCCTAAGCGCAAATTTAACGTTAACAAACACTAAATTACTTGAATTGGTATAGTCACTCACCATAATTTCGTTTTTATTATTTAATCTTCACAGCGGTGACAAAAGCGGTGTTGCTGACACAAGCGGTAATTCCAATAATGACCGCCTGCAATAACCATCGATCCTACTAAGGTAAGTACCTTTTCCCAATATTCGTTACCTAGCCATACTGCAAAAACTAATAACATTAATCCCAAAAAGCCAATAAATAGTAATCTATAACGTTTATGCTGTTTACACCCCATAAATAGTGCATAAACACTAGTAGGAAGAACAATTATTACCATCCAAGTATGAAACGCTTCATTATTGAGTTGTAATACCACAAAACTTGGGAGTAATAGCAATATTAAAGGCAAAGCTAAGCAATGAATAGCGCAAGCTATTGATAGAGTGATTGCCAGTTTATCAGTAACATTTTTTGTTTTTATCATCTTTTAACTTCCTGACCCCTATACGGGGTTTTTATAACCTGTTTTTTAATACTCATAAACGTATTATTTTACGTTCAGCGCTCAGTGTTACGACACCTTGTTTTGTGTCTGTTATCCACATAGCATGAATATTGTTAATTCCTGAAAATTGATCAAAGGCAAGTGCCGTAATAGCTGATAACGTTGCTATTTCTTCACAGTGATAGCGATAATTTGCAACTACTTGGCTGTGATTTTCATGACTTGCCTCTTGATCGCTGTGATCATCATGTGATTTTTTGTTATCTTTCGGCTGATGCTCATGCTCATTTTCATCAAGTTTTATTAAACCTGATACATCAATCACGGTATTAATGAGCGAACAACCACCACCAGAGAAAGAAAAAAGTGCTGCCGTATTACTCAGTAACGCTTTAGCATTATTAACAATGGTAATCTCTTTTTTGTTGCTTGCTTTGTGTTCAAAACCAAATAGATTGATCGTTGGAGAAATCAATTGAATATCCAATATTTCTCCTTCAATTGCCATCGTCATTTCAGATAAGCCATGCACATGGGCATCTAAGCGAGTATCTTGTTTCTGTTGATTTTCTGCATGAACGAGTTGACCTAATAAAAAGACATTTAATAGTATTATATTTAGCAACAATGATGTTTTTTTGTTTACTTTCATTTGTTTACTTTCATTTTTTAACTTCCGTTTACTAATACTATTTAATCGTTAATAAAATCTAGTGTTAATAATAAACGACGTTGATTGATTGAATCTTCTGCCTGGACGGGTGAGCGATGTACTAAACCGGCTCCTTCATTATCATGCCAAAACTCACCTTTGAGTAAGGCAACATCACCTTCGCTCAGTTGACGAATATCATCAGTACTATCAAAAAGACCTGATTGTTCATCTGATTTACCTTGATTTCCCGCACCTAATTTACTGCGGTCAACCAACTGATGGGGAAGCCACTCGGTGGCAACACCATGATATGTTGTTACCAGTCGACACGGAATTCGATCAAAGTGAAATCTGGGGCACATAGCACGATCGAGTGCTGTTAATCGTAATCCAACCTCTTTGAGATCAAACAAACAGCAAAACATATCAACCAATAATGTTATGTCATCACTCAACATCCTCACAGCGGTCGTATCACCTAACGCATTACAAAGGGTAGAATGGACACTTTTTGCGGTAACTGCCTCTGCAATTTTTACTCTTGCACCCGACTTTAAAACCTCATCTGCAGCCAATGCTAGTTCGTCTGACAATGTACGTTGCCAAATTGCGATATTGGTGTCATCTCGATATATATCTGTAAATACCTCAGGCTTATCACTCTCACTTGCACATATTGCGAGTGGTTCAGGTAAAAGTATGCTTGCTGATTGGCTTTCATTAATAGCAGTTAATGCACTCATGCGCTTTCACTCCATTGTGGAAACGGATCACTGAGTGTTGCCCAATAACTTTTCCCTTTTAGTAATTCATCATCTGACAACAGGCATTCATTGAGCGCATTAGTCATAGCCCCTTGATCTAGTTGCTGACCAATAAATACTAGTTCTTGACGCATATCACCAAACGGTTCAACCCACTGCTTCTGTATAGCGTTCAATGACTCTTCGTCGGTAGGCCAATTGTTTTTGGGCACCGATTTCCAGAACATCGCAGCAAAACCATAATGAGCAATGCCACCTGCTTGATTCCATTGACCTGAAAATTGGGGCCGAGAGGCTAACCAAAAATAGCCTTTGGAGCGAATTAATTTACCAAATTTTTCAGTATCGTGAAGAAAATGATAGAATTTCTCAGGATGAAATGGACGCCGAGCAAGAAAACTGAAACTACTAATACCATATTCTTCGGTTTCAGGAATGTGTTCACCTCGCATTTCTTTCAGCCACCCCGGAGCGTTCTGGGCACGTTCAAAATCGAACAAACCAGTATTTAGCACTGCATCAATATCGACTTGTCCCTGAGTAATTGGACTGATTCGAGCATGGGTATTAAGCGTTTTAAGTATTGCGATTAGGCGATTAATATCAGCAGTATCAACCAAGTCGGTTTTGCTAATCAAAATGACATCGGCAAATTCAACTTGGTCAACGAGTAAATCAGAAACACTACGTTCGTCTTCTTCCCCTAACGATTCTCCTGCTTCTTGTAAGGAGGATGCCTCTTCGTAATCCTTTAAAAAATTTACCGCATCAACAACGGTAACCATAGTATCCAGTGTTGCCACATCTGATAATGAAATACCGTCCTCGTCGGAGAAAGTAAAGGTTTCGGCTATCGGTAATGGCTCGGAAATACCCGTTGATTCAATAACCAAGTAATCAAATCGTCCATCTTGTGCTAATTTGGTAACCTCTAAGAGAAGATCTTCACGCAATGTACAACAAATACAGCCATTACTCATTTCAACAAGCTTCTCATCGCTGTGGTTGAGAGATACTTCGTTCGCAACCGTAGCAGAATCGATATTGACTTCACTCATATCATTAACGATGACAGCCACTTTTTTACCTTGACGATTATTCAAAATATGGCTTAGTACCGTAGTTTTTCCTGCTCCGAGAAAACCCGATAGAACAGTAACCGGTAACTTATTTTTTTTAACCATGAAAGCACTCTCTATTTATATCATTGACATTGACTAGATGAACCATCCAGACATTAAGCTATTATGTTATAACATCACAATAAATTAATAAAGTTATTTTGTGATAATATAACAATAAAACACTTAATTGTATGGCATTGCTCTAATGGGAGATCGGTCTAATGAATTAGTAATTAAGTGGCAAGTCGTTATCGCTAGTGATAATAGTGAGTATCTAAAGTTCCGTACCTTTAGTCTTCGTAAGGATAAACCTTATTAAGCCGCATATTATATGCTGATTTTCCTAGGAGGCTATCGGTTGTATCAATACTTAAAACCCCTTCAAACCAAAACGCGTCATATAAGGATGTTAATTCAATGCCTGCCGAAGATTTTACGAAGATAATTTGATTTGGCGGTGGTGGTGGCATATGCAAGCATGCGCCAAAGTAGGGAACAATAAAAAATTGCGTTACCCGCTGTTTTTCATCTGTTTCTAAAGGCACAATAAAGCCAGGAAGTCGAATGTTTTTGCCGTCAAATGTCTCTATAATCCGCGTTGACTCTAGCGCCTGTTGAAACCTTTTAGCTGTTGCATCGGTTGGACTAACTTCTTTCAACACCTTCATATTATCGTTTTCTGCTTGATCTTCTAACTCCAATAAAAAATCTGGCGGATTAAGTAATGCCTCTAAATCATCAGCTGGGATTAATTCGGTCCATTCTATGTCGACATACTTAGTCTGTGCATGAACCGTTAAACTGTATATTAATACCCCTAACATAAGTATTGTTGAGCATAGCAAACGTCGGCTATTCATTTTATTAAAATTAAAAATTTTCTTTCCAAGCTGGCAAGTAATGTTATAATATAACACATTATAGAAACAGATAGAAATACCTACACTGTGAATATTGAAGGTGAATGAGGTTTGTCAACACTTGCTATCAACTTACAAGATATGCACCACCGCTATAAAGATACCCCTGCGAGTTATGCTGGATTATCTATTGCTCAATGGCAAGTCGATATCACTGAACGTGTATTCTTACATGGAAACTCTGGCTCAGGAAAAACCACGCTTTTAAATTTATTGTGTGGCATTTTAATACCAACGTCAGGCAACGTTAATTTATTCAATAATAATATCAGTACGTTGTCAAACAGCCAGCGGGACTTATTTAGAGCAAAAAATATTGGCGTGGTATCTCAAAAGTTTAATCTGATCCCATATCTATCAGTCCTTAAAAACATTCAGCTCGCAGCCTACTTCGCCAAAAATTCAAGACCTGACGTGAACAATGACGTGCAAACGTTACTTAACGCATTGCAATTACCCAGTAATATTATGCACAGACAAGTTAACCAATTAAGTGTTGGGCAGCAGCAACGCGTTGCAATTGCCCGTGCACTGATTAATCAGCCGCGATTATTATTGGTTGATGAACCTACCTCTGCACTCGATACATCGGCAAAGAGTGCATTTATGGACTTACTTATGCAGGTTTGTGACAACACTAAAATTACGCTTATTTTTGTCAGTCATGATACCTCTTTGTTGCATCATTTTGATAGTAACCTCGACATAACTACATTGAGTACTACATTGAGTACTACATTGAGTAAAACAGAGGAAAGCATGACATTATGATATTACTTTCTGTTGCTTGGCATAGCTTATTAAGCCGAAAAAAAACGGCCATATTGACCTTTTTATCCTTAACCATCAGCATTGTTGTATTGCTAAGTATCGAACATATTCGCCTGCAAGCAAAAGAAAGCTTTAATCGTACGATATCAGGTGTCGATTTGATTGTTGGCGCGCCTAGTGGTCAATTAAACTTATTATTATACTCTGTTTTTAGAATGGGCAGCCCTGCCAATAACATTAATTACACAAGCTTTACTATGCTTGAAAAGCGACAATTAGTTGACTGGGTTATCCCTATTTCTCTTGGCGATTCTCATCGTGGTTTTCGTGTTGTTGGCACCAATAACAGCTATTTTATTCATTATCAGTATGGTAAAAAACAGCTACTTAAATTTGAGCACGGCGGTGAATTTTCATCTTTATTTGACGTTGTTATCGGTGCCGATGTTGCAAAAAAACTTAATTATAATTTGGGCGATAAAATAGTTATTGCTCATGGTATTGGCAATACAAGCTTTATCAAGCACGCGCAAGCACCTT
>JBLIEW010000118.1:0-8632 GCA_047633255.1 Colwellia sp.
GGAACGGGTATATACCCATTCAACTTGAAGCGAAAAAAAATGCCTGCTTTTTTCGTCATCCAGAAGCCATTTTAAATATTTTCAAGTAATATATTTCACTCGGTTCATTTAAAAATTTTTCTTAACTTGATTGTGACGAAATAAAGTACTACCTTTGATTGTATATAAAACTTCCAAGTGATTGGTGATTGGTAATTGGTAATTGGAATATAAAAAACTTAACTTAATAACAAGATTTTCCTATGGATTCGTTATTACACTTTGTCTCGCTTCATGCAGTCTAAAGCCAGTAATTGTGCATAATTCAAGCTTATATATAGGTGGATTCGAAAGTAAAAAAACCTCTAATGAAATGTGCACCTTCTCATCTGTAAAAGGTGTTGGAATTAGACTAGCTCCTACAGTTTTTAGCCTCGGTTATTTTGATCATAATATGTTGCGCGTTAATATTGAGGAAGGGTTTTGTGAAAGCGATATAGCTGTAGTTAATGTAATGCTTGATTCTAATAAGCATAAATAGTCCAAAATTAATTAGCACAAACACAGAGAAATAATATGAAAAGCTTGATATTAATATTAACGTTAATGATTACTGGTTGCGCATCAAATCATCATTTAGTTTTTTTCACTAATACCACTATCGGACTAGAAGTCGGTTCAGAACCTGCTAATGGAACCCCAGCGAAATTTATTCTCGGTTATAAGAGGCAAGAAGGGGTTATCGATCCCTTAATTCCTGATTATGAATTAGCTCCTGGTACTAATTCGGGCATAACAGAGCCAACAAATGGTGATACAAATATAGTATTAACTCCCAACGGAACTGCAATTCCTAAAGGATCTATGACCAAAGCGCATTCTGTTTTAGCTAAAATGAATTTTGGCGCTACCGGAGGTGGTTCCGATGCTTCAGCGGCTCAATTTTTTGCTACGGGTAGGGCTGCTGAGTTACTGGCTGGATCAGATGGTATAACAGGTGCATTATCAGGCGATCCACAAAATAATGTCACTCGGAAGTTAAATATTAATAACAAGATCAACAACAGAATAAGTGCACATTTAGATGGTATTTATCAACTATTAATACACGCGTCCTTGAATGGTGATAAAACAGATAGAGCAAAAGAAATAAAAGCTAGCGTAGATAAAATTGATAAAGGTTTTTTTAAAGAAAAGTTCTTAAGCTATTATTGGTCTGATCCAGGAAAAACCAAACTCGCAATTGAAGAGTATGATATTAAAGCAGGAAAACAATCCTTTGATAATACATATCCTTACTTACAAGCTTTACGATTGTCTTTAAAAATTGCAAAAGAAGCCATTTTAAATACAGCCATTACAAATAATGCAGGTGTCGCATTAACTGACGCAGATAGGAAGTCAATGCTTGATGCTATTGAGCAATACCCTCGTAGATATGAAAAAGGAACGAATATTATTTCTTCAAATCAAGATGTACTGGCAATGATCAATTACGTATATAACGACGTACTTTTAGCATCACAAGGCAACAATGAGGAATAACTATGTTTATTGAAGATGATCAGGTGTACGCAAACAAAAAAGACAAAAATAGGCGATTATCAGATCTGTTAAGAACAAATGTTCGTGATAAAGATATCATTAACGTAGCTAGAATTGATACCGATACTCATGGGTGGTTATTTCAGTTTAAAATTAATAGTTAGCGTAGTTAATACTGCTTTATCAAATTTTTTTTATTCGCCACAATGAATAATATAACAGTATATATACCCGCTCCACCTCAAGATGCAGGTTTCAGCCAGTCGAGAAAGGGTTAGGTACAAGGCATGGATTGAAGAGAATAGTTGTTCTATTGTCGAAATTCATAACGCAGGAGATGACCCTTTCTCGGCTTGCCCGTAGGGAGCTAAGCTAGAAAACCAGTCCTGCGTTGCACTACTTAATAAGGGAACAACCATTATCTTCGTATCGCGCCTTGATCTGGTTTCCTAGCTTAACTCTGAAACTGCATCTTGAGGTGGAACGGGTATAAATCAGCAAAAACTAAAAAAATCAACTATTACAACGATAACTGACACCAGTAAAATAAAAAACTAGTGATGAGCTAAAATTTTTTCATCGCTAGTTTTTTATGAATAAAACTATTGGTAAGGTTTGTTTAAATAGCTACCTATACAACAAACTTAGCAGCCAACTCTTTAAGGTTACTAGCAATGACTACTTGCTCGTTAGCAGCCAGAGATACGTCTTGCGCTCCTGAGGTTATTTCAGAAGACTGTTTATCTATATCATTAACATTTTTATTAATGTCTTCAGTAACACTAACCTGCTCCTCTGCCGCTGTAGCAATTTGTTCTATCATTAGGTTTATATCAGATACCGCCATTACAATACCTGTTAGTGATATTTCAATTTGATGGGCACCATCAATACTTTCATCTGCACGCTTTTGGGTGCCAATAACCATCGTATTGGCATTGTTGGCTTCATTTTGTAATTGATGGATAATCCCTTCAATTTCAATTGTCGAATCTTGAGTACGTTTAGCTAAAGTTCTAACCTCATCTGCTACCACTGCAAAGCCACGACCCTGCTCTCCTGCTCTTGCCGCTTCTATCGCCGCATTTAAGGCAAGTAAATTGGTTTGATCAGCGATACTTTTAATCACATCAATAACATTTGATATATTAGACGTTGTTGAGTGTAACCCTGAAATAAGTGAACCTATATCAGAAACTTCTGATGCTAAATTATTAATTGTTTCTAAAGAATTTCCTACAACAGTTTGGCTCTCAATCGCTTTACTGTTTACTTGATGTGTTGATGACATAGCCTCATTTGCATTGCGAGATACTTCTTGCACTGTTGCTGACATTTCCTCTATCGCGGTAGCAACCTGAGCAGTTTCATCACGTTGCTGCTGTAAATTATCGACATTACTATTCAAAATGACAGAAGATTGTTGTGCCGATGCAACAAGAGAAACACTGCTAGTTTTTATTTCAGTAATAGCATCAGAGAACGTGCTTAATGTTTTATTTAACCCTGTGGCAATACCACCCAACTCATCCGTGCTAAAGACTTTTGATCGTACTGTTAAGTCATTATTCTTAGTCACTTTGTCCATTGTTGCTGAAATTTCATGCAATTGTTTAATTAAATTTGCCAAAATAACGTAAACAATAAAAATGGTAATAATAAAAGTTGAAATAATAACAATCAAATTAACAATAACATTGCTACTTGCTTTATTAAGTAGCTTAGTAATGTCGGTAATAAATTCATTCGCTAATAAATTTTCAATATCTTTTAATGTATTAATTCTTGCTGTCGCGTTTTTAAACCATTCGCCCGCATCGATATTAAAAGGACCCTTTTGACCAACCGATACCGCCGCAGCTCTCATTCGATTAACTTCAACTACTGCATCATTATTTAAGGTTTTTTTATAATCATTGACAGCTTTTATTGATGCTTTAGCGCTAAATTGCTCTAAATAACTATCCTGTAAAGCGACAAGACTAATAAATTTTTGAAAGGAGGCTTCTGTAAATGTGTTTTTAGCAAAGCTACCACTAGCAACAGCACGTTCTATACCTGCTCGTTCTTTAGCTTCTAAAAAATTATAATACGCAATAGCATTGACGACCGTTTCTGTTGGACTAATAGCTGAAAAGAACCCTGTTAAGCTAAGCATATTATGGTTTTGCGTTGTGTAATAGCCAATAGCCCCACTTAACGAGATTGAAAGCGCATCAGAGCGAGTTCTAATACTATCTAATCTTAGTAATCCACTTTTGATCGTTAAAATAATGTTATTTACAGTATCATTATCAGATGAAAATTCTTTTAGTCCTGTATTTAAAAAAGTGCGAGCGATATTGGTAAGTTGGCGCTGTGCTTTTAGCTCAGAAGCGAATTTTTCGCCTTTACTCCCAAGATAAACCGCAGTGGCACCTCGCTCTTTTTGCAGTTCATGAACAAGTGCGTTGTTAGCAACGGTTAAAGTAATCAATTCTTGAATATCTTCAAGCTGCACTTGCTTCGCTGTTAAAGTATTTAAATTACTCAAACTAAAGTAAAGTGTGGCTAAAAGAGGTACTAACACAAGTAAAATTAATTTTTGTTTAAACATTAGATTATTGAGTAAATTCATAAGGTTCCTTATTAAAGTTATAACCAAAATTTAAACAGTAAAGACACAGGTAATCCTTATCTACTCTTCATTGGTCAAAATACAATCACGCCAATAATTAATAAAACTAACTATTAATTATTGGCGTGATTATAGACATTTTCAGTCCGAGGTGAAGATTCATTAGAGCCAAAATTAGTTTATATAACGAAAAGTTGGCCTAAATCAAATTAGTCACTAATTTTGAACATGATATATCTCAAAGAACTAAATGGCTGGTGTGATAACGACGTATTGGCTACCAAAACGGTTCTTATAACATTTTTTCTTTTTATTGTATTAACTCGGTGATTAGCTGTAACGCTCACCAGAGGAGATTTCCGCTGAATAAACGTGCTATTTCAATTAGATTTAGTCAACATTAAGTTAGTTCAGTATTATTATCGGGGTTTAGTTTATCTGCCAATATAGCTACTTAGTTCATTTCATTTACGACATTTTTAATTGGCTTTGAAAAATATATGGCTATTAATATAAGTTTTTGCAAGTCAGTATTAATTACCTGAGATTGACTATCGCATAATACACTCACGGCTTGAATTGTCGGTCTATAGTTAGTCGCATCTACTGCTTGTTGTTTGCTTTCAATTTCTATTAAAGCCAATAATGCGGTCAGCTCATGCGGTGGCAAGGGCGTTAAGTTTTGATTGGAAAACAAATACACTTCAATGGGTGTTAAATTTCTGGAGTCACGCTGACACAGTGCATCACGTAATGTTTCATTGCTTCCAAATAACATCATGGATCGTAAATAATTAAATGGTGGTTTGCTTGTCACTAATTGATTGCCTGCGAATAAATAATGCAGTGCATTTCGTTGCAGATGATCTGTTTTCTTAAAGTTATCGGTTAACTGTAAGGCAGAGGTAAAAAAGCTTAAGGTATCGTTTGTTTTAATCTGTGCGATAAGTGCAGTAGGTAGACTTTTGCTTTCTATAAATTTAGTAGCAAGTTGTTGATAAACATCAAACTTAGAAAGGTCGCTAATTCCTTCTCGAAATAGGTAGGCTAATTGAACGATATTCTCAGACTCTTGTGACGCTAGGTAATGTTCTAGTAAGGCACTATCGTCATCTTTTGATAATAAGTCGATGAGTGTCTGCATATGTTGCTTCATTGTAATCCTTGTTTAGCCAAAATAATTAAATCAGTGTATACGCTAATTGCTTTTCTGTGTTGTGTTTTTTAAACTACAGAGGCATTCATCATATCTAATTTTTCATATTGACCTTGCACTCGGCCTGATAAATTAATCGCTATAGCAGTAAAGAAGCGCCTGTTTCTTCTTACCATGTAGTCAATGCATCAGCCAGTTATGCTGCAACGGATGTATTGAAATTTTCTATGGGTATCGATAACCTGTTTAACAGCGATTATTACCTGCATATTGCTCAGTCGAATACCTCCAATGACTGGTATATTAAAGGCAAAAGTCGCACGGTCAATTTAACCTTGGCTTATAACTTTTAAAGTTTGTTTTTTTATATCAAAGCTCATCCCCTTTGAGCAAAAACCGCCAGATGATACTCAGTGTTTAAGCGCTGGTTGAGGCGTATTCATCTTAGCCTGGCAATACTCATGGTTTTCTTTTTAGTTAATCTGAGTATTTCTGGGGCTTTATTGGTTTTTGGTAAAGAAATCCAAAATCAGGTACAACCAACCCATTGGCTGGTTTCACCTAACATCACGCGTCTACCTTTGTCCGAGCTTGTCACATTAATTGAAGCTAATAGCGCTAGTCGCATAAAGTAGATCCAACTAGCACCACAAAAAGATAAGGCATGTCAGTTTCAATTAGATAATGGTCAAAATATTAGTGTGGATCCTTTTAACGGTAATATTCTCTATGACTATGCTAAAAAAGATAATTTTTATGGCGTGGCATCGATGGTTATTGTGGCGAGACGAGTCAGAAGAAAGACCACTGATGCTAGCACTGAAAATTTGGCTACTCGAATTTGGAACTTTAAATATAGCTTTCATACGGGCAGTTTTTTCGGTATAGGTCTTAAATTTTTTTGGATACTACTCGCTTTATCACCAGCAGCTTTTGCGATCACAGAACTGTGGTTATTTATTAAAAGAACCCAACGTAATAAACCTATGCGTGTGACTACTTAAAACTTTACTGCTTAGCTTAATAGCGCAATAATTTGTTCACCATAAAGCTCAAGCTTTGTTTTACCTATACCGTTAACGTCTAACAGTTGATTTGAATTTGTGGGATTTCTTCTTGCGATATCCATCAAGGTTGCGTCATGAAAAATTACAAATGCTGGCACGCCTCTCTCTTTAGCCCACAAGGATCGTTGTTGTTTAAGCTTCTCAACATTAACTTGTTCTGCTGCGGATAAATCACTATCTATAGGCTGTTTTGATTGTTGAGCTTGCTTTGATTTTTTATTCTTTTGTACCTTAAGTTGTATCGCACATTCACCTTTTAATAAAGGCCGCGCTTTTTCAGTCAACTTTAAAACGCCATAATCCATTTCAACCGCTAAATAGCCCATTGAAATCAGCTGCCTAAATACTGTCTGCCATTCAGCTGTAGTGAGTTCTTTGCCAATATTATAAGTTGAAAGTTTATCGTGGTTAAGGGTGATTATTTTGGGTGTTTTTTTACCGGTAAGCACATCAATTTGATGGCCAACGCCAAACCTTTGGCCTGTTCTGTAAACCGTTGATAGCGCTTTTCTTGCCGCAGTTGTGCCATCCCATGTTACGGGAGGATTCAAACAATTATCACAATTACCGCAAGGCTCTGCTAACGTTTCACCAAAATAATTTAGCAGCACTTGTCTGCGACATGAGCTAACTTCACAATAACCCAGTAAAGCATCTATTTTACGCTGAGTAAGATATTTAAACTGTTCACTACCATCACTTTGACTGGTCATTTGTTTAAGTTTAATCACATCTTGCATTCCATAAGCTAACCAGGTGTTGGCTGGCATGCCATCTCGCCCCGCTCGTCCCGTCTCTTGATAATAGGCCTCAATACTTTTAGGTAAATTTAAATGTGCAACAAATCGAACATCTGGCTTATCAATGCCCATACCAAATGCAATGGTGGCTACAATTATGACCCCATCTTCTCTAAGGAACCGCTGTTGGTTATTATCCTTAATATAACTGGCTAAACCGGCATGATAAGGTAGCGCTACTTTTCCTTGTTCACATAACCACTGAGCGGTTGTTTCTACAGACTTTCTCGACAAACAATAAACAATACCGGCATCATTGGTATGTTCAGTATTGATAAACTGTAACAGCTGCTCTTTACTATTTTTTTGTTCACTGATCCTATATTGAATATTGGGTCTGTCGAAGCTGTGTATAAATGTTTTTGCCGCCGTTAAATTTAAAACCTGAACGATTTCATCTCGGGTTTTCATATCTGCAGTAGCGGTTAAGGCAATTTTAGGTGTGTTGGGATATCGATGACCTATGATGGAAAGTTTTTGATATTCTGGTCTAAAATCATGACCCCATTGCGAGACACAATGAGCCTCATCAAAGGCAAATAATGCAATAGTGACATTATCAATAAGGCTAAGAAAATAATCACCTAATAATCTTTCAGGCGCGACATATAATAAGTCTATATTACCCGATCTTAGCAGCTGTTCTACACGACGCTGTTCTTCATGATCTTGTGATGAATTTAAAAATTCTGCTTTCACCCCTTGCAGCTTTAACGCATCCACTTGATCTTTCATTAACGCGATAAGTGGCGATACAACAATTCCAACGCCATCCAACACTATAGCCGGTATTTGATAGCATAATGATTTACCACCACCTGTTGGCATCAGGGTGAACACGTCAGTTCCACTGATTAATTCACTAATTATATTCGCTTGTTGATGACGAAAATCAGCGTAACCAAAGGTATTTTGTAAAACTGATCTCGCGGCATTGATATCCAAATGAAGTTCCTTGATAAAACTAGATAATATTTAGTCAGCACATTTTTAAGTAGAGCAGGTATAAAAAACCTAAGTTAAGATTTTAATAATAATACCTTTGAAGGTTGCGCATCGGATGAAGATATCATTAATGCCCATAAAAATGAACATTAAGCAGATTAACTAGAGATTAACTATGCCACCCAAATGATAACTCCAAAAATAATTGTAAACAACTTACCGGTTTTATAGCTTATTAAAATACCCACTTACTAAAGTAAATGGGAGGTATCTTTGGGCTTACCGCTAATATTTGTCAAACCCTTGAATTTGGGCCAAGTTAAGCCCGTTATTATAAAATAACATCAAATTTCAGATGGTTAATAGAAGGTATTATGCGCTATTCAAACAAGCTTTAGCATTAGCTATGCCGTGCGTACGCTTCAAGCCAACATGCTCACTAAATTCACTTAAGTGCTCAGCGGTGCCTACAGCACCTGTGAAAACACATTCAAACTCACGGGTCAGTTTTAACCAGCTTTCG
>JBLIEW010000119.1:0-8516 GCA_047633255.1 Colwellia sp.
TGTTCAAAGACAATTTGCCAGTGTTTTATTTTTTGCTGTTTATTCATAATTACCTCACGTTAATTTGCTGAGATAATTATGCACAGGCTTGATTAATATTGGTATGTGGGGCTAATTACGCGCTTACCCCGTAACGGCTCCTTTTATTGCGCTATTTGATATGACGTTATCGCTTGAAATATTGTTATCCATTTCATTATTTTCCTTAGGTTTTTGTAGTTCATACTGACAGCCGAATATTTAATCCGTCTTTCAGTGAAGTGTTTTTGAGGTAAGTAAGTCATTACACTTTGAATTTAATAGCGTAATGACCACTGCGTTTTAATGGATTATTTGCTTTAGCTAGCCCCTGTCCATAAACGGTTATTTGCTCCAAATAAGGTGAGTCAAAATTAATAACTACTATAATTATTTTAAATTTAACGATAGGGCATGATGCCGTTGGGCGTTCTGTTCTAAATAATTTTTTTTACAGCTTTTATTACCAAGCTTACATGGATAAATATTAACAGGTGCTATAAACTGGTGTTAATAAACATAGTTATTGGGATATTCGAATGCAACCAAAATTCTCAGAAGATGTCGTGCCCTTATCGGATCTTAAAATTAATCCAGGTAAGATAGTTAATCATGCTAAAGATTCTCATAGACCAATACTAGTCACTAGTCGTGGACGAGGTATTGCTGTAGTTCAAGGCTTAGACGAATATGAAAAAAATATCGAAGAGCTTGCTTTCATAAAAGCTGTTGCCAAAGGTATGCTCGATATTAAAGAAGGAAATAAATCGGATATCAGTGATGTAAAAGCAAGGTTAGGTTTGTAGTTGTGAAAATTGAATTTGCAGAATCTGCTATTTGTGATCTAGAAAATATCAAGACATACTATGATGAGCAGAATGTTCCAGATGTTGGTAATAATTTTATTTTAGGCATAATAAGTCATATAGAACAATTACCCGATAATCCGAAAATTGGCAGACAAGTTCCTGAATTTAGCATGTCATCAATTAGAGAATTAATTCACCCACCTTTTCGTATTGTGTATGTATTAAATGAAATAAGCATTGAGATTATAAGAGTCTGGCGAAGTGAAAAATTAATGCATTTACCGTTAATTATTGAGTGAAAAATAATGCTCTGGTACCGTTCTGTGAGTATGTAACGGCAATAAATTACGTTTAACTCCAAGTAATGACATGAACAACACATAGTATCTAGCCTGACACACGTTAAACTAAGTAAATCTTATACCGACAACTTGATTGTGATTCCGGTTGTCGAGGGTTAAAGTCCCTTTAGCCACCCCATTCTTCCCCTTTAAAATCAAAGCCTCTGGGCAATTACCCTCTATGATTAGCACTTTCTGATAAATGCTCCTGTGCTTTTTTTGCTGAAAGTACAATTATCAACCAAAAAATAAAACGTCAAAAAAGTGCTCATTGAAGACATTGGTCACAAATTATTTGCCATATATTTTATGATAAATTGTTCGTGTCATATTACTGAGAAGTCTTAGTAATGAAATTGCATCTTAAAGTTGTACGGGTATATATATGATAAAAAAAGTTGTAATTATTGAATGGTGTATTAATCTTTTGTTGACGGCGGTACATTTAACAAAAAAATTAGTACTAATGGAGTTTACAAATATGAATAAAAAAAGAGTTTTGTGGTACGCGAGCATTGTTGTTTTGATTCTGGGGAGTTCAACCATAGTGGGTTGTAGCAGTCAATTTACAGAATCCATGCGTAAATTGACTTATCCACCAGGTTTTAAATACACTCAACCCGCTGAGCTTCGTTCTGATATGGCTAAATTGGCGCAGCAAATGCTTTTGCTCGATGAAGTACTCATTAACCCATATGAACAAACTCAAGATGGTGCAGAAGGCCAGCGTCAGCAAGTACTGCAGGTATTACAAAACATGGGAATAACTGCTTCTACATTCATTGAAGGAGAAGCAGGAGGAAATCACCCGTTCATACAAGATCACATGCAAGATTTTGTGGCTAAAGTTGACCAAGCGAGAACAGCTGCCTCTCTTCAAGATCCGAATTATTACTATGCGGGCAAAGTCTCTGGCGGCTGTACAAATTGTCACAAGGTCAATCGATAATTTGTTTATAGATATACCCGCTCCACTTTAAGATGCATATTCAAGTGGAACGAGTAAATATTACCAAAATCGGTCTGGTTTTTAGCTCTGATATTTATATTTACTACCACATTTGGTTCTTGGTTAGTTAAGCTAGTGTCTATGTTTAATGACTAATTGTTCTAGTTGTTTGATAAAAGTAGAAGACTGGTGATAAGCTAGCACAGTTTCGCGCATTAAGCTTACTCCTTCAATGGGACGAAAGACTAGGTCTGACTTACTCATCACCTCAGAATGAGCCGGTAATAATGCGCAGCCTAAACCGGCATTAACCAAGCCAATGGCATAATCAATGGTTTGTATTTTCGCTCTGATATCTAGAGTAAAACCAGCCAAAACTAAAAGGTCTTGTAAACTATTCCATGCCGTACAGGGAGTACGTTGAATAAAAGGTAATCCATCTAAATCAGCTAAAACAATATTTTCTTTTAGCGATAATACATGGTTGTAAGGCAAAGCCAGTAAATAATCTTCTTGCCATAAAGATGTAAATATTTCTTGCTCATCGAGTTCTTCTTTAATAATAATCCTAGCATCACACTTTCCACTTTGTGGAACCAAAGTTAACTCCATTCTCTCTTGCGAGGAGGTAAAATCTTTGAGTAAAGCACTCATTCTTGCTACACCAAGCCCTTTGGTTACCCCTAAATAAAAACTTTGTTTTGCACTTTGCTCTGCAAAAATCATTTTAATGGCTTGGGCTTGTCCTAACAATTGTTTGGCCAAAGGATACAAACGTTCTCCATCACTAGTAGCATTAACCCCCCGACCGTGCCTAATAAATAACAGAACGTTTAAAGTCTGCTCTAGTTGAGCAATGGAAGAAGATATAGATGGTTGGGCAACAAAACATTTTTTTGCCGCAGCGCTAAAGCTTGTCTGTTCATAAACTGAGACAAAATAATGTAAGTTTCTTAAATCCATAGTGTGTTTTATTACCTTTTTTTAACAATGTAGCATAGGTATAGAGAAAAACTATAGCTGGTAAAGAAAAATTATGTTTTAACTTTAGGTTGAGTTTTACTAAGATTAGAGAATTAGTAATAATTTATTGAACCAACAAGGTAAAACGCCATGTCTACTTCTAACTCAGCAAAACCTACTTTTAACTGGGAAGATCCCTTACTACTTGATTCATTATTAAGTGAAGAAGAGCGGATGATCCGCGATAGTGCTCATCAGTATTGCCAAGATAAACTAATGCCACGTATTTTAGAAGCTAATCGTCATGAGCACTTTGATGTTGAGATCATGAAAGAGTTAGGTGCATTGGGATTATTAGGAGCCACTTTGCCTGAAAAATATGGTTGTGCAGGGGTGAACTATGTAGTTTATGGTTTAGTTGCCCGTGAAGTAGAACGCGTAGACAGTGGTTACCGCAGTGCAATGAGTGTTCAATCTTCTTTGGTAATGCACCCTATTTATACCTACGGCAGCGAAGAACAGCGCATGAAGTATCTTCCTAAATTAGCCTTAGGTGAATATATCGGTTGTTTTGGTCTAACTGAACCTAATTCTGGTTCCGATCCTGCGAGTATGCTAACTAAAGCCGATCCTGTTGAAGGCGGTTACCGTTTAAACGGTGCTAAAATGTGGATCACCAATTCACCGGTTGCTGATGTCTTTGTTGTTTGGGGTAAGCTTGAGGGTGTTATTAGGGGCTTTATTTTAGATAAAGGTATGGAAGGATTAAGTGCACCTAAAATAGAAGGTAAATTTTCACTACGCGCATCTATTACCGGCGAAATAGTCATGGACAATGTTTTTGTTCCTGAACAAAATATGTTACCCAATGCAAAAGGTTTATCCGGTCCATTTGGCTGTTTAAATAAGGCGCGTTATGGCATTGCTTGGGGAGCACTAGGCGCAGCCGAATTCTGCTGGCATGCCGCACGTCAATATACCCTTGACCGTGAACAATTTGGTAAACCCCTTGCTGCAACGCAATTAATTCAAAAAAAATTAGCTGATATGCAAACAGAAATAACCACAGGTTTGCTCGCTTGTTTACAGGTTGGGCGTTTAATGGATGCTGATACGTTGGCCTCTGAAGCTATTTCGTTAATTAAACGTAACTCTTGTGGTAAAGCACTTGATATAGCTCGGGTTGCACGTGATATGCATGGTGGCAATGGTATTAGTGATGAATTTCACGTTATTCGTCACGTTATGAACCTTGAAGCGGTAAATACCTATGAAGGGACTCATGATGTACATGCATTAATTTTAGGCCGTGCGCAAACGGGTATCCAAGCCTTTTATTAACGTTATGGGTTTTGAATTTCAACTAAAGCCTGTGTCACCACTTTAAAACTGAGCATGATGTCAACGTCATGCTAAGTGTTTTTGTCTATTTTGTTGTGGAGCTAACATGTCAGACCGTAATCAATTGGTAAGAGATAATTTTATTAATTTTGTTCGTGCCGGTACTTTACCAACATCTAATTGTACTTTAACCCCAGAAGAATCGGGCTTAAGTCACAGCGATGTTATCGATCTTTTTGAAACACAGGTCATCAGTCGCCATCTCGACTTACAATCGCGAGTAATGCAAAAAAAAGGTCAAAGTTTTTATACTATTGGCAGTTCAGGGCATGAAGGTAATGCCGCCTATGCAAAAGCCTTCCGACCAACTGACATGGCTTTTTTACATTATCGAAGTGGTGCTTTTGTTATTCAGCGCAGCAAACAAGTGCCAGGACAAACACCCATTTACGATATGTTACTTTCTTTTGCTGCATCAAAAGATGACCCTATCTCTGGTGGTCGTCATAAAGTTTTGGGTAGTAAAGCATTAAATATACCTCCGCAAACCAGTACTATTGCCTCACATTTACCCAAAGCAATGGGCGCAGCCTTTAGTATACCTTTGGCAAAACGACTCAAGTTGATTGCAGAGTTACCTAACGACAGCCTTATTGTCTGTAATTTTGGTGATGCGTCTTCAAATCACTCAACCACACAAGGGGCAATAAATAGCACTGCTTGGGCGTCATATCAATCTATCCCTATGCCAATTGTTTTTGTTTGTGAAGATAATGATATTGGTATTTCAACATCAACGCCAACCGGCTGGATTGCTGCTAATTATCAGCATCGAGCTGGCATTGAATACCTTTATTGCGATGGTTTAAATTTATTAGATACCTATCTAAAAGCTAAACAAGCTGAGCAGCTTGCCCGTAAAAGAGGAAAACCGGTATTTTTGCATATGAAAACAGTCCGTATTTTAGGGCATGCAGGCTCAGATGCTGAGTTTGTTTATCGAAAAATCAAAGATATTGAGTCAACTGAATTTCAAGATCCATTACTACATAGTGCACGTATTTTACTTGAAAATAATATTTTAGATAAAGAATCAATCATTAAAATTTATCAAGATGTTGAACACCAAATTGCTTGTGTTGCTGAGCAAGTCGCTACTAAAGCAAAACTGGAAACCGCTGGTGAAATTATTAGCAGTATTCTTCCGCCAGTGTTGTCTAAGGAAAAAAGTGATTTACACTTTAATTTAGTCGCAGAAGATAAACGTAAAAATTTGTTTAACCATGAAAAACACAACCTGAATAAAAAACAACATCTGGCCAAACTATTAAATTGGGCATTAATGGACTTAATGGCTGAAAATGAAAATATGGTGATGTGTGGTGAAGATATCGCTAAAAAAGGCGGTGTTTATAATGTCACTGCTAAGCTTAGTGAACGTTTTGGTAAAAACCGCGTTATTAATACCTTATTAGATGAACAATCTATTTTAGGTTTAGCCATAGGTATGGCACATAACGGCTTTTTACCCATCCCTGAAATTCAGTTTTTAGCCTATGTTCATAATGCTGAAGATCAAATTAGAGGGGAAGCGGCGACATTACCGTTCTTCTCTGATGGTCAGTTTACTAATCCTATGGTTATTCGTATTGCTGGGCTTGCCTATCAAAAAGGTTTCGGTGGGCATTTTCACAATGATAACTCTTTTGCTGTTTTTCGTGATATTCCAGGGCTAATCTTAGCCTGTCCTTCAAATGGTGCTGATGCGGTGGACATGATGCGTACCAGTGTAAAATTAGCACGTGAACAGCAACGTGTAGTCGTTTTTTTAGAGCCTATTGCTTTATACATGACCAAAGATTTACATGAAAATGGCGATGGTTTGTGGACCTCTAAATATGTTACTCCTGCTAATGAATTAGCGGCTAATTCTTTTAATACAGAAAATGATGCAACTGAGTTACAAATCAGTTGTTATGGTCAGGGTAAGGATCTTTGTATTATCTCTTACGGCAATGGTTATTATCTTGCTCGCCAAGCGGAAAAAATTCTTCAAGCGCAAGGTATTGATTGTCGCGTTATAGATTTACGTTGGTTAGCACCATTAGATGAAAAAGGACTTATTGAGCAAGCAGGTCAATGCAATAAAGTGTTAATTGTTGATGAGTGTCGCCAAACCGGTTCAATAAGTGAAGCACTAGTGACCTTACTTGTGGAAGCACAAGTTTCAGATCAGCACAAAGGCATTAGCCGAATAACAGCAGATGACAGTTTTATCCCACTTGGCACAGCTGCTTATCATGTATTACCTTCAACACAAGCAATTGTCGATAAAGCGACTTCAATGTTAGAGGAGAAAACAGCTAATGGTTAGCAAAGAAGATAACGTTCAAAATATCGTAAAGAAAAGAGTCGTGGTTATTTGTCCTGGAAGAGGTACCTATAACAAAGAAGAGCTTGGCTATTTAAAACGCTTACACAGTGATAAACCAGAGCTTATTAAATTAATTGATGATTATCGCAAAAAGAAAAATCAGGTCAGTATCAGCGAACTTGATTCCATGGCGCAATTTAATATGCGTCAGCATACCGCAGGTGAAAATGCTTCGGCACTGATTTACGCTTGTGCCATGGCAGACTTTCAATCAATTGATCAAAATGAGTATGACATCGTTGCGGTAACGGGTAACTCCATGGGCTGGTATATTGCTTTGGCTGTTGCGGGAGCGCTTGAGCCTAGTGCCGCAATCAAATTAATTAATACCATGGGCTCAATGATGACTGATGGTGTGATTGGTGGACAAATGATTTATCCGATCATTGATGATAATTGGCGACAAGATGAAAATATTATCGCGCAGATTAATCAATGGTTATTAGAGGCCAATCAGCGTTCCGATTGTGAAGTTTATATTTCCATTCATTTAGGTGGTTATATTGTCTTTGGTGGGAATAAAGCTGGCTTAAAAGCCCTAGAGCAAAAATTGCCAATGGTGCAAGATCGCTACCCAATGAATTTATTTAACCATGCGGCTTTTCATACACCATTATTAAATAAAACCGCTGACAAAGCTAAAACACTTTTATCGTCCAATTTATTAAGTAAACCGACTATTCCTTTAATTGATGGCTTAGGCCAATTATGGCAACCCCATAGTTGTGATACCCAAGCCTTATATCAATACACATTGGGTACGCAAGTACTTACACCTTATAACTTTACTAAGGCGATTGAAGTGGCCGTGAAGGAATATGCACCAGATAAACTTATTATTTTAGGTCCGGGGGCGACATTAGGGGGAGCGGTAGCGCAAAGTCTTATTAAACAGAAGTGGTTAAATTTAAAGCAAAAGAGTGATTTTGTTGCTTTACAAAAGCAAGATCCGTTTATTCTCGCAATGGGACTGGATGAACAGCGGAAATTGGTTGTGTAATATTTAACAAGAAGTGCCGTTAAGTATTAATAATGATTAAATTTGGTCATAATTAATACTAAGTAGATATAGTGGCTTATCTAATTTATCAAAATACTGTCATCAGCATAGCTGGTCTTGATTTTATTTTAGCTATAGCCGTTGATAAGTCCGGCTGTAAAAATTGCCTCAAGGCCAAGGTATTGGCTTAGCTGTGCATTATAGCTTCCAAAGTTATGTTGCTATGGCGGTACATGTAGAAGTCAAAGGAGATGAAATTAACGTATTGAATGTAGATTGTGGGTAAGTACTTCACGTTGCAACAGATCGTTATCATTCACAAATAACAACATTACTTGATGACCAATATATTTTTGATTATTGTGAAGATGCGCATTTAGGCTTAGGTTATACTATTGCTTAGTCTGTTGAACACATTCTCAAATATGCAGGTAGTACTAGCCATATAATGATTGTACTAGCTGATCAAGTGGACTTAAATACTGATGACTATGAAAAACTGATCACACAGTAAGCCTTCCTCATGCGCAGAGAGATATATACCCGTTCCTGAGGGATCCCCACGAATATTTTACTTGTCTAAGTCCGCTATATTAATGGTGAGCTTAGATATTCTTGAGAGAACGTGATTAAATTCATCAATAGCTATTTTATACCTGTC
>JBLIEW010000120.1:0-8436 GCA_047633255.1 Colwellia sp.
GCTTGGGAGTATGCGAATTTTTGTGTTTTAGTGCTAGTATTAAAGATTATAATCAAGGCTTCAACATTATCATCAACGCTTTCACCGAGAGCGTCATCTATTTTCATCACTAATAAGCCCAACTGTTGATTAGTCATTGACCCCTTATTCACGTTAAGGAAGCTCACTTTATCAATAATGTCATTGGCCGTTGTTAATCTAAATAATGGCGAGCTCATGCGTAATGCTATCATTTCTTCAAATATTTTAGCGCTAAATTTAATATCTTTAGCTGTAACATGATCTCTACCTTGATGCCCCTTTATTACTTCATTAATCAACGGCCAATTATCTTGATCTTTGTCCCCAGGAGGTAACCCAACATTATAGTTATTTGTCTGCTTTGAAAAATCGACACGATTAAACCAATCGCCATAATCATAACTGTCTCTAAGAAAGGATTTCGAGCGCATAAACTCAGTGCCCATATGCAAGAAAGGAATACCTTGAGAATAAAGTACAAACGACAAGCTTTGTAAATGCATTCTAACTCTGTTTTGTGTTGACACATCAAAGGGCAAACGGTACTGGCTGTTGTCCCACAAGGTTTGATTATCATGTTTTGAGACATAATTAATGGTATCAGCGGGATCTAAGGCATAGCCTGTTGGCTGATCGCCATAAGGAATATCTTTACCGAGTACCTGTTTACCATTGACGCGATAAAGGGGGAAATTTGATAAATTTCCTGCTAAACCAACGCGTAATTGATCCATACGAAGATTATATTCTTGCTGATTTTTTTCTTGCGTTAATAGGCCTAACACCTGACGTTCATTTGGCTGCATCAGTAAACCATTACCTAACCCTTGTGAATCACGCGTATTGTTGCCACCGCCACGTACTGCATCACGTAATCTATCGCTATAAGTACCAATTTCAGTGCCGCCAAGTTCTAACTGACTTGCCTGAATAAAACGACTATTATTCGCTACTTCACCAAAATTCCAGCCTTCCCCATAAAAATAAGTATCTGCATCTACCACACGTACTGCTTCTCGTGCTGCAAGCATGGCAATTTTCGTTTGATGGCCCATTAAGTCAAAACGAAAGCCATCAATTTTATAGTCACGCGCCCAAATAACCAATGAATCTGACATTAGCTTTGCCATCATCACCCGCTCTGTAGCCGTATTTCCACAGGTATAACAAGTTGACTGCTCTACTTCACCCGTGATGACATTTAGCCGATGATAATAATTAGGAACTATTTTATCGAGAACAGATTTATCTTTTAAACCAAACTGATAAGTATGGTTATATACAACATCCATAATCACACGAAAACCTAAACGGTGGATGCTTTGTATCATTTCACGAAATTCAACTAAGCGGTTTTTACCGTGTGGATTTAGCGCATAACTCCCCTCGGGTACAGTGTAATGTAAAGGGTCATAACCCCAATTAAAGTTATCAAATTGACGTAGCTCACTCACCACTTTTTGCGCTTGTGCACTACTCACATCAAAACTATTTAACAACGACTTCAAGCTTTGTTCACTGTTAAAATCACTTATACAAAGGATAATAGTGGGTGCAACATCACAGACTTTAGTTTTCACTTGAGCAACACTATCATTAAGATCTATCACATGACTATTGAGCTCATTCACTGTGCCGAAATCAAATGTAGGTAACAAATGGATAGTATTTAACCCAGATTTTTTTAAAGAGTTTAAATGTTTGATTCCATGTGATTTTTGATCACTAAACGCTTTATACTTTCCTCGAAAATTAACATTAGAAAGTGCATTCTCATCAGCACTAAAATCACGAATATGAACTTCGTAAAAGACACTATCCTCAACATTTTTAACGATAGGCACATCATGATCCTGCCAGTCTTTTGGTTGTGTTGAGCTATCATTCAAATTCACCACTTGTGAATATTGACTGTTAACCGATAAACTTAATGAGTAGGGGTCGGTAGTAATAAGGGTTTCAATCTTTTTAGATTCAGGATGATAAACAGTGACTTGATATTGATAGTAAGCACCGTTTAATGAGCTATCACCATTAACATGCCATACACCAGTAGCCGTATCTTCAAGCATAGTAAGCCTAGACACTGAAGCAGGAGTTAAATTTTCATCAAACAGTAATACTGAGACCTCTTTTGCTGTCGGTGCCCACAACTTAAAGCTTATCCCCTGCTTTGTAATTGTTGCCCCTAAATCACCCACTTCATTGGCGTCATGTTCTCCCTGAGTATATAAGGCATCAATTACCGCACCTGTTTGTATATAAGCTCTCTTCTTGGGAATATTGTTGTCATCTACAGCAATCACAGACAATGGATGCTTTAACCATTGCTTTATTTTTATTGGAAACAAATTGACTTTGTAGATTTGAAAATCAACTAAGTGTGGGAATTGTTGCAAAAGCGATTCAGGCCAAGTTGTTGCAACCAACGGTAAATAGTTTGTATTACTTTGATTTACACTCGCTAATAAATATTGAACGTTGGATTTTTCTTTAGGTAAAGCAATTAACTCCGCCGTTAACCAATGAGCTGAAACATCACTGGGCAACGAAGATAATTGCTCTTGTGAAAAATAGCTGCTCACAGGGATTCTGGGGCGTTCAGTCGATAAACTCACACCTTGACAATAAATTAATATGCTAGAAAGTACTGAAAAAGTCATTAAAATTCGAAAACAACGTCTTATTGTCGTCATAAAAAACCCAAGTTTATTGTTAATTTTATTATTAACATAACTTAACCGTTATCAATTTATTTACCTAGCCAGCATATATTTCTGCATACGTATTCAAAAGCCACCACCACCTATGAATACGTATGCAGGCACTACTTATCTGAATTTAGCCCCTTTATATTAGGAGTATGTTTCCTGTAACAAGATTTTACCGGAATACGTAACAGAGCATATAAAGCAAATAACTATAAAGTCAGCAGGAAGTTGACTAAACTAAATTAAATTAATCAGGGATGGCTAGGGGAGAATATTCAATGTTAAATTTTAAACCAAACAAGGTTACATTAGCGCTAGTTTCTAGTGGTTTACTGGTACTCAGTACACAAGCTTTTGCCGCTGAAGAAGCTAAAGCAGCGGAACAAGAAGTTGAAGTGATTCAAGTAACAGGTATTCGTGGTGCTTTACAAAGAGCACAAGCAATTAAAATGAGTTCAAACTCAATTGTTGAAGTTCTTTCTGCTGAGGATATCGGTAAATTACCTGATACCAGTATTGCCGAATCTTTAGCACGCTTACCCGGTGTGACAGGTGAACGTAGAAACGGACGAACAAGTGGTTTGTCAGTACGTGGTTTTAACGAAAACTTTATTGGTACCTCACTAAACGGCCGTGAATTATTAGGTATGGGTGATAACCGTGGTGTCGAATTTGATTTATACCCAACCGAAATTGTTTCAAACATCGTTGTTTACAAAACCCCCGAAGCGGGCCTTGTTTCTCAAGGTATTGGTGGCACAATTGATTTACAAACCATCAGCCCGTTAAATTCTGAACCTACTATGACTATTAATGCGGTTGCTGAACAAAATGGTAATGATGCAGCAAATCCAGATTACGATAATACAGGTCATAAAATTTCTTTTAACTATGTGGACAAATTTGCTAACGATACTTTAGGTCTAGCCTTAGTACTTTCATCACAAGAAACACCACGACAAGAAGAACAGTTTCGAGCTTGGGGTTATGCCGATGTCAATGTAACTCCTGCTGGTGAAGAGGGTCATAACCCTCGAAGATTAACAGACCCTGTTATAGCTTCTGCAGGCGATAAAGTACTTGGTGGTCATGACTCATTTGCACGTTCTGCAATGTTAGAGCGTGATTCAATTGCAGCGGTTATTGAATATGAACCAACAGATGAGCTAAAAATTCAGTTTGATGCGTTATATATCGACTTTAAAGAGCATGATGTTCGCCGTGGTATAGAAGAAGGCGGTGCTGAATGGGGAACGGGTGATTACTCTATTACGGGTATCGAAAGTGGCTTAGTAACTTCTGGCAATACCGATGGTTTTCATTCAGTGGTACGAAATGATGCCAGAACACAAGAATCAACCTTAACAACTTTTGGATTAAATGTTGAGTATGCATTAAACAGCGACTGGACATTAGAGGCTGATTTATCAGTGGGTGATGTCGATAAAAGCATTATTGATTTAGAAAGTTATTCAGGTACGGGTCGTGCAGGCACTGATGGTCGCCCATTAGCGGCACGTTCATGGGAAATGACTTCTACAGGTGTTATGTATAGTGATCATCCAACGCTTCCTGGTGTTGACTTCACTGACGAAAACTTAGTTCGTCTTGCGGGTCCTCAAGCTTGGGGAGCACCGGTAATTGGTGGCGACGCGCAAGATGGTTTTGTAAACCGCCCAGAATTTGAAGAGTCACTTGACAGTATTCGTTTACAAGCCAGCGGTGTTGTTGAATATAGTATTATTAGCGGTATTGAAGTCGGTGGTATATATTCCGAGCGTGAAAAGATTAAAATCAATGAAGGTGATTACTTAACTTCACCAGAATACCCAGGTGATGCGGCTATTCCTAATGTACTTGGTGTCGCAAATTTAGACTTTGTTGGCATTAATGGTGTTTTAGCGTACGACAGTTTATCTTTATATAACAGTGGTTACTACACAGCGACAGAAGCTTCTTTAGTGCAGACCGATCGTTTGGGTGACACCTATACCGTTGAAGAAGAAACATTAACCCTTTATGCCAAAATAAATTTAGAAGCAGAATTTAACGACATTTATATGTCAGGTAATTTTGGCTTGCAATATATTGATGTTGATCAACAGTCATCTGGTTTTTCTACAGTAGAAAATTCAACAGGTTATGTCGTTGCAACACCTGTTACAGAGGGCAAATCATACTCAAATATATTACCTACTTTAAACCTAAGTTTTGAAATAGCCGAAGACCAATTTGTTCGTACTGCGATGAGTAAAGTATTAAGCCGCCCACGTATGGATGATATGCGCCCTAATGCACGTGCAACGTTTGCCTATAATGATAATCAAATTCAAAGTACTGAGCCTGAAAATGGCCCGTGGTCTGGTAGCGCCGGAAACTCACAATTAAAACCTTATGAAGCGAATCAGTTTGACCTTTCTTATGAAAACTATTTTGCCGATGATGGTTACTTTGCGGCCACCTTTTTCTATAAAGACTTAGTTAACTGGCATCGTAGTAGTAATGAATTAACTGACTTTTCTGACGTCTATATTCCTGAATTACACAAAGACTCAAATGATGATGCACCCGTATTATTAACAGGGTTTGTCGAAACTAATACGGATGGTTTTAAAGGCTTTGTTCGCGGTTATGAATTACAAGCCAGCTTACCATTACGTTTAGCGCATGATGCTTTAGACGGTTTTGGTTTGGTGATGAGTGCTACTTTCTTAGACGGTAAGTTATACGAGCATGCAGGACAAGAAGAAGGTAAAGTTCCTGGTTTATCCGATGAAAGTTACTCACTAACAGCCTATTACGAAAGCAATGGTTTTGAAGTGCGTATTGCTGGAACCAAACGTAGTGACTACGTTTCTGAAACACGTGGTGGTAGTTTATCTTTAGTGCCAACAGGCAAAGCTGGTACTGAATTATGGGATGCCCAAATTAGCTACGACTTCTCAGAATCAGGTATTGACTCTTTAGACGGTTTACGTATTACCTTACAAGGTCAAAACTTAACTGATGAGAAAGATATTGAAATTGACCAAGCTGACTCGCGTTTAGTGAATAGATACCAGTCTTATGGTAGAAACTTCTTAGTAGGTCTTAACTACAAATTCTAGTAAATTGCCTTAGAATTTAGTTTTTTTTAATTAGACCTGTTAGTTTACTAGCAGGTTTTTTTTAACTTGTTTAACAATTAAAGAGAAAGCTATGATGAATGCTCCAATAAAAAAAGTTGTTGTATTAGGTGGCGGAACAGCAGGTTGGATTTCTGCAGCATTACTAAAAAAAATACTAGGAAATGCGATTGAAGTTGAAGTTGTTGAATCTGATGACATCGGTACTATCGGTGTTGGCGAAGCAACTATTCCGCCAATTCAACACTTAAATAATGTGCTCGGTATTAATGAAGCTGAATTTTTACGAGAAACAAAAGCCACCATAAAGTTGGCAATAAAATTTGAAAACTGGAAAGAGCAAGGCCACAGCTACTACCATAGTTTTGGAGCCGCAGGAAAAGGCTTAGCTTTTTGCCATTTTCATCATTTGTTAAAACGCGCAAATCAACTTGAAAATGACAAACAACTTTGGCAATACGATTTAAATTACTTATGTGCTGAAGCGGGTAAATTTGCCAAAATCAACAGCAAAAATCCCATTTTAGACATGCCTTATGCTTATCATTTTGATGCCGGTTTATATGCACAGTTTTTACGAAAATTTAGCGTAAAAATGGGCGTAAAAAGAACCGAAGGAATGGTGGAGCACGTTAAACAATGCGCTAAGTCTGGCTTTATTCAAGCGTTAAAATTAAAAAGTGGTCAAGAAGTTAAAGGCGACTTCTTTATTGATTGCTCTGGTTTTAAAGGATTATTAATTCAAGAGAAGCTGCGAACAGGTTTTGAAGATTGGAGTCATTGGTTACAGTGTGACCGAGCTATTGCAGTACCTTCTAAACGACTTGATAAAACCTTACCTTATACCCGTTCTATTGCGCATGCTGCGGGTTGGCAGTGGCGCATCCCTCTGCAACATAGAAACGGTAATGGTTTGGTTTACAGCAGTAGCCATTGTACTGAAGAACAAGCAATGGACACCCTAATGGGCAATTTAGACAGCGAAGCGATTGCTGATCCAAAAATAATCAAATTTCAAACTGGCAGACGGTACAAACAATGGAATAAGAATGTTGTTGCCGTTGGCCTCTCAAGTGGCTTTTTAGAGCCATTAGAATCAACAAGCATTCATTTAATTCAATCGGCCGTTGTGCGTTTGATTCATTTATTTCCACACAAGGGTATTGATGACGCTTTAGTTGATGAATATAACAAGCAATCGGTAGTGGAATATGAGCAAATCAAGGACTTTCTTATTTTGCATTATCACGTTAACCAGCGTGACGACAGTGACTTTTGGCGAGATATGCGCTCAATGAAAATTCCTGATAGCCTTGCCCATAAAATTGAGATATTTAAAGAAAATGGTCGTTTGTTTAGAGAACAGAATGACTTGTTTACTGAAAGTTCTTGGTTACAAGTTATGCTAGGTCAAGGCATTGTGCCTCAAGACTATCATCCCTTAGCTAATAACTTATCGGTAGAGAAAATTCACGAAATGCTAAGAAAAATAAAAGAGATAAAGCAAGAGCCTATTGATAAACTGCCCAGTCATGATGAATTTTTAAAAATGTTTTGTCGTCAATAGATAGCAAATCAAGAATGGTCGAAAATATGAACCACATTACTTATAAAAATACCACGTTAACTTCATCCCGTTTAATTTATGGTTGCATGCGTATTGCTGGCGATAATTCATCTCAAGATAAAGCCAAAGGAAAGTTTGTTTGGCGAGCTATTGGCTGAACTTAACAAAGAAACACCAGCAATACGTGAACAACTGATTATCATCTCTAAAGCAGGCATTCGAAGTACCCCTCAATATTATGATTTTTCGCGTAAATATTTAATAAGCAGTGTTGAAGACTCACTAAAGCGTTTAAATACCGACTATTTAGATTTGTTTTTATTACACCGTCCTGACTATTTATTTAATGCCGAAGAGGTGGCTGAAACTTTTCAACAGTTAAAGCAAAGCGGTAAGGTAAAACACTTTGGCGTGAGTAATTTTAGCCCTTCACAGTTAAGCTTATTGCAATCAGCATTATATGAGCCGTTACTGGTCAATCAAATAGAAATTAATATCCATAATATTAATAGCCTATCCGATGACACATTGGATCAACTACTGCAGAACGTATTTTGGCAGCCAAAAATGCATTAACGCTAGATTACAGCCATGTAGACTGGTATAGACTACTTGAAGCGAGAAATGGGCATCCCCTGCCTTAGCCGTTTATCTTTATCAATAGCTAACCTATTGGCTCATTACTTAACCTTAAGAACTCAAAATAATACATACAAAAAAGCCGATAGTTACTATCGGCTTTTAAGGTTGATGTTGATTCATTGATTACATAAACTAAATAATAATACCAATGGCAATAAGTTAGTGATCAAATATTAATGAGGATAAATTTTCAAGAACAAGACGCTTGATTGAGCAATAGCTGGCTATTGGGATTGAAAGCAACGTAAGCTCCAAACCAACCACCTTATTGACAATTCAAAGTGCTCAAGGTTTGCGTATTCGATTTACAAAATGAGGTGGGTAAAGCAGGAAGATGCCTTCCGTGAGCAACGTTCCCTGTTTTAGTCAT
>JBLIEW010000121.1:0-8094 GCA_047633255.1 Colwellia sp.
CGTTATCATGGGTGTCTTGTTAATTTGGTCCTTTATTTCCTTTATTTTTTTAAAATCAAAAGCACGCTTCGCGCCATCGTCCTGATGGTTTTTGACTTGAATCCCTTCAAGCCAGTCACTTTTTCTTCTTCAGCTAAGAATAAAGTAACCAAAAAGAAGCCGCTCGCCAACTATGTTCTTCATCCAATTATTTTTGATATTTAGCAGGTCGTCACAATGTGCTCCCGGCACTCTGCGACTCAATTTACAGCCATGTAAATTGACCTACAAAATATCAAAAATAATTGGCGAACATACATGCGAGGATAAATCAAAAGACAAGAGCATCGGCTTTGCCGACAACTAGTAACACTATGATGGCTGTCTAGTTAATCGTTCGGTCTAGTTAATCGTTCTACTAAATATCAAAAATAATTGGCGAACATACATGCGAGGGTAAATCAAAAGATAAGAGCAACGGCTTTGCCGACAACCAGCAACACTATGATGGTTGTCTTGTTAACACTATGAAGGCTGTCTCGGTCATTGCGTTAATTGTTTCGTTAATTAGTTGGGAAAAAGATAATTTAATGTTGTTCTGACCCCGATAGTTCAATATATTGATTTAATGATATTTTTACTGGTCTGTTACAATGGGTGTCTCTGTAATTTCGACGAGTATATGAGGTGATGCGTTTGGATATTATTCGCCCATTACATATTTAATTTGACTACGACCCCTTTATTTCCTTTATTTTTTTAAAATCAAAAGCACGCTTCGCGCCATCGTCCTGATGGTTTTTGACTCGAATCCCTTCGAACCAGTCACTTTTTCTTCTTCAGCTAAGAATAAAGTAACCAAAAAGAAGCCGCTCGCCGGATATGTTCTTCATCCAACTATCTGGCAAATTTAGCAGGTCGTTTGCACTTGCTCCCGGCAATGGCAAACTCAATTTACGTCCTGTAAATTGCCCTACTAAATTCACAAGATAATTGGCGAACATACATGCGAGGGTAAATCAAAAGACAAAAGCATCGGCTTTGCCGACTTTAGTCACTATGATGACTATATTGTTAATTCGTATTGTTGTTGGTAATTTTTTTCCATTTCTGATTTACTGATATTCTACTAACTATATACAAGTTTGAAATGACCCAATCCATAGGATGGACAAGACAGCAATTGCTGGTAGCACTAAATATATACTGCCGCACGCCATTTGGTAAACTTCATACTAAGAATCCCGAAATAATTAGATTCGCTGAGTGGATTGGGCGCAGTCCAAGTGCACTGGCGATGAAATGCTGTAATTTTGCCAGCCTTGATCCCCGAATAACCGAAACCGGTCGCGTAGGTCTAAAAGGGGCATCCAAAACCGACCGAGCAATTTGGCAAGAAGCAAATAAAAATTGGAGCCTATTACTAGATGAATCTATTGATGTTATCGAAACACTTAACGCCAAACTGATTGATAACAAAAACGTAGCCGATTTCGAGTCCCCAGATTATAGCGTCGACGATCACTTCGTTACCGCAAAAGCACGTAAAGGCCAACAACTATACCGGCAGACTGTACTTACCAGTTATGGCAACCAATGCTGCATTACTGGTTTAAAAGAAACTAAACTAATTGTGGCTAGTCACATAATCCCGTGGCAAAAAGATAAGACCCACCGCCTTAATCCACACAACGGATTGGCCTTAAACTCATTACATGACAAAGCATTTGATCAGGGTTTAATTACTGTCGATGACGATATGACTGTGAGAATTTCCAACAGGTTAAAACAACACGATGAGTTCACCCAAAAGGCAATCGTAAAATTTCATGGTCAAGGATTGATACTGCCAAAGAGGTTTATGCCAAATACTGAGTTTTTACAATTTCACAGAGAAAATGTATTTACACTAAATTAAGCATACAAGACAGGCATGATAATTATTTACCGACTGGAAAACTAAACGTTGTTATGACTTCGATTCAATCCACTTCCCGTTAAAAAAACCACTAGTCAATTATCCAACCTATTGTTTTTAAAACCTTTATCTAAAATTTATATTATAGTGGTTGTCCTGTTAATTTCTACGAACCTGACCCCGCAGGTCACATCGGCAGGGCCGACTTTAGTTACTATGATGTCTGTCATGTTTATTAGTTTTCAACGAACCTGCTAACTGGATTTGTTACTGGCTCAATTGTCAATCAATTATCTAACTTAAAAACAGTAACCGTATCACCAACCTCAGAATAACAATCTTTGTTATATTCTAGAGGTTCGACATAACAAACTTTAATATCTTCATTTTCTATTGCGGCAAGCCCTAAAGCTGCGGTTGAGACTTTGGTATTCATTGGGCTTATAGTTATATTACTTCCTTCAAATTTACTTACTTCGTTTAGAATAGATTTTTTGGCACTATGAACATCCGAGCACGAAAATGTAAATTCACTAAGGCTTTTGTAGGTTATCCCTAACGAATTAATGAAACTCTGTATTAAATCCATAGATCGTTGATTTTCTTCTTGGAATTTATCAATGTAGGGTTCAATACCAATTCCTAAAGAAATAGATGTTGGTTCATAGGCTAATATCAGTTCTTTGGCTCTATCTAATTCAAAACCAACTAAAATAATTAAATGATGTTGGTTTTTTGAAGGTGTATAGCCGCCAGGAAAACCAATCACTGATCTAATATTCTTAACCCCCCGAGTTAACCAAATTGGTCCTTTTATAGTGTTTACCCCATAAGACTTAGCGGCCACATACGTAAATGTTACCTTACTCATTAATTGTTGAGCTGCTAGCTGCGAAACTATAAATAACACGTGTTCTTTATTTAAAGTCGAAATGTCAAAAATAACGGCGCCATCACATTTTTCTATTAATGAAGTAATATTTAGCAATAAACTCTTCCATGCTAAAATTGGAGTTTTGTTATCTAGGTCATGCAACCTAACCCGGTCGCCATACTTTGCTCTGACTGGGCTCAGTAGTTCCGAATCAATTTCAACTCCTGAATTGATAACAACAAGCTCTTGCAAGCTTTCAAGGTTGGCATTTAATGCTATTTTCGACCAGCGCTCCTCGTTGTTAATTGAACAGATGAATAGCTTAGCGTTTTTTGGTAATTCATTGTTAAAACTATCAATGTTTACTTTCATCAGTTTGCCTCTTAGATTAATGAGCGTTGGGCAGGCTCAAATCTTTCCTCTATTCCGTCCAGCCCTTTGTTTTTCATTATATTTATTAAACTTTTGGGATACATCATTGATTCTTCTAAAAATTTACAAGTAACAAACTTGTATGCAGAAAATCCAATGGGATCTAGTTTAAAAACAGGGGCTAATCGCCGAGTTAAAACATATAGTTTTGTTCTACCCATACCTTCTTTAGTTCCAACATAACTTTGATAGAGGTAGCCCTCTTGAACTCCTAAAATAAGGACTCGTCTTAATTCTTTGGACATTTTTTCAGGATCAGATAAAGCAAACGAAAAAAACCTTCTTTCAGAATTATTAGATTTCATGGCTGAATAGAAGAGTGCACCCATTGCGGTAATTAAGTTACGCAACTTCTCTATTGAATCAAGCTTGATACCGGAGTTAATTTCATCTTCATCATTTACACATTCTTCAATCATATTATCTATTTGTGAGAAAAGCAGGTTGTCTGCTTCGTCCCGTAGTACAGCGTTTTGATATGTAGGACTAATTTCGTAAAAAACATCTTCTTTAGAGTGTCTTTCTTGTAAAGAGTACATTTTAGAAGCTGGGTCCAAAAAGTATCGAATGATTCCTGATGAAAGATGTACTAATTGATTAAAACCAGCATATTTGTACGTAGAGCTATTTTTTGAATTGCCCCCAAGACTTACTATATAGTCAGGTCTTGCATATCTATAAGAGTCATCTGACGCTCTAAAACCTCTTACCTCAATCTCCCCGGTCTTGTATTTGTTAGCTAAGTTTTCTATTGCTAATTGCTGTTTTTCATCGAATGGAAAATAACTTTCAGGATCAATGTCAATATCGTCTAAGCCAAATTTATTTTTGTAAAAGAAGTTCAGTCTCTTTCTAGTGACTTCCTTTACCCATTCAGGGTATTTATCTTTTTTGGAGCCTGTGTATACACTTGAATAGTTTATTTCCTTAAAATCATGTGGGTATTCAATTCTTCTTCCCGAAACAGTTACTAATGTTTTGTAATTCATCTGGGTGGCAAGTTTGAATGATAATATGTCAGTAGTTCTATAAGAGACCCACGAGTTTATAACTTTAGTTTGAGATAAATTTAGGTTATCGACATCGTCAACTAACAGAAAAATGGGACCGGTTGGCATAAAACTCATTGTTTTTATTTCTTCAATAATAGGAAGAAATAAATCATAAAAACTAAAAAGAGGACCTGAGTAATTGACTTGTTGTCCAAAGCTAGTGAGTAATTTTTTAAGGAAGGATACGTAACTTTTATAATAGTTATCAAATAAAGAAACTATATAATTTAAAAGTTCTACGCCGTTTTTATCACTATATTTGTTTTCGTCAATTTCTTTACCGTAGCCAAGACCTTCAAATATTGGTATTAGCTTCTCGGTGAAAAAAAATTGAAGGGCATTTTTTTCTTCATCCGAAGAAAAATTAAAATGTGTTCTGATTTCAGCAAAAATCTTTGACAAAAAGAAGCAAATTAAGACATGTTCAGAAATTACAGATTTAGCATTAGTGCTTTCTATTGCGCTTAAATCCATGAGATCTAAATCTGTTTTTTTCATTGAGGCATAAACACCAAAAAAATCTAACTGGTTTATTTCCTTGTTATGAAATAGGCTTTGACAATCAGGCGATAGCCTTCTAAACATCATGCTTTTGCCGCTACCACGATGGCCGTGAAGAAAAACATGGCCACTAACACTCAGATCATAATATTCTTGTAGCGGCACAAACAAATCATTTATCTCGCGAGCACTCATACTTTCAGGGGTTTCAACAGAGAAAGGGTTATCAATATTATTCACTAATCCTCCTTAATGATATTTTGTAATTTACAAATTCTATCGTAATCCAAAAAGTCCTTAACCGGATTACCTAAAATATTATCTCCTGCTGAAGGGTAATCCCTTTCTTTAAGAATAAAGGATTTTTCATCAATTACCTCATGATGAAATGATTCCGGGCATTTAGCATCCTCTAAAATATCAATTTTAACTGAAATTTCATTAACTTGAGCTAATTCTGGAAGATACCTATTACAATAACGTCTCTCTAGTTCAGTTTTGCGTAATCTATCAAGAGTTACTTGCGGTAGTAATGCTTCGGTCAGAACTTCGATACCAGCCTCATTTTTGGTATAGATACTGTATTTTTGAGTCAAGTTACTATGTTTGACTTGAAGCCTTATACAAAGTGTTTTCCCCTCAATATAATTTCCTACAATTGATTCTGCATATTTATGATAAACCATATTATGCACAGGAATTGTTGACTCAACAATATTTCCAGTTCTTTGTCTATTTTCACAAATTTCATCTGCAAACCGTGTTATTGCTGCGATCTTTTTGTGCTTAACATCTTTAATATGACCGTCAAAGTTTTCAGATTCAGCTAAGTTTCCGATAGTGTCCTTGCTACCTGACGGAGTTTTTCCACCATGCGCACCGCCAATTTGGCTAATTTTTTTTGCTTCTATGGGATTAGTTATTAGATGAGTTATGGAAAACTCATTAATAACTTTTGATATCATACGTTCATGATCTTCTCGACCGTAAATATTACCGACGTCATGAAACCGTATACTTAGCAGTAAAATGTAGATTTCATATGGGGTTAATATCCATTTATCTGATATTACCTCTTTAGCAATATCATCTATATTGGAAGTATTTAGACCAAGCATTAAACCAGCATAATGAACGACTAAATCAAAATGACTATCACTGTGATCAGTGTATAGACCGGATCTATTAGAAAGAGACGCTAAACCTGCATTTATCTTAGGATATACATTAGCCCTTAGCTGTTCAGTAATATCGCAATATTTTTTATAATGACTTTCAGGGGTTGGAAAATGTTCTAAATCGTTATGTTGTCCAACTTTATTTAGTAACTTTTCTAATAGAAAGTTAAATTGATTATTTTGTGACATATTATGAATTTAAAATCCTTTTAAAAAGTTCCTGAGCTAATAAAGGTGGCACAGCATTACCTACTTGTTGTTGTTGAAAACCGATACTACCTTCAAATATAAAATCATCTGGAAACGACTGCAACCTTGCAGCTTCTCGTACTGATAACCCCCGGCCTTGAGATGGATGTATTAGCATGTTTTTTCGATAATTCCCTATAACAACTGAAGGTTTATCCTCTGAAAGACGGTGATAAATACCAGTATGACATCTGGACTTATCTTTATAATTCGTCATTAGACGGTCAGGAACATTCTCCCAATTACCACCTTGAGGTATATACTTGTATCTAGCTATTACAAATTTAGCGTTTCTAGTAACTAAATTATTTAAACAATGACCATTACTGTTAGCTCTCATCCTATTCGAATATTCGGAATGAGGCTTCATTTCATAAGGACGTTCACACTTATTAGCACCATTTCTAAGCTTTGGTAGATCCCCTATAGCCTCTTCGACAGTTACCAACTTATTACTCCCCTTAGGAAATTTGAAAGATGCACCTATACGATTTGCGACTATAAAAAACCTGTCTCTGTTCTGTGGGACACCGAATTCAGAAGCTTTAAGAACAGTAGACTCACAGATATAGCCTTTTGAAGATATCGAATCCAAAACATGTTGTGCAAATAAACCACCTTCCGTCTCCAAGATTCCTTTGACATTTTCAAATACAATCCATTCCGGTTCGTATAGATCAACTACTCGTAAAAATTCAGTAAATAACCAATTCACCGGATTTTCTGAGTTTCTTGTTTTTTGATTCGAGGTGGAAAACCCCTGACATGGTGGGCCCCCAAATAGAACAACTTGTTCATCCGCAGGATTGACCAAGTCAACTTTTGTGAAGGTTCTAATGTCACCTTCGTGGAAAAGTACATTCGGAGTATGATTTCTCTGATAAGTCTGCGCAGCATATTTGTCAGCTTCGACAACAATTTGCACATCAATACCTACTTGTCTCGCGCCCAAAGACATTCCACCCGCACCAGCAAAAAGATCTATCCCAATCATAATTCAATACATTTACTAATTTTAAGCGCAGCGTAGATGTAATATCCCTAATTATCAATATTTAAAAGCGATTAAGAGTGATTTTTTGCCATTTAAGCGTCAATCATTTCTTTTCGATAAGTACCATTGCATACAGCTTAAGAATCTCTCTGCTCAGTGATCAATATATAAAGGAACAAATTTTTATTTATATACCGACTCTGTCTGAGGAATAAGGATTCCTTACTAATTAACTTTTCCATAAAATTTCTTTAACAATTTATCAGGACAGCCACAAAATCTGCGGTGTCAGGTTCGTTGAAAAATAGAAATTAGATTGGAATTGAATCACCATATATAAGCGTCAATTCCTTTACCAGATTAAACCCAAGGTGTACTCACTCCAAATCACTTGCCATACCTATTCAAATCCATCGAAAGTAAATTGTTGTTTTTAATAATTTTTACTACTGTCGAGCCTACTATTTTTACCCCGAAAACGCAAAGTGGTTATTTTCATCCGTTTGTAACAAATTATTAGGACAGCCAAAATAGGAACCTGCGGGGTCAGGTACGTTGGGAACCTGCGGGGTCAGGTACGTTGGGAACCTGCGGGGTCAGGTACGTTGAAAACTAGAAATTAGATAAGGAATTGAGTCTCCATATTTAAACGACAATTCCTTTACCCGATTAAACGCAAGGTGTACTAACTCCAAATCACTTGCCATACCCATTCATATCCATCGAACGTAAATTATTGTTTTTAATAATTTTTTACTACCGTCGAGCCTACTATTTTTACCTAGTAAAGGCAAAGTAGTTATTTTCATCCGTTTGTAACAAATTATCAGGATAGCCAAAATAGTGAATCCATTAGATTCAACAAAACGTCATTTGGCGGCAAAGCCGCTGCTTTTGCCCTACCCTCGCATGTATGT
>JBLIEW010000122.1:0-7575 GCA_047633255.1 Colwellia sp.
TCTGTTGTTGTAGTTTGTCCACTTGGCGCTGAACCTGCTTCTTTTCCGCTAGGTTAGTAGCCGCAACTGAGCGTAACTCAACTAAGGTTTCTTCCATCTCTTGAATAAGTAACTTAATCACTTTTGCGGGCTCTTCTGCCTTATCTAAGATGGCATTGATATTGGCTTGTACTATGTCTGACATTCTCGTAAACATACCCATTTTAATTTCTCCAATAATATTAATCAGTTTCCTGCTGGGCTATTCCAGCACTACCAGAACTATTACAAGTGTTGTGCCAACTTAATAAATACACGTAACAAATTGATTTTAATTAGAAATTTTATAAATAATGGAAATAGTAATTTTAAAACGCTTGGGTCTCACCAAACAATTTAGTCAAATAGACTAAGTTGTTAGTGAAAATCACAACTGATATTTAATAGGCAGTGAGACCACAACTTCCGACAAAGAAAAAGAAGACTAACCATAGTGGACACGGAGAGCACGAAGAGCACAGAGTACACAGAGAAAAAAAATTACGGCTTCGATGAAAAAAAATATCGATCACTTCTGGTCAATAGGCCAAGTTAAACCTGATGGGCGGGAATGAGCGAATTGCCGCCGTTAGGCATATTCAATTTTTGATTGAGCTTTCGCCTTAAAGCGGACATATCGCTTCGAATATGCGGCGCGCGCTTTTTACGCGTCGGCTATAATTTGTTTGTTATACATTCCCACTATTTAATTTAGAAAGTAAATCCGAAGGAGCTATGTAAATTATGGTTTTACCGTCTTTCGTTGTAAGAAATAATTTCAGTTCAGCTAATTTTGCTAAATATGCTCTAGCTGTATTTGCAGAAATAGTATAAGAATTAGAAATTTCTTTAGCACTAAATATCCTCCCTGGCTCTTTAACTGCTTTCTTTATTAAATCTTTTTGAATGAAATTTAGCTTATTACCCCAAGAAGTTTTCTCTAATATCTCAGCAATTTTCTTAAATTCATTTGTCTTATTTCCTAAGTATGTTTTCAATTCCTCGAAGGCATGAAGAATAATATCTAACTGAAAATAAATAAAGTAAGTTAAATCATTAGAGTCTTTCTCTGTGTACATATAAGACATTCCATACTCTTTTGGCTTTTCCTTTAATAACTTACTAATAGAAACAAATTTGAATAGAGTGTATTCACTATTAAGCATGAACCAATAAAATAATGCTCTTGCTACTCGACCATTTCCGTCTCTAAATGGGTGTTCATAGCCCATCATAAAGTGAAGTATAATTGCTTTAATAATTGGATGTACAAAGTCACATCCATTCAAGCCAGAATGATCTTCATTAGCAAAATCACATAGTTTCTGAAGCCTTTCGTCAATTAAATTAAAATGAGGGGGCTGATGGGCAATATTTCCGTCCCCATCTTCGATATATATATCATTACCTTCTCTAAACTGGCCAGGGATCACATTGTTCTCTGTAGTCCCTTTTGTCGCTATCCGATGAAATTCTAGAATAAGATCTAAAGTTAATTTTTCTTTTTTATTTTGTTCTGCAAACCTCAAAAGAAAATAATTATTTAATATCATTCTCTCGTCTTCATCTACGGGTTCTCTTTCATCTTCCAACATTTTTTTAGCTACTTCACGAGTCGTAGAGGCACCTTCAAGTTGGGCACTTGTAATAGCTTCTTCCATAATTAAAGATGAAACTAAAAATTTACTTTGTAAATTATCACTAGCCGCGGTATTAGATACTGCACCGACATTGCCCCCAGCTATTTTTACTAGTTGATACAATAAAGCTTCCATTGAATGGGGAGTACAGTATACAAAAGGGGTATCATCTTCACCTACAATTGTAAGTGCCTTGTACTGTGACGTTCTTTTGAACTTTACAGTCTTCCAAATGCTTTCAGCATCTTTTTTAGGTACTCTCCACTTAAGTTGACTCCAATGGAGATATTTACCTTCATCATCAGTAGCATCATATTTATGAAGGAAAGATAATATGGATTCAAAATCTTCAGGAATACTTAATTTTGGAGCTTGTTCCACTCTAGGTTTAGCCATGATCTCTACTTTCTAAATATGCGTTTTATATGGTTTTAGTATGTCATACTTTCAATGTAACGCAAATTTTAGATTTTGAGTTTTAGTTTGAGTTTTAGTTTGAGTTTGAGTTTGATAGGAGACTAAAGGAATGTATAACTATTATTATCGAGCATGTCGTATATGTAACTTCTCGATTTGATTTTTAGTTTCGTCACTTTCAGTACTTACTTTTGATTTTATTAAGTGTTTTTTGCTATCAAAACCACAAAGAGTTGCAAAAGCAAAAGGAGACCTGACTTTAACGAGACTTTTCATCTTACTGTTAAAAACTATGTAAAAAATATTTTTCACTGTTAAATTAATAACTTAGCGTTTTTAAGAAAAAACAAAGTGAGACCAGTCAAAATTACATAATAGGAAGCGAAATAGGCATTATTTAGTAAATCTCATTATACCTGATTTTGTATACAGTCAATTTAAGTAGAATTATTTAGCGAGCCAGTTAATTCATAGTCCGCTTTTTTGCAAATTTTGTGATTACAAAACCAATGGCGAACGGCTGCTAATGGCACAGGCTGTATAAAAACTCCAATTTATGGATTTTCGTCTTTAACTTTGACTTAAAAACCCTTCTCTACAATGAATATTGATGGTGATTTGCGGTTAATCCTTTGTTTCATTGACACAGCAACGCATTGTCAACGGCGGAAAATTAGTTTTTACACAGTCTGGGCACAAACTTCTCAGTCAAGCCCCAGTTAGTGATCTTACAATGTGATTCGTTTTGGCGAACGGCAAAAAAGAGCGAAAGCGGGAGAGCAAAGCTGCATACTAATGACATTTTAGTCGGCGCTAGCCAATATTATCGTTAAATCCGCTGCATTGACGAGTGCAAATTTGCGCTTGAAAAGTTCACCGCTTTCATCGAAGAACAAGAGTTCGGCACTTTCTGCCTTGTAATTTTGCATAAATTTATCTGTTGCTGGATAGCCTGTGCGTGATACTAAATAGTTCACGGTATCACCAAGCTCCGCCTTAGCATTATTAATTTCAATCGTCTGTTGATTACTCACTACTCGATTGAGATCGTAAATAAAAACCACCGACTTTTTGCCATTGCCAATTTGATTCAAATCGTTATCGATTGGCGCAGGTAATGACCAGATAAATACAGCAACGAAAACTGCAATGAATCCAATTATCAGGAGAGTCTTTTTCATAGCGTTTAACTTCTCATTATACTCTACTTAGCATTATACCAAGCTCGAGCTATATCTTAGGAAAATAGAAATCACTTCTGCTGCAAGCAATTATGGTAGTGTCGTGCTTTTGGTGTTTGTCGATCGTATAGAAAAGCGAAATAGCCGTTTATAAGTAGTCACTACTTACTTCGACCTCTTCTTAACCAATGCGCTCCTCAACAATTTGCGCTAGTTCAATATCTTCGAGTTTATGACGCAAGTCCGCATAGGCGTCTGCTGGAATACCATAAAACTCTGACTTATTTCTATTCAATACAGCTACAAGAAAACCATCAGCCTGCTTAACAACTGCCATTGGGTTTTTCTTAAACTCTGAAATACTTATTGTATTGTCAGCAAGTATTGGCCTAAGGCTCGCCTCTCTAGGCCTCTAAAAAACCTGATAATATATCTAATCAATAGGGTAAACAAATGAAATGAGCTTGTAAAAATTCTGAATCACCATTAGGTGTAATTTCGCCGAGAAAATTTATGAATCTTTCGCAATGTCTCCTTTTTGCCACATTTTTGACAATCAGATTCAGTCTATAACACAATAAAAACCTATTTTTTACCTGCTTTTCCTCTGTGCTCTCCGTCTCTGTGGTGAAAATTCTTTTGCTTTAAATCTATCGACTAGTTTCTGTATTTTATATACACATGCAAAACGGGCATACAAGATAACAAGGTACAAAATTTGGGTAATTATATTTTGGAGGGAAAGGATAAGTCTAATGGCGTGTAAAAGTGGTCAAAGTAATAAAAACAAAACGGTCAATACTGCTGTTAGAGACCGTTCCGATAAGTGATGATGTTGTTATATTTGGTCAGTGCTGAACTCTTACGCAGACATTCAACAAAGCTAAATATTATCGCCCCTGCCACATAGGCAACTACTGGGGTCAACAACATGATAAATAAAGAGATTTGATTAAACATAGTTAACCCCTTATTCAGCTTCGGTTTTGCTAGCCTCAACATTTTCAGTTTTAAGGTCCGTGATAGAAACTTTAGCTACATAATTCTTTTCTTCATCAAAGCTAACGTTGTTGGCAACAGTCAATACAGCCGAACGTAAGTTGTTTTTGATTTCTTGTTGTGCAACTTCCATCGCTTGATTAACCATACTGCTTACATAGTTTTCTAAGGAAACGTTTTCGGCTTGTGCTGTAGAAGCGAAAGCCAGAGTAGAAGTAAGTGCGATGGCAGCGATTTTAGATTTAGTGAACATGATATTTTCCTTTTGTTTAGTTAGTGATAACTGTTTTAAATGGTGTGAACAGTTATTGTTTAAGTCGCAGTATCCATTGCGATAGTTGTGCCAATCATGAAATTATTTATATCCATTTGATTTATATAATTTTTATTTTTTAACTAGGGAATAGGGATGTGAACACATATTGTTCACCCCCCTAAGATTTGGTTAAATTACCACTACTTTGGTAAATTTAACCAATCATCGCGGATTGGAATTGTTTAACCTTCGACTGTGCTTCTAGTAACACATCTAATGCATCTGTTAATAATTCAACACCCACGTTGGCTTTAGTCCCGTTTTGACTCAAATATCTGCGCCAAATACGCCCACCAGGCTGGCCTTGAAACAACCCCAACATATGCCTAGCGATACTCCATGGCCGAACACCGAGCGAAATTTGCTGCTCTACGTAGGGCAACATCGCCTTTACCACTTCAGCTCGCGTTATACTGACAGAGTTGTCTTGATAAAAACGTTTGTCGACTTCAGCTAAAATGTAAGGATTACTATAAATCTCACGGCCAATCATCACTCCATCTAAATGCTGCAGGTGAAGCTGCACGTCATCTAAGGTTTTCACACCACCGTTTAAACTAATATGTAAATTGGGAAACTGTTGTTTTAATTGATAAACACGGTCGTACATCAATGGTGGTACATCACGGTTTTGTTTTGGACTTAACCCTTTTAACCAAGCTTTACGGGCATGCACAATAAAGGTATCGCAACCTGAAGCAGCCACCACATCAATAAAGCGAGTTAAGTCTTGGTATTCATCCATATCATCAATGCCAATGCGGGACTTTACCGTGACGGGAATATCAACCTCTGTCTGCATACTGTTAATACATTTAGCGACGGTTTCAGGCTCAGCCATTAAACAAGCGCCAAATCGTCCATTTTGCACACGGTCAGAGGGGCAGCCCACATTGATATTGACTTCATCATAACCGTACTTTTGCGCTTGCGCAGCGCAGCGCGCCATATCACTAGGATTAGAACCACCCAGTTGTAATGCGACTGGGTGCTCTTCTTGGTTATACCCAAGATAATCACCTTTGCCAAAAATGATCGCGCCAGTGGTCACCATTTCGGTATACAAAAGCGCATGTTGTGAAATTTGTCTGAGGAAATATCGGCAGTGTTTATCTGTCCAATCCAGCATTGGCGCGACAGAAATAGTGCGGTTTATTGGTTGATTGATCATTATTTTGCCAATGTGGAAATTTAGGGCGCGTATTTTAGCTGATTTCACTAGCTAGCACTAGAGAAGCTTATTTAGCAAGTTTGAATTAACCATATTCAATGTAGAAGAGCACTACCTGTACTGACAGATATCTTGAGAGTCAATTTCATTGCGCCCCTATTATGTAATTTGGTCTGGTCTCACTTTATTTTTCTCAAAAACGCTAAGTAATTTATTTTATTATGGAATATGACTTTTCTCACAATATTTAATAGACTATTAAACAAAAATCAAAGTATCAGAGCTTATCGAGACCTTCTTGTTTAATTAATCTGTTCCTTGCAATACTTAAAGTTTCTAGTCTCAGCCAGTTTTACAACATCATTTACTATTATAATGCTTGCCTTTAACTCGCCTGATTTTTCTAAATTACTTATCCAGCTCAACAATAAATCATCATTAAACTCCATGACTCTAATTGCCTGATGAAACTTGTAGTCATTGTTCATTTTCAGATAGGTTTCGTATTGTTCTGGAATACGTATCTGGCTGGTTTCAAATGGACCCATATCAACCATCATCCTCATTAAACCCATGCCAATAAAAAAAAATGAATGGTTCGTCCCTCTGGATACCAAGTCTTGACCAAAGCGGAAACATATTGAAGACATATAAACATCACCAACATTTTCTTCACAAAACTTAATAATCCCATCATAACTAGGGGTATTTATAGCTTCCAATTTAAGAGCTTCTATTAAGCTAGCGTGTAAACTGCCAGAATTCTCTCCACTTAATTCAAAAACGACTCTACTAATACTTTCTCCAAAACTGTTGCCATAATAATTTGACTCTAAAGCTCGATTTAATGCCTTTAGAGTATTTTCGTCATCATTATTTCCAGCATAAAAGTTAGCCATATATGACCATATTTCACCGTCAGAGCTACTATATATAGCAATTTCATTAAACAACTTCTGACTACATTCTGTTAATGTTGGCTTCTGAGTACAGACTCTTACTATCTCTGTTCTAATCAGCTCATCCTCAGGAAAAGATTGCGCATACTTAATTAATGCATTGACTTTATTATGGCCATCTTCTAAGGGAGTAGAAAAAGCATCAAGAAACTTGTTTTGTAGAGTCCCACGTAAAAGCTCTGTATCTTGGATTTCCTTAGAAGATTTAATATTTTCATCTTCTCTATCACCCACACACTTTTTAACATAATCTTCTAAAACATTTATGTTTGCTTCTAAAGCAGACTCTATTGAGATAATTTTTTGGCTATTATCGATGAAGATAATCTTTTCTTTTACTTCTCTTACATTATCTACACTGCCGCTATTTAGTGTGAAAATGGCTAACAGAAATAGGATTGTGAGAACGATTAAACTAAAAAACTTAATCAAAAATAGTTCCTTTTTTATAAAAGAATAATAAAAATGGTCAGATCCAAATTAACAGCCCCCACGACTTTCGCGACCCAACAAGCCAACCTAGTTAATCTTCTGAAGCATATTTCGACTTCTGAATTTGAGATTATTTAGCTAACTGACTAACGAAATATATCCTAAGTAAATGTAATTGATCATAACTCACTTGTTCATTGAGGCTGTCGTAAACAGGTTTTAGGCGTTCGTGGGTATGTTCTGCAAATGCGGCTAAAGCTGCGTCAATATGGATTTGACTCAAACCTGATTGCTCCAGCAACTGTGAAGGTTTAGCAAACTTATGCCCATCTTGCGCATAGCGATACAGATGATTAATGATAGTGCCGTCTTTTACCTTAAATTGTTCGGCTAAAGACGCTATAGATTGCCCCGACTGATAAGCGCTAACAATTTCAGCGCT
>JBLIEW010000123.1:0-7447 GCA_047633255.1 Colwellia sp.
CGCTTAATCATAGCCTCTCTTAACTCTAGCTCTTTCTTGGAATCATCTGATCTTGCTGCAGCACAGCTGCTTATCAAACATTCTGCTAGCAACATAAAGACAGTAATTGAGTTAGAAATAAAACTACTTTCATGAGGTACAAAAAGTCCAACCTGTGAAGCCGGTATTAAAGGTGAGGTCGCATTATCGGTAATCGCCAATACAGGAATATTAATGTCTTGTGCAGCATTAGCTACCGCAACAACTTGAGAAGAATATGGTTCACAACTAGCACAAATAAGCAGATCATTTTCAGTTAATGTTGCTAATTCTTCAGCAATACCAAGCGCACTAGAATCCAGTATATTTACATCCGTTCGAATGAGTCTTAATCCGTATGTTAAAAAACTAGCAAAGGCATGAAACTGTCTTATTCCGTATATATAAACTCGAGATGCTGATGAGATCATTGCTACGGCTTGTTCAAAACGTTCAGCAGATAAATGTTGAATGAATAAATCCACATTGGCTTTATTTTCTTCACATAACGTTGAAACTAATGCATGAGCAGGTTGGTCATGGCTAGCTAATGCTGTCCGTGCATGGTTAGAATAAAACTGCGAAGACAACGAATCACTTAATATAACTTCTTGAAAGGCTCCAAAACCACTATAGCCCAAATTTTTAGCCAGGCGAGTAATAGTAGAAGGATTTATGTCTAAACGATTTGCCAAGGTGGTAATCGATAGTAATACGGGGTCTTTATGCAAATCTAAAATTTGCATAAACGCTTTCCTAGCTTTAGGACCAAGCTTTATATCACTATGACCATGAGCAATGTTTAACAGAAGCTCACTGAGCTCCTGAATGGTTTTTGGTAAGGCAGAAGTTGTCATTTTATACTATCTGATTGATGACCAAAATATACAGGTTCAGAAAACGCTTGGTCGTAAATTTTCCAATCAATGCCACGGTTGTTAACTCGTATTACCGCGGTAGCTAGCGTATTCTCATCATCAGGATCATCAGGCTGATTGCGGTAAATAGGAAGACCTTTCCCTGAACTGTCCCACAGTACTGTAAGAGGGTCAATCGCAGGTCCCGTCACCAAGTTATCGCCTTGAATTTGGCGGTCGTGAGACGAATCAGTTATCCATTGAGGTACTGCTTTAAAATCTTCATGTATTGCATGATTAGCATGCATTGCTGCAGACGTTATTAGATCAGCAGATGCAGTTCCAGCACCAAATTCTAAACTAATCAAGCGATCATCACCTTGCTGACAAAGAGAAAAATGGAAGCCTCCTGATGCTGAATGACCTTTAATTAACTCAAGTGCTTCATCCAACAATTCACAGCTTAGTAATGCTCGCCCTAATACCATTCGAGGAATATTAGGTTGGCAATCTATCAAACGTAAATTATTAACCGCCTGAACTAAACCTTTATCAGTAATCGCAAAGGTATGCCCTGGAATAGAACCTGGATAACAAAAAGAAATAAAACCTGCTTGGTTATCTACTTTTACGTTTGCAATAAAGCAATGATCTTTCAAAATAGGCATGCCATCTTCGTTATGAGCAATAGTTAGCTCGTCGTCGTTTAATTGTACTGTCGTACATCCGTCTGGTACCGATACAATTAAGTCGCCACGACAATTCCAAGCAAAAACATCATCAATAGTAAGTTCTAATCCCGCAGCAAGTCCTTTAAGTTCTTCCCAAACATCCGGGAAGTCACGCTGAGTATTCTCAGCCATTCTCTCTAAAGTTGCTTTATGCTTAGGGTCGGTTACTTGCTGCCAAATAGTAGTTTTAATCACATACTGGTGCATAGCATAACGACCGATTTCACCTAGCTGTGATCCTACTTGGTAAGGAGTACCAAATGTAGTTTTCCAGCCAAGGTTTAGTTCTTTAGACATGTTTTAAAAATTCCTTCAAACGATCATTGGGTGGAGTATCAATGATAATATTTGGATCTCCATCAACAGTAATTTTACCGTGCTCCATAAAAATCAAACGAGTACCAACTTGTTTAGCAAAGCTAATTTCATGGGTTACCACAATCATGGTCATCCCTTCTTTAGCTAAGTCATTCATCACGGTGAGTACTTCTTGTTTTAATTCAGGATCAAGTGCAGACGTGGGCTCATCAAACAACATAACTTTCGGGTTAATCGCTAGTGCTCTAGCAATAGCAACACGTTGCTGTTGACCTCCTGATAACTCAGATGGAGAGTGATTCGCTTTATCTTTAAGGCCCACTTTAGTCAATAATCCTAACGCTACCTCTTTAGATTTTTCTTTACTTTCGCCTCGTACTTTTTCTAAACCAAAGGCCACATTCTCTAATGCCGTCATTTGAGGGAAAAGATTAAATTGCTGAAATACCATACCGGCTTCTTGACGAATTTTTTGTAGCTGCTTTGCATTACCTGTAACACTGATCCCATCCATAATTAGATCACCACCGGTAATACTTTCTAAACCGTTAATACAACGTAATAATGTAGACTTCCCCGATCCTGAAGGACCAATCAAAACAACAACTTCACCCGCATTAATCGATAAGTCCACCTTATCGATCACGGTAAGGTCTCCAAAAGCTTTTGAGGTTTGTTTAAACTCAATCATGCTCATAAAACTTTCATCCTTTTTTCGATAGTTCTCAATATCAGGGTTATTGATCCTGTCATCAGAAGATAAAGTATCGCCACTGATGTCCATATTTCTACCGCTCGAAAGTTAGCCGCCATAATCTCCTGTCCGGTACGCGTCAACTCCCCTACGCCAATAACTATAAACAATGACGTATCTTTTAAACTCACAATACATTGATTACCTAAAGGTGGGATTAAGCGTCGAAAAGCCAAAGGGCTTATGATGTAAAGCAACACTTTCCAGTAAGGTAAACCTAAAGCTAACCCCGCTTCTGCTAAGCCTTTTGATATAGAAATAAGTGACCCTCGCACAATTTCAGCAATATAAGCTCCGGCATTAACAATGATCGCTAAAATAGCTGCCGACATAGGGTCTATACGAATATTCGCTATAACAGGTAATGCAAAATACAAGAACATAACCTGAACAACGATAGGGGTACCTCTAACTAACTCAATAAAAATCAGCGCAATCGTATTGATAATTGGGCCACCATATGCACGCATCAGCCCAGCTATAACACCAATAACAATACCGCCCAAAAGACCTAATGCGGTAATATATAAAGTGATTTTTGCCCCGTCGAGAAGTTCAGGCATAAATTCGATAACGACAGACCAATCTATTTCCATAAATTTTGCTCCAATTTTGTAATTTATATATGCGTTGAAGAAACACTTCAGCATCGATAATTTTTTGATTAAAAATTTATTTCTTATTTAAAATAAAAGTATTCTTGCCAAACCATTTGCTATAAATATCGTCGTAACGTCCGTCTGCACGCATATTAGCGAGCGCTTTATTCACCCGATGAACTAACTCTCCGCCCTTTGGAAATGCGATACCATATTGATGCGCCATCATATTTTCTCCCACAGCTTTAAATTGCCCGTTACCTGCCGTTGCTATGTAATACATAATGTTGGGCGTGTCGAAAACAACAGCATCAACACGACCTGAAAGTAGCTCTAGATAGGCATTGCCAATATTTGGAAATAGATGGAATGTTGTGTCTTTAAAATTTTCTTTTGCATAATAGGCTGCTGAAGAGCCCGTTTTAATTGCAATTATTTTTCCTTTTAAATCATGGCTTGATTTAATATCACTGTTTGTCGGCACCATTATCGAAAAACCACTTTCGTAATAACCATCAGAAAAATCGAGCACCTTCTCACGCTCTGGTGTTATGGTTATGCCTGCTAGTGCTACATCCACCTGACCCACTTGTAATGCAGGAATAATCCCTAAAAAGTCCATAGATTGAAGACGATATTCCAACTTTAATTCATCCGCGATAGCCTCCCACAAGTCAATATCAAAGCCGACATACTCCCCTTTATGCCTAAATTCAAAAGGCACAAAAGCGGTGTCTGTGGTAACAATGAGTTCATCGGCAAAGCTTGTATTGATATTAAAAATGAGCAACACACCAATAACGTATTTAATTAATTTATTCATATCATTTACTCTTGTTTAACTTAAGTTAAACACATAAATTTGCACAATAATATTTAACGCAATTATATTTGCAGTGGGTGCGCAATTAAACACAATGTTTTGCGCTATGCAATAACTAAAAATAATACTATGTGTATTTAAGACTTAAAAAGCAGATGATATTTATTTTAATACCATGAAATAAACAGCTATTTTAACGAGTTAATTCAACTTCAAACCATGCTAATAATTTTTGTATTAATGGGTTTTGTTGCTTATAAGAAGGTGTTAAAAAGTAGTATCCGTAGCCACTTTCATAGGTTAAATCCAATAGATTTATCAATTCATCAGCAGCAAGTGAATCTTTAGCTAAAAAATTGGGGATCAGAGCAATTCCATGCTTTTGCTTTGCTGCCTCTAAAGACATAAAAAAGTGTTCAAATGCATGATTAAAACTTAACGTATTTCCCCAATGCTCGTCGCCTAATAAATTGCTAAAACATTGCGGCCACAGCTGTGGACGAGTGGTTGATTTTATTAAGGGATAATTCAATAAATCTTTATTTTTATTAATCGGTAACTCTTTCACCAAGTCTTTATGAATAATAGGTAACAAGGTTTCTTTGATTAATAAATGAGCATTATGATGACTTAGCGATAACGGCAAACAACGAATAGCAATATCGGCACTTGATTGATGAAATTGGTATGCTCCATCACCAGAAATAAGGTTTAACCGTAAGGAAGGAAAAGCCTCGCTTAGCTTATTTAATCGAGGGATCATCCACAAACTACTTAAAGAAGGAGAAATATCCAAGGTTAAATATTGTATTTCTGATGAGAACTGTTGAAGGCTAGCCGTTGTACTTTGAATTTGCTCCAATGTCGACATGATCGTGGGTAAGTAATATTTACCTGCTTCAGTCAGTTGTAAACCCCTAGGGGTTCGGTCAAATAACTCAAGTTGTAAGTGCTCTTCAAGCATTTTTATTTGCTTACTTACCGCTCCTTGCGTTACACACAAGTCAACGGCTGCTTGAGAAAAGCTTAATTTACGAGCAGCAACTTCAAATACTTTTAAGGCATTAAGTGGTGGAAGTTTCATTGACATAACTCACCCTATTACTTTTTCTCATAGGGGATGAAAATATATCGTTTGATCGTCCCTGTAAAGCCATATTATGGTTACTTATACATAATACGCTTGATTAGAAAATACAATAATGAACCACCTTTTTCAACGCCACTGCCATTCAAACCTTCCTATTGCCGTAAAAGGTGAAGGTGTTTATTTATTTGATAAAACAGGAAAAAAGTATCTTGATGCGAGTGGCGGAGCAGCAGTTTCTTGTTTAGGTCATAGCCAGCCAGATGTACGTGCAGCAATACATAAACAAATTGATCAACTGGCCTACGCTCATACAGGATTTTTTAATACAGATAACGCCTTAGAACTTTCTGAAAAATTAACGCAAGCAGCCCCTGGTGATTTAAATCATGTGTATTTTGTTTCAGGTGGATCTGAAGCCGTTGAATCAGCACTTAAACTAGCACGTCAATACTTTGTAGAGAAAGGTGAGTTACAACGCACACATTTTATCTCTCGTAAACAAAGTTATCACGGCAATACGTTGGGAGCACTTGCCGTAGGTGGTAACGCATTACGACGTGAACCTTTTTCACCCATTCTAATGCCAACAGAACACATATCAGCTTGTTTTGCTTACCACGGTAAAAAGGCATCGGAAAGTTTATACGAGTACGGCCAACGTACTGCTAATGAATTAGAAACACGTTTGTTGGAAGTTGGGCCTGAAAGCGTTATTGCTTTTATTGCTGAACCCGTTGTTGGCGCTACTGCAGGAGCTGTAGCCGCAGAAGAGGGCTATTTTAAACGTATTCGAGAAATATGTGATAAATACGGTGTACTGCTAATTTTAGACGAAGTAATGTGTGGTATGGGCCGCACTGGCACTTTATTTGCCCATGAACAAGAAGGCATTCATGCCGACCTTGTTACTATTGCCAAAGGATTAGGTGCAGGCTATCAACCTATTGGTGCGATGCTGGCCTCAAAAGAAATACATAATACTATTTCACAAGGTTCAGGTTTTTTCCAACATGGACATACTTACATGGGTCATGCAACTGCGGTAGCCGCGTCACTTGCCGTGTTAAATGTGATTGAAAAGAATAACTTATTACCCAGAGTACTAGAAGCTGGTGATCTATTACAAACACGTTTAACTGAGCGCTTTAAAGATCATCCTTTTGTTGGAGATATACGCGGACGTGGTTTATTTAGGGGTCTTGAGATTGTTGCAAACCGTGAAACTAAAGCACCATTTTTATCGAGTTCAAAACTTCATTCACTTGTAAAAAACAAAGCCATGGAAATCGGTTTAATGTGTTATCCAATGCCAGGTACCATCGATGGTCAAAACGGACATCATGTTTTATTAGCGCCGCCCTTTATTATCAGCAATGAACAAATTGACGAGCTTATCGACAAACTCTATACCAGTGTAGATTCAGTGACCCAATCCTTGTTTAAAGAAGGACAATACTAATGAACAACACTAAAAAAACGTTAATAATAGTAGCACCCAATGGCGCAAGAAAAACTAAAGCCGATCATCCTAATCTCCCTATTGGCCCAGAAGAAATTGCCAACGAAGTTGCAGCATGTGTAGAGGCAGGTGCGGGTATGGTGCATCTGCATGCGCGTAATGCTCAAGGAAAACATTCGTTAGATATTATCGATAACGCAACGGTTTTAAAAACGATTAAAGATAAATTAGGTGATAAGGTGATAATACAGCTAACAACTGAAGCTGTTGGTATGTATCAACCCTCACAACAAATGTCCTTAATACAATCGTTAAAACCTGAAGCCGCTTCTTTAGCTTTGTCTGAGTTAATTCCAGACCCAAGCTACGAAGAAAAGGCCAGCTTGTTTTTTCATTGGGCAGCAGAAAATAAAATATTGACGCAATACATCATTTATTCACCAGAGCAGTTAGCTTATTACCTTGATTTGAGAGAACGTAAATTATTGCCGAGCCATCACCACCACCTATTATTGGTATTGGGTCGGTATCATGCTAAACAGCAATCTGAGCCAGAAGATCTCACTCCATTTTTACCTTTAATAAAACAATTAGATGTACGCTGGGCAGTTTGTGCTTTTGGCAAAAAAGAGTTGGATTGTTTACTTGCTGCTGCTGAATTAGGTGCAGATGTACGTATTGGATTTGAAAACAATATGCATACGCGTTCTGGTGAATTAGCCATAAATAATGCAGCTCAGGTAAAAATCCTTGCAAATGACCTAAACGAAAAATTTGCTCTTACTCCGATGAATGCCA
>JBLIEW010000124.1:0-7437 GCA_047633255.1 Colwellia sp.
CCTGACCGTTATAATAAGCGCTAAACTTAATATAAACTCGATGTGGCAGCGTTAAATGCTATCGGGTGGCACTGATGGTAGATCTTTTCCACACAGACGCAATGAAAATAGTCACAGGTGCTAGTTAGCTAGAGGCACTCTCTTAGCTAGAGATAACTGAGCCTAAGCAAAAGATAAATGATAACCGGCTGTTTTAAGGTATTCCTGCTCTAAGTCTAAATCCGCGATAATGATCGTATGTTCGGACAACCAATTAGTAGGAAACTGTAAGTTGATATTATTATCATCCACCGTTAGTGTCAGTTCTGGTAGGAAGTTTGGTTGGCGTTTTATATTTAATAAAGCACTTAACCTTAATAGTACTAAACACTGAAAAACTTCGGCTTGCGTAAATTGGCTAAATTCAGGGATTTCTTTTAGATGGATTTTTTTCCGATAAAATCGTGTCAGAGTGGCCAATAATTTTTGCTGCTCGGCGTTAAAGCCGTGCATGTCAGCATGGTTTAATATATAAGCAGAGTGACGGTGTACTCCTCTAGAGTGAATGTGCAAACCGACTTCGTGCAGTAATGCCGCCCATGACAACAGTGGTTTGATTTTTTTGTCATTCAACTTCCAGTGACTTTTTACTTGTTTGTATAATGCTAAGCTTGTTGATAAAACCAAGTTGGCTTGGCTAGTATCAACGTCGTATCTAGTCGCTAAACTTTGCGCTGAACGCTCACGTATGTCTTTATGTTGCAAAGAGGCTTCCATTTCATACATTACCCCTTCTCTTAATGCCGCATTAGCGAATGTCAGCTCTGATATTTTTAACGTACGAAATATCGCGATTAAAATGGCTAACCCTGCGGGATACACTTGTCTTCTGTCATCTTTACATTCAGCAAGGGTAAGGTTATCTACCGATTTGGCAGCAATGGCTTCAGCCATCAGTTGTTCTAAGTGCGCTAATGTAATTGGTGTTATTTTACTTTGATATTGCGGAATAATTTGACTAATGCATCCTATAGAACCTGATGTACCTAAACAATGTTGCCAGCCCAATTTAAGAAATTTGTCTTCAATCTGCTCAAGCTCTTGTTGCGCTGCGGTGATAGCTTTGTTGAATGACGTTTTTTTTATCAAACCCTCTTTAAAGAAACGCTGAGAGTAACTAACACACCCTATATCTACACTGCGTAACAGTAAGGGAGTAAATTCTTCCCCTATAATAAATTCCGTAGAGCCACCGCCGATATCGATAACCAAATGTTTATTTTCTAACGTGTTTGTGTGAGCAACACCTTGATATATAAGACGCGCTTCTTCTTCGCCAGAAATTATTTCAACCGGATATGAAAATACTTTTTTAGCCTCTTGTACAAACGAGTGGGCATTTTTGGCTTTACGTAAGGTATAAGTTGCAACAATTCTAACTGAGCTTGGTTCAAAGCCAGTTAAACTTTGTTTTACTAGCGCTAATGACTCTATTCCTCTGGCAATCGCCTCATCAGTTAGACAGTTATCTTTTGTTAAGCCATCAGCTAACCGTACTTTCTGTTTCATTTTATGCAGAATTTGTACAGTCCCTGATATCACTCTAGCAACGACTAAATGAAAACTATTAGAACCAATATCTAAAACGGCAATCTTGGTTGATTCTCTTAATTCAAGATCATTAAAGGCAGTTTTGATTTTGTTCATGGTTAATTTTTTCCAGATTTTTTAAATAGTTATATGTTTCATTTTGTGAACGTAGGTTTTTTCTATTACCACGTTTAACATAGCTATTTACTTGGTCTTTGTCGATAACTCTTGCTTTTAAAGTGTCTTTGAAGTGAATTTCTAGCAGGTTTGTAATTATTTTAATCAGTTTTTGGTCGTAAATCGGACACGACACTTCAATTCGATCTTCCAGATTACGCGTCATCCAGTCTGCGGAAGATATATAGACTTTTTTATCGCCATTATTGTAAAAACACATCACTCTAGAATGTTCAAGAAAACGGTCAACAACGCTTATTATGCTTATGTTGTCACTCAATCCTTTTACTTTAGGGCGGAGTGAACACATACCTCTAACGATACCGCGTATTATGACCCCTGATTGACTTGCTTGGTATAATTTATTGATAATGTCATAATCGACTAAGTTATTTACCTTAAAAATAATGTCAGCTTTTTTCCCTGCTTGAGCATTAGCGATTTCGTTATCGATCATGAGCAATATTGACGACTTAGAATTTAACGGAGACACTAATAAATGTTTAAAAACTTGCTGGCGATAGGGTAATTGAATTAAGTCGAATATACTCAGTACTTCTTTGGCGATATTTTGATCTTGAGTAAATAAACTGAAGTCGGTGTAAATTTTTGCGGTACTTTCGTTAAAGTTACCCGTGCCTATATGGACATAGTTGACCATTTGTGATTTTTCATCACGGCTAATAATGCAAATTTTAGTGTGTATTTTAAATGAAGGATTACCAAAAACAACACGAATACCGGCCTCAGTCATAATTTTTGCCCATTCAATATTAGCTTCCTCATCAAATCTAGCTCTTAGCTCCATGACTACGGTAACCATTTTTCCATTATCTACTGCGTCGATGAGAGAACTAACAACTCTGGAATCTTTAGCAATGCGATACAAGGTAATACGGATATGTTTTACATGCGGGTCGAATGCCGCTTGACGAACAAACTCGGTAAAATGTAAAAACCGATGGTATGGGTAATTAAGCAGAATATCTTGTTGTTGAATCGCTTCAAAAACGGTGTTGTAGGCAGCAAATTGTTGATTAGTTAATGCCTCTACTGGTTTGTTTTCTAAGTTACTTCGACCAATATTGGGAAATTTAATAAAGTCTTTTGCATTTCGCACTTTGCCAGCTGCGACTAAATTATCAAAAGAAGAATGTTTCAAATGACGTTTCAAGCTTTTCACCATACCTTCAGGCATTTCACCGTCATATATAACGCGCACAGGTTCGGCTATAAGGCGTTGTTTCATGCTGTCTGACATTTTTTCAATGTAACTTTCTGCCATATCATCATTGATTGAATATTCTGAATCGCGAGTCATTTTAAATGAGTAGGCTTCTATCGTGTCAAACTTAACAAAGCCAAGGAAGATGTCCTCAATAAAAAGTTGGATGATATCTTCAAGTAAAATAATGGTCTTATATTTTCTCTCTTTTGATAACGTTGGCAGGATGATAAACCGAGACATTTTGTCGGTTGGTATTTCTATGGTGGCATATTTAGTAGGTTTATCGTCTCGATGAATAGCTAAATAGTAATAGGTTGCTGAGTCATGTAAACGAGAAACTAGGTTGACTTTCTTTTCAATTAAAATAGGGGTGATATGACGTAAAACTTTATTTTGAAAGAAACTTTTTAACCAATGTATCTGTTCTTTATTTACCTGATGATGATCTATTAATTGGATATTATGTTGACCAAGTCGATTGACTAGCTTTTTATAAATAATATCAAACTTATCAGTGAGTATAAGCATCTTTTGTTGCATCTGTGTCATCAGTAGCTGTGTTTTTACCACTTCTTCTTGCTCATCACTATTCATTTGAATGATTATTTTTCGTCGAACATCAGCAACTCTAACGCGATAAAACTCATCCATATTACTGGAATAGATACCAAGAAAGCGAAATCTCTCAATAATGGGGTTATTTTCATCCGCCGCTTCTTGCAAAACTCGGTCATTGAAGGCGAGCCAACTAAGCTCTTTAGGAAAAAATTTTTGTTCAACTGTTTTATTCATGACTGCTTACGATAAATGTTTATATATATTTATCATAGTGTATTTAAATGACTGTTTTATTACGGTTAAGTTAGAAAAATATATAATACCAATTGAAATCATGAATCTGTTGTGATGATAGCGCCAGTAATATCTACGTTTTCGAGGAAGGCTGATAATGCGGTTATCTCATTAGATTTTTCATCAACTTTAACTTGCCCTAGTGTTAATTGGTTATCATGCGACCACGTACTCACCATATAAATAGCAGATTTATTACTCGACTTATCATGTGACCGCCTAAGGCATTTACCATCAATAGCGATCACATCACCCGTAACAGTCTTCACTATACCTTTGATCCAATTAGAAAAAAACTTGGAACTGCTCTGGGTCAATTAATGAAAATATGCGACCGAAAGTATCATGCGATGGAATTCCATGCTCAAGAGATAAGTATTGCTCAAACCAGCTTCGTTTCATGTTCGCGAATTTTTCAATAGCAACCCAACCATCACAACAACAAATAACTGCGCATAGCGTGATAAAAAACATGTCATCCAATTTATGTAATTGCTTCCTTTTAAGGCGTGGATCTGTAATTTCTATCTTTGAAATACTCGATAAGTGTTGGCTTCTTTTTGGTCATTTTACGTCGCTTAAAGCGAAGTAATAGATCAAATTAGGGGATCTGTGTAAAGCTTTTTTAATGCGATTGCCCTAACTGTGGTATTAACTTAACTGTCATTTTTCCGCCGTTTTTGGCGTAAAAAGCTTTATTAACTATTATATCATTGGCTATTTTTATGATTACTTTGTCGTTTAATGGCCCAGATGCAAATAGTCAGTACGGTATTAGATCTGCCAACTCGCATCAGGTTTCCACTCATTAATCCAATTTGGAATATCACTGGCAGGCATGGGTCTGGCAATACCGTAGCCTTGTGCTAATTCACATCCTATTTTTAATAGTGAAGTGCCATGTTCAACCGTTTCAACGCCTTCAGCAATCACGTCACGTTTGAATGACTTAGCTAAGGCTATCACACCCTCAACAATGGCCAAATCATCCACGTCAATCAACATGTCTCGTACAAAGGTCTGGTCTATCTTAATCAAGTTAGCTGGTAATCGCCTAAGATGAGTAAGTGAGGAATAGCCAGTACCAAAATCATCCAGAGCAAAGTTTACGCCAAGCTCTATACAGGCATCCATGATGATGGAGACATGTTGTACATCCTCCAAGGCACTTGTTTCTAGTACTTCTAGTTCTAAATAACGGGGGGGAACATCAGGGTGATCTGCCAACAGTGTTTTTAATCTATTTACAAAATTAGTTTGCTGTAATTGTATTGCAGCAATATTTACACTAGTACTTAAAGGGATATTAAGCTTCATCAATTGCCATTGACTTATTTGTGTCAGTGCACTGTCAATCACCCATTCACCCAATTCAATCATCATAGAATTATTTTCAATGAGAGGTAAAAATTCGAGTGGACTTAATAGTCCTCGTTCTGGATGTTCCCAGCGAATAAGCGCCTCAGCACCTATCACAGATCCTGTACGCATATTGACCTTAGGTTGGTAATAAAGTACAAACTGATGATTATCTAATGCGGTGCGAATATCCTCTAAGTTATCCCTTTGTACTTTAATTGCGTCACCTTCAGCCTTATCAAATAAATGATAACGATTTTTACCTGATTCCTTAGCCACATACATGGCTTGGTCTGCATGGCGCATGAGCTGATCGGCACTTACATTATCTTGTGGATAAAGGGTGACACCAATACTGGCTGATATGTTTAATTCCACATTTCCAACTTTGACAGACTCTGACGCTGCCAATAAGAGCCGATCTAATATAGGCTCACAATCTTCAACGGTGGTTAAATCGGCTAATACAGCAACAAATTCATCACCGCCAATACGAGCTAAGCTATCGCCTTCACGAAGAGCCTCTTTCATGCGGAGCGAGGCGATGATTAATAATTCATCGCCCAAATCATGCCCATAGGTATCATTAACGTGCTTAAAGCCGTCTAAATCAAGAAAGACCACCGCCAGTAAATTATGATGCCGTTGGCTTTGTACCATGGATTGGCTTAAACGATCGGCTAGTAATACGCGATTTGGTAGATTAGTTAACACATCATGCAACGCTTGATGTTGTAATTGTTCTTTTATCGTATTTAATTCTGAGAAATCTTTGTTGATTTGACTTTCATATAAGGAAAAACGACGCGCCAAATAGTTAGATAACATAAAAGAGAGCGTAATAAAAAATAGCGTAACAAATAAACTGAGCCATAATATTTTTAGAAACTCACTCTTATTTTGTTGACCAATATATTCTTTTCTTTCAGCGAGGTAACTTTCTATTTCACTGATATAAGCACCCGTTCCAATGGCCCATCTCCAATCTGGTAACCCTTTTATGAAACTGATCTTTTCTGCAGGCTGTCCAGTACTCGGCATTAGAGGACTCTCATGATAAAGAAAACCTCCATTATTTTTAGCAATTTTTACAATTTCTTCGACGGTTGAAATACCCTGTTGGTTACGAATCTCGATCCTATTAGTACCAACAAATTTTTTACGGTAATGCGATAGCATATTTCCTTGATAATCAATTACAAAAAAATAGCCATTTTTACCATATCGAATGCTATCAATTCGCTTTAATAAACGTGCTTTAATATCGCTTTCTACATCAATAACATACTCACCTGTTCCAATAAACCAATCATAAGGCGCAAAATACTTACCGAAGCCTATTTTTTCAAATTCTTGACTCTTATTTTGAGGTTTTACAAACCACCAGCGATAAAATCCTTCTCCAGCTTTTTTTACTATTTTCCCCATATCACGAACTATATAGTTGCCTCTAATATCTTGAAAATCCCACTTAGAAGTACCTTCCATTGCAGGTACTACAGGGTGCATAATATTGGTACCTGTAGTCTTGTAAATGAAATAGTATCCTCGACCTTTATTAAAGCGAATGCTTCTCAGAGCATCTGTGATTAATTTGGTTACCTCTGCTTCAGACAAATTTTTGTTTTGTTCATGTATTGTTGTTGCAATACTATGTGCTTGATAGATACGCTCTTTAATCTCTTTTTTTAAGATGGATACTGTACTGCTTTTTTCGTAGTTTATCTCTTGATAAAGCTGATTAACCTGTGCTTTTATTGTTTCTTTTTCTGTATCAATAAAGTTTTTATGAAAAGTGGAAATATCACTCCTAAGTTTGATTTTATTGTTATTAATCACAATGAAATTCACCCAAACAGCAAAAGTAACTACGATGATCGGCGGTATGATTTTAATCAATCGAAGCAGTTTTAAATTTTGGGTTATGTGCATTAGTAAGAGTTCCTAAATGGATTAATGGTAACTACATATTATTATTATTATTATTATTTTTATATAAAACTGGCTTTTAATTAAGTAATGCTATTTCTGTAAAAGTACGGTTAAGGTAGTTAATATTAACACGAAGGTCTATTTTACTGACGATAAACTCCTCATCCAGAAGGGGCAAATTTAGGTTGTTAGACATAAATTTTTTACTTATTTCTTATAGTAAATAGGCTAACGTATTTTTTAAAAGTAAAAATTAATGACCGTTAGTGAGCCATTATAGTGGTATTATGCAGTATTAACTAAAGAACAGGCAAGGGAAC
>JBLIEW010000125.1:0-7292 GCA_047633255.1 Colwellia sp.
GTTCAATGTTATCAATAGCTATGTATCAAGTGATTCATTAGCCTTAAAAGGTTTAAGCTGCTGCATTTTGCTTTTATGGGGTATTTTATAAAGAATTCTAGGCAATAACAGTCACTATTTAATCAAATAATATGATCTATTCGTTATCATCATCTATATTTATTATAGCTTACAGCGCTTTTATATAGTTAAATAGGCTTGTATTAGAGAGAACCTATGCAATACACTATAATATATAATAATCGGAATGAACTAATGAATGAATATTTATTGAATATTCATTTTAAATAATATAAATACCCGATCCACTTGAAGATACATTAGCATCTTCAAGTGGATCGGGTATAAACGCATTTGGGAACTACCATGACAGATCTACGTCAACAAGCACTTGATTACCACGCTCTACCTACACCGGGTAAAATCAGTGTTGCATTAACTACAGCGGCTGAAACAAGCCAGGATCTTTCACTAGCTTATAGTCCAGGCGTTGCTGAGCCAGTAAGAGAAATAGCGGCTAATCCTGATGATGTTTATAAGTATACTGCAAAAGGCAATACGGTTGCCGTTATCACAAATGGTACCGCTATATTAGGTTTAGGTAATTTAGGCCCAATGGCAGCTAAACCCGTAATGGAAGGTAAGTCATTATTATTTAAACGCTTTGCTAACATTGACTCATTTGATATTGAAGTGAAACATAAAACGGTTGAAGAGTTTGTTAATACGGTTGCCAATATTGCCGATAGCTTTGGTGGTATAAATCTTGAAGATATTAAAGCGCCAGAATGTTTTGTTATTGAGAAAGCATTAATTGAACGTTGTAAAATCCCTGTATTTCACGATGATCAACATGGTACTGCGATTGTTACTGCCGCGGGTATGATGAACGCATTAGATATTCAAGGTAAAGATATCAAACTAGCGAATATCGTTTGTTTAGGTGCCGGTGCTGCGGCCATTGCTTGTATGGAATTATTGATCAAGTGTGGCGCTCAGCGTGAAAAAATCTATATGCTCGATACTAAAGGTATAGTGCATACTCGTCGTAATGATTTAAATGAATATAAAAAACATTTTGCCAATAATACGGACAAGCGAACTTTAGATGATGCCATTGAAGGTGCCGATGTATTTGTTGGTGTATCCGGTCCTAATTTATTGACACCTGAACAAGTTAAATTAATGGCGCCGAATCCTATTATTTTTGCTTGTTCAAATCCTGATCCAGAAATAAAACCTGAATTAGCGTTGGCCGTTCGCGATGATGTTATTATTGCCACAGGTCGTTCTGATTATCCTAACCAAGTTAATAATGTACTTTGTTTTCCTTTTATCTTCCGTGGTGCTTTAGATGTTCGTGCCCGAACTATCAACGATGAAATGAAAGTTGCTGCAGTACATGCGATTAGATCCATAGCTAAAGAAGAAGTACCTAATGAGGTTTTAGCTGCGTCGGGTGAAACTGAGCTAACCTTTGGTCGAAACTATATCATTCCAAAACCAATGGATTCCCGTTTATTACCTGCTGTCGCTTTAGCGGTAGCAAAAGCTGCCGTCGAGTCGGGTGTTGCAGCGCTACCTTTACCTGACAATTACATGCAGTAATTACCCTTTAGATGAAAAAAAGACTCATAATACTAATCATTTTATGAGTTTTTTATTTTTCAGAACAACCTGTTCAAGCCGTTTAACGCCGCTACGCGGAATGCTTCAGCCATTGTTGGATAATTAAAGGTTGTTTCGACGAAATACTCAATGGTATTGCCGCCATTTTTCTGCTGCATAATGGCTTGGCCAATGTGAATTATTTCGGCTGCATTTTCACCAAAGCAATGAATACCTAAAATTTCTTTTGTTTCGCGATGAAATAATATTTTTAAGCTACCAATAGCACTGTTACCTATTTGAGCACGGGCAAGATGTTTGAATGATGCTCTACCAACTTCGTAAGGAATTTTCGCGACAGTTAGTTGCTGTTCAGTTTTACCCACGGAAGACATTTCAGGTATGGTGTAAATTCCGGTCGGAATATCTTCAATTAACTGTGCTTCGGTGGGAAGCTTAAGAATATAACCCGCAACAATTCTTCCTTGATCATAAGCAGCACTTGCTAAACTCGGATAACCTATTACATCACCTACGGCATAAATGTTATCAACCTCAGTTTTATACTGGTTATTGACTTCTAATGAGCCGCGAGAATTTGGTAGTAAACCCGTATTTTCAATAGCAAGAGTATTAGTATTTCCACTTCTACCGTTCGCAAATAAAATGCAATCGGCTTTCATTTTTTTACCCGATTGAAGTGTTAGTACCACGCTATCATCTGTAGCAACAATAGACTCGTACTCTTCATCATGACGGATAACAATGCCACAATTCCAAAAATGATAGCTTAATGAATCAGTCATTTCTGCATCCATAAAAGACAATAATCGATCACGGGTATCAATTAAGTCAACCTTGCAGCCTAATCCTCTGAATATAGAGGCGTATTCACAACCAATAACTCCAGCGCCATAAATAATAATACTTTTTGGATCATGTTTTAACGATAAAATGGTATCAGAGTCATAAACTCTTTGATGAGTGAAATCTATATCATCTGGACGGTACGGTCTTGAACCTGAAGCAATGATAATGTTTTCGGCAGTCATTAATTCTTCTGCACCATCTTCACTTGTGATTTTTAAGGTGTTTTTATCTACAAAGGTAGCTGAGCCATGAAAAACATCAACATAATTGCGATCATAAAAGCCCGAACGTAATCGTACTTGATCCCTAATTACTTTAGTGGTGTGCTGTAAAATATTATCAAAGGTAAGTTTTACTTTCTTTTCGGTAGGATTAAATAAAGGGTTAGAATTGTATTCGATCAAACGGCTAACTGAGTGCCTAAGGGCTTTTGAAGGGATGGTTCCCCAATGAGTACAGCCGCCACCTACTTGGTGATGGCGTTCAATCATAGCAACTTTTTTATTTTCCTTTGCTAATCTCATAGAGGCACCTTCTCCTCCTGGTCCGGTACCAATAATTATTGCATCATAATCAAAGTTAGCTTGAAGGTTTGCTTGTTTTGTTTTTGTTTTAGCCAAAAGACTTTCCTCAAATTGTGCCGATTGCATTTATTCATATAAAAATGAAAAATACGATTGAGAAAATTTTAGCAGGATTTTGGAATAAATGATAATAGAGAGAACACTTATTATACTGTTTATTAAGCGAGTTTAGCGGTCATCATTTGCCACCGGTGACGTTGCACTTCTAAGTGTCGATTTAACTCTTTATATTGAGTCATTAAATCAGATTTTTCAACTTCAGCCAAAACCAACTCTCGTTTAGCGGTAAGTAATTTTTTTCGCATTTGGTAAAAATCGTTTATCTTTAAAATAAGTAAATCATATTCTTGCTGTAAACTGATAAGAGCTTGTTCGGCATTAGGATGTGAACTGAGTTTTTCTTTACTCCGTTTAAGCGTCATAGCAATACGCATCTTTTCAACTTTATCCTCTGGGCTTGTACGGAGTTTTTTAGTTAACCCAACCCATTGGCAGGTTTTAATTAGCCACTTTGTTGGATCAAATTGCCACCAGCGAATACCATTGCGGTAATCATTTTCAAAAATATGATGAAAATTGTGATAACCCTCACCAAACGTTAGAAAAGCTAAGAAGCCGTTATCTCTAGCGGTATTTTTGTCGGTATAAGTTTGCTTGCCCCAAATATGGGCTAATGAATTGATAAAAAAAGTTGTATGGTGATTAATTACTAATCGGAACACACCAATTAATAATAAGCTATTTAACATATTGCCATGTAATAACCCAAAAGCAATCGGCACACCAAAGTTCATCGTTACGGCTAATAACAAATAATGTTTATGTTGCCACATGACTATTGGGTCTTTTTGTAAATCACGCACATTTTTATAATCATGGTAACTATGCGCATGATACTCGCGACACATCCAACCTATATGTGAATACCAAAAGCCCATTCTGGCGGAATAGGGGTCAACGTCGTTTTTGTCTACATGCTTATGATGGATTCTATGATCTGATGACCAATGTAATATACTGTTTTGTAATGCGAAAGCGCCGCCTAGTGCTAAAATTAATCGTAAACTCCAATGGGCTTCAAAAGTTTTATGTGACCAAAGGCGATGATAACCCGTGGTAATAGACATGCCACAATAAACAAAACAGATTAAAGCGAAAATTATTTCGGTAGAATCAAATCCATAAGTGAAAGCTCTATAAGGAACAGCCAAGGTTGCGATTAAAAAAGTGACTATAAAAACAATAACATTAGGCCAAATAATCGCGGGTTTTTTCATTTTATATCCAATAGTAAAGTCAATTCAAATACATTTAGTGTACACGTGTACGCTGTTATTTGTAGTTTAACTGGATCATCAAATCAGTCAAGATGATTATTTCCTTTTATTTTCGTCACGTGATGAAACAGACATTAATTATAGATTGCAGTATGATTAGCACAGAATATTTTAAACGAGCTATAGTCATGAGTGGTGTTCGCGCCCAGCAAAAAGAAAAAACCCGTAGATTATTAATTGATGCTGCCTTGGGACAGTTAAGCGCAGAACGAAGTTTTTCTAGCTTAAGCTTACGAGAAGTCGCTAAAGAAGCTGGACTGGCACCGACTTCTTTTTATCGTCACTTTTCTGATATGGATGAACTAGGGTTAACGTTAGTTGATGAAGCCGGATTAACACTAAGGCAATTAATGCGCCAAGCACGACAACGTATTGCTAAAGGTGGCTCTGTGATCCAAATATCTGTAGCTACTTTTATGGAGTTAATTGAAAGTAATGGTAATGTTTTTAGATTATTACTGCGTGAACGCTCAGGAACGTCGGCAGCATTTCGCGCGGCGGTAATTAGGGAAATTCGATATTTTACCATGGAACTGTGTGATTATTTACAACATGCAAATGATCTTGATGGTGAAGTTGCTTATATGCAAGCCAATGCTGCGGTAACTATTGTGTTTAGTGCCGGCTCTGATGCACTTGATATAGAGGATAAAGTAGAGCTAGAACAATTATCCAAACAGACAATTCAACAATTACGATTTATCGCCCGCGGTGCAGCCGAGTTGAGTGACCGCCGTAAAGCATTAAGGAAAAGAAAATAGGTTACTGGCTAGCAGTAACCTTATTACTATTGAAGGTGAGCATATTAAAGAGACACTATTTTCGTGTAAGTATCATGCCTACTTCAATATGATCTGTATAAGGAAATTGATCAAATAAGGCGAATTGTTGAATGACATGTGTTTGACTCAATTGTATTAAATTGTCTTTCAATGTATTTGGATTGCACGAAATATAGATAATTTTATTAAAACGACTAGTTAATTCAACGCTATCTTCATCTAAGCCTGCCCGTGGTGGATCAACTAGCACAGTGTCGTAATTATAAGCCGTTAAATCAAATCCCTCTAAACGTCTAAACTTACGCTCACCATTCATTGCTTGGCTAAACTCCTCACTAGACATACGTACAATATCAATATTTTCAATATTATTTGCTTTTATATTCACTTGGGCAGATCTGACTGATGTTTTAGATATCTCAGTCCCTAAAACACGGTCAAAGTTTTGTGCCAGGGCGATACTAAAGTTACCATTACCACAATATAACTCGATCAAATCACCTTTTGCATCAGTAGTGGCTTGTTGAGCCCAAAGTAACATCTGTTGATTAACACCGCCATTTGGCTGAGTAAAACTATTTTCTACTTGCTGATAAATAAAAGTATTGTCGCCTACTTGTAATGACTCCATTACATAATCTTTATCAATTATAATCTTTTGTTTTTTAGCGCGGCCAATTATATCCACAGGTGCGATTGAAGATAACTCTTCTTTAAGGGCTGTAGCTGCAATCTCCCATGTCGGCTCAAGCGGTTTGTGATAGAGCATACTAATGAGTAACTCGCCGCTTAGGGTTGATAGGAAATCCACTTGAAATAATTTAAAGCGGAGCTCCTTGTGATCTTTAATTGAGCTAAGCAACGCTTTCATTGCTTGATTAATTAACCGACTTGCAACCGGGAAATCATCAACGCGAAACTTCTCTTTGGTTACACTGTTAAACATAATGTAATAAAGATCATCGCCTTCATGCCAGACTCTAAATTCTGCACGCAGTCTATAGTTCAATGACTCTGACGGAAACGTTTGTGCTTTAGGTACATTGAAACAAGAAAATAACTCTGTCATATCACGCTGTTTTTTCGACAATTGGGGTTCGTAGTTATCAGGATGAATATGATCAAACATGCTTGAGCCTATATATAATTGGGGAGAGAAGTAAATAAGAGCGCAAAGTCTACTCTCGCTTATATTATTGTCTAGACTTTTTTAGGATTAATTTAATGGGAGAGTGCATAAGATAAAAATAAAAAACCTATTAATAGATGAATTATTAATAGGTTTTTTGACAATTAATTTTTAGTGGAAGGATTAATCAATAGCTTCAGTTCGCTCAGGGCGTTCTTTTGCTTCTCTAACCTTTAATGTACGTTGTTGAAACTCAGTATCATTCAATGCACTAATTGCTTTATCAATATCACTCGTCGACATTTCGACAAAACCAAAGCCACGACGTTTTCCCGTATGCTTGTCTTTCATCAATCTTACCGATTGAACAACACCGTGATTAGAAAATAATTCTCGAATGGCTGTTTCATTAGCGCGATAAGGTAAGTTACCAACATAAAGGGTTTTAACATCCTCTGAAGATTCTTGTGTTGGTTCGCTTGTATTAGTAGTACTTGTAGTAGCAGTTGAAGAAGTACTAACTAAAGGGGCAACAAAGGCACTGATAAAAACAATAACAGAAACAACGATAGGGGTGGCTGAAACAGTACTAGTAATAATGTAAGCAAGGATAGCAAAAACAATAGCTATAATTACGGTTGAGATTTGCGGAGACTTCATAATGAATACCTAATTATTATTTTAATTTATATGTGTATAAAAGCAAAAAGTGAAATTCTATGTTACCCACCTTTTATGATAGTGCAACAAATAGTGTAACAATAAGTGTAAAAAACATGCAATTGAACTAATTCAGAAACTAAATCGTCTCATATATAGACGTTTAGTGTGATTTATCTTCGAACGAATAAAATATTGCAAATAAGTCTTGCACCCTACGGATAGATCTATACAATGCGCTCCAGTTCCAAGGGGTTCAGCCAAAAAGCTTAACCAACTGGACGTTTTGATAAGTTAACTCATTGCTTTTGAAGTAAATCAG
>JBLIEW010000126.1:0-7195 GCA_047633255.1 Colwellia sp.
CTGAATGGAATGGGGTGGTAGTGGGCTCGTTGAGTCTTTTGTCACTGTTGTTAGTGGCTATTTGGCGCTTAGGGAAACATCAAAAGCAAGTTATTGATGTTTGCGCGTTAAACTAGCTTTCGGTAAATTAACTTTCGAGAAATTGTTTACGATCTAAATCGAATTTACGCATTTTGTCGTATAAGGTTTTACGGGGTAACTCGAGCTGTTCCATGGTTAATTTTATGCTGCCTTTATTATGACTTAATGCTTCTTCAATCAGCATGCGCTCAAAAAATTCAACTCGTTGTTGCAGCGACATACTCGCTTGTATCGTAGTATTATTATCTAAGTTACCCGCAAAAGCAGCCTCGGCGCCAAGTAGTACATAACGTTCAGCTAAGTTGCGTAATTCACGAACATTACCAGGCCAATCATGGGCGGTTAGTACCATGGTTTGGTGTGTATTCAAGGCTATAAGGGCTTTATGGTAACGAGCCGATGCAATTCTGGCAAAGTGTAAAAACAGTAGTGGGATATCTTCTCGGCGATCTCTTAGCGGTGGAATAACAATAGTGACTAAGTTAAGACGATACAATAAGTCTTGTCTAAATTTTCCTTGTTCACACAACTGTTGTAAGTTTAATTTTGTAGCTGCAATGACTCTTATGTCCAAGTTAATTGGTGTATTTGATCCTAATCGTTCTACTTTGCGGTCTTCTAAGACACGCAGTAATTTAACCTGCAACGCCATTGGAGTGCTTTCTATCTCATCGAGGAGTAATGTGCCGCCATTAGCATATTCAAATTTGCCGATCCTACGTTTATCTATTCCTGTAAAAGCGCCTGATTCAGCGCCAAATAATTCGCTTTCTATGAGATTTTCAGGAATGGCACCGCAATTAATAGCGACAAAATTAGCTTTATTACGATAACTATGGTCATGCAGATATCGGGCGACTAACTCTTTACCTGCTCCTGTTTCCCCTTCAATCATAATATCGGCTGGCGCATCTATTACTTGGTCGATAATATGACGCATTTTCATTATGCTAGGACTACTTCCTAGAATACGTGGGCCGGGGGCAATATGCGATTCAAGTTCACGTTTAAGCTTACGGTTTTCTAGCGTGAGCGCACGCTTATCTAATGCACGTTTGGTTACATCGAGTATATGCTCGTTATTGAATGGTTTTTCAATAAAGTCGTAAGCCCCCTTTTTTAGTGCGTCCACGGCCATGGCAATGTCACCAAAACCGGTTAACAGCACAACAGGTAAGTCACTGTCTTGTTGTTTCAGTTGTTGCAATAAACTCAGGCCATCAAGTTGTGGCATATTAACATCTGAAATCACGATACCAGGCCAGTTAGCCGTAATGTGACTGGCGATAGATTGTGGGTCTGTGGTGGCTAAGGCGCTAATGTTTTCGAGTTTAAACAATTGCTGTAATACGATACCGATATGAGGTTCATCATCAACAATAATGACTTGATACTCATTGATGTCTTGTATTTGATTCACGTTTACACTTCCTCGCGTAAATAAAGCGGCAAAATGATATGAAAAATAGCACCACCTTGGAGGGCATTTTCAACGGTAATAGAACCTTGCATTGATTCTATAATCCGCTGCGAGATAGATAACCCTAACCCCAGTCCTTGACGTTCGCTGGTGGTGTAGTAGGGTTCAAAAATTTTGCTCATTTGGCTTTCTCTCACACCTGGACCACTGTCTTGGATGCTGATGTTTACTTTGTGGTCGCAATAGACTTCTATTCGTAATTGTCGCTGGATGGATTGTTGCATGGCGACGATGGCGTTGCTAATAAGGTTAACTAGTACTTGCTGCAATCGGACGCTATCTCCCCATATTTGGCATTTACCTTGTAGAAGTTGCAGTGACAATTTAATGCCTTGCTTATCTATTTCAGGTTGAACGATGGTTAATGCTTGCTCAATCGATTGATTGATTTCAGTGGCATTGTCTCTGCCTTGGGACTTACGGGTAAAACTCTTAAATTGACCAATAAGATCAGCTAATCTGTCCGTTAGTTCAATCATGATTTTGATGTTATTACTGGCATCATCAATCATGTTACGGCGAATAAATGTTTGGGTATTTTGTGCGTAACTTCTTAGTGCTGCCAGCGGTTGATTAAGTTCGTGGTTAATGCTGGCAGACAAGCTGCCTATCACCGTAAGCTTTGCCGCTTGGATGAGTTCGTCTTGAGTATCTTTTAATTGGGTGTTGGCTTGCTCTAGCTCTAAAGTACGCTCTTTTACCCGTTGTTCGAGTTGATTTTGCGCTTGGCGCATCCTATGTAAATTTTTACGGCGTTCAATGTTGTAGAGTATGAATAATGCCATGAGTAAATATAGCGTGGCAGCCAATAGCAGGATGGGCGGTAACGACTCATATAAGGGTTTCATTGGTGCAAGAATATGGACGTTCCAGTTAGCATTAGGCATCATTTGGTGACGTTCAAGGTATTTTGCTTGCCCTTCAAATGATGCGATTTGGTATACCTGAGTCGTATTTGAATCACCAAGTGTAAAACGGGGGTTAACGCTAAGTTCACCAACAGGTCTATTGGCATAGCGTTTTGATGAGTTTAGTGCAAAGCGTTTAGCTTGTGTCAGTGGCGTTAATGAATTAAATCGCCAACTATTGATGCTTGAAAGAAATACGATATTGTCAGGATCACTGATCATAAACTCGTATTGGCTTGCGATCGCAATGCTACTACTTTGTTGTTCAATCAAGCTAATGTCAACTTTCACTACCACAACGCCTAAGACGACACCTTTATGATATACCGGATTAGCAAAATAGAAACCGCGCTTATTCGATGAGGTGCCGACGGCATAATATCGTCCAGATTTACCTGATATGGCATCAATAAAGTAGGGCCTAAATGAATAGTCATGATGAATAAAAGAGTTCGGATCATTCCAGTTGCTGGCGGCAATAGCCACTCCGAGCGCATCGGTAAGATAAATATCGGATGATTCTGTGACTTGCTGTAATTCAGATAGATAAGCATTAAGCTTTTTAATGGTTTGAGTGCTTTGTTGATCAAGTAGCCCCTGCTCTAATATGGGGTTTTGTGCGAGCACTGCGGGTATATTTTCGTAATGTGAAAGTGCATTATCAATAAAAATAACCAGTTCATTGATTTGCTTTTCAGATTGTTCAGCAATTGTCTTTGTGCCTTGTTCAAGTAAATACCAATAAGTAACTTTAAGGGTGATTAATAACCCAGTGATGAGCATGAGGCTCACTAAAATATTACGTTTTTTGATAGTCGAGAATGAAAGCATACGTATTCCCAATGGGTTTTGGTTATCGTTATTTTGGGTCATCAATAAAAAGGCGAGCCTTAATAAATTAAGGCTCGCCTATAATACGCGAATTATCAAGCTAGTAGCCGTTTAATTTGTCTATATATTCTGGTAAAAATAGAGAAATTTGTGGAATATAAGTAATCAACATCAAGAAACCAAGTAACAATACTAGCCAAGGTAGGCATGATTGAATGACCCATCCCATACTCTTACCCGTTATGCCCGCGGTGACAAAGAGATTGAGTCCTACGGGGGGCGTGAGCATACCTATTTCCATATTTACCACCATAATGATCCCTAAGTGAATAGGGTCAATCCCCAGTTGGGTCGCGATTGGGAATAGAATGGGCGCCATAATTAACAAAATGGCTGAGGGCTCCATAAAGTTACCTGCGGCTAACAGCAGTAAGTTAACAATGATTAAAAAGCCCCAAGCAGGCAACCCTAATCCTACAATCGCTTCGGCAATAATATGTGGAATACGCTCAGTGGTTAGCACGTGCGCAAACAACATCGCATTCGCAATGATGAATAACAGCATGATACTGACTTTAGCGCCGTCGCGTACCACATGACGTATATCTTTGTCGGTAGGCGTTTTAATTACAGCAAGTAGCATGTAGCCGAGATTTCGAAATGAGGCACCGATTAAAGACTCTTGTTGATTACGCCAAGCTACATTTTTAAGTGGCCCAATGTCCCTATAACCAAATACAGCAATAAAGTAAGCGTATACACACGCTACTGCAGCAGCTTCAGTAGGGCTGGCGACACCACCATAAATTGACCCGAGAACAATAATGATAAGTGCTAACCCGCCAAGGGCTTTAGCACTTGATATGGTTAGCGCTTTAACACCAGGAAAAGGGCGTGAAGGTAGTTTTTTAATCCGAGCTACAATGTAGATGGCCAGCATTAAAATACAGCCCATCATTAATCCGGGAATAAGACCGGCCATAAACATTCTAGCAGCAGACACTTCAGTCGCAGCAGCGTAAACCAGCATTACAATTGAAGGTGGGATCAAAATACCTAATGTGCCTGAGGTGGTAATAACGCCGGCGGCAAATTTTTCAGGATATCCGGCGCGTACCATGCCAACAATAACAATTGAACCAATGGCAGCAACAGTGGCAGGCGATGAGCCTGACACCGCGGCAAACAGCATACAAGCCATAACTGATGCCATAGCAAGGCCACCACGTATATGGCCTACACTGTCCATTGCAAAGTCAATGATACGCCTCGCTACACCACCAGTAGACAAAAATGCCGATGATAAAATAAAGAATGGGATAGCTAATAAAGTGTAATGTTCTGAGGTTGACTCATACAGTTTTAGTACAATTGAGGCGAGTGAATCATTTGAAAATAACAAAATAGTCAGCATGCTTGAAAAGCCGAGTGCAATAGCAATAGGCATACCTATCATCATGCAAATAAACAAAGCGATAAAGAGTGTTGCAATAGTCATTATTTCGCGTCCTTATCATTTTTTTCTTGTTGTTCAGATGATGTGGATAGCGCAGCTTCATCGATTAAATGCATGCTGTCTTTAGCTTCATCGGCCAATTGAAAACCAACGGCTTGGTTTTTTAAAATGGCGATAAACAATTCTATAAAACGCCACGTCAGCATTGAAAACCCGATGATTAAAATACTTTGAGATAACCAGATAGGTACGGCGCCGTCTTCGACATCGATGCGTAATGTTTCCCAAGCAAAATCTGGATCTAATTGATGAAGAAACCAAGCAGGAAAGTTGATATCTTCCATTGGAATACCAATTTGGTACATTTGGCTGAGGTAGTCCCAAGCCCCTTTTAAAAACAATCCACAGTAAATAATACAACAAAGGCACGCAAAGATAGCGACAGCTTTCTGTGGTTTGCCTGACAACTTAGACACAAAGGCATCGACGCCAATATGTGCTCCAACTTTTACACCATAGGACATACCAAACAGTACAAACCAACCACAAAGGGTTAGTGTAAGCTCTTGGATCCATAAAAAACCGGTATTGAAAAAGAAACGGGCAATAACTTCGCCAAAAACTAGCAATGTCATTAATGTAATCAAAAGATTAAGAAACCCTTCTTCAAAATAACCAAATAGCCTTGAAATCACGGTCATACTCCTTGAATAAAAAAGGGTGGTACTGATGCAAAGGTGCATTCAGTACCACATCAAGTATTGAGACTATTTAGTGTTGGCAGCTACAGCGGCTTCAATCATGTCTTTTCCAATTTGGTCTTCAAACTTAGCCCAAACTGGTTTCATAACGTTAACCCACTGCTGGCGTGCAGCAGGTGTTAACGTGACTAATTCAGAACGCTTAGAATCAATAATCGCTTGTCTATCTTCGTTATCTTTTTCTGAAGCGATCTTGTTACCAAGGGCAATAGCTTCATCCAGTGATGACTTAAAGATGACACGTTTATCTGCTGGTAGGCCTTTCCAGAAGGTATTTGATGTCACGACCATATAATCTAAAACACCATGATTACTTTTGGTAATGTGACTTTGCACCTCGTAGAATTTCATGGAGTAGGTATTTGACCACGTATTTTCTTGACCATCAATCGCGCGTGTTTGTAGCAGAGTAAACACTTCAGAGAATGGTTTTTTAACGGGAATGGCACCCACAGCATCAAACTGAGCTGCAATAACGTCAGAGGCCATAATACGGAACTTTTTGCCTTTAGCATCTTTTGGTAACGACAACGGATCGTTTGCTGAAAACTGCTTCATGCCGTTGTGAAGGTAACCTAGGCCAATCAAACCTTTACGGTTCATTGCGTTTAACAATTTTTGACCTGAGTCTGATTGCTGAAAACGATCAACCGCTGCCATATCTTCAAATAAGAAAGGTAAATCGAAAATCTGTAGTTTTTTGGTAAAACGCTCAAACTTAGACAATGATGGTGCAACAAATTGCACATCGTTTAATAGTAATGCGGCTAGCTCATTGTTATCCCCAAATAACTGTGAGTTAGGGAATACGTTAACAACGTATTCACCTGGTAAACGCTTTTCAATTAATTCTTTAAATTTCAGTGCCATTTGTCCTTTAGGCGTGTTCTCTGCTACAACATGTGAAAATTTAATTTCTACTGGTTCAGCAAAAACACTAAAACTCGCTGCGAAAATTGAAGCTATAGCCGCTAGCTTAGCCATTGACTTTAATGGATGCGTAAAGGTACTGATCGATTTTTTCATGATAATTAACTTCCTTTTTTTAGTGTTATATTTTCCTCAAGGTGGTGTCTTGCTCCAGAGCAAATACGCCATAAACGCTTTATGAGGATAGATAAAACATAGCAAGCATCAGGCCATAATGTTAATCAATTGTAACTTAATGATATTTATTAACTTTAATTTATACTGGAATAATAAAACTAATTTTTTGTGTGGATAGTCACACACAATTAAAAAGCAAGTGGGTGGGATGTCACACATTATCTTGTCGTGTTAAGTTGGTCTCGTTAAGACAAAGAAGACGTTATTGCAGTTGGGAAAGAAAGTTGATGGTGTAAGTACAGATAAAGTGGAAGGCAACATAAATAAAACACATAAAAAAACCACCTTGCGGTGGTTTTTGTTTCGAATGCACAAAATAAATTATGCTCGAATACCAAATTGATTGGTGGAGCTACACGGGATCGAACCGTGGACCTCTTCACTGCCAGCGAAGCGCTCTCCCAGCTGAGCTATAGCCCCAAATTCTAGCTAATATAACTAAAACTTGAATATGGTATCCCATAGGGGATTCGAACCCCTGTTACCGCCGTGAAAGGGCGGTGTCCTAGGCCTCTAGACGAATGGGACACAGTTGATACGTTATACTCTGTATCGAGTGAATACTCATCAA
>JBLIEW010000127.1:0-6889 GCA_047633255.1 Colwellia sp.
TTCATAGGTCAGTTGTTTATATGTTTTCATTGTTGCATCTCTTGCCGGAGAAAAAGCGATTAGCATATATTCAGCTGACCGTCTTTTCTACCCGTTCAAGTTATGCACTTATTATTTGAATCCAAAGCACTATAAACGCTTATATATCAAAATTACAAAACATACATGTTCTGTAATGCTACAACATTCCATTACAAGGATTAGTTGTGTTTAATTTAACCACAAAGCATATAGAGCCTCACAACATGGCAATATTCACTAATGCTGTTCGATTAATAATAACCTTTAACTTGCATCAGTAGCTCGTCATAATTATGTGCAAACACACAATTACACAAACTAAAACATAGTTATGTTTTAGTTTGTGTTTGACCGCAAGATGATATTAACCTATATTTATAATCCAATTCATTACGATGATTTACTTTATCTTTGGAGTGACATGAAAAATATTGCTATAACACATACTTGCCGCGGGCTTGATAGATTACTTCTAGATGGTGGTGATGGTGCATGGACAGTGGGTGTTCGATCAGCTAATAAAGTGGAATATGTTGTGTCTACTCAAAATTTGAGTTTAAAACGTAAAGGTGATGATTGGGGGGAGGCAACTCATGCTCATGATAATGTGATCATGGTTGGCAAAGTTAGTGAGGTGGTAGAAGTGCCAACACCTGAAGGAAAAAGATCTCGATATCGATTTGTATTCTCTGAATATTGTGACAATGTAAATTTACCAAATATGTGGTTTGGAGGGCAATTTTCCGTTAACTACTTCAATCAGGACGATCCTTGCCTATCAAGTATTGATTTTGATAGCTTGGATTTTAAACCTATGCCAAGTCATCATGAATTGACTAAAGTTATTAGTATTGATAAGGCTAAAATAATACTTGCTGAACATTTCGATATTCACAAAGATAACCTAACTATAACTATTTAAACCAGTGTGGTTGTTTACATCTCCACAGTTTTACACTGCGATGCAGAATAGAAATTTGTAACGCATAAGCTATAAAAGTTAGGCATTAATTCAGAGGTTCATCTTGCCCAAAAAATATAAGACAAAATTGCATCAGAAAGTTGCATTAAAGAAACTACAATCTGCTGTTGATCGAATCCTTTATTGGAATAAAAACTATGCAAAATATTTTTGTGTAAAAGATGTTTTCTTATTTGGTAGTCTAGCTAGAAACGAGATTCAAGTTGGTGATATCGATATTTGCGTTAGATTTGAACAAATTAAAAACTCCAATTCGATGGAGCATAAGAATGAATATATAAAATGGAGAAAAAAAGAACTGGGCTTTGCACCACCTCGTGACTTTTCATCAACGCTAGGTATGTTTGAGTTGGATGTTAGAAAATACGTAAAAAATAGAGATGGCAGAATAGAGTTAATCTTATGGGATCAATTAGGGGGTATAAGTCTTACCATGAAACCTATCGTAGAAATAGTTCATAATGGGAAATTGGTTCACGAGACTTTATTGGATGCAATAGCATTAGCTAAACCTATTACTATTGAACAAGCAGAAGCAATTATAGCAAAGAATATTCCTGAACCTCCTTGGGAAAAGAAAGGAGTTATTTGGGAATCATACTGTAACGCACTCAATAACTACCCAGCTAACGTAATGGACAAGATTCTTGAGAGGGATAATAACGCTCAGTATTATGAAGAGTTTATGAATACCTAAGTATTTAAGTGGTGGAGGATGTTTGGACCCCAAAAAGTGCAATAGCACCGGAGTGTTTCTATCACTACCATTGAAAATTAATGATCATCAATCTAACGTTTTTCAAAGAATCTAGAGCAAGTTGTTTAGCCGCTTTCAAGTTTGGGCACATCCTTTTACATTGATAGAATGTTCACTTAAGTAAGTGTAATTATGAAGCAACTATACTTTCTGATGAGGCGAGACTGTAAATAATCTTAAACGACATGTCGGTTTTAAATCTAAATATTTTGAAGTCAAATCACATCACTTATTTCTCTGTATCTTCAACCAAATAAAGCATGAAATCGAATTCTGACTGTGATTTCAGCGGTTCCTTTATTATATATTCCCCCTCCTTGAGCCCTTTTTCAGCCAACTCTTTGCTGTAAATCTGAAACCTATTTGACCCCTCTCTTCCGTACTTACTTAACTTTAATTTCCCCAATTCGTTGTCTTTTTTAAACGCAATTACATTTTCATTTTTGGCTACATGGATCCTCACCATATCCCCAGAATTGTATAAAAGGCTTAATTCAATCAACTTTTGATTGGCACTATTTCTAAATGCTAGAACTGCAGAGCCGTTATTTTTAAAGGATAATCTTGCATGGTTAGAAACTCTTGAACTCCTTGATGTTCTACCTGTTAACTCTTCAAACTCCATGATTTTCTCCACATTTAACGAATAGATAATTTCATTTTAAAAAGAATAGTTCATATTTTAATAAAATCAAAAGTGCTTATAAAATCCTCAAGAGAAATCTTTAAAGCACATCATAATCACCTCTTAAATTTTATTTCATGGTTTCGGAAGCTAACTTACCTAATTGTTAGTTAATAATTAATATTGAGTAAAAAATGAGTATTTCGTAAAAACCTGTGTAACTGAAATCGTAGATGGAGTGGTGGATTGATATGGATCCCACACAATCTACATCAAAGAGATTGATGTTTTGACTGGCGAATCGTCTAGGTAGCGCGAAAAAGAGGTCGGTTTCTCTAGGCTTACGCGCGATTAAATGGCACGTTTTACGCACGCTATAATCGGGGGAATGCTATATAAAACAATGATGTAGCATTACGCGTGCAATAGTAACGCGTGTATTTAACGCGTGTCCATTACAGGGGGGGGAAGGTGCTGTAGCATGGTGACATATTTTATTGAGTGCTTAGTGACTCGTCGAGGTCTAGTATTCAGATATGACAACAGTATTTTTGGAGTTCAATTGGTGATTAGGATGAAGAGGGAAAACTTATGTTTACAGTACTGATGATTTATTTGGTTGTTGCAGTTGTGATTTTTGTCGCAGCTTTGATTAGCGAAATTCTTTCTCCTGATCCAGGTAGGGAGTATTCAGGCATTGCGATACTTGCCCAATGCGTTGCTGCAGCCGTATCTTGGCCTTTGATTGTCATAACACTTATCATTCTTCAAGTAGGTAATTGGTTTTTCCTCCCACGAAAGGGTAAGGGGAGTATGGGGGGAACCTGTGGTTTTTGTAATGCTTACTATTACAGGCAAATGCCGGGGTATACAGGCCCGGATAAAGTATGGGTGAAACACCAAAAAGAGGGAGAAGAGTCTGAGCCTTTGGCTATGCCAGAATGGATGAATTCGTCGAAATCCCAGTTGGATAAGTAAACTTTAACCCGGCACCTAAGCCAAGTATTAAGAGACTTACTCGTGAATGAGCCTTTGCGGCTTAGTAATATTGTTGAGCAACAAGACTTGAGGTGTTTGATTGCACCTGTTGATAATTTAAAAACAAGGATGACTATAAAATGTCTAAATCAAAAATTGCCACACTTGATAGCTTCGCTCGAACTCGCTTATCTAAAACCTTTTTCATGCGCGATTTTCTATTCTCTGAAACAGCAGCAACCCTTGGTTTATCGAATTTACCGACTAACAAAGCTTTGGCTATTCAAGTGGGAAAGGAGCTTTGTCAAAACGTATTGGAACCCATCCAGGATGCATGGGGACGGATCCATGTGCGTTCAGCTTATCGTAGCGAGGAAGTAAACCAAGCAGGCAACACCTTAGGTGCAAGCTGTGCGAGTAATGCTGCCAACTATGCGGGTCATATATGGGATGTTAAAGACGAGCAGGGCAACTACGGAGCGACGGCCTGTATTGTTATTCCATCATATATAGATTACTACGAACAGTCCGGAGATTGGACGTCTTTGGCGTGGTGGGTACATCATCATATACCTGCTTATAGCAGCATGTATTTTTTCCCTCAGTTATGTGCTTTTAACATCAATTGGTACGAAGACACTCAGGCACCTAAAAATATTAAAAGTTATGTTAAAGATCCGAATACAGGGCATAGTAAGGCGATTCTGGCGAACAATATAGAAAGTGATTTTTATAGTAATGTTGAAAAAAATAAAAGATTTAAGAAATGTACTGAGCTATTAAAGTAAAAAATGAAGCAGCGATTAACTAGGATTAATTATGTCAGGTCGTAAAAAAGATGTATTCTGATTTATTGACATGGAAGTTCTACTAATTATAGTGGTTAAGCATCTAATTTTTATGAAATTTGTTCAGTCATTATGATTTATAAGCAGTGAAAATTAATTCACATCTGTGCTAATCTAAATTCGCGCTAAAAATAAGAATTAAAAGGGCAGGGATTCTCAGTGAGCGATATCAAATTATTTAGGCTAGAACAGAAAAATAGTGATGTAGTCGAATTAACTAGCCAGTTTGCTAAGTTGGAAAGAGATCTGCAGCAGTTAGTTGAAAAGCATATGGAAACGTTTTTAGGTGTGCGCTTTCTTGCAAGTGAATATACAACCAGCAACAAAGGCCGTATCGACTCACTTGGCCTAGATGAAAATGGTTGTCCCGTTATCATCGAGTATAAACGTCACTCTAATGAAAATGTCATCAATCAAGGTTTGTTCTACCTAAACTGGTTATTAGATCACAAGGCCGAATTTCAGCTTTTAGTAATGAAAGTTTTGGGAAATGATATTGCAGACAAATTAGAATGGAATGGTGCGCGCCTGATATGTATCGCCAGTGACTTCAATAAATATGACGAGCACGCGATTCAATTGATAGATAGAAACATTGAATTGATGCGCTACAAGTATTTTAGTGATGACTTATTGCTTTTTGAATTAGTTAACGCTCAAACCAGTTATGGTGGCTTATCTAAATCAAAAGATATAAATCATGTTACCAATGAGTCTAAAGTCACGAGTAATAAAAAGCAAAATGATGAATGGACTCATTATAAAGCTAAGGCACAAGCTAGTGATGAACTTATGAAGGTTTATGATGCTATCTGTGGATATTGTGAAAATCTGGGTGATGATGTTATCCGAAAAGAGTTGAAGCTCTATACTGCCTTTAAACGTATTAAGAACTTTATAAGTATATGCATCGATCCACAAAAGGATGCTCGTGTTGTCGTGTGGCTTAAGGTTGATCCAAGTACTGTAAAAATTGAGAAAAATTTTAGTAGAGATGTCACCAATATAGGCCATTGGGGAACCGGTGATCTTGAAGTGTTGATTCGCACCCTTGAAGATATCGAAAAAGCTAAGCCTTTAATCCAGTTAAGTTTTGAAGGCAATTAGAGGGAGCTGCGGTATGTCTTTTGAAAGTAACTTCGAGTTCCTTAAACACCATGATGAATTGTTATTTCGTTTAGCTGAAACTGCTGAATGTTGTTACGCTTCAGACCCAAATACTTCCTTAATCAAGATGCGTCAATTAGGCGAAGCGCTGGCGCAAAATATTGCTGCCCGTGTGGGTGTCGATTATGGCAAATCAGTTAAACAAATCGATTTACTGAACGAACTAGAATACACACTCAAACTTGCTGAAAACGTTAAAGACGCTTTTCATACCATTCGTAAATTGGGCAATATTGCCAATCATCAATACATCTCTTCTTCTCATCGCGACGCATTAAAGTGTATGCAAGTGGGCTGCGCGTTAAGTGGTTGGTACCACGTTACTTTTGGGGGCGATAAAGCCAAGGGCTTTAAATTTAAGGCTTTTGTTAAGCCTGTTGATCCTTCTGCTTATGTTCGCGAACTTGAAGAAAAGTTAGACACCTTAAAAATTGAATCTCAACGTTCGTCAGACCGTTTAATTGTGGTTGAGAAGCTAAACAAGGTAACAGAAGAAAAGGCCAGTGCTGAAAAGCTCCGAGCAGATCGCATGGCTGAAGAAAAAGCCATTTGGGAGTCCCTCGCTCAAGAGCAAGAAAATACAATTGGGGAGTTAAGCCAGCAGGCTGTTGATACCAACACGCAATACATAAGTGATTTTGCAACACTAGAAAAAGACAAACAAACAGCCATCATCCAGCAAGTTGAACAGTCAAACTTTCTGCTCGACGAAGAATCAACTCGTATCCTCATTGACCAACAGCTTAATGAAGCTGGCTGGCAAGCTGACACCACTAATATTCGCTATTCAAAGGGCACTAAACCTGAGCTAAATAAAAACAAAGCTATAGCTGAATGGCCAACCGCATCAGGCCCTGCCGACTATGTGTTGTTCATGGGGCTAACACCTGTTGCTACGGTTGAAGCCAAGCGAAGCCGTAAAAACGTTTACTCAGCCATTGATCAAGCAAAACGTTATGCAAGTGGCTTAACTGGCAATAGTGATTTTGAGATAGAAGAGTCGTGGGGCGAATTTAAAGTGCCCCTCACGTTCGCGACTAATGGCCGAGCCTATTTAAAACAGCTCGAACAAGAAAGTGGTATTTGGTTTTTAGATGTGCGTGATAACAGCAATCGCCGCAAGGCATTAAAAGGCTGGTATTCACCAACTGAAATTAAAAAGTATCTCAAACAAACACCACAACAAGCCGATCAAAAACTAGATGAGATGGACTTTGGCTACGACTTAAAGCTACGGGATTATCAAGTTGATGCCATTAAGGCGATTGAGAAAACCATTAAAAATGGCGAATCCAAAGCCTTGGTGGCTATGGCTACCGGTACAGGTAAAACCAAAACCTGTATTGCATTAGTCTATCGCTTACTCAAATCAGAACGTTTTCGACGTATCCTGTTTTTAGTTGACCGCTCAGCGTTAGGTATACAAGCCAGCGACGATTTTGCCGAAGTCCGTATGGAAAACTTACAAACCTTTGCTGATACCTTTGAAGTTATGGGCATGCAGTTAAATA
>JBLIEW010000128.1:0-6473 GCA_047633255.1 Colwellia sp.
TCTCATGGAAAGAGTTTCATCGAAAGAAAAAATGGCTATCACCGCTTGTCTCGTTGTAGTAATTCTGATGCTAAGCACTCGGGTTTACAGTTTTACCTTTGAACAGGCCTCTTTATCTGATTTAATTAGTACAATAGGTGCAAGCCTAATATTATTGGGGTTAGCTTTGACCCCTAAATTATTTTTTACTCCAGTTAAACAAGTCTTTTCTAAATCTTATATCGTTCCTGCATTAATTAGCCAAAGGCTTCATCAAGTACTTGTGCTTTCTGGATGTTTTCTAAGTGTTGCATCACTGTTTTCGCGTATGTTGCACTAACAAAATTAAACGGAAAATTTACAGTTGGCTGTTTTTCGTTCCTCAAAATTTTAGCCAACTATAATTTTACGCTTATGTAAGCGTTGAGGCTGTAGAATTTCTCCAAAGTCGAAAATGACGGGTGAAATTTGCGTTTACAGGGCCTGTAAAAGTCACTTTGTAGTAGGATATTGCCTCAGATTTCACGTAGACACGCGTTTTGAGGCTTATTTTTTAATTATTTTTGAGGTTGTTTTTCTAAAAGAGAAATTCTACAGCCTCGTTAGGCATTCATCGTAATTTGGCAGTAGGAATTCACCATGAAAGAATCAGATTGGAAAGTATTTACAGCGATAAAAGATAAAGCGATTGAACAGTACTGCACTGTAGCCCTTGAAGAAACACAAGGTGTGATTTCTGACCATAAAAAGCATGTTCATGAAAGATACCTTTTCTTATATAAGTTACTTCAAAATAGTAATGATAAAATGGCTCTACTTTTCGATGGGCATAGTAGGTCTAAAGCTGGGATACAACTTATTGCTATTCGCAGTGAGGGGCTTGCGGATGAGGCGCTACTATCTAAATTATCAGATGAATTTCGTGATAAAACAGATCCTGAAAAGCATGGTTGGTAAAAATGCCTAAGTAATTCAACAGGACTAAAAACAGTGGGCTGTTCGCTTCGCTCCATTTTAGCCCACAATTTTTAGCCCGTTAATTGGGCGTTAGTGCGTCAAGCGAAAATTTATCCAGCCAGAAATTTATCCGGCCACCCATAAGAATTTATCCGGCTACCCAATAAGTTTGTTGTATTTTCAACAATAAACTAGACTCAATTTACTCTTAGTCAGTCTGGTGATTGTCATGCCTAAACCTCGTTCTCAACAAATTAGTTTATTGGATACGCAGTTTTGTCATATTTGTAGCCGCACGGTACGAAAGGCTTTTTTGTGTGGGGTGGATAAAGAAACAGGTGTCAGTTTCGAGCACAGGCGTGATTGGATAGAAAAACGACTATTTTAATTAACTTAAGTCTTTGCAATCGATATATGTGCGTATGCGGTGATGCATAATCACTTACATATCGTATTGCATTTGGACAGTGAGCAAGCAAAAAACTGGTCAACAGCTGAAGTTCTTAGGCGTTGGCATCAGTTATTCAAAGGCACATTATTGACTCAAATTACTATCGCCCCAACGCCAGAGCAGTCTGACTTGACTAGTATTCAACTACGCATAAAGGCGGCAGTAAAAGGCGAGCAACCGCCAACGCTATTAACATTTTAGCAAGGTTACACATAAGTGACGAAAGCTGGTTAAAACTGACCCGTGAGTTTGAATGTATTTTCACTGGAGCTGTAGGTACTGCTGAGCACTTATGTGAATTTAGTGAGCATGTTGGCTTGAAGCGCACGCATGGCAGAGCTAACGCTCAAGCTTGTCTAAATAGCGCATAACAGCACACTTAAAGAGTGAGTTACTTGTTGTTATTTTATAATAACGGTTTTAATTTGGCTCAAATTCAAGGCTTTTACAAATATTAGCGATAAGCCCGAAGATACTCCTCATTTACTTTATAGGTGGCTATTTTAATTAGCTATAAAAAACCGGTAAGTTGTTTACAATTGTTTTTTGAAGTTATAATGGGCGGCATACTTAATCTCGCTTAATCGCTTTATCCACATTCTAGCTCTGTACTCAAAGAGGGGTGGTTTGATAAAAACTTATCTAGAAAGGTTCGGTTAAAAAATTATGATAAAACGGTATTGATCTGTCCTTCAGCAAAATTTATTGAAACACTGCCTTATAAAAAAATTCCAGATAGAACTGATTTTACTCAGATGACACCCGTGCAAAGGCTAGCGTATTGGCAGCAAGTTTTCATCGATAGCGAACAACTAGCAGATGAATTTGCGCAATTTTATCAAACACAAAACATTAACAGTATTAAAAATTTAAGCCATTTATTGGTTTAGCTCTTTTAACTCAATAGAGAAAATGAATATGAACTTGTATAAGAATTTAGCTAATAAAGTGAAAAAAATAGTATTGATCAGTTGCCTTACGTCATTATCGGTGAGTGCCGAAACAGCAGTATTAAATAAAGAAACTGTTACCACCGTTAAAGCACCTTTAGAAACAAGCACAGTAACTATTAATGAGGAAAGTTTCAGCTGTATAAGGGAAATGACGCCCGTAAGACACTTTTATGTAGACAATCTTTTAGGCGATATTGAAAGTACTTTAACCGCAGCAAATGCACCTGAAGGGGCTAAATATCCCGTAGGGTCTGTCGTACAACTTGTGCCAACAGAAGTCATGGTAAAGCGGGAGTCAGGAACTTTTCCAGCCACAGGTGATTGGGAATTTTTTGAACTTGAAGTGAATGAAAATGGTTCAAAGATTGCCAAACGTGGTTTTGTTGATGTGGTGAATCGTTTTGGTGGTAACTGTTTCTCATGCCATGCGCCTGCTCGAGAACCTTGGGATTTCATCTGTGAATCAGGGCATGGATGTGAGCCTATTCCAATCGATCATAAAATGACTGGCGCACTTCAGCGTTCAGACCCTCGCTGTGGGGATGCAGTACCTGAGGATGGCGACTGGATGGCACTTTTAAAACTTAAATCCATGGTCACTATTGGGTTAACTAAAAAGTGGATTGAAGATAAATTTTAATAATGTTTGGTAAAATATTGACCCTTCGACGGCTTCGCGCTCAGGGGTGACTGGCTAACGGGTATAACTTCCGCCGTTTACCCTGAGCCAGTCGAAGGGGGGATATGTTTCCCTATAAATTTAATATCATGGTCGCATCGAGTTCTATCGCAGCATCCAGTGCGCTCAAAATTTCTTTTCGTTCTTTTAATTTAGTACCATGATATGCAGTCATATTAAGAGTTAGCATTTGATTAGCCATGGTTATTGCCGTTTTCATTAACTGCTCCGGCTCTACAACCGTATCGAGAAAACCAGCCAGCACTGCCGTTTCTGGACTGAATAATTCAGCAGTGATCACCGAGCGGGTTAAATAGTTAATGGGTACTCTATTACGGGCTAATTCGATCCCTGCTTGATGCATTGTCATACCAATAGCGACTTCATTTAATCCTATTTTAAATGGCCCTTTACTGCCTATGCGAATATCACAACTGAGTAACAAAAATGCGCCTTTGGCAATAGCGTGACCTGAACAAGCACCAATAACAGGAAAGGGGAATGACAATAGTCGACGGGCTAACGTCGAACCAGCGGTAACTAGAGAAATTGCTGAAGCTGAACTTTCTTTCATCGTTTTTAAATCATAGCCACCTGAAAATATACCTGCTTGACCTGTTAAAATTACTACGGCACCGGCGTTTTCAGCTTGTTCTAATGCGCTATTTATTTCTGTTATGACTTGATGAGAAATCGCATTAACTTTGCCATTTTTTAAAGTGATTATTGCAATTTTTTCATTTAGCGAAAAATCTATTAATTCCATTTTGTTTCCTTAGGTTATGTTATGTTAAATACAATGACCTTATTATCCATAATTCGTCGCTGTTTGGTAAAGGTTTATTTGTTTCATATTAGTCAAATAGGCGCGGTCTATATCTTATTTTTTAATTAATCAAAATATCAACCATTTTTAATATTATTGTTAGCTTGGCTGGCAGCATATCATTCGTTAACTCTGCCACTTTTCATAATAATAAAGTTATAACAATAAAGTTATAACAATAAAGTTATAACAATAAAGTTAAAAGACTTTGTGTTGACTAAAAAAAGTTATTTAATTAGTATCTGTCTCGTAATACTAATTGAAGTAATAAATGAGTCAATTTCTTGCTTCAATTACTATAAATACTTACTGACAGAGTTTTGAATAGACAGATGAAAAACACTTGGATTAGCTTTTTAGTAGTACTATCGATTGCATTGCAGTCATTTGCTGCTGTGGCTAATTCAAATGAAAATCATCACGTTGATACGCAACATTTACAAACGATACACTCTCATGACGTTGACAATATAGCTCTTTTTGATGAGTCATCAAATGATGTTCATAACATCAAAGATTGTCATCATTGTGGCCATTGCCAAGGCTCACATACCTCGTGGTTTGTCAGTATAGAACATCGAAATACCACTGCTAAAATTTTAGTGTTAAATCAGTATTTTTATCATGCCCATCTTGATAAAAGCACCACCGAAGTACTTATCCGCCCTCCCATCGCTTAATTTAATTTTACTACTTTTCGCAACATATTCAAATCTACGTTAAAGCTTTACACGCTTTACTTTAGTTTATGTTGCGCTGTTTTATTTTTAAATTAAGAGAAAATTATGAAATACTTTTCAATAAAAATTACTAGCATAGCTTTGATCATCACTTTGTTTACTGTCGTTTCGTTTGCTAACCAAGAAGCATCAGAAGACTCGCATAACCATAAACCTGAATACAAACCTAAATACAATCCCGAACAGAATAATAAGTCACGTGATGATAAGCATCAAGGTGGCATATCATTTAGCCCAAAGAAAATGTTGTTAGCAAACGTCGAAGTAACAAAGTTGACACAGCAAACATTTGTTAAAAGCATTTATGCGCCAGGTGAAATTAAAGCTAACGGTTATACCAGCTATATTGTTTCTCCTCGAACAGAGTCGGTGATTGTTAGTCGTCACGCAATATTGGGTGAGCATGTTGAAATAGATCAACCCTTGGTAACATTATTTAGTGAATCTATGGCTGATGCTCAAGCAAACTATCGCGTTACTTATAGTGAATGGCAACGGGTTAAAAAACTGAATAAAGGTACAATCAGTGAAAGTAGGTTGTTAAAAACTGAAACAGAATACAACTCTGCTTTAGGACGATTGACGGCCTTTGGTCTAACCCAACAAGCGTTAAGTGAAATAGTAAAAAACAATTCATCGAATCTAGGTGAATATACCTTAGTGGCAAAAATTGCTGGCGCAGTATTAAGTGATGATTTCTCACAAGGTCAACGGGTCGCCCCCGGTGATAAAATTATGATTTTGGCAAATGAAGATAACTTATGGGTTGAAGCGCGTGTTTCTCCTTATAAAAAATTGAATTTACCAATAGGAACAATGGCTAAAATTGAATTAGAGACTCAAGTACATCAAGCCAAGGTAATTCAAGAAGCCCATACAATCGATCCCATTACGCGAACCAGAATTGTGAGACTAATGGTAGAAAATAGTGATGATACTTTGCACTCAGGTATGTTTGTTAACGTGTACTTTCAGTTTGATACCCTGACACCAGTAATGGCTGTTCCTGAAACAGCATTAATGCGAGGTGCTGACGGCGATTGGACGGTTTTTGTTGAAGATCATCCCGGGGAGTTTAACGCGGTGGAAGTGGAATTAGGCCAAAAACTCGGTAACTATCGTGAAATTATAGGCTTAGCCGCTAATTCTCGTGTGGTAACTAAAGGTGCATTCTTTGTTGCTTCTGAAATTGGCAAGGGCGGATTTGATCCCCACAACCATTAATTGAAAGAGTAATTCATTATGTTTAATAAAATGATAGATTGGTCGATCAATAATCGACTATTGGTGGTTATTGCGTTAATAGTGACCATGGCAGGATCATTTTTAGTGATCCCCAAACTAAATTTAGATGCGTTTCCTGATGTGACTAATGTACAGGTTGCGGTAAATACTGAAGCGCCCGGTTTAGCCGCGGAAGAAGTTGAGCAGCTTATTACTTATCCCATTGAAGCCGTTATGTATGCGTTACCCGATGTAGAGCAGGTTCGTTCCATTTCAAAAACGGGATTATCGGGAGTAACCGTTGTTTTTAAAGAGGGCACTGACATTTACTTTGCCCGCCAGTTAGTGTTTGAACGTTTGCAAGCGGCTAAAGAGTTAATTCCAACGGGTATTGGTACACCTGAAATGGGGCCAAATACATCAGGTTTAGGGCAAGTATTCCAATATTTATTGATTGCAGATAAAAATTCTGGCTATGACTCTATGTCATTAAGAAGCTTGAATGACTGGTTAGTAAAACTACTGATTATGCCGGTTGATGGTGTCACTGACGTTTTATCATTTGGCGGTAATGTAAGGCAGTATCAAGTTAATATTGAGCCAAGTAAGTTACTTTCTTACCAGTTAACCCAAGAAAATATTGTTACTGCTCTTGGTGATAATA
>JBLIEW010000129.1:0-6063 GCA_047633255.1 Colwellia sp.
ATTTTAAGATTAAAAGATGATACGGTAAGTACAAGTTAGTTTATAGCTTCAGAAGTAAATAAGCGCTTTAGTTATAAGCAATGATATGAGACGTACTTTTGTGAACTACCCCGCGACTAAAGATCACTGGGTTTTCTCGACAATTCTCGATAAATTTTCAAGTTATTACAGTTAATGCCAATGATTTGTTCACCATTTAACTTTTTGGTGCTCAGTAATTTAAATTGATTACTGTTTAACATAATTGCCCTACATTTCAACGTTACAGTATCTGTAATAAATTAATAATGTGTAACTTTAATTTCTTGGGATTTTAAATGATGAAAAACAAGTGGATGCTTTTACTTATTGGAATATGTGGATTTTCACTGAGTGCATGTAATGACGATATCAGTAAATCTAAACTAGAGACTGTTAATAGTAGTTTTATTTTAACGAGTTCTAAAATGGTAGATGGTGGTAAATTACCGGTTACTTATACTTGTGATGGCGAAAGTATTAACCCTCCTTTTAATTGGAGTGGAGCACCTGAGACTACACAATCTTATGCGTTGATTATGCATCATAATGCACCAGATGGCGTTCATTGGTACTGGACGATGTACGACATCAATGCTGATGCTACACAAGTGAATAGTGGTGAAACAATTGGTATATTGGGTAGTAATAGTGTTAACGATTCAAACGAATATGCACCTCCTTGTTCTAAAGGTCCTGGAGTGAAAAACTATACCTACACACTTTACGCTTTATCTGAGCCAGTAAACTTGTCTAATGATTTAGTTGAACTTACTGTTACTAATAATCATGCAAAAGTAGATAGAGAAACACTGTTAACGGCAATGAAAAATATCACTTTAGATTCCGCAAAAATGACAGTCAGTTATGAGCGTGATAGCCAGAGTTCAAAAGGTGATGGTGTAAAAGATCAACGTTCAAATAATCATTTAAGAAAAAGTCCTGAACAAAGACCTAAGCCTGCTCCTTTTATTCTACCTGACTTATCTAAACATATTGACTCTGCTCGTTGTAAAAAAATTCAAGAATCGGTAAGTGATGCAGGTTTTGATAAAAACGTCGATGTGATTTGTGATGAAACCTATGCCTATATTGCATCTTCTACCTATCCAGATCATGAAATGATGACAGGTATTACGGGGACTAATGAACAAATTCCAGTACCTGCTGAAGGTTATGCTGCACCGATCAAACTTGAGCCTAAAAAAGCGGATGCTTTAACGACTATTGATGCTGCAGTTGGTGTAGCCGTAAATGGCGTACCTATTTATGATTACTCATCACAAGGTGAGTTAGATATAAGTCAATATGATGCTAAACACGACACTTTAGTGCTAGGGCAATTAGATAACTGTGGCGGTCACTCTGGAAGAGGTGATGACTATCATTACCATGTATCACCTACGTGCATGATTGATACGATGAAAAATCAAGAAAGCGATGCCATTATTGGCTGGGCATACGATGGCTACCCACTTTACGGTGACAAGAATCCAGATGGTAGTGCTATCGGACAAGGTGATTTAGATGTGTGTAATGGTCAATCCGATGATGAGTTTGGCTATCGCTACCAAACATCAGCTACAGCACCATATATTATTCAATGTTTAGTTGGTGAGGTCGATACAGTTAAATTACCTAGAGTTGCTCCATTAAGTGGTGATACGCAAGGTATAAGAGCCGATCTTCGTCCACCTGCAGGTGGCGTTGATAACTTAACTCACACAGTATCAAAAGATGGCAGCCGTACTATGCGTTATTCATATCAAGGTGAAGACTATTTTACGACTTATACGCCGTCAAAACACGGTGATAGCTGTTACGACTTTAAACAAAAAACTATTAGTAATGGTGGCAAAGTTGAAGAGGGAACTTTTTGTAGAAACAGTGAGCAATTAGAGGCTAAAGCTGAGTTGGAATCTAAATCAGAACTAAAATTAAAAGCTAAGCCAGAAGGAGGACCTGAACGGAAGCAAAATTTATTGACGCCATTAGTCACTGTTAAGTCTACTAATCCAAAAATTTCAGGTGAACATAATTTTAAACTAGAAGCATGGGCTGATAACTGGTTTGCTGCCTATGTTGGTGAAAATCTTCTTATTGAGGATTCTGTTTCTATAACGACCGAACGTTCTTTTAATGCGGAGAGTGTTATTTTTTCTGAAGATTACCCTATTCAACTTAATTTGATCATTAAAGACTTTAAGCAAAATGATTCAGGGTTAGAGTACATAGGTGCTAGAAATCAGCAAATGGGTGATGGCGGTTTTATTATGCAAGTAACGGATACTGACACTAATCAAGTTATTTCGGTTACAGACAGTAGCTGGAAGTGTGAAGTGCTTCATCGTGCGCCACTTAATAAACTATGTGAGCAAGAATCTGATCCTGTTGCTGGTGAAGGTTATTGTACTTTTATGTCTAAACAAGCGCCTAACAATTGGTTAAAAGCTGATTTTAATGACTCATCTTGGGCTAGTGCTACTGAACATAATACCGCATCGGTAGGTCCAAAAGATGGTTATAACGAAATTAATTGGAATGAAAACGCTCAAATAATTTGGGGTGATGATCTTGAAACCGTTAATACGTTAATTTGTCGTACAACGATCGAGCAACCTTAATCTCAATAGTAATAAATAGCATAGGTATGATTATGACTTTCATTAGAAGATTAAAATGGACAAGCCCCTTGCGTGCTTTAATGTTCATTTGTATTAGTTCTTTAATAACGCTTAGCACTCCTTCAAACGCTCACATTTTAAATGAAACGACAGCGCAGGTTGTTTTAAGAGACGGGCAAGTTGAAGTAAAAGTCTATACAGATTTTGAACATTTGATCTCAGCTTTACAAAGTAATCAAGCATGGTTAATGGGCGATATTGATGTAGTAATGCCTGAAAACTTAAACGAGAGTCAACAAGAGGCATTTGTAGTTTCCGCGCTTAAAAAGCGTATGAATTTGAAGGTAAATGGAAAAACACTAAGTTTTGATCATGTTATTTTTGAGGCTGTTACTTTGGAAGGTACTAGTTTGAAAAGTGTTTATTTGGAAAGTAAGTCTCATGAAAAAAGTAGTGTTCACACTAGAGAAATCATTTTCCAAGCAAAACATAGTTTCTCTCAAGTGTCTAAACTTTCTGTTTCATTCCATAAAATTTTAGGGACAGTGCATACCAGCTTTGTTAAACCACAATATAAATTACTGGGTGCTGGAGAAACGGCTCAGATGATTTTTTAAAAACTTATAACATTAAGTGCATCAGTTATAGAAAATTGGCTTATTTAATTACGGTGCACCATCGGACTTAAATAAGCCTTTCTTATATCAAAACCATAATTGTGGGCATTCATACCCACTATCATTTAATCATCGGTTTCAGAGTGTTTGAGCTACTTAAATTCAAGGTGGTTTGAATGGCAAAGGCTACCATCAATATGCAATACTGCTACTAAGCATAAACCATGATCTTATAAAACAGAGAACCCGTGAAGTTAATCCATAAATTCTTTTTAGCTTTTTTCGCTACAAACATTACCTTAGTCGGGTTAATGTTTGTGTTTATATATATGAATTTTTCGACTGAGTTTAAGAGCTTTGTTGAAAAAGAAGAACATAAACATCTTTCAGACGTCAAACAGCAATTGGTTCAGCTTTATTCTGAATTAGGAACTTGGCAACCTATCACGAAAAACACACAATTATGGCGCTCTATTGTTGAGCCTAAAAAGAATAATAATACGGCAAAAAACCAACCTAAAAAGACTGATGATAGTGCACGTGCAGATAAAAAATCGGCCTCTTTATTATGGTTAAATATTCCTGCTGATTTACTTCAAACAGGTAAGCGCATCAGCTTATATGATAGTGATAAAAAGGTTGTCGTAGGAAGAGCTGATATAGATGAGAATCCTTATATCGAGGTTGTGTTATTAAATAATAATGTGATTGGCTGGATAGGCTTAGTGCCTTCAAATTTGGTTGAAAACAGCCCTGCGGAAGCATTTTTGTCGGCACAACTTCATAATTACTTACTGATCACTTTATTCGTTATTTTGTTGGCTTTTGTAATGGCGATTGTTTTATCTAAGCACTTAATCAAACCGATAAAACAAATTGTTGTCGGTACGAATGAGCTCAATAAAGGTAACTTCGCGAGTAGAATTACACCGCTTACTCAGGATGAATTAGGCACCTTGTCTACTAACTTTAATGAGTTAGCGGGCACTCTTGAATACAATCAACAAATGCGATTTCAATGGGTATCTGATACTTCTCATGAGTTAAGAACACCACTTACTGTGCTGCGCTCTCATTTATTAGCGGTGCAAGATGGGGTTTTTGTTGCTGATGAAAAGCGCATTAGTTTATTGATCAGTCAGGTTGATAACTTGAATAATATTGTTGATGATCTTGCTCAATTAGCTAACAGTGACACAGCAAGCTTAACTTACAATAACTTGGATGTTGACGTTACCCAAGTACTTCAACAATCTGTTGAAAGTTATAAGGCTCGATTTGAAGAGCACAATTTATCCCTTAATTGCCAAGCCTTAAAAAATGCAGCATCCTATCTAGTTAGTGGTGATAAAGATAGATTACAACAATTATTTTCTAACTTATTTGAAAATAATTGCCGATATACCGATCAAGGCGGACAGGTAAGTATAGAAATTAATAAACGTGATAGTGAGCTAGAGATAGTTTTTCAAGACTCAGCACCAGGTGTTTTACCTGAGGAGCAAAGGAAACTCTTTGAACGTTTCTACCGTGTTGAAAAATCAAGAAATAGAAACTTTGGTGGCTCAGGGCTTGGATTATCGTTATGTAAACAAATAGTAGGTGTTCATGACGGTGATATTTCATTGCACGACTCACCATTAGGTGGCTTAGCCGTAAAAGTTACACTTCCTCTTGTAGGTTATAGAAATGACAACACATAAAATACTGATTGTTGAAGATGAAGAGCACATTGCTGAAGTGCTTATCGCTTATTGCAAACAGCAAGGTTATAGCACTGAATATTTTAATAGTGGGCAGGGCGTTGTTAACTTTGTAAAACATAATCATGTTGATTTGATCTTATTAGATTTAATGCTGCCAGAAGTAGACGGTATTACGATATGTAAAGAAATAAGAATGTTCTCGAATGTACCTATTATTATGGTCACGGCTAAAAGTGAAGAAATAGATCGATTACAGGGTTTAAACCTTGGTGCTGATGACTATATATGCAAGCCTTTCAGTCCGAAAGAAGTGATTGCGAGAATACAGGCAGTGTTAAGAAGAGTTAATAAACCTGCAGAGAATATTATTCATCAGTCAGGTTTTGAGGTACATAAAGAGGACTATGTTACTTTACTTAAAGGTAAGGATATTGGTTTTACCGCAGTTGAATTTAAAATATTTCTGCTATTCGTGAGCCAAGCTGGGCGAGTATTTACGCGTGAAGATATTATTAACACACTTTATAACCAAGCTTTAGATATGTCAGACCGTAATATAGATAATCATATTAAAAATATACGTAAAAAAATAAATAATATTGAGGTGGGCCTAAATCCTATTTCTACAGTTTATGGTGTAGGCTATAAATTTAAAGTGACTTGATAAACTTAGTTATAATCCTACTAGTTCTAACTCGTGAGTAAAACTGAGTGTTATAGATAGTAACGCAACTATTTGATATATCTAAATCCATAACGCAGGAGATGACCCTTTATCGGCTGCCCGTAGGGAGCTAAGCTAGAAAACCAGTCCTGCGTTGCACTACTTGATAAGGGAACAACCATTATCTTCGTATCGCGCCTTGATCTGGTTTCCTAGCTTAACTCTGAAACTGCATATTGAGGTGGAACGGGTATATACTTTATTTTTTCATTATTTAAATTAAATGTCACCCTCATGCCCTAATCAGCAGGGCAAGATCATGAGATATATTTTATAGTCAAAGTGTGATCAAATAGCAGAAACAATCACTTTAAGTTTCCTATGCTATCAACAATTGAAGAACATTTTGCCGCAGTTACCGATGAACGCCAACA
>JBLIEW010000130.1:0-5810 GCA_047633255.1 Colwellia sp.
AATAATAAATTGTCAATTTCAAGAAGCATAATTAGTGTTGAAAGCGTTAATCGTTCAAACGGTTCACTTCTGTTTCTGCTTGCTTATTTAACTGTTCAAGTGTTTTTCCGTGAGGGATCGGTTGTCTTGTTTCTGAGTCAACTTTCACAAAAACAATGTCATCCGCCAAGCAGATTGATTTTTTAGTGATTTTATTACGTACTAAACAGGTGATGGTAATGGATGTTCTACCTACTTTTTTTGTTGCTAAACCAAATTCAACTACATCACCTTGCAGAGCAGCCGAATCAAAACTGATGGCACCAATATGCTTTGTTACCAAGCAATTAGTCTCTAACTGACAAATAGCATAAATAGCGGCTTCTTCATCAATCCACTCTAAAGCTCTACCACCAAATAAAGAGTTGGCATAATTTAAGTCATTGGGCATCACTAAACGTCGTGAAAGAAAGTGCATATAAAGCCTTATGGGTTGATGTATTAATTAATCTGATTGTTAGAATAATAAGTAAGTATAAACTATAACGACTTATGTGAGTTTACCCTAGAGAATTACTCAATAACTTTATTACAATTTTATTAGAGCCTTATTAAAACGCTATTATAATCTTAACTATAAAACTCGGATTTTGCGAGCGGGATTTCCGGCATAAAAACACTGTTCATCTACATTTTTAGTCACCACACTACCCGCGCCAACAACCACATTATCACCAATAATAACCCCGGCTAATATAATGACGCCGCCACCCAACCAGACATTATTACCAATAATAATATCATCAACATAGTTATGTTTTACTAATCGGCTATCTGGGTCTACATCATGAGAAATAGCTAGCAGTTGCACATTAGGACCAATTAAACAGTCGTTGCCTATACTAATTTTACCGTTTATTAAGCCTTCTTCATCAGCTTTGTTCACTGCTGGCCCCTTACCATCGATAAGGGTACAGTTAACATTAATAAAAACACGGTCACCAATAGTAATATTATCGCCATAATCCATATGAAAACCCTGTTCAATGAACACCTCTTCACCACAAGAATGAAATAGCGTTTTTAATCGCTTTAAATTCCCTTTACTTGGACTACGACTAAATTGCCGACAAAGCTCATGAACCGACTTTCTATGGCCGATAAGCTCGGGCGATATACTGTTAAAACGTGTTTTCATTATTTTTTATTGCATTCCCTAGTGAAGCACAGCTCTAATAGCTAGCCCTTTACAAATTTCCGCTTCAGCAATTAAAATTTCTTCTAAACGTTGATCAACCTCGCTTTTGTCAAAGTACTCATAAGAGAGCTCAACAAACAGGTTTTTATGTTTTTCTTCTGAGTTGGCAATGGCCACATAAAGATCTTTATCTTTACCTTCGGGTAGCGCTTGTGAAACCAACCAAAACTTTTCATAACCTCGGGCTTCAATAACCGCAGCGACAAGCAATCTATCGAGTAAAAATAAACTGGTGCCATTGCGAAATAAAGCGCGGATTTGCGTAATATAAGGGTCTTTTTTATCTTGACCTAAGGTAACATCACGGGCGACAAGCAATTTTAATACTTGTTTAAAATGAATCAGCTCTTCAATAGCAAGATCTGTCATCGCACGCACTAACTTAGCTTTGTCTGGGTAATGAGACAACATGGCCATAGCCATACCAGATGCTTTTTTCTCCGCCGCAGCATGATCTTGTAAAAAGTGAGGAAAATCAGCCATTACTGCGTCAACCCAGTCTTGGCCTGTGTGGTGTTTTAATTCAAACATAAATACTACTCTCTAAAGAAAAGTGTGAGGAAAAATTCATCGTGATTTTACCTGCGTGAGGGTTTATCTACAATAATAAAGTCATTAAAATAATCATTAAGAATCAATCAAAAAAGAAAAGTTAATAAAGTATTTTATCAATTTTTCCTTTATTCGTTGACTCAATTTTTAGCTTGTTATTAATTGCCTGCCAGGCTTTCACCTTGCCGCCAATATTAATGGGTTTAAAACCTTTTTTACTTTCATCTAGCTGCTCAACCTTTAAAAAAGTTAACAGCGCTTGATAGCTATTTTCATCACTGACATCAAGGGTTAATAAATCCTGTTTTCGTTGGTTAAAATAATCAAAAACCCCCTGTTGATGACGGTGATAACAGCCAAGTAAAAATTGATCTTGTTCGATATTATCAGCGGTTAATGGTGAAAAAACATTACTATAACAACGTTTTAAGTGGGGGTTAAAACCACCGTCACTTCGCTGTAAGTTTACCAACATACGCTGTAACAGCTGCTTAATTGAGGGTAACCACAATGATGCCTCGCGGGTTAAATAAATGAATTTACTATTAGGAAAGTCTTTATCAAGGGTTTGATAATCACAAAATATTGGTGTATCTGCCAACACCTCTGCTTCGAAAAAAGCATGCTGCGTATAAGCATTATGTGCCGTTTTAAAGCCAAGTCCAAGTGAAGCTAAACACACACTAGTCGTGGCAGTTCTAGGTAAGCCAATGATGAATATTTTATTAATTTTCACTTAGTACTCGCAATAAAAAAAAACATTATAGCATTGACTATGATCAATGAATATTATGTTAATTAAGTCATACTTATAGCTAATAGCTTATGTATTCGTTAAGTGCTTTAATTCAATTATAGTCCATATGAAATACATGCCAAAACTAGTCCATTAGCCAAATAATAGGAGTTTGTATGTCCGCAAAAAATGAAGTACACGATGTTGAAAATAACAGTATCAATTGGAATGATTATTTAAAGTCAGGTGATCGTATTTTTATTGGCTCGAATGCTGCCGTTCCCAATGCATTAATTGACAATCTAATTGCTAATTCGAATAAGTTACATGACATTGAAACGGTGCATATTTTAACACTATCTGAGAATGTTTGGGCTAAAGCTGAGCATAAAGATCTATTTAAAGTGAATAGCTTATTTATTGGTGGTAAGAATATTAGGGAAGCGATTGCCGAAGGCCGAGGTGATTATACCCCTTGTTTTATTTCTGATGTTCCACGTTTGTTTAATGAAAATATATTACCACTTGATGTGGCATTAATTATGGTCAGCCCTCCAGATGAATACGGTTACTGTTCATTAGGTGTAAGTGTTGATATTGTTTCAGCTGCAGTAAAAGCAGCAAAATATGTTATCGCACAAGTAAACCAAAAAATGCCACGCACCAATGGGCATAGTTTTGTTCATGTAAATCAAATTCACGCTTGGATGCATACTCCACAAGATTTACCACAAATCACTCCGCCTAAAATTGATAAGCGTACTGAGCAAATTGGTCAATATGTTGCTATGTTGATAGAAAATGGTGCCACCTTACAAATAGGTATAGGTAAAATCCCTGAGGCCGTACTGCGCTACTTAGGTAACCATAAAGATTTGGGTATTCACTCTGAAATGATTTCTGATGGTGTTATTGATTTAATGCTAAAAGGCGTTATCAATAACCGCCGAAAAACCTATCATAGAGGTAAAGCAGTCGTCACTTACTGTATTGGTAGCCAAAAATTATATGACTTTGTTGACGGTAACCCACACATTGAGTTTTATCCTTCAGAACATGTGAACTCACCAGACAAGATTGCAAGAAATGACAATATGGTGTCGATCAATAGCGCTATTGAAGTGGATTTAACAGGACAAGTGGTGGCTGACTCTATTGGCTATCAATTCTACAGTGGTATTGGTGGACAAGTAGATTTTGTTCGTGGTGCTTCATTAAGTAAAGGCGGCAAGGCGATTATAGCCCTACCTTCTACAACTATAGATGGTAAAACCTCTCGAATAGTTGCCCATATCACTGAAGGCGGTGGTGTTGTCACTTCACGTGGCCATGTTGCGTTTGTTATTACCGAATTTGGTATCGCCTCATTGCAAGGTAAAAGTATTCGTGAGCGCGCACTAGAGCTAATTCGTATTGCTCATCCAAAATTTAGAGATAAATTACTTAGCGAAGTACGTAAAAATTACTGGGTACCTGAATATCAAGCAAGCTCGCCAAGCTCTGTACCCGAGTTGGGCGATGTAGAAATGAAGCGCTTTAATTTCGCCTATACAAATTATATTCTCAGACCTTTAGGCCCTGCAGATGAACGTAAACTGCAAGAATTTTTCTATTCTCATAACAAAGAAACACTGATTATGCGTTATAACCACCATATCACCCAGATGACCAGAGAAAAATCGTGTAACTTGGTGAGTGTTGATCAACATACTGATTTAGCGCTGTGTTTCACTGTAAATGATCATATGGGTGAAGTGATACAAGCAGTTGCCCGTTATTATTATATTAAGAGCATTAACAGCGGTGAAGTTGCTTTTGTTATTAAAGAAAGTCTGCGTGGCCGTGGCATGGCAACTACCTTGTTGAATGAAATGATTGCCATCGCCATAATTCGTAAGCTTGATAGCTTAGTCGCTTGTGTCCGTAGAGATAATGCGTCAATGCTGAAAGTATTTGAAAAGGTAGGCTTTGTACGTCAACCGAGTGAAGATTTTGATGAAGTGAGTTTAACACTCAGCTTAACCCAGCCTGAAACGGTTGATACGGATACACAAGAAGAAAATAAGGAGTAATTATGACAGTTGGAATTATAGGCCACTATCGTTGTGGTGAACATGATATGGGTGAGCACCATCCTGAAAATGGAAAACGTTTAACAGCTATTTCAGACCAACTTATTAGAAGTGGTCTAGATTATGTTGTACGACAATTCGACTCAAAACCTATCGATAAAAGTTTGCTATCGTTGGCACATACTCAAGCACATATTGATTTTGTATTTGATAATGCGCCTAGCGAAGATGAAGAAAACTTTACCGTAGGCCCAGATTCTGTGATGAATGCAAAAACACTCACTTCTATTTTGTATTCTGCTGGGGCTGCTGTTGATGCTGTTGATTTAGTAATGGACGGCACGTTAACCTCTGCATTTTGCACTACCAGGCCGCCCGGACATCACGCTGAACACGATAAAGGCATGGGTTTTTGTTTTTTCAATAACATTGCTATCGCAGCAGCTTATGCCAAACAAAAGTATGGTTTAAAACGTATAGCGATTGTCGATTTTGATGTCCATCATGGAAACGGTACTGAAGACATTGTAAGGAATTACTTTAAATCAACTCCCGAAGATGACAAAGGTTACCTTTTTTGTTCAAGTTATGAGTATCCACTGTATCCATTTGAAATTGTAGAGAGTGATATACCACCGGTTATCAATACACCCTTAGTAGCGACGACAAAAGGTCCTGACTTTCGAAAAGCAATCAGTGAGCATTGGTTACCTGCTTTAAATAAATTCAAACCAGAGTTGATCCTTATTTCGGCTGGCTTTGATGCACATATTGAAGATGATATGTCTCAGGTTAGCTTAACTGAGGGCGATTATCGTTGGATTACTGATGAGTTAAAAGCCATTGCAAACGAACACGGAGAAGGGCGAATAGTATCAATGCTTGAAGGGGGTTATAACTTAGGTGCTTTAGGCAGAAGTGTGGTTGCCCACGTAAATGGTTTAATTGGTAACTAAGCCATTAACACGGAATAAATACAGCATAGTAAGAAATAATGCGAACATAAAAACCAGTGAAGAGATTTCACTGGTTTTTAACTTTCTGTGCTTGGTATCGACCCTTCGACGAGCTCAGGTTAAAACCCAGACAGCAAAAAGCCCGTCACTTACGTAACGGGCTTCTCTGAATAGAAGCTTAGCAATGTCCTACTCTCACATGGGAACTCCCACACTACCATCGGCGCTACTGCATTTCACTTCTGAGTTCGGAATGG
>JBLIEW010000131.1:0-5648 GCA_047633255.1 Colwellia sp.
GTTTGAGGCTGTTGTGGTTCAGGTTGAGCAGGGATAATTTCTTTGCGTCGGCTTGGGCCTGAGAATTTTACCTTGTAGGTGTCGTATTCCTTGATTGATTCAAAACAATAACGGCCTAAAGCGTTTTCTAACTCAGCAAGGTTGTGGTTAGTGATCATAATACAATTTTTATGGTGAGCCAGCCTTTGTCTTAATACGTTGCCTAACCAGCTTTGGGCATTTTTCTTCAAAACACTTTCGTTAACACAAACCTCATCGAGTATGAGCAAATCTACATCGAGTAATTCTTGGTTTATCTCACGAAATTTTTGTCCAACATTATCTTGGGCATTGTAATCATAAGAAAAGAAACGCATTTCTAATATAGTAGATAGTTGTCTGTATAGAACTGAAATTTCATATTTTTCAATTAGTTCATGAGCAATAGCCCCGGCTGTATGGGATTTTCCGCGGCCATAATCGCCGTAAAAAATCATCATATGCGCTCCACTTCTTCGCCAATTCATATCTTCATGAGCGGCGATAAAAGATTTAGCAATGCTGACCGCTTCTTTTACATCATTGCTGTCTTCAATTAGGTTAGCGAACGTCCATTTTGGATTCAGTTCAGAACGACCTTGAATGTCTTGGATGCGTTGCTTTTTGCCTTCTCGTTGTAGCTGTTTTACATCACGATTGGCTAACGCTTCATACTCAGATCTTAAGTCGGCATATTTGGTATACTTTTCAGGAACATATTGGCGTCCTAGTGCTTTACCTAATCTTTGAATTTTGTCTTTAATGCTGTCCACGAGTTATATTATTCCGATTGATAAATATGAAATTACTATGCCATTACTTTGTATATAGCCGTTTTATTGTGTGTTAGTTTTATTATATTTAGCCACTAAATTTTTAGCGTTTTCATCAGCGTGAATACCTGCCTTAGTTTGCACTATTTGCTGACCCACTTTTTCAACATTTTTAAATCCATGGGCTAAACGCATTTTTTTTAAGTTAAATACAAACTTTTGAGTCCATTGATATTCGCTAAACTGTGACTCTGGCCTACCTAACCAATAAGCAATAAAATCACCTAACTCACTTGTAGTGTAATCATAATCAATAATACCCAGTAGTTTGGCCAAATCTGTGATTAATTTTTTATTAGGGAGCCAATCAATATGCATGGCATGCCAATTAAGATGTAACCTTGAATACTCATCAGCTTTCATTGTGATCAAAGGCAGAATCAGGGTTTTACCATTAAAACTATGATTAAGTTCTATCTCGTCTTGAAAATTGACTAGGCCTACACTTAGCAGCTCTTTTATTAAGCTGTTAACTTGTCGACCCAAAGTATATTTCTCTTCTTTAGCATTTAAAATGGATAGCAAAGACTTATAATTTAATGTTGCCGTTGCTCCGCTAGACTCTTCAGCAGTAGGTTTTATCCCAAGAATATACAATATACGTGCATCATTGCTCAAAGGCTGAAGTAGGGCTGTTTGTTCTGCTTTATTTAATTGCATAAAAGTTTATTGGGTAGCTTCTTTGAGTATCTATGCTGTTTGTTCATTATTTTTTAGCCAGTCTTTAAGCCATTCAACTGCAGCATCTTCAGGGATAGGATGATTAAGTACATCAATATGCAGGGCAGGGCACAATAGTTTCGCGCCAGCTTTCACCATAATATTTTCTATTTGTATGGATCCGTGGCAGTAGGTGTCATAACTGCTATCACCTAAACCAACGACTAAAAACGGCGTGGTGGTTAAAGTTTGAGTCTTCAATTGATCTGCAAAAGGTTGGATATTATCTGGCAAGTCACCCGCGCCATGAGTAGAAGTACAAATAACCCAATTAGCACTTTGATCTAATTCTGATAACCGTGGGGTTAAATGAATTTCAGCACTATGGGTATGACTTAATAAAACTTCTTGTAGTGCGTCGGCGACATATTCACTAGCGCCTAATACACTGCCTACTATAATTTCAAACTTAGCCATTTATTTACTTTATCATTTCTTTAATCTTAGTATTGTACATTGTGACTAATACCAATCCCAGTAAAGAAATGACCGCTCAGCGAGATTTAAAAAAGCTTAATCAAGACGCGTGAATGCAGGAATAGCCGGCCTCTTTTAAATTCATGCAACGCTGAGTAAGCTTTTTTAAACCTCTAACATCCGTTACGGGGCTTTCTGAGTGAACACTTCTTTACCGGGATTGGTATAGGTTCACCATGCCTAATTCATCCCTATATTCCATCTATTGTCACTACTTTATCGTTGTTAAACACTTAACTATTTCAACTAAGTTGGTTTAATCAATATTTTATCTCTAGTAGATTTTATATTTGGGCATTTTATGGAACGTCGTTATGACCTGGACTGGTTAAGAGTGTTAGCTTTTGCTGTTTTGATTTTTTATCACATTAGTATGTTGTATGTAGCTGATTGGGGATTCCACTATAAAAGCCAATATCAGAGTGAAATTTTGCAAAATTTTATGTTGTTGGTTAATAGATGGCGCTTACCCTTATTATTTTTTATATCTGGTGTCGCTTCGCGTTATTTATTAGAAAAATATTCACTTATTCATTTTGCTAAAGCACGGACTTGGCGTTTGTTGTTGACATTATTGTTTGGGGTATTGGTGATAAGTGCCGCCACAACTTTATGTAGAGATGACAGCTAAAGACGATTTACAATTTGGCTATTGGGATTTTTATCTCGCTTATTTTGATTTAGATAATTCTATTTTTACAGATTATCAATCTGGAATACTGCCGTATATGGATGTAAACCATCTTTGGTATTTACGTGAGTTATGGTGCTTTTCATTAATATTGTTATTTCTTCACCCGATTTTGTCTTTAGTAAAAATAAACCAAGTGTTGATTGGGTTGGATCTCGCCTTGGTATTGCAGCAATATTGTATTTACCAGTTATATTTTTGTCGGCTGCGGCACTATTATTATTTCCTGAATCTGATGAAGGCATAAGAATAGCCCGCGGGTTTTGTTTCTTTTTTTTTGGATATATTATTTGGCAAAGAGAAAGTAGTTGGCAACCCATTCTTAAGTATCGAAGAGTAAACCTAGGTCTATCCTTAACTAGCTATGTAGGGCTGTTATATTATTACTATTTCGTACAGAGCCACTAGTTGCGGTTTATTCAAATATAGAAACGAGTTTGTTGCTAGCCAATCGTTGGGTATGGGTTTTAGCTATTTTAGGTTATGGCTATGCTTACTTAAATAAACCAAGTTCTGCATTAAATTATATTGCTCGAGTTGTTTACCCAAGTTATTTGTTGCATCAAAGTGTATTAATAGTGGCAGCTTTTTCCTTAAGTGTACTAATGTTAGGGCTTTTTTTAGAGGCGTTTTGGGTCACTGTGATAACCGTTAGTTTTTGTTTAGTGAGTTACGAAATATTAAAAAGAATAAATATTTTACGACCTTTAGTTGGGATCTCGTCTGAAACTTATGAAGCAGAACATTCATTATTTTATAAAATATTTGTATTGCTGGGATGGGCATTAATATTGGCGCTAGGTTATTTAATATTGTTTTGAGAATGACAATTTTCGAACCTTATTTTCCAATACAAAATGAAGAAAATATCTTAGTGAGTAGGTCGTCGGAGGTGAATTCACCCGTGATTTCATTGAGGTGTTGTTGGGTTAAGCGCAGTTCTTCCGCTAGTAATTCGCCGGCAAGGTGTTCTTCCAATTGGTGTTTACCCAGATACAAGTGTTCCGCTGCTCTGTCTATGGCATCTAAATGGCGTCTGCGAGCGATAAACTGCCCTTCTGAGCTTGCACTAAAGCCCATGCAATCTTTTAAATGATCAGTTAAAAAGGTGAGTCCCTGCTCATTGCTGGCAGAGATTGAAATGACTGGGTAGTCGCCACTATCATCAAAACCAATGGATTCATTAGACAGATCTATTTTATTACGGATAATACTTAGCCCAATATTTTTGGGTAGTTGCTGGTAAAACTCTGGCCATATCTTTTCAGGATGGGTTTCTGTTGATTCAGTACTGTCGAGCATAAATAACACGCGATCAGCTTGATTGATTTCTTGCCAAGCCCGTTCAATACCAATTTTCTCTACCTTGTCAGGACTATCCCTTAAGCCTGCAGTATCAATTATGTGTAAAGGCATACCATCGATATGAATATGCTCTTTGAGCACATCACGAGTCGTTCCAGCAATATCAGTGACTATGGCTGCGTCTCTTCCTGCTAATGCATTAAGTAAGCTGGATTTACCTGCATTAGGTTTTCCCGCTATAACTACTCGCATTCCTTCTCTAAGTAACGCACCTTGTTTAGTTTGCTGACGCAAGGTTTCAAAGGATTTGATTATTATTTCTAAGTCTTTTTGAATTTTTCCGTCGCTTAAAAAATCGATTTCTTCATCAGGGAAATCAATTGCTGCTTCGACGTACATACGCAAATGAATTACTTGTTCGACCAAAGTATGAATATGGTGGGAAAACGCTCCTTGTAAAGAACGTAACGCACCTTTTGCTGCTTGTTCAGAACTGGCATCAATGAGATCGGCTATGGCTTCGGCTTGCGCTAAATCCAATTTGTCATTTAAAAATGCACGTTCACTAAATTCGCCTGGTCGAGCAATGCGTAACTTGGGTATTTTTAAAATAGCATTTAACAACATGTCTAATACGACTTGGCCGCCATGGCCTTGCAGTTCGAGCACATCTTCACCGGTAAATGAGTTTGGTGCTTTAAAGAATAAGGCTATGCCTTGGTCGATAAGGTTATTGTTTGTGTCAGAAAAAGGTAAATATTCTGCTTTGCGGGTTTCAGGTAGTTTACCTAATATTGTTTGCGCAGCGGCACTTGCTAGATTGCCAGAAATTCGGATTATCCCAACACCACCACGACCTGGGGCCGTGGCTTGTGCAACAATAGTATCTTGCTGTGATGATAAACCTGTTACAGCCATATTTTTATTAGTCTCTGAAGTTAGTAAATTGTAATGGTTGTTCTAAATCAGCATCTTTTGCTAATGCCATAACTTGTTGCAAGTCGTCGCGTTTTTTACCTGTGACTCGCACTTGTTCGCCCTGTATTTGAGTTTGCACTTTTATCTTGGCATCTTTGATAAGTTTAATAATCTTTTTGGCTACAGGCTGTTCAATACCTTGCTTAAAAGCGATGGCTTGTTTATAAATTTTGCCAATGTGCTGTACATCTTTTTCTTCGAAGGCTGCGGTGTCTACATTACGTTTCACACATGTGCCACGTAGTATATCGAGCATCTGTTTGAGTTGGAAATCATTGTCAGCAATCATAGTAACTATGCTTTCTTTTAGTTCAAAGCTGGCCTCTACACCTCTAAAATCAAAACGTGTACTTAATTCTCTATTAGCGTTATCGACAGCATTAAGTAATTCGGCTAAATCAATTTCTGAAACTATATCTAATGATGGCATGTGGATTCCTAAGCTTGATGGATGACTGCATTATTGTATGCACAAAAAAGCCCGTTTTATATGTAAATAAAGTATAAAACGGGCTTTTGATAAAATTACAAACTTACTTGGTTTTTAACCCGCGCTTTTCCATTGAAGCGTAAATTATTTTAGCTTGAATTAAAGTAATAACGTTACTTATCAACCAGTAAAGTAC
>JBLIEW010000132.1:0-5581 GCA_047633255.1 Colwellia sp.
TAACGCACAAGGCGATGTTGAAGCGCGCAGTATAATGCAAGTGAGTTGGTCTGGTGACCATCGAATTATTGATGGCGGCAGCATTGCTCGTTTTTGTAATTTATGGAAATCGTTCCTAGAAAAGCCCAGTAATATGTTAATACATATGAGTTAATGTAATAGATACAGTACTTATAGATTATTAACTAAAAACGCACTCAAGTTGAGTGCGTTTTTTTTCCTAAAAATTACTTAATAGGCATAAGTGTGGATGATCACATAGTTAGTGATATTAGTATTTTATTGAGCAAATAAAAAAGCCAGCAAAAATGCTGGCTTGTTAATTAAACTTTATTTTACGAGATTACTCGCTATTAAAAGTTATAAGTTGCTCTTATAAAATACTCACGTCCAGCAATTGAGAATGGAAAGCTTGCCCAACCATACTTAAAACCAATCTGTGGGAAAATACCACCATCAACACCCCATTCATCAGGGTATTCATCTGTTAGGTTTAAAATACCACCACTCAGATCTATTTCATCAGTTACATTCCATCGAGCAGTTAAATCAAATAAACTTTTCGCGCTCCAAGTCTTCGGTGTTGTTCCATAAGCACCAGTAGATATTTCACCGTAGTGAGTCATGCGGCCTGTTACGGTCCAACTATCTAAATCTAACATGGCAGAAACACTTAATCGGTCTTGTGGCTGGCCTCTCTCAATTAATAATACCTGTGATGCATCAAAAATAGTCTCATTAGGCACTATTGATGAAGACGTATTGATATTAGTGACTTCAGTATTATTGTGATGATAAGCAAGTTCGTAAACAACATTACCTAGGTCTTCTATTTCTTGTGTGTATTGGTTTACCCAATCAAGACCAAAGGTTTCAGTATCAATAGCATTGGTAAATATAGAGACATTCGCAACGCCATCTAATGCCTGATCAGATCCAGAATGGCGATCAAAAAAGTCAGTTATATCATCATTAATGCCGCTTTTAATATTACCTGAATAAGCAATGCGATCATCAATGTTTATTTGATATACGTCAAGCGTAGATGAGAAGCTGTCTTTTTTGTACACCAAACCGACAGAAACACTGGTTGAGGTTTCTTCTTTAAGCTCTTTAAATTCAAGCTCTTGTGCAAGTGCATCATTTGGACGTAAAGTAACTAAATCAGCTAATTCACCATTATCCAATGAAATAGAGCGTTGGGTAAAATTATTTTGCTGCATACCCGGTGCTCTGTAGCCTGTTGACGCAGAGGCACGAAAAGAAAAGTCGTCAGTTAAGGTTAAATGCGTTGATAACTTACCAATAACTGTGCTGCCAAAGTCATCGTAATCTTCATAACGAACCGCTGCAGCAATTAACCAGTCTTCAGTTAAGTAGGTTTCAGAGTCTAAATAGACGGCAAAACTTTTTCTATCGGTATCACTAGCCATTGCTGGGCTGTAACCTTGGAAACCTTGCATACCAGGAGCGGTAATATCGCCACCAGTACATGCGGTAAATAATGGATCACCGGTTGGGTTGACAGTTTCACCACAAAGGGTGTCACCACGGTCATAAGTTACGGCATCACCTGCTTCTTGTTGATAACCATCTATTCTATATTCTACGCCGATAGCGATAGAGGTTTCATCGTAAAGCCCAAGGTCAACAGCGGTAACTGCGTCTAAGTTAAAGGTAGTTTGACTAAAGATAAGCGCACCATCATAAGCTGATGTTGGGCTGTCTGGTCCATAACTGGCGTTAAGAGAGTTAACGTTGCTAAATTCGAAACGGTTTTCACCGGTAACAATACTTGCGTCAATGCCCCAATCACCCATTTCGGTTTTATAGCCTACAGCCATTGAGAAATCTTCAGATTTTGTACCTAATTGTGGCGTTACGCCGTCTGGGTATAGTTCGCTCCATACACGGTTATCGGCAGCACCACGGTAAAAACCAAGTGATTCGCCTTCTTTAGCAGTAAAACCACCAAAAGCATATAATTCACTACCTTCACCTAAATCATAAGAAAAGTTTGCCCATAGGCTGGTCATTTCTGTTGGTGCTTCACCTACAAGTAATAATTGTTTTGGCTCTGGGATAGAATCAAACCATGTTGTTGGTGTTGCTCTGTTCATTTCACCATTGTCAGCGTATTCAAAAGTGAGGTTTAGCATACCTTTCTCACCAATATCAAAGCCATAGTTAGCGCCTAGTTCAAAGCTTTCACCGTCACCTTCACTTGTTTGACCATATTGTGTCCAAGCAGTACCACCACCATTATTTTTAAGAATAATGTTGATAACGCCGGCAATTGCATCAGAGCCATATTGAGCCGCTGCGCCATCACGTAATATCTCAATGCGAGAAATAGCAGTCATTGGAATTGAACTAAGATCGGTACCGGCACTGCCGCGACCAACATTTTCTTGTACCGCAACCACGGCTTGTTGATGACGTCGCTTACCATTAATTAATATCAATACTTGATCTGGCCCTAAGCTTCTTAGTGACGCTGGACGCATAAGATCTTGTCCATCAGAAGTCGTGGTATTGTTCATATTAAATGAAGGGGCAAGTTTACGAAGCATATCTGGGGTGCTAGTTGCGCCTGAGTTTTTAATCGCATCAGCTGAAATAATATCAATAGGTGCAGGGCTGTCTGCTACTGTACGGTTAGACATACGTGTACCAACCGTGACTATGCGTTCAATATCTGCATTGTCAGCGCTATTATTCTCTTGTGCTATTGCTGAAGTACTTGCTAGCGACAAATATACTGCTATAGCAAGTGCACTATGCTTAAATTTAACTGTCATGTTCCATTATCCTTCTGTTTCTTGTTGTTATAATAAATAACTATACCGATGATAAAAATTGCGGCAAAATTATTTTTATTCTTATTGTTGTAATAAATCATCACACCTAAATTAAGATTTACGGCGTAACTATTTCTTCTTTCCTAACGCTAATTTTAATGATTTTCCTTCTTAAAATGGAAGGGTCTAAATACTGCATTGACCATACTTTTTCGGTTTGTTATTTTATTACCTAAGTATGGAATGTAGTGTTGTTCGGTTTGATTTCGGCAATAAGAATTGCATAGACAGCAACTAAAATTCAATCTTAAAATATAATTTTTTAAATTAATTACGATTGAAATCGTATGTAAATATTTACAGCAAGCCAGCATCAATTAACGATGTATAGAAATATTTACAACCTGTTAACAAAATCATGAAAAACACATAGATTAGAAATAAGAAAATTTGTTCTCGATAACCTAATGGCAATAGGGTATAGAGCAGATAAAACCAAAGTAAAGCGGGAAATATTCAATCATCAAAAGCTTTAATATTACGCAATATTAAAGTTTTTCATCTTGAGGTAAGTAAAGTGTTGTACCAATGGCAATAAGTTAGTGATCAAATATCAATGAGGATAAATTTTTAAGAACAAGGCGCTTGATTGAGCAATAGCTGGCTTATATGATTGAAAGAAAAGATGTTATTGGGATATTTAGTCCATTTAGAATGATCACATATTTATTGCCATTGGTATTAATTCATTTTAATGTGTTTTATGACATTTTAATGTATTGATGCTGTAATCGTTAACTTTTCATCTGTTCTTACCTTTTTATCTTCTTGCAGACGTTCAGCACCACGAATAATTACGTTATCACCTGCCGAAAGTGCACCCGTTATAGAAACCCATTGTCCAACACCTTGCCCAACAAGTACGTTCACTTTTTTCGCTTGGTTTTGATCATCAATCGTTAATACAAAGGTTTCTTTTTCACGAAGTACTAACGCATCACGCGGTACTAACGTTGCTTTTTTACTGGTTTGTTTTGGCAGGGAAACAGTCACAGCAGAGCCTGAAATTAATTCAAGTCCATCAGCAGCTAGCCTTACATCAAAAGTACGTGATGCTTGATCGCCTGCCTGACTCCACGTTCTAACGGGTAACTCTATTAATTTATTTTGCCATTTCACCATCACTTTGGCCTTGGCCTTAATAAAACTGGCGATAGATAGTGGCGCTGAAATTTTAATATCTAAATGGGTGGTATCTACCAATTGCACTAGGGCTCTACCTTGTGTGATAAGTTCACCAATATTGGCAAAACGTTGGCTGATATTACCAGAGAAGGGGGCAGTGATTTTTGTTTTTTCAATATCAAGCTCGGTTTGCTTTACCTGCATATCTAGGGCGATTACTTCATTTTTGGCAATGGTTAAGTCTTTAATTACCCGCTCAAACTCACTCACAGAGGTATTGTTTTTCTGACTTAATGTAGATAAACGAGCTTTTTGCTTTATTAGGTAATCAACATCTGCTTGATGTTGATTTACTTCAGCTTGCTGCCTAGCAAGTTGTAATTTTAGGTGGCGATTATCAAGGGTAGCCAGTAGTTGTCCTTGTTGAACTTGCGACCCCACATCGACTACCCACAATAAAATGCCTGTTTGCTCAGCTGAAATTTGTGAGTTTTGACGGCTGATAACATTGCCAAGTAGCCACATGGTTGGGTTTACTCGCTCTGTTTTAGCGGTTGCTATCGTAACTAACTGGGCTTTTTCTTCCTCGTTAGCAACGTAATAAGCTTGTGCGGTAGTTGCTGTTATCAAACTTGTGAGTGATGCACCTATTAATAAAACGCTAATAGCAACTTTTTTTAACTTAGGTGCTTTCAAGTTAAGTGCTTTGAGGTTAATTGCTTTCATGTTGGATCCCTATACTCAAGCCGAGTGATTGTTTGATTGTAATGAAGCAGGCTGCTTATTTGGGGTAATGTCTTTGGCGGTTGTGCTTGCTTTTTTTGACAAAAGTTGTAAAAAGTCTTGTTTGTTTAATCGCAATAAACATGGCAATAAAACAATGGTAAAAATAGTGCTGAATGCTAATCCTCCGACAATAACCGACGCTAAACCTCGATAAATAACACTGCCAGCGCCAGGCATAAGTAGTAATGGCAACATGCCAAAAAAACTTGTTGAGGTACTCATAAATATAGGGCGTAAACGTAAACTTAATGCCTGCTCAACTGCATCAAATCTTGTTAAACCGCTTATTTGCCCCAGGCGAGTTTGGTGAACTAGTAAAATAGCATTATTAACCACTAAACCAAGTAAAATAATAAAACCAATCATGGTTAATAAATCAAGGGGTTGGAAAACTACTAAATTAAGCGCTTGAAGTGCTATTACGCCGCCAACTGTGGCTAATGGAATGGTGATAACCACTAATAAACTGTCTTTAATTGATTTAAATAAAACGGCCATCAGTAAAAATAAAATCACTAATGCAAAGCCAAAGTTCTCTGCCATAATACCAATGGCTTTATCTAATTGATCGGCACTGCCACCATAAATAATGTTACCGTCGTTAGGTAATACTGCTTTTAATTTAGGTTCAACTTGCGCTTTTAATACTGAAATGGTGCGCTCTAATGACCAACCTTCAGGTGGACTAATATCTAATCTGACGGTGCGACTACCATTTAAACGCGTTAAGTTTGAAGGGCCAACAGTACGGGTAATATCCACTAATTCAGATAATTGAGTTATTGAGCCATTACCTGTAACAACTGGGA
>JBLIEW010000133.1:0-5397 GCA_047633255.1 Colwellia sp.
CGGTGCGAATGATACAGCTATAGCTGGTCACGCGATGGCAAGCGATTGCATTTTAGTTACTAACAATACTAGAGAGTTTAAACGCGTCATCGGTCTTCAGCTTGAAGACTGGACACAGAATTAACAGCACGAATTAACAGGACACGCATGATAATTATTGGCAAAGACAATCAAAACTCTTAGTCGGCAATGCGCCCGCCGCGCGGCCGATGCTTTTGATTTACCCTCGACTCAAGGCTCGCCGGTTATTTTATGAATTCAGTGGGGTAATTGGCATGCGGACGCCGCGCGGGACAGCCAATTAAGTGATGTACCGCCGGGAGCGGATCATCGCGACCTGCTTAATTTGCAAAATAATCGGATGAAGAGCATTGCCCTCAGTGGCCTTTTTTGCCTACTTTTTTTGGCTGTAGCAAAAAAGTAGGTTGGACGAAGGGATTCGTTTGAAAAATGTCATGCGGACGCCGCGCGGGATGACAGTATGCGAAGCATATGTTTAATAAGCGCAGCGCATAAAATGAACGCTATCAGGACACTCACGTTAACTTTTCCATATGCGAAGGCCAGCAGGTTCTTGACGGATTTACTAAATGTTTTAGTGTAAATCAGCAAAAACTTCTGGATGCTGTTCTGCAATACGAAGCAGCGCTATTGCAGGACCTTGAGGGCTTCTACGTCCTTGCTCCCAGTCCTGTAATGTCCGCATGCTTACACCCAGCAAACCTGCAAATGCTGACTGTGATAATTTTAGTTTTGCTCTGATTATTTTAGGTTTAGATGGTTCAGACAATTCAGTTGTTTTTAGTTGGGCATTGCCACTTTTGAATTGTTTAATCTCATTTAATCCTTCAAGAATTTCTAATCCAATATCACGATTATTCATGATCGATTGCCTCCGCTATTTGTTTTAAGACATTACCAGAAATTGTCGCCCTTTCAGATTTGCTATACATCGTTAGCATCCAAATTTCATGTTCTGATTTTTTCCAATAATAGATTGCACGTATTCCACCACTTTTTCCTCTACCAGAAGGGGCCCAGCGAACTTTCCTTACTCCGCCAGAGCCACGAACAATATCACCAGCATCAGGTTTTTGTAGAAGATACGATTGCAACCTACGGTAATCATCATCAGAAAGGTAACTGGGTAAGATTTTTGTGAATATACTAGTTTCTATAAAAATCATACAACAAGTATACGGCAATGCCGGATTAATTCAAATGTGTCGCTTGACATGTGGCAAGGAATTAAAAGGACTCTTACATTAATTCCAGGCTAAAAACCCTCACACCAGTCAAGCTTATTGTGTACAGTGCCGAAAAATGGAGAAGGCACAGTCTTCACACGTTTATAATAATGGTAAAACAAGCATTACTTTAGCTTAGGAATTTGATGCGTTTATTTAAAATCGATGCGGTAGATTGGCTCGCCACATTACCGTCAGCTAGTGTGGATTTAGTCATCATAAATTAACAGGACACGCATGTTAATTGTTGGCAACAGGCTACTGATTATCTTCGCCAGTCAATCGAGAAGTAAGTAAACCACAATGTCTCTCGCTTCATGAATAACGCCAATAACAGTTGGTTTATCAACGCCCTCAACGATATAGAAAACATAATGATGTTGGCATTTTGTCACCAATAAATCCAAACGTTTAATTGAAAATTGACGCTGAATAACGTCGTTTCTACCAATAGCATTAAAGGTACTGTTTAGCGCTTGTCGGTATGCTTCTAATTGTTTGGGTCCAAATTTACTGAGGGTATAACGTGCAATCTTCCATAAGTCTTGCTCTGCATCTTCCGTAATGTTGTATTGGCGCATAATGGTTACTTGGCTTTCGCTAATTCTTCGCCAAATATAGAGTCAACGGAGCTAGTCGAAATTTTACCAGCTTTGGCTTTGTCTACACGCGCTCCTAGAAATGCTTCCAATTTATTCAGTGCTTCTTGATCATTACCCTGCGGTAAGGCACGTTCTAACACATAATTTTTGATGGATTGGCCTTGTAGTGCCGCTGCTGCTTTTAAATGTTGATGCTGCTCTGGGGTAATGTCGATAGATAAACGCATAACAATCTCCTGAATGAAAAAACCTATTGCTTCATCATATAGATAGTAGCAACAAACTGTCAATTTTGAACAAATGTTGTATTTCTATAAAAGTAATCAAATTACTCGATACTAAGAACATGCTTTTGATTTCCCTCGACTCAATTCCTCCACTTACTTCAGATTTCCATAAATGACCATCAACAACCATTGGAACATTTTGTACATAATGGCTATTATGTACAAAATAGTCATATCAAACATAAAAGACTAAATTATGGATTCAATCAATTCTACCGATGCTAAAAAGTCATTTAGTGATGTGGTGCTAAAAGTGCAACAAGAGCCTGTTTGGATCACCAGACACGACAAACCCGTAGCGGTGGTGATGTCGGCTAAAGAATATCAAGAGATCCAAGCGTTAAAAGAAAGGGTCTTAAAAATGGAGCTGGAAAAAGGCTTTGATAGTCTAAAGTCAGGTAAGGTGATTGATGGGCAAGATGCGATTAACAAGCTGATGCAAACTATAGATAATGTCTAACTACGCCTTTACACCTGAAGCATTAGAAGATCTTAATAATATAGTGCTATACACCCTAACAAAGTGGGGTAAATCACAAGCTAAAAATTATGTTGATGGTCTTAATTTATTAGCTAGTCGTTTAGCTGAAACACCCCTAGTTGGCAGACCAAGAAGTGAGCTACACGATGTGTTGTATAGCTTTCCTTATGCAAGTCATATTATATATTACATCTCAAGTGCAAAAGGCATAACAATCATTAGAGTCCTACATAAAAACATGGGTACGACTAAACACCTCTAAAAATATAGATTGAATTGCATTTCTTTACATTCGGTATCAATTATCAACAGAAATACTTGTCTTGGATGACTACAATCTGGATTGTTAATTTACACTAGGAAGGAAATGTAATGCTTAAGAATTCTGGAATAACTGCTGGACAACTTTGTTTGAGTTTAACAGCTTGTAACGACAACAAATTCGATTGGGAAGGCGAACAGCATGTTCGTGTATATCAAGATGACCAAGCCATTAGTTGCGACAATACTGGGGCTGTCTCAGTTAAAACTCACGGCAAGTTACTTATCGATGAAGATATCCAATTACACTGCTCGCAAAAAGGTGATGATGGTTTTATCTATACTGATTCATGTGGCTCAGCGACAGGCTCGATTAATATATTCACCATACACAATAAAGATTTAGATACGGCAGAATCGCTAGGCTTTTCACGGTTATTGATGCACAGTTTGATGCGAAATGTGAGTATAAGGTCATTTCAGACTCAAAAAAATACGCATTAATAAGCCAATTAGATGAGCAACACAGTATTTGGCAAGCTAACAAAACAGCAAATTATCAATTTAATCTAAGTTATAACGATTGCCCAACCTTTTCCCCCACTCCAGTCGTCAGCATTTCTGTCATCAATAACGCAATCAATACAGTCTATGACATCGAAGAAGAAATCTTCCTTACCAACATCACTGATTATAAAATTATAGATGAACTCTATAGTGAGTTTGACCTACAGTTAAAACTCATGCCTATAGAAGCGGGGTTAAACGTCAGTGAACCTGACAAATCACCCATTTTTAGTTCGATGGGAATACCCAAACAGTATTTTATCAATGCAGGTGGTGAAGAATGCGACGTCGCTAATTACACAGTTAGTGATCTTGAATTAATGTAAAATGACTATTCAAAAAGAATAATTAACAGGCATGTAATAATAAAAGTGCGGCTCATACAGCTAGATTATGGTTTTTGTGCTATCTGAGACTCGACGTACTCATTACTCAATGATTCGCACTCTTCACAACTTTTGTTACAATAGTACACGTTAAATCACATATTTCCCTGCCACAATATAATTATAACTTTAACCTAAACTATAGGAAATCCTAAGTGAAAAAATTACTTTTAGTCACTGCTATGACCTGCGGAATCTGTTCTTTATCAATTAATGCGGCAGATTCTTTTGAAGTTGAAAAGTTTAATAGAGCAACAGAATTGAGCGCTAATGCGGTTCGAAATAAAAATTATGACAGTGCGTTCGAGCACCTTGAAGTAGCATCTAAACTTGGTAATAAAGTATCCCAATTTGCACTTGCGTTATTGTACATGGATGGCTTAGGCGTTGAGCAAAATTATGCTCAAGCTTATCTTTGGCTTAATGTCGCAGCTGAAGTTAAAGAAAAAAGGTGGCGTAAGGTAAGGGATCAACTTCACAATTCCCTGTCTAAAGAACAAGTTGCAGTTTTAAAGCCACTAGTGAGTGAGTATATAAAGAAATATGGCGCAGAAACCCAGGAAATTAGTTGCTCTAAAAGAGCGGTATTTAATTCCCATCGCAAGCAAATGGAATGTTCAAAAAATCTAACCCTATAACATTCAGAGTATTTAATTTCAGATATCAGTTATATTGCAAATTAAGCTCACCTGATATCTAAAAACTAAAACATGACGTTAAGTCTGCACAATTGACATAAAACATGATTGATCAAACATCTTAGTTGTTGGCATAGCCCATTCACAGTTCATGATGCAAAACGCCAACTATCTTGATCTTACTAACGCCCGGCTACTCTCTCTTCACTCTCCCATAATCGCCACACCATACCGACACCATAAGAGTAGGTACTTTTTTCCATAAATAGAGGGCTGTCTTCATTCGCCGCCCCCGAATGCAGAGAAGCACGGGCAAAGGTAAAAATTCGAATGTCTTCGGTGGCGTTAAATGACAGACCAACAGATAAGTCTGTGCCTAAATAACCACTTTTAGCATCGTAGGCTGAACGCGTTTCGGTGACAAAATCGCTATCAACTTGATAGAAATAATCGTGCAATTTTTCGGTTGCCCAGGTGGGTGACACGCTAACAGACAAAGCAGTTTTCTCGCTAAGCCATCCTCGTTGCCGATAGCTAAATTCGGGTTGGAACACATACCCTCGTTTATTGAAGCCCGAAAAATCAGTTGAAAATGCGGCGCGAGCTTGTAAGTTTAAGAACAACTCTGCTTTGCCATGCTGTTCAAATTCAAATTTTGATAACCGTACACTAAGCTGCGGGCCCAGCTCAAAAATAAAATCTAGATCAGGCATGCCTACCCTTGCCTCGTTATCCTCTGAATTAGCGTTAAAAGAACCTGCCAACGATAAGTCGAGTTCATACCAACTTTTATCGATTGCTACTGCCCGGGCAATTGAGCCATCACCAATACGTAAGGTTTCACCGCGATATATAAAATAGGGGGCGGGAATAACATTCGTCTGACGTTGACCCGCCGCTGGGTATTCAGGGGAACTAAAAGCTGCAG
>JBLIEW010000134.1:0-5369 GCA_047633255.1 Colwellia sp.
CTGTAACTCATTGTTAATTAGCTATATTTTTAAAGAGCAAAAATAAAAGGTTAAAACCAAGGTATCGTAGCTGTCTTGCTTAAGCCATACGTATCAAATGATCCATGTTCAGGATTATCTTTTATTCCGCTAAATTCGAAAAACTTGCGATAGATTTGTCCTGTTGAGCTACTTTGTAAATCTAAGTACGGGTTATCAAAACCTTGGCTCAACATTTTCACTTTGTAACGCTTCTCACCATCTTTGTCTATACTGTTTCTGCTTATCAGGCGCCTGAGTTTTGATTTACTTAAGTTACTTTTTTTAACTGAAATTACACGATACATTACCTGCGTAGGCACTGTTGCTATTTCACTCTCATTGCAGTAACCCTTAAGAGGACCTAACCAATCTAAGCCTTGAAGATCGTGAAGCATACTCACGTCACCATGAATACGGAACAACAAGCCAAGTTTTAAATTAGCTTGCGGAAAACTAATACCTATCTGGTTGGAATTAAGTTGAACTAACACTTTATGAAACTTTGTAAATACCTTACTACTGAGTTCGGCTTCCCGCATTTCAGCATCGGGTTTTAATTGAATATCTATAAACGAATTCATACACACTCCTACACACGAATATTTGAAACATAAGCAAGGCCTTTTTTACCAAGGTAAAAACTAGACACACCTGCATTGTCAATAAGGCCTTTTATTTCTATAGCTTTATTACGTTCTACATCAATGCTAATTTCTAGTTGACCACTGGCTTTTGTCATCATTGAGGTGACTTCTCCTTGCCCTTTTATCTTTTCTTTCTTAATAAAGGGATTTCCCCAAATGGTTTTTTTTGGCCCCGTCGTATAACTCGCCATAAAGTCTTTTTTCGTGAAGCCTCGCTTTGAAATACCACTGATCCCCCCAGCTTTGGTCTTTGCTGAAGACATATCATATTTTCCTTCTAAACGAGCTAATTGTAGATATAGCGCAGAACAGTAAAGGCTAATGGTCATTATTTGCCCTTTATTATTGAAGTACTCAATATCAGGGAAAAATATTTTTAACGCTTCGACTGCTTGCGCGACCACTCCTGAATTTTCCTGCGGCTTCTCTTTATTTAAAAACTCAAGTCGACTCATAATACTAAGTGGATCAAGCTTAATACTTCCCTCAACGGTAACTTCATCAACGATAAAGTCACATAGCGTTGAAACATCAGAACTCAATATCCCCCAAAATATTGGCGAATATACTGATGTAAAAATAGGATCTGTAACTTTAATCATCCCTGTAAATGAGTTTTGATCTGTACTGCCGTTCATATTACGGATAAACGTCATTTCGTTAGTAAACTGTGGTTTATCTTTAAAAGTTACCTTACTTTCTAATTCTTCAAAATAATAGGAACCTTCATACATTTTACTGCGAGCTTGATAAAGCTTACGTTGATCGCCAATTAAACGATTGAGCAAGCCCATTACAGTATCTAAAGTGTTCTCACATACTTTAAAGTTACCCTCTTTTTTAAGGTTGGTCATAGAGCCTAAAAATTCTCTACCTTTTTTGGGTAATGGCTCATTATTAGAGCCGCCTAAAAATGAGTTACGCCAACACGAATCATAATCAATAGTTATTTTCATATTACCCGCCTATTTTGCGTAGAAATATTGAGCATATTGCGATTGTGATTCGTTAATAATTTCAGACTCATCACGCTTTATACGCATCATTTTATGGCTATCGTTATAGTCCACTGTAATTTCATCCACATACATATAACCTTTGGCTTGGCGAATGCTTAGATCTGCAATGCGTGACAAAGTATGTTCAACTATTGCTTGCACTGCATCATCATTTAACAAAATACCGCACTCACCTTCTTCGAAAATAGTGCCTTTTCTTACATAGTTACTATGGAATGTTGCAACAGGATTTAAGGATAGGTTTAGCGTTTTAATAAAATCTTGCACTGTTACTGCAACGTCTTCACCCTGACCTTCTTTTATCACCATGCTGGCGCGATCAAACTTTTTATCTAGCGAAATGAATTGCAATTGTTCGATGCTGATTGAGCCATAAGAAACATATTCCGTATCACCAAAAGTCGTTTTGGAGAAAAAAGAAGAGCTATCTCGCTCACCCGCTTGGCCAAATTGCTCAAAGTTGCCATTACCTAATTGATCAACAAAATCTTCAATGAGTAACGGACTGGTTCTTTTACATTGGCTTGACGGTACAACATAACCACGGATCAAGCCTGTAATGGATGCTAAGACCTTCTCTAAGTTTTTGTCCCCCGCAAAATGCAGGTCAAATGCTTGCTCTTTGAATAAATGATGACGAATACAATTTTGGCTAATATATAAAGGCGTTTTTTTAAAATCGATGTCTGTCGCCTCTTTTTTGTATTTATAACCAGTCTCGTCTTTTACTTTTCCTGTTAAATTCGAATAACCACGCAGTTTTGGCAGAGTGTGGTTATCAACTGTTTTACCACTATCTCCTGTCAAAGTCGTAGGGCCATTCCAATTAACAACGCCATGACCTATTGCTTTAATTTTAAAATCCACACTTTTAATTCCGGTTACTTTTTCCATGATTTATTCCTCATCTTCTGTGGTTTGGTTAATTTGTTTAATTGACATTGCGCCTATGGGCTGTTTATCACAGACGGCGTAATAAATAGCATGTGGATGGCGAGCACTTTCACCGCCCACTTGCAGTAAATCGTTAGTGGTATAGCTTAAGTAAATAGGTGATTCAGGCTCGCGAGCTTCATTGTTCAAGGCTGTATCGTTATAGGATTTTATGCCCCCCATAACGTTATGATGCTTTTTAAACATGTGAGCGAGTAAGTCTTTATCACTTTGGCCATAACCTAAAATAGCATTGGTAGAATAGGTTAAGTTGTCGATATTGCTGTCATCATCAAGCGGGATTGAGTAGGCGTATTCTTCTAGGTATTGTGGCTCTGCATTACTCAGATCGACCACGGCAAGCTGAACAAAACGGTTATCACCTCGTAGTGAGTTTTTGCTGATTTTGCTCCGTTTTTTGTCCTTATTTTTTTTAGGGATGACTTTGATCGGGTCAATCACTTTTGCGTTTATTTTCTGTACACTGTTTTTAAGTGCAGCGACTAAATCACTTTCTATATAGCCCTTTGTTTTTTCTGAACGATGAAAACTTTGATAAAGCACGTAAATTTCCGGTAAGTTGAACTTTTTACCCTCTAGTGAAATTAATAAATACTGATACCACTCTCGCACTGACTTAAGCACATACAATTTAGATAAAAAACGTGATGCAGGGCTATTACCTTTTGGCGCTGCAATAGACTCTGGCACGGCTAGGGTATAGATATTTACTGCTTCGTTTTCGCCAAATCTGTCTAAACGACCTAAACGCTGCAAGCAGTCTTCTGCATTGGTGATTTCAGCCACCATATAATCACAACTGATATTTAAAGACGCCTGAACAATAGGACCACTGCGCAACACATCAAATTTACGCATGCCGCCGCGCTTATAAGATTCAAAGACTTCAGCAAACCATTTTTGTTTATCACTTTTAATAAACTTTGAATGAAGTAGCACTGCGTTTTCGTTATGTTGATTGGTAATAAAACTGTTCTGTGCTGTCAGTGCCATATTACTGATAACAAATGTGCAGTCACTTTGCGGGACAAATAATGGGTTCGCGTTATCAAGCTTGGTATCATCAAATATTTTAAAATCGAGTTGATACTGGCTTTGGTTAAATGACGGCATTTCTATTATGTCATCTTGATGAATCCCTAATAACTCTTCGACAAAAACATAATGAGGGGTAGCTGACACCAATAATGTATTGGCTTGCTGCTCTTTGGCTTTTTTAGCCACTATCAGCTCAGCAAAAAGCAAGTTAAACGCTGGCATGTTAACGTATTCATGAAACTCATCAAAAACAACATGTACATTCAAAAAGTCTATTAAAGTATTGGCATTGGTGTGACTGATCACCGAGCCAATAATTTGGTCAATTGTGGTAATAATGACATCGCCGGAAAAGTTTTCACCTTCGGGGATCGGATTATCCCATTGGTTATGGAACTTAAACTCACCAGTATTAATCTCAATCGTGCTGTTAGGTAAATATTGTTCTGACGTCAATTCATAAAACAAGCCTTGACACACTTGTACTCGAGGGCATACCCAAATGATACGTTTTGCGCCTTGCAGTTTTGCCCATTCCAAGGCTATTTTGGTTTTACCACAACCTGCAGCCCCCGCTAATACGGCAACATCTTCTGCAGTTGTAAGCTGCTTTGCAATATCGCGTTGTTTAATACTTCTTTCACTGTTTGGGTAAAATGAACTTAAGCAGGTTCCAATGTCATTACTTAGTGTAGATTCTACTTCCAGTAATTCATTCACAATATCATCAAGACTACGGTGTAATATCGCTTCATGTAATTCTGCCGCGCTTAACGCTGAAATGAGTCTGTCGGCTGTGATCACGCATGCTCGTGCAATATTATTTAGCGCGTTGATTTTTACATTACTGCAATTAGCTGAAACCGATTCTTCTAACTCATATTCTTTGTAGCTAGGTAAAGGTGGTGCATCTGGCAAACTTTGTTCAACATTCTCTGAAATCCGTTCAGAAACCACTTGTTCAAGTATTGAACTGCTTAATTCACGATATTTTTTATCTGTTCCTATAACTTTTTTAAGTAATGATTGCACTTGGACTAAAACATCATTAAGTGAAGTACCTTTCTGATTGGCAATTAATTTTTTGCTAATGTCTTTATAAGTTGTAAAACTGTTTTTATCTTTGCGGTATGGCTTAGCGTGGTGCCAATAAACAGCATGTTTAACTGTTCGTTTGTTACTATGATTCAACGCTTTTAATTCTGCACTATCAAGCAATTGGTATAGTAATAACGATACTTCGTTATGTCTCGGATGTTTTTCAAAACTAAATTTAGCATCATCAATATGCTGCCCATCCTCTGCAACATAGCTTTGCTTTTTGGGGTTAATTACCCACTCTTGAAATTTGGGGTCTATCTTGCCTAAATCATGTAAACAACCAGCGACAAAGTTCACGATTGAAAATTGTGAACTTTCAGGAAATAGTTTTCGATGTAGTTGTTCTGCAAAGTAACCTACTGCAAATAAGTGTTCAGCTAAGGGCTGTAATTTGGTATTGGCATAAAGCACACCTGATTTTGGTTTGTCAGTGATGACATCCATAAAAACCTCTTTTCCTGTTGAGTTCACTGGCACTACGCCCTCACTATTAAATTTCAATCTATTCCCCACCACCCATACCAATTGGCTTCTAGCTCGACTTCGGATCCAATGACAACTGACTGCGGTGCTTTTACTGGCGGTTTGACGG
>JBLIEW010000135.1:0-5073 GCA_047633255.1 Colwellia sp.
GGAACGGGTATATACCTCTTATATCAATTACTCCATCTACCTACTTTTTATGCTTTTAAGTCTTTTTTAATCAACGTTTTTGATCACTAGGTGGGCAAATAGTTCAATTATCACTCAAGACTCAGGTTACTAAGTAGGTAAAGGAAGGTTACTTAGTAGGTAAAGCACGGTTATTTCAATATTTATATTTTAAATTAAGGCTATAAATGGTAAAACATTAGGTAGTCTGTTTAAAATATATTATTTCTCAACTGTTTAAAGGTATTTTATGAACATTGGAATTCCCAAAGAGTCATTAATCGGTGAAAATCGTGTTGCTGGCTCGCCAAGCTCTATTAGTGCACTGATTAAGTTAGGCTTTACTGTACAAGTACAAAAAGGTGCAGGCACTAAAGCAAGTTTTACCGACGACGAATACAGCGCTAATGATGCAGAATTAGTGAGCAAGAAGAGTTGTTGGCAAAGCGATATCATTCTAAAGGTAAATGCACCAACACTTGAAGAAGTTGCTTCTATGAATGATGGTGCAACACTGATCAGCTTTATTGCCCCAGCACAAAGCCCTGAGCTGCTTAGCGCACTTAAAGATAAATCAATTACGACGTTAGCCATGGAAATGGTGCCGCGCATGACGCGCTCTCAATCAATGGACGCCCTGAGCTCAATGGCGAACATTGCTGGGTATCGTGCAGTTATTGAAGCATCTAATCTTTTCGGTCGTTTTTTTACCGGGCAAATAACTGCTGCGGGTAAAATGCCGCCAGCTAAAGTAATGATTATTGGCGCTGGTGTTGCCGGTTTAGCTGCAATTGGTACTGCGGGTAGTTTAGGTGCCATTGTTCGAGCGTTTGATACCCGTCCTGAAGTAAAAGAACAAATAGAAAGTATGGGAGCTGAATTTCTTGAGCTTGACTACGAAGAGCCAGAAGATACCGGCTCTGGTGATGGTTACGCGAAAGAAATGAGTAAAGCCTTTATTGATGCTGAAATGGCGCTGTTTGCAGAGCAAGCCAAAGACGTTGATATAATTATTACTACCGCGATGATCCCCGGTAGGCCGGCGCCAAAATTGATAACTGAAGAAATGGTTCAATCAATGAAGGCTGGCAGTGTGATTGTCGATTTAGCTGCTGCAGGTGGTGGTAACTGTGAATGTACCGTCGCAGGTAAAGTGGTTGATGCCCATGGTGTTAAAGTGATTGGTTATACTGATTTAGTGTCTCGCTTACCTAATCAGGCCTCACAGCTTTATTCTAATAACTTAGTCAATTTAACTAAGTTATTATGTAAAAACAAAGACGGCATGCTTAATATCGATTTTGAAGATGTTGTCATTCGCAATATGACAGTGGTAAAAGAAGGTGAAATCACCTTTCCGCCACCGCCTATTCAAGTGAGTGCAGCGCCCGCTCAAAAAGCAGCCGTTGAACCAGTTGAAGTCATTGAAGAAGAGCCTGCTTCACCAATGAAAAAATATGCCTTTATGGCAGCAGGGATAGCGTTATTTGGCTGGGTAGCCAGTGTTGCCCCTGCAGATTTTCTTACTCACTTTACTGTTTTTGTACTTGCTTGTGTTATTGGCTATTACGTGGTTTGGAACGTCAGTCATTCTTTGCATACCCCGTTGATGAGTGTCACCAATGCGATATCTGGGATTATTATTGTGGGGGCTTTATTACAAATTGGCTCGGACAATCTAGCCGTACAGATACTCGCCACACTAGCGACGCTAGTGGCCACTATCAATATTGTCGGTGGCTTTAAAGTCACTAGTCGTATGTTAAAAATGTTTAGTAAGTAGGGGGGTTGTATGGAATCTACACAAATAGCGTCTAATGGTTTTATTAGTGCAGCGTACGTGATTGCTGCTTTACTGTTTATTTTTAGTTTAGCCGGTTTAAGTAAACAAGAAACGGCTCAACGGGGTAATTTATTTGGTATGGCAGGTATGGCTATTGCTTTACTTGCTACTGTTATTGACCCACGCGTTTCTAATGTTTGGATTATTATTATTGCGATGATTGTTGGCTCAGGTATTGGGCTGAGATTAGCAAATAAAGTTGAAATGACACAAATGCCTGAGCTTGTGGCAATCTTGCATAGCTTCGTTGGTTTAGCTGCGGTGTTAGTGGGTTTTAATAGCTATTTTGATTCAGGACATGATGTCTTGATTACGGCAGTTCAGCATACCGCAATGAAAATACACTTAGCGGAAGTGTTCATCGGTATATTTATTGGTGCAGTCACGTTTACAGGCTCTATTGTTGCGTTTGCTAAACTTCGCGGAACAATCAGCTCTAGTGCGTTAATGTTACCTAATCGTCATAAAATGAATTTAGCGGCAGGTGTTCTTAGTTTTTTATTGCTACTGACGTTTGTCAATAATGGTGGCTCAAATACAGCCTTATTTTTAATGACTATTATTGCTTTGGTATTTGGTTGGCATTTGGTTGCGTCAATTGGCGGTGCGGATATGCCAGTTGTGGTTTCTATGTTGAATTCATACTCAGGTTGGGCTGCAGCGGCTGCTGGTTTTATGTTAAGTAATGATTTACTTATTATTACCGGTGCTTTAGTGGGCTCGTCAGGTGCTATTTTATCTTACATCATGTGTAAGGCAATGAATCGCTCTTTTATCAGTGTTATTGCCGGAGGTTTTGGTACCGACGTTGTGATTGATAACGATAAAGACTACGGAGAACACTCCGAGGTTCATGCAGAAGCGGTTGCTGATATTTTACGTAATGCCAAATCTGTGGTTATCGCCCCAGGTTACGGTATGGCTGTTGCCCAAGCGCAATATCCTGTTTATGAGTTAACTCAACAGTTAATCAGTAAAGGTATCAAAGTACGTTTTGCTATTCATCCGGTGGCGGGTCGTTTACCTGGCCATATGAACGTATTACTGGCTGAAGCAAAAGTGCCTTATGATATCGTGCTAAGTATGGATGAAATCAATGATGACTTCCCTGAGACTGACGTTGTGTTGGTTATTGGCGCGAATGACACGGTTAACCCCGCAGCTGCCGAAGACCCAACTAGCCCAATCGCGGGTATGCCAGTTCTTGAGGTGTGGAACGCTAAAGAAGTTATCGTGTTCAAACGTTCAATGAGTACAGGTTATGCTGGCGTGCAAAACCCATTGTTCTATAAAGACAATACTCAAATGTTGTTTGGCGATGCGAAAGAGACAACAGAGCAAATATTTAGGGCGCTTTGATAAAGTGAAATTCTGAACAATTTAAAAGCCAGTTTTACTGGCTTTTTTTATATCTATAAATATTCGTAAGCGCGCCACTTCAATATGCTTTTTCTGAGTTAAACTAGGAAACTAGATCAAGGTTCGATACGAATATAATGGTTTACACTCATCAACATCTTATATAATCCCAATAAAGATTATCAGTAGTATTTTTAAAAGTAGGTATTTTATTTTATAGTATTCGCATTCATTAGTACTGAGGCGAAATATACTTTAATTGTCCAGAGCATAGAAACTTAAAGTGACTTTTTCTTCGGTTATACTTTGGCTATAAAATAAACCTCATGATCTTGCCCTTAAACCATTTCGGTATAACGCATTTCTGATGAATCATACGGTGTAATAAAAATAGTTACCGTTCAGGTACTGTATGAAAAATAGCTGTTTTGCTCACTAATAAGTCGAGTGTAAGGTAGAAAACGTCTTAAATAATCATTACTTGATCTTGATCGGGTTTCTAGTGCTGCAGGTAATGTAGTATTCACGTATCGTGTCGTTTGTTCAAATAAGATGGCCGAACATATTTTACTGGTTGATAAACTCGCTTAGTAAAATCTAAAAAAAAAGATATATAATCGCTAAAAAAAGGATTTAACCTTAGTTGAGTTGAGTTGAGTTGGTAGTTGTTATTGTCCTTCTGGGTATTTTAGTTGTTGCGGCAGCCCCTAAGTTTATCGGTTTGAAAAGTGAAGCCAATACAACCATTAGATCGTCGCTATTAAAATAAAAACAATACTTGAATGAGTGATAATTAGACAAAGGGCAAGGGAATGATAAAAGGAAATCAGGATACACTTGAGAGTTTAGGCTTTCAACCTTATCCTATAGAAGAGCTTAAAAATTTACATTTAGCATTCAGAAACACTGAGCCTGATGCTTTTGTTATCACAGATATTGCTAAAGTTAATGAAGATCCTAGTGTGAAATTCAGGATAGAGCTGCCGAGTAAAAAAAAAGTTATGTTCAAAAAAAGCTTCCTATCTAAAGCTAAATCATTTTCATCAGTTAAAGCCTGTTTTAGTGGGTGTTATCATGATGGTGACGGTGCAGTAGTCGTATCTTTTAAACTAAAAAAAATATTTTTCATTTCGGAAGAAGAAAACAATTCAATAATAAAACATCCTAAATTTAATTACCAAAGAATAATTATTCCTGTATACATTAGAGTGGAAAACTCAAAAATTTACCTATTGATTGATAGCGATTATGATTTTGAAGCGCTGGATGCCGATAAAGATTTTGGTTGTTTTTCAAGGATAACCAAACCAAACTGGAATGATTTTTAAGTATTATAAAACCTATATTCATTGTTAAAAAAGTCGGCTTCATATTTGTTCGAATATGAAGGGCACAAAACGCCATGAATTTTACCGCTGAAGGCTTCCCTTTATAGCTCGAGTAAACTTGTGATCAGGTACCGATACATAAAAAGTCACTATTGATATACGTTATTTCATCTGCCCATTAAAATAAACAGATAATTTATTCGCTAAAACCCTCCTGCGTAATTGAAGTATTGAAAATAGTGCTACTGTTGCTTGAATAACTGTTTAAAACAGTATGAACTCCTTGTTGAATCAATAAAAAGATATGATATGCGCTTAGAAAAATTGTACTTTAGGGGTTAAGGGTTAAGCAGTCAGTTTATTGTTGATAATTGCGAGTCCGCATAATCTACATCCATTTAGCGCCATTGTCGAAATCAATAGCGGATCATAAAACGTTCTATACTAGCCCTTTAGGGACGACTGAGCAAAACATGCCCATCGTTACACTTATTTCAAGGATGTTAAATTGATGTGGCTTATTAG
>JBLIEW010000136.1:0-5067 GCA_047633255.1 Colwellia sp.
ACTATGATTATGTATTCAGATTTTATTCTAATTTAGAGACGACACACCTATGCAATATCGGGGTTTTATTTTTGGGCTGATTATACTCTTAAGCAGCAATTTTTATGGTTTAGCTGCGCAACAAGCACCATTCCCCAGTTATACAATACAGGAAGTCGCTAGCGGCTTAAATTTTCCTTGGTCATTAGCCTTTTTACCTGATGGAAGTTTATTGGTGACTGAGCGTACTGGTAAATTGGCAAGGATAAGCCATGGCGAAGTGTCTGCGCCGATTACTGGCTTACCCGATGATATATACGTTAAAGGGCAAGGTGGATTATTAGAGGTCGTGTTGCATCCTAATTTTGCCTCAAATAGTTGGGTGTATATTTCTTACGCTACGGGCAATGATGACAAAAACGCTTTACGGGTTATGCGTGCAAAATTAATCGGTAACAAATTAGTGGAGCAACAAGTTGTTTTCACTGTGACTCCTTTTAAGTCAACGCCGGTGCACTTTGCTGGGCGCATGGCTTTTTTACCTGATAACACACTACTTATCACCAGTGGTGATGGATTCGATTACCGTGAAGATGCACAACGATTAAATAGTTTGCTGGGTAAAATAATACGCATTAACGACGATGGCAGCGTGCCAACCAATAATCCCTTTGTGACTGAAAACCCTGATTCGCCCAGTAATTATGTTTTTAGTTATGGGCATCGAAACCACCAAGGCCTACTTTTTGACTCCGAGCGAAATGTGATTTTTTCAAACGAACACGGACCAGATGGCGGTGATGAACTGAATATTGTTCAAGCAGGGGTCAATTATGGTTGGCCTGTTATTACCCAAGGACTAGATTATATCGGCTCTCGCATTAGCCCCTTTACCGAATATCCAAATATGCAGCAACCCAGACTAGATTGGACCCCTTCTATTGCTCCTTCGGGTATGGCAGTTCACCAAGGTAATCTGTTTAGTGAATTAAATGGTGATTTGTTAGTCAGCGTCCTGAAGTTTAAAGAAGTGCGATGGTTGCATATGAACGGATTAAATGTGGTCGGTCAAACATCTTTGTTTAAAGAACTAGAACAGAGGATCCGTGATGTGCGTGTCCATCCTGATGGTTCAATTTATATCTTAACTGATAGTGAAAATGGCAAAGTCCTGCGTATCATCCCAAGTGAAGATATATAAATTCAGTGTTGGGTAAGTAAAATAGAATTTTGTTCAACAGATAAATAGACTTATCAATTAAATAAATACTGAGTATAAGTAAACTAAGGGCTTGGTGAATTTCACTTTTGGGTAATAACCATTATAATTCGTGTCTTATGTCTTATGTCTTATTCTTCAGTATTTATAGCTGTTTTTGGAGGCAATTTTAGGACACAAGTCGTTACGCAGGGCTTTTGTCACCACGTTGCAGAACGTGCCGCAATGAATATCCCGCCTAAGCTATTGGATGCTGAGCAATTTGCCGGTTTAGTGGGGGTAATGAAAACATCACCCGCCGCAAATTAAGCCGTTTTTAAAGAAAGGCTTGATGTAGAAAGCTTATTTTACCAAAAAATGCTTAATGAATAGAAAATTAGGTAAACTAACGACAAAATTTCACCCTGCTAATTATCATATTATTAGCATGTTATCGCTATTGGGAGTTGTATATGAGTTTGTATTTAGAATACGTTAAAGAAATTGAAAGCCGTAAGACAGATCTAGGATTGGCACCTAAGCCAATTGATGGTGCTGAATTATTAGCGGAAATTATCGAGCAAATTAAAGACTCGGTCCATGAGCACAGAGAAGACTCGCTTCATTTTTTCATTTATAACACATTGCCTGGCACCACTAGCGCAGCAGGTGTAAAAACTAAATTCTTAAAAGAAATCATTTTAGGTGAAGTCGTCGTTAAAGAAATTACACCTACCTTTGCTTTTGAGTTGTTATCTCATATGAAAGGTGGCCCTTCTATAGAAGTACTTCTAGATTTAGCATTATCTGATGACCTATCAGTAGCAACATCAGCAGCAGAAGTACTAAAGACTCAAATCTATTTATATGAAGCAGATATGAGCCGACTTGAAAAGGCGTTTAAAGCGGGTAATGCGGTCGCTAAAGATATTCTTGAAAGTTATGCCAGAGCTGATTTTTTCACCAAACTTCCTGAAATAGACGAAGAAATTGAGGTGGTTACTTACATCGCTGGTGAGGGTGATATTTCTACAGATTTATTATCACCTGGTAACCAAGCTCACTCTCGTTCAGATAGGGAATTGCACGGTAAATGTCTTATTTCTCCCACTGCTCAAGCCGAAATTCAAGCACTTCAGAAACAACATCCAGCCAAGAGAGTGATGCTAATCGCTGAAAAAGGCACGATGGGTGTAGGCTCTTCTAGAATGTCAGGTATTAACAACGTGGCTTTATGGGCTGGTAAGCAAGCCAGTCCTTATATTCCATTTGTGAATTTTGCCCCCGTTGTTGCAGGTACTAATGGCATTTCGCCTATCTTTTTAACTACTGTTGGTGTGACTGGCGGTATCGGTTTAGATCTTAAAAACTGGGTTAAAAAACTCGATACTAACGGTAAACCCGTGCTTAACGAAAGTGGCGACCCCGTTCTTGAGCAAACTTATTCTGTCGAAACAGGCACAGTGCTAACGATTAACACTAATCAGAAGAAGCTATTCAACGGCGATAAAGAACTGGTTGATATATCTTCGGCTTTTAACCCTCAAGCAGTTGAGTTTATGAAAGCAGGCGGGTCTTACGCGATTGTATTTGGTAAAAAGTTACAAACTTTTGCAGCTGAAACACTCGGTGTAGCGTTAGAGCCTGTCTATGCTTCTTCTAAAGAAATTTCTCATCCAGGACAAGGTTTAACTGCTGTTGAAAAAATATTCAACAAAAATGCAGTAGGCGTTGCCTCTAAAACGGCTCTTCACGCTGGCTCTGATGTTCGTGTAACGGTCAATATCGTGGGTTCTCAAGATACAACCGGCTTAATGACGTCTCAAGAATTAGAGTCTATGGCCGCCATGGTTATTTCTCCTATTGTTGATGGAGCTTATCAATCGGGTTGTCATACTGCTTCAGTATGGGATTCCAAGGCACAGGCTAACATTCCTAAGCTGATGAGCTTTATGAATAAGTTTGGTCTTATCACAGCGCGCGATCCTAAAGGCGTTTATCACCCAATGACGGATGTTATTCACAAAGTCTTGAATGATATTACGGTGGATGAATGGGCGCTTATAATCGGTGGTGACTCGCACACTAGAATGTCGAAGGGTGTAGCGTTCGGTGCTGATTCGGGAACGGTTGCACTTGCCCTGGCTACTGGCGAAGCGAACATGCCTATCCCAGAGTCCGTCAAAGTGACATTTAAAGGCAATATGAAAAGCTACATGGATTTTCGTGATGTAGTGCATGCCACGCAAGCTCAAATGTTGAAAAAGTTTGGCGATAATGTGTTCCAAGGAAGAGTTATTGAGGTTCACATTGGTACTTTACTTGCCGATCAAGCCTTCACCTTTACCGATTGGACTGCTGAAATGAAGGCGAAAGCCTCTATTTGTATTTCTCAAGATGACACTTTGATTGCGTCATTAGAAATAGCTAAGAGCCGTATTAAAATAATGATCGATAAGGGCATGGATAATGAACCCCAAGTTCTTCAAGGATTAATTGATATAGCAAATAAGCGAATTTCTGATATTACATCTGGAGAAAAACCTGCACTAAGACCAGATGATAATGCTGAATATTTTGCCGAATTAGTGGTTGATCTTGATGCCATTGACGAACCAATGATTGCGGATCCAGACGTTAACAATGCCGATGTTTCAAAACGCTATACTCATGATGCTATCAGGCCTATTTCGTATTACAAAGGCAGTAAAAAAGTAGATTTAGCTTTTGTTGGCTCATGTATGGTTCACAAAGGGGATATGCAAATTATTTCTCAAATGTTGAGAAATATTGAAAAGCAAAACGGCAAAGTTGAATTTAAAACACCACTAGTGATTGCACCACCAACGTATAATATTGTTGATGAGCTTAAAGCTGAGGGTGATTGGGATGTGCTTAAGAAATATGCAGGTTTCGAATTTGATGACGCTGTGCCTAAAAATACTGCGCGTACAACATACGAAAACATCATGTACCTTGAACGCCCTGGTTGTAACTTATGTATGGGTAACCAAGAGAAAGCTGAAAAAGGCGACACGGTACTCGCCACCTCAACACGCTTATTTCAAGGTCGTGTAGTAGAAGATACTGCTGAAAAGAAAGGTGAGTCATTACTTGCTTCTACACCAGTGGTGGTTCTGTCTAGTATTTTAGGGCGTACGCCTACTTTGGAAGAATACAAAAAAGCAGTGGAAGGCATTAACTTAACTGATTTTGCGCCACCGCTTGAACAGCTAACTACAGCGCCATCAGCGCCTGTGGCAGTTAAAATCGCAGATCCTAGCTAATCTAGTAGATGTCGTAAATTAAAGTAAAACAAGCCGCGAGGCTTGTTTTACTTTCCCTAACGCGCTCTTCAAATAGCCTACAGCAGTGACAAGCCCTCGTATTAATAATGATCTCTATCGCGGCATAGCCAGCTAAAAAAATTCATAAAGACACAACATGTGTTGAGCAAAACCATTCTTATCACGATAAATTATGCCTTCACCATCGCTTATTATTGCTTGGTGTCTTCTGCCCCAAGTTGATTATATGTGTATTCAATAAATGTAAATTGCATATAAATGAGCAAATATTGATTATAAGCAAACGAAGGCCTTGGCCAATTTCACTTTTTGACAATAAGCCTTATACTTAGTCGGTTTTATTTCTACACTCGAATATTTTGATATTTTCGGGGTCAACTTAGAGGGTCTAATTTTGTTAGAAGCATATCGTAAACATGTTGCAGAGCGAGCAGCACAGAGTATTCCACCTAAAGCACTTAATGCAGAGCAAGTCGCTGGTTTAGTTGAGTTGTTAAAAGCACCACCTGCAGGCGAAGAAGAAACATTATTAGAATTATTAGCTGAGCGTGTGCCTCCTGGTGTTGATGAAGCCGCTTACGT
>JBLIEW010000137.1:0-5008 GCA_047633255.1 Colwellia sp.
GTGGTCAGGTTGACCTCTTATGTTTTAAGCACTTACGAAGTGACTATTATTGGGTTCTTTCTTAAAAACATTAACTGCTTTTCACCTTGATATTTTGGATTCCACTCAACATCGTCATCATCACCGTCATAATGGTATTCAGTAGTCGAAAATACTATTTGGACATCATGGGCACTGCACAATTTCTTTAATGATTTAATATATCGGTTTAAATCATCGACATGTATCTCGTGTTGTTTAGGTGTGTCTAAGATTAAGAACTTGAAAGAAAAACATTCATGTTCAGCCATAAGCTCTAATATTGCTGCATGATAGGCCAATACAGCTCTTGTCCTAGTACTACCTTTTAATTGAGAAATAGTTTCACTACCTAAGTACGGGGTAAAATCATCTTTGAATGTAATATTCCGGCTTATGTTATTAGTATTCAATTCTTCCAGCCAATTTAAGAAATACTGCCGTAAATTGGCCTTCAACTTCAACAATCCAGGTATTGAGTTTCTCTCATTAGAAAAAGACTGGTGCTTTACTAATGCCTTACTTCGATCAGATATAATCTTAAAGTGCTTATTTTCTAAAATTTCAACTTTCTCAATATCACTTCTCTGGCTTTGAAGTTCAAATATTTGATTCTTCAATTCAGAAATAGCGTCAACAAGTGCTGATATTTCACTTTTCTCTAAAGACTTATTTCTCTCTTCAACAATTGATTCAATTAGGTCTTCTATGTTTGTCTTCTGCTGTTGAATTTGTTCAACCTTAATTTGATCAATTTCAGTATTTCTCTCAAGATCTTTAATTTGATCTTTTAAGTACAGTAGATTTTTACTATATGCATCTGAAGTTGATGAGAAAAGCTGACAGTTGCTTGAACCACATATTTCGTCAAAAGATAAAAATACTCGGCGTGCTTCTTCATTAAGATTAAGTGTTTCAATTTCGGTATTTATTTCATGAACGATTTGAGAAATACCATTTGTTCTTTTGTTTATTTCTGATATTTCTAAAACGAGATCCCTTATGGCAGATCTATGTTTAGAAATTAAGCGATCTAATACATTTATTGAATCATCATGGTTAGCACCTGAACTTTTTAATTGTTCTATTTCACTTTCGAATTCTGATATTTCTTGTGTTAATTCAGCTGAAGTTTTTTTAATTAAGGCAGCATCTTGTTTAGCGATCTCTACAGCACGTGCGTGTAAGCCTACTTGTTTATCTAAGTAATCCAGGCGCTCTTTCGCCTTAATTTTTTCTTTCTTCTGATCAAATGAATTTTTAATAGGCAAATCAAAAACCATTCTCATCATTTCTGAAAATTGGTCTTTAATAAAGTTACTTGGAGGGCTATAAAATTTATTGTAGCCATCGTCTTGGTCTAAGTAATATATTGGCAACATTGAGGAAAGATAAGGATTAGTACTTTTATTACTGTTGGTTACTAAATTATCTACTTTTAACCCTAACCATTCGAATAAATAAGTCGAATATTCCTTTTCATCAAAAAATCTCTGTTTTTCACCATCTGGTTCTGTTACTTCAATATCAACACTTTTACTATAAATTCTCTTTATTATTAGATGACCTTTAGCAGTATCAACCTCTAAAATGACATTACTACAGCGGTCATAAATATCATTCCTAAATATACTGGGATAGCCTAAACAATAAGCTATTGACTGTACTACAGGTGTTTTTCCACAACCGTTAGCACCAAATAACTGAGTAATATTACTACCAAACTTGAGTAAATCAGATTGCCACCCTGATAAGCCGCTAGGGAAAATTTGTATACTTATAAGTTTCATTCTAACTCCATGTCTAGTTGCTTAGAAACACATAAGTTTCTGTATGCCGTTGATATCTCGGCTAAGTTATATGCCAGCGTATCTTCCTGATCCAAAGCTCTATTAATGACTCTTTTTCCAAGCTCGGTTATTTTTATCTTTCCTTTATTATTAGGAATTTCAATTAGCAATGAGTACTCTAAGAAACTTATTGCTTTAACAGTGCGAACTCTTAAATTGGCAGACCAACCTACATGTTGTGCAGAGCCTTTAAAGCCAGACATACTTGCCTCGATACTTTCACCCACTAGTTGCCCTATTTCAGATACGCGAGGTTTACGTCTATCTTTAGCCATTAATAGAATAATAAGGCTAATTAAAGGAAGTTGAAATAATGCTTCGTTATTCAAAAAATGTGATTTGTTAGCTTCATGATTATCAAAATGAATCTCTGCACCAGATTCTGAAATATTTTCGAAAAATTTATCAAAATTCATGATTTCCTCTTAACTAGCTCAGCAAAAAAACCACCTAGAACCAGCTCAGCATTTAAATCATATATTTGATCTTCAGCTGTCAGTTCACGCACGAGTTCTTTAATTGGCTTGTTGAGTTTTGCAAGGTTAATTGAGCTTCCACCTTGAGTTGAATCATTAAGTAATTGCTTAATTTGGCTGGTTATACTCTGTAATTCAAATTCTAGAATTACATGGCGATTTTTACGAAGCCATAAATCCCAATTAGTTTTACACCTTGAACAATATCCAACTTCTTCAGCCCCAGCGCCTGCAGCAGTTAAAGTTCTTTGGATTATTGATGCACTTTTGATTGCTTTGCTATCGCCACCTTTAAGTAAGTTGTCGTATGCATCTTTTGAAATACTTAAAATTGAAAGTAAATCATCTATGGAAATACCTGCAAACTCCTCAATAGATTCACTCGTTAGTTCAGCAATAACTCCACTCGATTTACGCTCAACAAGCTCTAGCAACTTCATCAATATTTCTTTTGATTCGGTATGCTGCAGATCAACTTCACTAAACTTATAAATTTTATCCCGTGCTAATGGTTCAAAGTTGTCATCACCATTTTTTAGGTACTGAACATCTGTTTCAAATTTTAGTTTTGATAATCTTTCTTTAATTTCATCTGGCGAAAATTCAGTTACAATCTCATCAGGGAAACAGTTATTAAACCTGCCTATTAACACCTCTGAAAATTTATTTTGAAATTCACCGCCTTCTATATCTGTTAAGAGATTCTCGACATCATTTGCATTATGAATGTTTGTCTGGAAGACAACAGAATTGCAGTACTGGTCAAAAACTACAGTATGAAGCAGCAACTTCCCTATAAAGCTGCCTTTAATTTTATCGGTACTTTGCTTATTTTGATCTTTAAGCGTTGTCTTCAAACCGAATAGTTCATTTAAAGTCCAATTATGATTTTGTTTACCCATAGTTTTGACTTGGTAAAACACATAACTATAACCACTAGCATTCTTTTTACGTACAACAAAGTCATCGTGTAAATCACAATAAACCCTATCAATATCTTCACCTTCTAATATTGATAATGAAGCCATTGCAGCAGATCGAACTTGTGCTCTATACCTGCTAAATGAATCTCTGCCGCTTTGTTCTCTAGGTTTTTTAGTTTCTAACATAAATCATCCTTGTATATTTTAATCAAACTTATCTTTCGATTATTGCTTGGCTGACTTCATCAAATCAATAATTTACTTATCGTCGATTACTATAATTTGAACAGGTTAAATAAACTAAACACTCACCACTCTCTCAACTGTTGCATCTCTTTCAACCGCCCACGTTGCCTGACCAATGCTTCAAACAAGTCATCTACTGACGAGTTATCTGAACCTAGTCCCGGTAATGCAATGTTTGCTTCAGCGAAAAAGCGCTGGCTTTGGCTTATTATTAAAGGGGCTGAAGGCTCATCTTTTACTTTTTGAGGAGTCGAGGGCGCTTGGTCTGAAGGCGCATTTTGTTCTAACCATGCCATTTGCCACCAATGTTGAATTCGCTCTTTGGCAGCTTTTAGTTTGTGCTCTGTTGGCAATCGATCACTTTTTTGATGGTTAATTTGGCTATCGGTTGGTAATAAATTCCATAGGTCGTTATTAGGCCAACGAGCGAATGGCATGCTGTGATCAATGTCGTATTTTTTCTGTAATGATTTGGCTGTCCACACACATTGTGCTATTTCAGGAGCTTGCTGCTTTAACTGTTCAAACCGATGGCGTACTTCGGTTGTGGTTCGTTTTGGCTCTAGCCAATTTAATGCTTGGTATAGATGAAATTGTTTTTCAGGCGTTGAAAACTCAGCATTGCCAGAATAGCTCGCCATGGTTTTTACCCACTCACTTATGAGTACTGGTTCAATCCAACAAGCATAACGATTGAAGGCCAACCAAGTTGATTCGGGCAGTGAGAATTCACCCCATTGTTCAAGAGTTTGTAAGTCGAGGAAAATACTGTCTTTGGCTTTGACTGACTTGCTTGCAACGTCAAATACGGTTGCATTGCTATTTGCTTTTCTATTCGGGAAGGTAATATAACGGCAAGGCATGGTTTTAATATTGCTAACCGCTGCCGAAATGGTTTTATGCAGTGCTACCGCATCATCACCAGTGAATAAATTACCAATACGGTAATCTGCAGCTGTGCGATGCGTTAACTTATGCCAGCCATTAGGCTTCATAAAGCCCATGTTGGGGCTTGCTTTGGGTGTCTGATATAACTGATGCGTATCTATTAAATCTTTATATTGATGACACCAATAAAGCGCCACTAATCCCACGGGTAAAATAACGCGATCACTATTTTTGCCACCCAAAGAAGATGATTCTCGTCGCAATACAGCCCCAGGGTGACCATCTGCAATGCGCAGCAACACTCTTAACAAGGCAAGCTTGTGTGTTGCCGCTTTACCATCGTTGATTGCTACATGGCGAATAAACGGGAAAGCACCCGTGCCATCGTCTGGCAGCTGTAACACAAGCGTTTGCCAAGAGACGTGATCACGACCTAATTTGTCCGCTTCTTTCGGGGTCTCTAGTATGGTGATTAACCCAACATCTGTGGCTAGACGTTTTAATTCGTCAGCACAAACAAGGTGCATTTTACGCTGGGTAAATTCTTCTTGGTTTTGCCCATGGCGTAATGAAATAACCAGTTTGCCGCCGGGTTTAAGTAAGTTGG
>JBLIEW010000138.1:0-4862 GCA_047633255.1 Colwellia sp.
AAATAAAAATAAAAATAAAAATGGAAATGGAAATTAATATTAAAGACGCGGCTTTTCTGGCGACACAAGTTGTTATAGTCACCACAATGATTATTAATAATCGATAAAATATTACTCACTTGAAACAACAGCAATTAGATTTAAAAGAGTGGATAAAGTCGTTACAAGAAAAAGTTAATGATCTTAGAGTTAAAGTCGGGATATAAAAAAACCGCAATTAAGCGGTTTTTTTATCATAGACTGTCGCCAGTCTATCGCCAAATCAAAAAGTTACTAGGTATAACTAGTTGATTAAAAGGGCTTTATTTGGTGGGGCGGGGGCGTTGAGTTATTAGATGTAATCTAATTAAAACAATGTGTTGTTATTTCTTTACTTTATTTCCAAGGTGTTTTATCCGCTTTTTTACCCGCACATGTTGATTGATTCATTAATATTTTAGATGATTTCATCGAACAAAAACTGCAAATCATTAGGTGATTCTTCAATAGTGTCTTGTAATATAGCTAAGTTTGCATAAAGAGGAGCTGATAGGTGGTCTTTCATCTCTAGCAGCTTCAATATGCTCGCTTGCATGCACTCCATGTTGCGGGCATCAAGCTCTGTTATTTCGTTTACATCCCCGTTCTCAACTTCACTGATATTTGCTTCAAGCTCATGTGCATCAACGTTTAATCTAGCAACACCTAAAAACCCCGGTAATCCTGCTTTACTAGCCCACCGATAAAAACCAATGACTTTAATATCATATATAAAATCATTTATTTTTTTTCCTACTTGATGTGACTCCTCAAGAAGTTCTCTTCGCATCCCTATTTCAATCAAATCTCCTAATGAAACAATTGAACCGTTTCTATTTGATAAGCCCTCAAAATCTTCAAAATCTAACGAACCTGAACCAGTTGGTGCTAATAGTCCTGCAGATCTAAGAGCCTTAGAGCCTTGTTTCCATAGTTTGATTTTGTTATCTCGAGTTATTGCTATGACATTAACTCCAATATGATTCGAAAAGCCAGTATCTTCAATAGCTTTTAAGCTATTAGTGTTTTCGTCCTCATAAGGAAACTGGATGTTTGTCGGTATTGTATTGTTGCTGTTTTTTATGTTTTTAAGTGATAAATCATTTGTTAGATAAGAGGAATAATAATCACTTTCAAAGACATCTAAATGTTTATCTAGATTATTAAAAATGTCTTTATACAATGAGCTTTTTAATGAAATTTTCTTATCGTTATAAAACTCTTGTTTATGCTTTGCATTATAAGAATCGAAATATTGCATCAATAAGACATCTTTAATAAACTCTTTTTCATGAGTAAATTTACTTTGTAAAATTTTATATTTATAACTTCTATCCAATAGTTTTAGTTTTACTTCAAAGATATGCTTGCGAAGGAGGTTATTTATTTCTTTTGAATAAATCAAAGAATGCTTTTCTTCTAAATTCAAAAATATTGATTTATATCCAGAAAGCTTTTCTTTCCCTGAAGGGACTATCTGGTCAATATTTATATTCTTCTTTTTTTCAAAGTCATATTGTTTGTTTGGTCGCCAAAACTTCACTAGATTGTAACCAAACACAACGGAAAGAATAATAGAAACGGAAAGAATAATAGAACCGACTAAATCAATTTTAAGGTCTGATAGATTTAACTGCCAATTATTATTACTTAAAATAATTAATACGGTTACGAATGTGGAGGTAGCGGCTATTGCTTCTAAAATCAATAAACTTAAATATTTAAATTTTTGATTAGCCTCAACTAACGGCCAATAGAAAAGCATTACTTGAACAGGGATTCTACCTAATGACCGAAATTTTGGGGCTTTACTCATAACGTAACTTATTGTTATTTATAGGGGAGTGGAAAAGGCTAAAGTATAGTTACATAATAAAAATGTAAATTATAGAAAAATCACCCTTTTATTATGAATTTATAGTAAAGGAGTTTTCTTTATTTGAGATGGGATGATAGGTTCATTCAAATCGGTAATTGTGGCTAAATACAGTTTATAGATTAGTAAAAAATTTTTTAGCTCATTGTACATTGTTAAAAATAATGTGAATATCTTAATTAAAAGCAATGTGACATTGGAATGAAAATGTATCTGTAGCAATGGCTCCTGGTATATCAGGTTATGTTGCGGGTGATTAATTAAAAACGAAAGCTAGGTTGGTATTATGCCTTTAACTGATGATGAGATAACTGCAAAGGCAACAGCCCATGCCAAAGCAATGAAAAAGAAATTAGCTAAGGAGATGATTGATCATTTACCTGAAGAAGGAAGTGCGGTGTCTGTTTTTATGGCAGGATCGCCCGGTGCAGGTAAAACTGAAACAGCTAAAAGTATTATTTCTCAATTTAAGCAAGAGTATGGTGTTGAAGTTGTTCATATTGAAAATGATGAATTACGAAAAGAGTTTGAAGACTACCAAGGGGTAAATTCGCCTCTTTTTCAAACGCCAGCTACACTTTTAGTAGAAGCAATACATGATAGGGCACTAAAGAAGAAGGTGAGTTTCTTACTCGATTCAACACTTTCCAGCTTTGAAAAAGCTAAGTCTAATATTGAACGATCATTGAAAAGAGATCGATATGTTTTAATCATCTTCGTTTATCAAGATCCTGAACAGGCTTGGTGCTTAGTACAAGCAAGAGAGATTGTAGAAGGGAGGCGTGTGCCACCAGAGGTTTTTGTTAATCAATTTTTAGAATCTCAACGAGTAGTCAGTGAGCTAAAGAAATTGTTTACTAATCAAATAGATATTATTTTTATGGAAAAAAACCTTGATGGAACAAGAGAAAAGCCTTACTTTAATGTATCAGATGTTGACGCATTACTTGGCAAAAAGTATAATCGCGCCTCGCTTGAAGCCATCGCTGGCATAACCAAGTCTAAATAAAATAATGGGGAGTAGGACATGTTTAATACACGCGAAAAAGTTAAGTCTACACCTTTTTCTGAATTCGTTCGTAACAGCTCAGCTAAAGATAAACGTAAATTTTTTGATAAAGTTATTAAAGAAACCGTTGCTGTGCAACGCGCTATGATTGAAGAATCTAAAGTTTGTAATTAATTTTTATTACAAATGTTGTAATTATAAGCCGCCTTTTTAGAGCGGCTTTTTTGATTTTAAAATATAGAGTTATTTCTAATTTTAGTTGATGATATTTGAGATGATTCTTCTTGTTTTATTGAGGTTATCTCGCTCGAATAATTACCTCTCAAGTAAAGTAAAATTATCGTGTCATCGTATTCACTATTCAGTAATTGGCAAAGTTCTTCCATATCCTCTCCATCCATAGACCGTTTGAACGCGTCCATTTTTTTAGAAAGATTATAGATACTAAATATACTCGCCATTACCTGCTTGTCTTCAGTTGCTTCGCCACCGCCAGGATTAACAATGTTGTTAAACTCAACGGTTTCGTTTTGAGTTAATTGTGATGTGAATTCTATGGCTCTATTCTTTGCACAACTAGGGGTGTGATCATCATAAGTTACACCGTTTACCCATTGGGCTTTGATCCAATTTTGATGTTCTCCTTTTAAGGCTCTTCCTTGTTTACGACGTGGCCCTTCATCTTTAAGTAACTCTGCTCTAATAAGTTTAATGGCTTCGAGTAATATGGGGTTCTGGGTATATTGGCCGTAATCGTACTCTGAACGATCTAACTTACCAGGCACGGCTAAATAGCTATTGGTTAAGTACGTTTGGCTATCATCCTTTTTCTTTGAAACTTTATATTCCACTTGCGGGGCTATAGTGGTTCCTCGGTCAAAACCTCTTACTTCATATTTTATGCAGATGTCTTCAAAAACTTGCTGAAGACCATCGAAATTATTTGTATCTGAATTACTTTCTAGGTGGTTCAGTAAATCGCTGTAGGCTTTAATTGCGTCTAAATTAGTATAGTGCTTGGCATTGGTGTTTATATGGTAGCCACAAGCTCTACCTATGTTAGCTTGAACTATCGCGGCAATATTGGCTATGGTGCTGTCCCATGTGTTGATTAGCGTGTTCTTCATTTCATGGCCAAAATTAATGCCAGCCCTAAATCCGGCAACAGTTATGGCAATTAATTTATCGTCAAACATGGCTGCTGTTTGATATTCACGTTTAAAGTAATCAATACTAGCCAATTCAGCGTCATCAACGCCTACTAATTTCTGACCGATAATTATTATTTGTTCCTCAGAAATACCGTTCTCTAATAGTATGTTTTTAGCTATTTTAGCTTGGCTACTTGGTACTCGGATTAAAGACCAACCAGATGAATCATGCTCTTTGAATTGACGAATGAACCGTCTTCTTAATAAAGAATCATCACAAAAACTCCGTTGATCTTCGGCTAGTTTCACTATTTGGTTGTTGCGGTGCATTTCTCTAATACCATGGTATTCACTACTGGTTTCATGAAAGACAAGGCTAGTTTTAAAATTATGGCGCAATATGGAGTCAGAGCCTGCTGAATACAAGGCACTAAAAGGTGTCGCTGAGATAAAAGCTACTTTACACAGGGTATTTTCTTTTTCTAGGTACTCAAATATTTTTGAGTACCTAACCGCTTCAGAACCGCCTCCGTAATGACATTCATCAATGATAATAAGCTTTGGTGCTTGGTGCTTAAAATGGCTAGCTAATGCTGATACATAATTAGTGAAATTACTAACGACAACATTATTGCATGAGGCTAAGTCTTGTTTAGCTTGCTCTAATAAAGATAAGTCAGCCATGGTTACTAAATAAAGCGTATCCTTTAACTGCTTACGGTCACATATATCAATATCGTTTAATTTTTGTCGTTGTAGAGCTGAAAGGGCAAGTGCATATTCTCATGCATCGCGATCACCTAATACC
>JBLIEW010000139.1:0-4828 GCA_047633255.1 Colwellia sp.
TCAAGAAGCATCTTCCAGTCTGGTTGATGTTTTTTTGTTCATAAAGCTGAACTAATCGTCGATGGAGATTACAGTATGGTTCGTTTTGAAATCCTTAATTTTTAGCATTTATTGAATATAGTCCAACAGCCCCTTATGGCACAAAGTTCTCCTTCAGGTTTAACACTCGACTGTCCGGTATTAGGCTCAGAGCTGCCTGATTCAATTCTCAATTGACTGCTTTGCCCAAGTTAGCGGTCATAGCAATTTATTGTGGTTTAGTCTCCTTTGAGCGATCAGCGGACATAGACTTTTTTGCTTTTTCTTGTAGGATTGAATAAGTTAATTGTCATAATTAAAAGGGAAACAATGAGTTATCTACAAGGGTTTTTAGCTATCTCTATATTTTGGGTAGGAGTTGTTAATGCAGAAACAATTCTCGATAAATCCAGAGATAGATTGATTCCGTTCGAATTATCTTATCCACTTGATAGAGTAAGTTGCACACCCGCACTAAAATGCCCAGTGGCATTTCTAAGTGCAGGATATGGCGTTCCACATACCAAATATTCGTTCTTGGTTGATCAACTCATTAAGCTTGGATATTTGGTGGTTGCTGTTGGTCACGAGTTACCGAATGATCCGCCTATTTCGGTTAAGGGTAACCTTTTTGAAACTAGAAGCGAAAACTGGATTAGAGGAGCAAAAACGCTAGATTTTTTAAAGAGTGAACTGCAACGCCGTTATCAGGAATACGAATTTAATGCTCTATTATTAATAGGCCATTCTAATGGCGGCGATATTTCTTCATGGCTTGGAAATGAAGCTAAACCTTATGTGAAATCTATTATTACGCTTGACCATCGACGTGTCCCATTACCTCGAACTAAACACGTAAATGTTTTGTCTATACGGGGAAGTGATTTTCCTGCTGATATAGGCGTTTTACCATCTGAGAAAGAAAACATTAGTTTTGGTAGTTGTATCATAGAAATTCCCAAAGCTAGACATAATGATATGTCTGACTATGGCCCTATTTGGTTGAAAGAAAAGATCGCTACCTTAGTAACAAACTATCTATCTAAAAGCGCCTGCACTGACGAGTAAGGTAATCTAATATCATGAAAAAGCTTTTTATTAGTATATTGATTATTTTGATTGGTGGTGGTTTTGGCATCACTTGGCTCAAAGTAAATAAAGTAGATACCACAGTGTTGTCTAATTTATCTGCGGTCAATATAGAGGTCACTCAAGGTGATACGCTATACAGAGTTAACCAAAGGCTTTTGAAGTATGCAGACATTGATATGATTGGCTTCAAACTTTGGTTAAAACTTAACCCTAAGTATTCTAATATTCAGGCTGGATATTATGAAATAACGCCTAACTCCTCATTAATTTCAGTGTATTCAATGTTAGTGACAGGAAAAACAAAGCAGTACAAAATTACCTTATTAGAAGGACAAACTGCATCCCAGTGGTTCGTACAGCTATCGAAAAATCCAAACCTTGAATATGATATTTATTCCGAACCGTCACTATATTTAATGTTAATGACTAAGGACGATAGTTTTTGTGAAAATGACTTCAAAAAACTAGAAGGCTGTTTGCTGCCCGATACCTATTTTTTTGACAGGGATACAAAAAGCAGTCAAATTTTGAAAAGAGCATTCAGTGCAATGCGATTGGAAGTTGATAATGCATGGGATCATCGATTCGACGATATGCCCATCAAAACTTCGTATCAAGCACTTATTTTGGCATCTATTATTGAAAAAGAGACAGCCGTTGAAAGCGAACGTAAAAAGATAGCAGGTGTTTTTGTTAACCGACTTGAAAAAAACATGAGGTTGCAAACAGATCCAACCGTTATATATGGTTTGGGGGATAAGTTTAAGGGAGATATTACCCGTAAACATTTACGAACTCCTACTCCTTATAATACTCGTATAATTAAAGGGTTACCGCCTACCCCCATAGCGATGCCAAATAGGGCGTCTATTGATGCGGCGATGCACCCTGCTGTAACTGACGCTCTATATTTTGTTGCAACTGGTTATGGCGGGCATCAATTCTCTACCAATCTGGTAGACCACAAAAAAGCAGTTAGGGCATACCGAAAAGTGCTGGATAAGAGTCAATGAAATGTTTCCTTTAGACCTGAAATAGTCGATTAAGATGGAAGCCTCGAACGGCTGTTATTGGCACAAACCCGTCGGACAGCGGGTTTTATTTAGTTGTGCGAGTTTCAAACTTTAATATGCTCGTACACTTGCTCTCAATAGCGGGCTATTCCTTCACAAGCTCGCCTCGATAAACACAATAATATCAGCACTGGATGCATTAAATCCCTTAGTAAATCAGTTGTTACGTCCTAACGTACTGTTTTTATTGAAACTATTTTTAGGATCGCGGCACGTCTTAACCCAAGTTCAGGTTAGGTAACAAAATCATTGGGGATGAAAGCAATATCGAATAACAAAGGTAAATTGGAATAATAAAGAGTGGTGCTGTGTTGAAGTGATCTTGATCTTTGCTTGCAGGGTATAATTTGTCATGATTTTAGCATTATTTATTATCCGGAATATTGATGAAATATTTAGCTTTACTTAGTTTTAGCCTATTGTTCAGCCCGTTGTTATTGGCTCAATGGTCTGCTGGAGTGGCGACTATCTTTCCGTCTAATCCATACGTAGGAACCGATACCGAAATAAAGGTATTACCCATCATCACTTATGAAGGTAAAAGGTTCAGTTGGCGTGGCCCTTCTTTGGCTTACAAGCTCAGCGGTTTGGAGCGGGGAGAGCCGTCCTTTGCATTGAGTTTAAATTTGGCACCTAATGAGCTTGATACTAACGATAGCGATAGATTGAACGGTATAAAAGACCGTGATTTTTCGTTTATGTTGGGTGTTAATTATAGTCACCCCCTCGATTTTGCGACCGTATCTGTTTCTTTGGAAACCGATATCTCTAACAAGCATCAAGGGCAGCGCGCAGTTGTTGGGTTGCAACGAACACTTTTTACTCACCCAAAACGTAAATGGATGATTAACCTTGGAGCAGAATTGGAATATTTGTCTGCTGATTATGCTGACTATTATTTTGGTGTTGATGCAGACGAGCAAAATAATTCTGTTTACTCACAATACCAAGTAGGCAGTGTGCTTCCGCTAGGGGTTACGTTGGGCGGTTATTATCAAATAAACAAGCACTGGAATATGGTGGCAAATTTACGCTGGCAATCTCTTCCTAGTGATGTAAAGAATAGTCCCATTGTTGATGGAAGCAGTGCGGTTAATGGTTTTTTTGGGTTACTTTACGCGTTTTAAGCTATTTTTTAAATAGGTGATTTAGATATTAAATAAGGTTTGTAACCTGTTTATATCTTATAGATGCGCGACCCAAAATTAAATTTAATAGAAATATAACAGAAGGGTGTAAAGTGAAATTTATATTATCAATATTGACATCAATATTTGTGACAGGGTGTTCAGTTGTTGGCCAAAGTGATGTGGCAACAGCTCCCTATACTCTTCTTAAAACTGACGAGACTCAGAAGATTGAAGTGCGTAACTACGCTTCAATGGTGCTGGTTTCTACTAGCATGTCCAGTGAAAGTGGTAACAGTGCTTTTAGAAAATTGTTCAGCTATATTACCGGCGATAATGAAGGGGCAACAGAAATTGCTATGACGGCTCCCGTCATTATGAACGATAAAAAAGACGTAAAAAAAGGCGCAGAAATATCGATGACTGCACCGGTGTTTATGAATGACAGTGCCGACAATTCGATGATGTCATTCGTGATGCCAAAAGATTTCACATTAGCCACAACGCCTAAACCCACTAACCCTGAAGTATATGTAAGTGAGCTCAAAGATTATAAAGTGGCTAGCATTCAGTTTAGCGGAACCTTGAGTGACAGTAACGTAGAAAAATACACCCGCATCCTTAAAACGTGGATGACTGAAAATGGTTACGAGGCTATCAGTGAGCCGGTAAAAGCGGGCTACAATGGACCTTTAACGTTACCTATGTGGCGTCGCAATGAAATGTTAATTGAGGTGAGGTAAATTTATTTGATTTTTATCTAGACAGTTATCCAGACAACTATTATAAATATTCAATAGTACCTAAACATCTCATTGAATTAACATCGCTGTCTGGGTCGTTATCTTATTTAAATGTTAGTCTAACCATTATTCATTTACCGTCTTTCACTATTCAGGAAATTCCTTTTGACACTCAATCGAAGAAAGTCTCGCATTATAGTGATTGGCGCTAATTTCGCTGGTCTTACTGCGGTAAGCAAGCTATGTAAAAGCCATGACGTAACTGTCATCGATGCCAAACAGGATTTTCAGTGGACACCTAATATCCATGAGATTTTGTCAGACGTTAAAAAAGAAACCAGCCTCAGTTTAAATCTAGACACCATCATCACAAGATTAGGGCACCGCTTTATTAACCAAACGGTCTCTAGCATTGACGGCGCTCTGCAAACCGTCACGTTAGATGACAAACAAATACTCAATTATGATGTATTGTTGATTGCATCTGGCCATTCACGATCAAACTATGGCATTAAAGGCGCTAGCGAATATGCATACGGATTTCGTACGGCTGATGATGTAATACAAATACATAACGATATTGAGGCCGTTCTACATAACAACAAACACCCCGTTAATATCAGTATTGTTGGTGCAGGTTTTACCGGCGTAGAAGTGTTGGGCGAATTATTACGCAAATACGCATCAAACAAGCAACTGCACTTTAACGTCATCGACAGTGCCTCAAGATTGTTACAAGCCTTGCCAGAAAAGTTGTCTGATGACGTTATAAGCC
>JBLIEW010000140.1:0-4809 GCA_047633255.1 Colwellia sp.
TTGTATTTATAAGCGGAATGTAAATCTAAACGACCGGTTAAATAGCCATTTTCATCAATAACAGGTAGTGCTAATTTTCCTGATAGTATGACTTCATCTATCGATTCTTCTATATTTTTACTTGCTTCTAAAAATTGCACGTCTTGATATATGACACTTGCTAATGGCTTATCATCATCTAAAAGTAGTAACTTATTAATGGGGATTTCACCTAACAATTTAGCATCGTTGTTTATTACATAAATAACATCGGTTAACGTTAATTGATCTTTTGCACAGACCTTTTTTGCTGCGGATATTTTTAGTTTTTGTGAGATTCTTTTTTCATCAAAACTTTGCCAACGTCCTACTTCAACATCTGAGTAATCTTGAGCCTTTTTTAAATACTCTCTCTGCTTCGCTGTCATTTTCATCACAGCATATTCAATAAATCGATCGCTTAAGTTTTCAGTTAATTCTAATAAACTGTTCGCATCTAATTTATCAAATAGAGGAAAACAAACATCGTCATCCAATGCATTTAACAGCATCTGTCGAGATTCATTTTTCATATCTAGAAAAATATTTTGCTGATATTCCGCGCTAAATAGCTCCCAAATACATAATCGAGGTTTAATTGGAAAAGCTTCTAAAAGAATTGCAACATGCTCAGGCATTAGCGTATTTTCAATTTCAGAAACTAATTCATTTAACTGAAGATCATTAGTTAATTGGGCTTCAATTTTTTCAATATATACGGGTAATAGTTCTAGCGACATTTAATATTCCTAATATCAATACTCAACAAAAATTTTGAATTAAACCAAGTGAAATTTTGCGTTTCAACTTAAGGGGTATTTAACTATATAATCTCATTATTCACTAATGATTAAACGATAAAATGTATGGAAATGCCAAAGTTGCAGCCATTTGCTATTAAAACACAACAGTTTTCTTTCTATTCTAAATTATGGCAAATGCTTTTTAGGAAGCGTCAATGGCAGTTAATTGAAGATTGGCACTATGTTTTACCCAACCACAGAGTCATTATTATTCCTAAAGGATTTATTTTTGATGGTAGCTCATATCCCGCGATAGTTTGGCTTTTTTATTCACCGACCGGATTATTATTAATTCCTGTTATATTGCATGACTTTTGCTTTCAATATAACTATTTATGGGCAAAACAAGATGACACCATATTCAAATATAAAGAAGGAAATGGTTTCTTTAAATGGTCTGCATTAGTACGTAATGTCGGTATAAAACGAAATGAGCTTATTCTAATTGATTATTTTACTTGGTTTATATGCATTACTTTTGGCTGGATTAATTGGCTAGCATTTAAACATAAAGAAAAATTAACATTATTCCCTAGTGGCATGAGCATTAATGCTAAATAAACCCGATAAAATAACGATAACTGTATTTGTGCCGCTTTAATCTATTGAGTAAATTGTTATGAAATAAAGCGCTATATACCCTTACGTAAAATGTTGTACACTTGATATTAATTGAATAAAAACTGTTTTAAAACTACGGACCCCCTATGAAAAAATTAATCGTTTTGTTAACTCTATCAACATTAAGTACTTCTGTATTGGCAGAAGAAGTCAGCTGGCTTGATAGCCTTAAAAACTTAGTTGGCTTAGGCGAAGTTAAAGAACAAAGTGTTGAGTCAAATACTAAAGCTAATACTAACGCCGATGCTTCAGAGATGCCAAGTACAGCAGGCTTAGTTACTATGCTAACCAGTGCCTTAGATATTAACACTGATCAAGCATCTGGTGGTATGGGGGCTATTCTAAACTATGTTAAGAATAATATTTCAACGGAACAGTTTAGTCAGCTTGCAGATTCATTACCTGGCGTTGATGGTTTACTTAGCCAAATGCCTGATATTAGTAAACTTAGTTCAGATTCTAGCGAAGGCTTAAGTGGCTTACTTGACAAAGCATCAGAATATAGTGATTCAATAAAATCTATTAATGATATTAAAAAGCAATTTGAAGCGTTAGGTTTAAAGCCAGAAATGATCAGTAACTTTGTTTCTAGTGCTCAAGGTTACTTAGATACTGAACAAGGGCAACAAGCAAAAAAATTGTTAACTGATGGTTTAGGTAAACTATTGGGATAATTATCTATTTAGGTTTGTAATCTGCGATATGAATTGGATCTAAACTCTGTTATATACCCGCTCCACCTCAAGATGCATATTGAGGTGGAGCGGGTATAAAATCTATTTATTAAATTTCTTAACTGCTGTTAGTAATTGTCGACAAGAAACCTGCCCGACCAACTTACCATTCTCAACAACAGGTCGACGACGTTGATTTTTCAGCAACATGTCCTGAGCGATATTAATAATACCTTCGCTAGGATGGGCTACAATTACGTCTTTGGTCATATATTCATTTACCAAACCAACACCAACTTCATTGTAGGTGGCTTTGAGTATGGCTGCTAAACAATCCATTTCTGAAAGAACTCCTACTAAGGCTTTGTCTTCATTTATCACACAAACCCCTGAGACTTTATTATCTATGATGATTTTCATTGTATCGAATAAATTGGCATCATCCTTCACCTTGATCGGGTTAGTAATCATATAATCACGAAGGTCAACTGAGTGAAGCATAGTAAAATTCCTTAAAATTTGATAATAATTCTCATTATGTAAAAAGATTGATTGTATGTTTTTTGTCTAAGTCTGACGTATGATTACAATGCTAAATAGAATATAAACACCATATTTAAGGTAAGTCAAAGAATACTATAAATATTCATTATAACTTAATCGACTATTTACTTATGAAACAAGCTAAGAAATAAAAATAACTTAACCTAATATTAAGAGTGCAAATCTATAGGTATTACTGCTTTCAAACGCTCTATATCGTCATCACCAACGCCATGTTTTTTGAAATAGTATGGCCATTGAGAGACTAAACCTAAGGCCTCTTTGATAATTTTTTCTGCTTTAAAACGCTTCAAGCCAAACCGTTCATCCCTGATAGTTTTTCATGGTTATGCTCCGATTGAGCCATCAAAAAGCGGTGACGCCAAAGGAATGATGTTTTCAAGTACAGGTTGGTTACCTAAACGCTTGCTCGATATCTGGGTGGGTAGACTCCTGTAAGCGTCAGAGTTCACGCCAAACGGTAACAGATGGACCACCAATTTGTTGAAATTGACGAATCCCCATAAGGAAGACCAAGCATCAATTTTTGATGCTGCGGGCTTTGCATCATTTCTATATAAATCATTATCAATATTCTTAGATATGTATTTAGCTATATAACCGGCGGCACTCCTTTTTTCTGGATCTATTGAGGTCATATCAAAACGATGTTTTTTCGCACCTCTCTCGTTGCCGTCTTCTTGTAAAGCATATTTACTAATAATGGCGCGAGTGGTTTTTACATCGTTAGGGTGCATCAATAATAGTAAATGCCAATGTGGTGTGCCGTCATGGTGAGGCTTAACGACTCGAAAACCATAAGGGTGAATGTTTTTTTCTGTAAAGCCGATCGAATGAGTTTCCAATTATTGTTAAAATAATCGTTTACATCTTTAGGTGTAGAATCATTAAATTTTGGATTTGCTTTACCGTTAGAGTAAGCATGGTATTTTGAGGGAGATGTTAGTGTGTAAAACTCTCCTGCATGACCCATTTGTGTTGCGACTTCTTCAAAGCCACGTATACGAGTCATAAGTTCAGCTTTACGAATTTTGGGATTAGATACTGACTTTTTATATACATCAAGTAGCGTATAAGTTTGGCCATCTTCATTAACAATCTGATTAGCGGCTAGATAATCAAATGAATTTTTAAGCTGAGTTTTTCTGTTTTCTAATGCAAAGTTACTCGCGTAGCAACTTGCATCTTTATGGACTAAGCTTAATTTTCTGTGTACTTGCTCAACATGCTGAAGACGTATCTTATTAACTTTTCTAAACCACCAATCAGCACAGACAAGTTTATTTAATGTAGGAATAAATGGTTTATCAGTATCAAAAGCATTAATTTGGATAGTATATTTTTTAGCTATCCCCCTGCATATTTGATATGAAGTTTTATTCTCACCATATTCGGCAACCGTTAAACCACACTTTCGTGACATCTCTTCGCAAAGACTTCTAATTTGTGGTGTTGGAGAAGAAAGATTTAAATCATGAATAACGAGAGATTTATCTATTTTAAGAATAAATAGGTTAGCTTCACGCAAGTTTTTCTGATGATAGAGTTTTAGATAGTTACTTTTTAATGCATTTTCTAAGTAAGGATGACGTTCAAAGATTTTTTTACGGAAGGAATAACATTCGCGTGTACCAATATTATTTTCTGACGATGGCAAAAAAGTGTCAAAATCGTGCCATTCTGTAGCCCATTTAGGACCATTTAGGACCATTTGAGACCAATTGAGCATCAGAAACAAAAAAGCCATAACCACTGTTTTCAGTGCCTGTGACTTGATTTAACTGACTTTTATCAGTACTCAATTTGGCGGGGTCACCTGGGTTTAATTTGTAATCTTTTGATTTTTAGTTGTTTTATATTATGTCTTATTTTTAATAGTACTAATTGTGGTACTAAAAGAAAATATCATAAATTATTTGTTATATATGGAAAAGCTATAGTATTGACGTTATTTTCAAGGGCTATTACTTAATCCCTTCAACTACTAGATGTATAGTTCCTTCGTAAGCGCGTAATTAGCCCCACATACCAATATTAATCAAGCCTGTGCATAATTATCTCAGCAAATTAACGTGAGGTAATTATGAATAAACAGCAAAAAATAAAACACTGGCAAATTGTCTTTGAAC
>JBLIEW010000141.1:0-4777 GCA_047633255.1 Colwellia sp.
AATGTAGGATGATATTAATCAACAACTTAAACGGTCGGCTTTATAGGTCGAGGCGTTTAATAAGCTGTTGAACTAAGCTGTTGCGCGGAGCCAAATGAGGCTTCAACTGAGTATTTAAACCTCATTGAATCAGCCAAGCTTAAAGATGTATGATAGAGAGATTCGATGAAAAGGAATTTCAATGAAATACTTACCCACTACTCGATGTAAATTGATTCAAAACTGCTCTACAGCCCCGAGTCAGCATCAAAAAAAGCAAATTCTTATAGAATAAAACATACCGATTAATATGGATGTGGCATCGGCCAAGTCCAACAAGTGGTTTGTGCCATGCAAACGGGGCAACGCACAAATACTAAAACGTTAGGCATCCAACACATACCCTCAAGTCAGCTGAGCAATCAACTTTGTAACGTCAACATGTGCATTATTAAGTGATTCACGATGTCGTTGATCTCCGAATTCTTGATATTCAGAGCTAATTTCATAACATTTTTCTATACCAAGATATTGGCTAGCCACTTTAATGTGTGGACCTAAATGATTCATTTTTTCTCTTATCCCTCCAACGTGAAAGCCAAATTCACCACTGGATGTGATAAGTACCATTGTTTTTCCTGAGAGAATTGGTTGCAATGGAAAGTCACCTCGATTTAAATCGAAAGTGAATGTTTTATTCACTCTTATAACTTGGTCAAACCACGCCTTTAAGCTAGCAGGCATGCCATAATTATACATAGGCGTTGATAATAATATAATATCGGCCTTTATCACTTCATCGATTAATTCATCTGACTGCGATATTAGGGCATTTTGCTCCATTGTTCTTTGCCCATCAGGTGTAAATACCGCTGCAATCCATGTTTCATTAATAAAGTCAGGTGGGTTTTTTCCAAGATCCCGATAGATGACTTTAGTGTCCGTTACCTTACTTTCCCATTGCTCTCTAAAGCTATCAGCGAGTGTTCTAGATATTGAATTACGGTTCGGTCTTGATTTATCCAATGACCGAGCACTTGTGTCTATGTGGAGTATTGTAGTCATAAATTCCTTTTGGTGTTTATTTTATTAGTTAAAGAAGGTTTGATATTGTGCTTGAACTGCCTGATTGACAAGCGATCATTACTTACGTATAGATGAGATATACTCACCTATTGGATTTGTTATGTTTTCTCACTTACCTCAATTAAATAGCATTAAAGTGTTCGATGCGGCAGCAAGACTAAAAAGTTTTAAAGAGGCAGCGTTAGAACTAAACGTAACCCCCACAGCGGTATCTCATCAAATTCGAGCTCTAGAAAAGAAACTTGGGACTTTACTTTTTGAGCGAAAAACGCGGTTAATAACATTAACCGTTGAAGGGGACAAACTTGCTCGAGTTGCACACGACTCTTTGCTGAAAATATCTACTGTTCTTGAAGAAATATCAGAGAATCAAACGGTACTCACAGTGAATACCACGACGGCATTTGCCGCACAGTGGCTAGTGCCTAAACTAGAGAGTTTTAGCCGACACCACTCTGACATCCGAGTGGTTATTAAAACAGGTGAAAACCTTGAAAACTTACAGAAAGATAGAAGGGTAGATTTGGCTATAAGGTACGGAAATTTTGATACACAGATTGAAAATGCGACCAAACTTGTCACCGAACGTTTTGGCATGTATGCAACGAGGCAGTATCTGCAAAATTTCCCTAATATTGAAGATGCCACCTTGATAGAAACGACGTGGAAAAATCCTAAGTTGCAACCAATAACATGGGAACAATATTTTCATCATAAAGGTGTAAGTAAAAAAAATCAGAAATACGATCTTACGATCAAGAACATCACGTTATCCAAGCTGCTTTAGCTGGACAGGGAGTTGCGCTCGTTAGTTCATTGCTGGTTCAAACTGCATTGAATCAAGAGTGGCTTAAAAAACATCCAAATGGTGAATCTCTTGAGGGGTTGACGTACTATATGTTGGTCACTGAATCTCGTGAAAACAGCCGAAAAGTAGCACTTTTCCGCGAGTGGCTGTTAAATGAGCTGATAAAAGATGCCATACAATAAGGATAGGCTGGTAAACAACACTGGCTCGGACTCGCAAACAACGCTTGCCCGTTAACGAAGCGTTAGCTTTAACACGCTTCGGTCCATTGATTGGTGGTTAGGTTCAAAGTACTACTATAGGGTTCAAGAATAAATTCAATCAAAATCGATAAAAAGTGTTAATTTAAATATTATTTTTAATGAAAAGGAATTCATATGCTTGGTGCATTTACTCACATTACTGCCGTCAATCTCACTTCGTCAAATTCAGATTTAATGAAGCTGAAAATGCCTGAAAAAGCTAAAATTATATTCACCCATCACTATGAAATTATCACTGGTGGTGTTGATTTTGAAAAATTCGTGGGAATTGAAACAACAGGGTGCAGTCAACTAACAAAATTGGTACTGGTTAAACAACCTAGCAATCTTAAATCATCAGCTTATTATGTGTTAGGAAACTTAGATTTCACATTTAACAACAAAAATACATCTGTATTAGCGTTGCTTGAAGGGTTATCAATGGGTGATATAAGAGATGCTATTGGAAAAATAAATTCTCTCATATCACAAGAATTTATTAAATACTTGCCTACTAAGGCTGCATTATGAATTTTTATAAAGATAAAAACATAAGGGCTTTATTTGGATCTGTATTTTTGTCGAGCATTGGTAATTGGATATTTCAAATATCAATCTTAATTTATATATTCAATGATTCAAAGTCAGCAACAATGATAAGTGCTTTCATATTAACTTCCGCACTGCCGGCATTGATATTTTCTCCACTATTAGTTCGTTATATATCTAGATTTAGTAATAAAACCGTATTAGTTGCAGCTGATATTGTTCGCGCTATACTAATTGCTGCCATGATCTTTTTACACGAATCTATAATTGCTATTTTTATCATTAATGCCTTTGTAGGTCTCGTTAGCGTTGCATTCAACTCTGCCTATGTGAAGCAAGTTTCAGTACTTTTTTCTAGAGAAATTCGCCATAAGGTAAATGCTATTTTAAATAGTGGTAACCACATGGCGACAATTATAGGATCCCTAGCTGGAGCCTCTCTTGTGATAAATTTTTCTATAGAATTATGCCTACTTATAAATTCCTTGTCCTTTATCTTCTCAGCAGCATTGCTATACAGCTTGAACAATCTAACATCTGGGGATAAAGAAGAAAGTGATAATGAAGACCAAGAGTCACTATTAAAGATGATGTTAAAAGTAAAGGCCGAGCTAGGCCGCTCTACTATTCTATCATCAGTCATTATTTTTGGTCTAAGTTGGGGGGTAATTGGTGGGGCCTACACAGTACTTTTACCCGTTATATTCATGTCGCAGGAAAATAGTCCGGAACTTCTAAGCGGGTTCTATACAGTCCAAGCAATCGCACTTATATTCGGAAGTATAATTGTTTACAGCATAAAACTAAATGAAGAAAACATTCGATTATTTAGAATTTATATAATAGCTTACTTACTCCAAGCTGTTTTCTTCTCATTTTCATTATTTACTCCAGTATGGAGCTTAGTATTCGTTTCAATATTTATGATGCGTTTATGTAGTGGTGTCATAATTTCGTTAGACACAACTTTAATTCAAAATAACTGTTCTAACATTACTTTGCCTTTTATCTATAGTGCTCATGGTCTGATTTATAAAACTTGTTATCAGTTTTCTGTAATTATGGCCGGAATTATGATCGATACGCTATCAATTGAAACAACAAAATTAGTCATAGGTTGGTCCGCTATAATTGTGATCTCGACCATTTCACTGGTGGCTTTATCATGGAGTTACAAACAATCTGCCACATCTAATAAGGAAGGATTGAAAAATGGATAGTGTAATCAGTAACATCTACCCGTTTTGTTGATAAAATTAAATATGGACAGTCACAATTATTGGTTTTCTCATGAAAAGACGCATTATCCCTAATGAATTTTTGCCTAAAAGTAAGTCTACTCATTAGACATGAGGTTAAATCAAAGAGTTAAATTACCGGTGAAGATGAGTCAGCTAGTATCCAAAACAGCGATTTTTTGGTTAAGCCACATGGATGCTTACTTTAAAAATCAACAGTCGGCGTTTCGCACTTCGGAGTTGAATTCGGGGTCATCTACACTAAGGTCACTCATTCACATCCCTGTGATCGCGACATTTGCTACGTCCTGTAGACCACCTTCGGCAGGCAATAAGCATCAATGAAGCTATAGTGTGGATTAAACTAAACCAATGCCAAATAAGCTGGGTTAATCAATATTTGAAACACATTTCTGATTTGTAATGATTAACACAACTTATTTAATATTAGTGCTTAACCTGAGCACTTGTAAGCTAACACTATAACGCCAACAACTGGGGTAAGTATTCGCTGTCTAATGCGGCTATCTCAACTTGTTCTGTCAGTACGTCATGCAAAATCTGATGGCTGGTCATAGGATTGGCTAATACCACTCTAAATACGGTTGTTTGTTGGCGGAAGTATTTTGCCGGTTTAATCCGCGTCCGTGACACAAATGATTTGCCTTGTTCGCGTTGATGTTTTTGAATGAATTGTGTCAGCCCATCCAGTAGCTCGTTGATTGTGGTAACTAGCTCAGTGTCGTGATTCGATATTGCCTTTGTCAGTATTGCTTGTACTGATTTTGGAACATAACGATAGGTCAGCAAACATAACTCAGGCGCAGTGACTAACTCAAAATCGACATGACGGTCGATGATTGAGGCAAAATAAC
>JBLIEW010000142.1:0-4695 GCA_047633255.1 Colwellia sp.
CTAAATTAATAGTTAATACTATAGTTTTATATACAAGGTGTTTAAAACAATATTGCCAACCAATACTAAAAGTATATATTATATCGCAGTTGGAAAGTTTTCACCAAGATTACGTTGACGTTCACGTAAAGTAAAGGTAGTCTTTTGACTATCAACTAAATTAATCAATAATTACTAATTTAAAAATGTAACCCGAGGCAACGATGAAAGTATTAGTTCCGATAAAACGTGTAATTGACTATAACGTCAAGGTCCGTGTAAAACCTGATAATTCCAATGTAGATCTTGCTAATGTAAAAATGGCGATCAACCCCTTTTGTGAAATTGCGGTAGAAGAAGCCGTTCGTTTGAAAGAAGCTGGTATTGCAACAGAAATTATTGCCGTATCAATTGGTAACAAGTCTTGTCAAGAGCAGCTACGTACCGCACTTGCACTTGGCGCAGATCGCGCTATTCAAATTGATACTGATGAAAACTTAGATTCACTAAATATTGCTAAACTTTTACAAAAAATCGTTGAAGAAGAACAACCGCAATTAGTGATTTTAGGTAAACAAGCTATTGATAGCGATAACAACCAAACAGGCCAAATGCTTGCTGCCTTAACTGGTATGCCGCAAGGTACCTTTGCGTCAGTGATAAAAGTTGATGGCGATAAACTGAATGTTACTCGCGAAGTCGATGACGGCCTACAAACGATAGAACTCAACCTACCTGCTATTATTACTGCAGATTTGCGTTTGAATGAACCTCGTTATGCTTCTTTACCTAATATTATGAAAGCTAAACGTAAACCATTAGCCGTTAAACCTGCTGCTGATTTTGGACTAAATTTATCACCACGCACTAAACTGGTAAAAGTAACACCACCAGCGACACGTCAAGCCGGTATAATTGTTGAAACAATTGATGAATTAGTAGAAAAGTTAAAAAATGAAGCCAAGGTGATCTCATGAGTATTTTAGTATTTGCCGAACACGACAACAGCACGTTAAAAGCTGAGACTCTTAAAACCGTAGCCGCAGCACAAGCTATTGGTGGCGATATTACATTATTGGTTGCAGGGTATAACTGTCAAAGTGTTGTTGATGCAGCAAGTAAAGTAAATGGCGTAAGCAAAGTATTAGTTGCTGACAATGCTGTTTATGAGCATCAATTAGCTGAAAACATCAGTTTATTAGTCCTTGAGCTAGCTGGTGATTATGAACATATTATTGCGACAGCGTTGACCACAGGCAAAAACTTTATGCCGCGTGTTGCTGCGTTATTAGACGTAACACAAATATCAGATATTATAGCGGTTGAAAGTAGTGATACGTTTGTACGCCCTATTTATGCCGGTAATGCAATTGCTACAGTCCAAAGCTTAGATAGTAAAAAAGTTATTACTGTCCGTGCTACGGGTTTTGATGCGGTAGCAACTGATGGTAACGCTGAAGTAGTTACTTTAGCGTTAGCGACCGATGCTGGTATGTCTACACATGTAAGTGATGAATTAAGCGTATCTGAACGCCCTGACTTAGGCGCGGCAGGTGTCGTTATTTCAGGTGGTCGTGGTATGCAAAATGGTGAAAACTTCAAATTACTTGAAGGGATAGCTGATAAACTTGGCGCTGCCATTGGTGCATCACGCGCAGCTGTTGATGCTGGCTTTGTAGCTAATGATATGCAAGTGGGTCAAACGGGTAAAATTGTTGCCCCAGACTTATACATTGCAGTTGGTATTAGTGGCGCTATTCAACATCTTGCCGGTATGAAAGATTCTAAGGTTATTGTTGCCATCAACAAAGATGCTGAAGCGCCTATTTTCCAGGTAGCGGATTACGGTATTGTCGCTGATTTATTTGATGCCTTACCTGAACTTGAAAGTAAGCTCTAACTTAATCCTAGATAAGTTTTAAGCTAAACTTTATATTGCTATAATAAAGCCACTCTCGTAGTGGTTTTATTTTGCTTGAATTTCAATAAATATAAAGTAATACCAATGGTAATAAGTTAGTGATCAAATATCAATGAGGATAAATTTTCAAGAACAAGGCGCTTGATTGAGTAATAGCTGGCTATTGGGATTGAAAGCAACGATGTTATTGGAATATTTAGTCCATTTAGAATGGTCACATATTTATTGCAATTGGTATAATAAGCTCCTCAAAATTTAGGTGATAGTAAAATGAAAGAAAAATTATCCAGCCTCAGTGACTTGGCACATGCTTTTGGTAGAGATACCAATAACACCGCAACAGCAACTAAAAGTGAAGATCAGTCCTTAGTGTACTCTACTGATACCGGTCGTATAAAACACCAAAAAGTCAAAGCAAATATTACCCCTACAGATGGCTTTGCTAGAATACGTCGTGAAACTAAAGGCCGCAAAGGTAAAGGTGTTATAACTATCACCGGTTTAGGGCTTGATACTAACGCATTAAAAGAATTAGCTAAAAAATTAAAAAAAACCTGTGGTAGTGGTGGCACCGTTGTCGGCGAGATAATCGAAATTCAAGGTGATAAACGCGAAATCATCAAAGAAGCACTTGAAGAAGCAGGATTTAAAGTAAAAATCACAGGTGGGTAAAATAAGTAGCTATAAAATTTCTGATCCCTTCGACTCCTCCGCGCTCAGGACGTACAGTTTATAGTTTGACCCGACCGGGTCTACATTTCCCCTATCCTCGTGAATCTTCCTGAGCCCGTCACTTATCTAACTGCTTCTCTGCAGTGAAGCTTATCCCCTATCCCCATTCATCCTGAGCTCATCGAAGAGTCGAAGGGTTGAATAGCGCACGGCGTGTTTATTTCACAAGTCATTGTCTACCGCCCTTATTTCATTTTGCCTATGAACTTAAGTCAGGGACTTATTAATAACGGTGTTTTTCAAGATAGTTGACACTGTTTACCCTAATTTTATTAAGCGACTGCTTTTTGTTCGTTTTTTATACTTTCCTTTTCTGGATTCAATGAGACTGAGCCTGTCGGTTCGCAATTTCTGATCTTCCTAGACCAGCGTAGTGGGTTTGCTTCTTTTGCCTTTTCTAGTACTAATTCTCTATGACTTAGAATCACTTTGTCTTCTCCTCTATGTCGTTGTGCTGGTGTCACGAAGTTTATTTTACTGTGCCGATGTTTGTTATTGTACCAATCAACAAAGTTTTGCACCCAATCTCTTGCCATCTCAAGGCTGTCAAAGCCTGAAGATGGCCATTCAGGGCGATATTTTAAGGTTCTAAACAATGCTTCTGAGTAAGGATTATCATCGCTGACTCTAGGTCTGCTGTACGACGGTAATACGCCAAGCTCTTCCATCTTAGCCTTCATCGTTTGAGCTTTCATCGGCGCACCATTGTCAGAGTGAAGCACTAATGGCTTATTCAAACATTGCTCGCGTAGCATGCACCGCTGTAGTAAGTTTCCTGCACGCTCTCCACACTCCTGCTCATACACTTCATAACCAACAACTTTTCGGCTAAAAATATCTTCGAATAAATATAGGTAATAAAACTGCCCTTTGACCCTTGAAGACAAATAGGTAATATCCCATGACCATACTTCGTTAGCCTTGTGTGCTGTATAACTCGTAGGTTTACCTACATTCTTCGGTGCGTGACTACGGCCTCGGTGATGTAACTGGTCTGCCTGCTTTAATATTCGGTAAAAGCTCGATTCAGAGCCGTGATAGATCCCATCATCCAGTAAAATAGGAACGATTTGCGATGGCGGTAAATTTGCATATTCTGGCTCATTACATGTAGCTAAAATAATTTGTCGCTCTTCTTTGCTTAATTTATTACTCGGCTCAGGGCGCTTAGCTTCGGGCCGCTTATCTACTGTGATCTCTTTACCACATAACCAACGACGGTAAGTTCTCAAGCTTATCTCCGTTTCCACGCAGGCAGCATTAATGCTGCACCCGCTTTTCATTGCGTCTTGAATGAGGTTGATCAACATCAGCCTTTCATCGGGAGGCGTTAATCGTCCTCTAGTTCTTCCCCGTAAAAGGCTTTGAGCTTTTTTCGCAATACCAATAAAGCAGCGGTTTCTGCCAATGCTCTTTCTTTATATCTCAGGTCTTTTTTCAGTGATTTAATTTCAGCTTTATCTTCTTTCGCTTGTTGCTTTATCGTTTTGTTTTGTTGCTCATCACTCACAAAGCCCTGAATACATTGCTGCTTCCATAGCTTAACCTGATCAATGAACAATCCTTTTGATCGACAATACTCACCTAATTCTGATTCAGATAATGAGGCTGTTTCAACAACAACCGCGAACTTCGTTTCATGTGACCATAGATCTGGTGTTGATTTCTTACCTGGCACTGGCTGACCTTGCTCTTTTGCTTGATTACGCCAATTATACAGGGTTTGCTCAGCAACACCTTCTTCTCTTGCCACTTCAGCGACTGACTTATTACTAGGTGGTAATAACTTACTTAAAATAGCTTCTTTTCTTTCTGTTGAATAACTAGACATTTATTGTTCGATTACCACTCCCCGATCTAAAAAAATTTAAATTTTAGGGGTGACAACTATTCTGATAATCATATAGAAATCTCATCCGTGTAAGCGGTTCGTTTATCGTCTCTATAGGCTAAACTTAATGATCACTGTAATGAGGAGCGAGTTATGAAACTATATGGTGGAATAGACTTACATTCAAATAATAGTGTTTTCAACTTAGTGGATGAAAATGCCAATGTTGTGC
>JBLIEW010000143.1:0-4677 GCA_047633255.1 Colwellia sp.
AACAGTATCTAATTTCTTAAGTTCTACTAACTAGTACTTAAGGGTTTGCTTTTCTTTCGATTAGCTTGTTAACCTGCTTGGCTAACGGGGCGGAATAATAAAGACCTGTGGGCTTAGTGTCAACACAAAAATACAAAAAATTCATTTATTAGTTTGTTTGCTTAAATTGCGCTCACTAAAGTTAGTTTGTCAGCATTTTTTGATAGTTTTATAACCATTGGATATAATTTTTTTTATTGAGGATAAAATTGGTAGTTATCCACTGAAGTTGTGGATAACTATGTGAGTTAATTTGTAAGAACTCTTTACTTTATCGTTTTATATAGCTTGTAGCCAAGTCAATAATTACTTTTGTATATTTTTAACTTTAATTAAAACAGTGACTTAACGTATCTTTGTGTCTTTTTTGGCTGTTTGGTGTGATTTTTAAGCAAAGATATATTTAACAGCATTCACTGTGCATTTCTTTTGGTTTTGATTACAATAGATGAAAAGCAAAAGAGCTTGTGAAATCTCCCTTTAATAAAGTTTATTAATGACATCAAATAAAATAACCATAAGTAAGAAGCAACCAGTAAATTTACTGAAAGATCCTGTTGTTAACACCTTAAAAAGAATGACTATTCCGATGATATACGGCATGGTTTTGTTGATGACATTTAATTTAATTGATACTTTTTTTGTTAGTTTACTCGGTACTCAGCCATTAGCGGCTATTAGTTTTACTTTTCCTGTTACTTTTACCGTTATTAGCTTCATGATAGGTTTAGGTATAGGTACTTCAGCCGTTATTGCAAAATTTTTAGGAAGTAATAATCACGAATCAGCTAAAGATTCTGCTACCGCCGCTTTTTATTTAGCAGCGATCATTGTCATTGGCTTATCTTTTTTAGGCTACTTATTTACTGATGAACTATTTACTTTATTAGGGGCTCAAGCATCTCTATTACCCTTAATTCATGAGTATATGGATATTTGGTATATAGGTAGTGTTTTTTTAATTGGTCCTATGATTGGTAACGCTATACTTCGTGCATCAGGGGATACTAAAACACCTAGCATGATTATGGGCAGTGCGGGATTAGTTAATGCGATTCTTGATCCAATCTTTATTTTTGGTTTTGGCCCAGTCCCTGCTATGGGCATGCAAGGTGCTGCTATCGCCACATTTATCTCTTGGTTGTTTGGTTTTTCATTTGCATTAACTATATTAACAAAACAAAAAAACTTAATTCATACGCATATACTCCCACTTAAACAGTTAATTTCGTCATGTCGTATTATTTTGAAAATTGGCTTACCTGCTGCAGGAGCAAATATGTTGACTCCAATCGCTGCCGCTATTATGACTGCGATTGCCGCTACTTATGGTGAATCAGTGGTTGCTGGCTTTGGTGTTGGATCTAAAATTGAATCTATTGCCTGTTTAGTTGTTCTAGCTATGTCGATGACATTACCGCCATTTATTAGCCAAAATTTTGGTGCCGGCCATATGCACAGGGTTAAACATGCCTATAAAGCGTCAATTAAGTTTGTTTTATTTTGGCAAGTATTAATCTATGTTGTCCTAATTGTTGCAGCTCCTTGGCTTGCCTCTGCTTTTGCAAAAGAGCAAAAGGTTGCCGATATCATTGTGTTATTTATGTGGATTTTACCACTGGGTTATGGCTTTCAAGGCGTTATTATTTTAACTAACTCTTCTTTTAATGCGTTGCATAAGCCTATAGTGGCATTGACGTTGAGCCTTATTAGATTATTTGTTTGTTATGTACCGTTGGCTTTTATAGGGAGCTATTTTTATGGCTTACATGGTTTCTTTATTGGTGCGTTAATAGGGAACTTAGTTATGGCAACTATTTCTTATCGACTGTTTTCCAAGCAATTTAATGGTGATGAGTTTATTGTGAGTAAAACAGCTTAGGAACAATTACCTTGAAAAATATCACGTCAAAAGAAACTAACTTAAAGTCTTTTACATTACAGTCAGATTATACCCCCGCTGGTGATCAGCCGACTGCAATTAAACAATTACTTGAGGGCATTGATGCCGGCTTAGCCCATCAAACCTTACTCGGTGTTACTGGATCGGGTAAAACCTTTACCATCGCTAAAGTTATTGAAAAATTGAACCGACCAACGATGATGCTAGCGCCAAATAAAACCTTAGCGGCGCAGCTTTATGGTGAAATGAAAGAATTTTTTCCTAACAATGCTATTGAATATTTTGTTTCTTATTATGATTATTACCAACCAGAAGCTTACGTACCCACAACCGATACTTTTATTGAAAAAGATGCCTCTGTAAACGAGCATATAGAACAAATGCGTCTATCGGCAACTAAGGCGCTATTAGAGCGGCGCGATGTCATCATTATTGCTTCTGTCTCAGCTATTTATGGCTTAGGTGATCCAGACTCCTATTTGAAAATGATGCTGCATATAAGTCAAGGTGACATTATTAACCAACGTGATATTTTACGTCGGTTAGCTGAACTACAATACACCCGAAATGATGTTGCTTTTGCTCGAGCAACCTATCGAGTACGTGGTGATGTTATTGATGTTTTTCCAGCAGAATCTGACCGACTAGCCTTGAGAATAGAATTATTTGATGAAGAAGTTGAGCGTATTAGTCAATTTGATCCGCTAACAGGGCAGGTTGAACGTAAGTTAGCCCGAGTGACTATTTATCCAAAAACTCATTATGCGACTCCCAGAGAAAAAATATTAGGGGCCGTTGATAAAATTAAAATTGAGTTGAAAGACCGAGCAAAATTTCTTAAAGACAATAATCGTTTAGTTGAAGAGCAGCGGATATCACAGCGGACTCAATTTGATATTGAAATGATGACCGAGCTTGGTTACTGCTCAGGCATCGAAAACTATTCTCGTTATTTGTCAGGTCGTGGGCCAGGTGAAGCGCCACCAACGTTATTTGATTATTTACCTGATGACGGTCTACTTATTATTGACGAATCTCATGTAACCGTGCCGCAAATAGGCGCTATGTACAAAGGTGACAGATCACGTAAAGAAAACTTAGTGGAATACGGTTTTCGATTACCTTCGGCACTTGATAATAGGCCGATGAAATTTGAAGAATTTGAAGCACTTTCGCCACAAACTATCTATGTCTCAGCAACGCCAAGCAACTATGAAATTGAAAAGTCGGCAGGAGATATCGCTGAGCAAGTTGTGCGTCCTACTGGCTTGTTAGATCCTCAAATAGAAGTGCGCCCGGTAGATACACAAGTGGATGATTTATTATCTGAAATTCACAAACGATTGCCATTAAATGAACGGGTATTAGCGACTACGTTAACTAAACGAATGGCGGAAGATTTAACCGATTACTTAGATGAACATGGTATAAAAACACGTTATTTACATTCTGATGTTGATACCGTAGAAAGAGTGGAAATCATTCGAGATTTTCGTTTGGGTAAGTTTGATGTGTTAGTGGGTATTAACTTATTACGCGAAGGATTAGATATGCCTGAGGTGTCGCTTGTCGCCATACTAGACGCAGACAAAGAAGGTTTTTTACGCTCTGAACGTTCACTTATTCAAACGATTGGTAGAGCAGCACGTAATATTAACGGTAGAGCTATTTTATATGCAGCTAAAATTACTAAATCAATGCGTAAAGCTATTGATGAAACTGACCGTCGCAGAGAAAAGCAGCATCAAAATAATATAGACAATAACATTACGCCTAAAGGTGTTGTTAGAAAAATTACTGATGTTATGGGGGTTGGTGGTTTTAGTAAGTCTAAGGAATTGGATAAAGTAGCTGAGCGTCATGCTAATTATCAACTCCTAACGACAAAAGAAATAGATAATAAAATTGAACAACTTGAAAAAGAAATGTACCTGTTTGCACAAAACTTAGAATTTGAACAAGCTGCTGCAACTCGTGATGACATTGCTAAACTTAGAGAACAACAACTGTCGACTTAACAGTTGTATATACCCGTTCTACCTCAAGATGCAGTTTCAGAGTTAAGCTAGGAAACCAGATCAAGGCGCGATACGAAGATAATGGTTACTCCCTTATCAAGTGGTGCAACGCAGGACTGGTTTTCTAGCTTAGCTCCCTACGGGCAAGCCGATAAAGGGTCATCTCCTGCGTTATGGATTTCGACAATAGAACAACTATTCTCTTCAATCCATGCCTTGTACCTAACCCTTTCTCGACTGGCTGAAACCTGCATCTTGAGGTGGAGCGGGTATATATGCCTAACTATTTAAGATCCATCATGGAATAGTTGCCAATAATACTGGCAACTGCATCAGTACTACAATTATTTAAATGGCTAATTTCTTCAATTATTTTATCCTGAATATCGACAGGAAAAAGTAATAATTGCTCAAGATACATATGCGCTTGAGTTTCATTATTTGCATCTATCATTTTATTTAAACAACGCGCTTGGCAAGTCCACAGAGCACTCATAAACAATCCTTAATAATTCATTGGACACTTATAAAGTCTAGACTATCTGTTGAAAAGGGTTATAAAAATTTATTCTTAAAAATAAATCGTAATAAAAAAATATTCTATAGAAAAAAGTAGCCAATATTCAATATATTATTGAGCAACCTTTATACCCGTTCCACCTCAAGATGCAGTTTCAGAGTTAAGCTAGGAAACCAGATCAAGGCGCGATACGAAGA
>JBLIEW010000144.1:0-4619 GCA_047633255.1 Colwellia sp.
CCCCGCAGTGATCCCGTGGTAGTCAAGTGATTCATTTTTGATATCTTCATTAATATCGATATTGTTGATGGATCTAAATGGGTATGACATGCGACTTTCATTAAAAATAGAAACTAAGGGCTGTATTGTCACATAGGTACAAGAGAATTCTTGTGATCCATTGGCTATAGTTCTTGTGAGCTATTGGCTATTCGTGAGGAAGACTTGATTTATATCAATAAAATTAATTTATTGTAAAGTTTGGGATTGGTGCGGAATGACGGTTTAAGGTAACCAATCGGTAGCTTTACTGTGTTGGGTGATAAACATCAGCGATACAAATTTATTCAAAAAAGTATTGATTAAATTTGGTTATATCATGCGGGAAAATTAGATAAAGGTGTTGTAAATCGTTACATTAGAGGGGGGCTGGGTATTCAAAAAATCGAATACACTTTATTAAAACGCAATCAAAACAAGTGGCAATAGGTGAGCGTCTAAAACCACAGCCCAATGGTCAATCTGGTTATATTTGTCTTGAAACGGTGCATTAAGGCGTTCAAAATAAAATGTTCAATATTGATTAATTTATTGGTGTTAACTCTGTTTTATATCGAATATTATTATGAACATAATGAGCCGCGCCTGCTGCGATCATTGCTTGGGTTTTTTCATCGAGTTGTTTAATCACTTTTGCGGGTGAGCCTAAGACTAAACTACCATCAGGAACGATCATATTTTCAGTCACCAAAGCATTAGCACCCACTAAACAATTTTTGCCAATTTTAGCACCATTTAATACCACAGCATTCATTCCGATTAAACTGCCTTCATCTATAGAACAACCGTGTAACATGACTTTATGACCTACAGTGACATTTTGAGCAATAGTAATAGGAAAGTCATCATCAACATGCAAAATACTACCGTCTTGAATATTTGAGTTTTTTCCTATATTTATTTGTGCATTATCAGCACGTATCACTACATTAAACCAAACACTGGCATTTTCAGCTAACACTACATTGCCAATGACACTGGCATTGGGTGCTATAAAGCAGCTTTTTGAAATGTTTGGAATAAGTTTACCTAACTGATAGAGCATATATTTGTACCTTAAGTCTTTATAATTTTTATGATGTTAATTGATTTAATGCACTCAACTTGAATGGAAATTAATCTAATTTTCTAATGGCAATATTAACGAAAAAATACTGCCTTTATTTATTTCACTACTCACTGTTACCGTGCCTTTATGAGCTAATGTAATATGTTTAACAATAGATAACCCTAAGCCAGTGCCACCTAACTGTCTACTGCGAGCTTTGTCTACACGATAAAAACGTTCAAATAATCGTGACAAATGTTCCTCTGGAATACCAGTACCTTTGTCTTCAACACTTATTTTTATTTCTTGGTTTTGTTTTGTTACCGTAATTTTTATTTCGCTGTCACCATTACTGTATTTAATCGCATTGTTGAGAAGGTTGATGATTGCTTGTTCTATTAACGAGGAGTTATGCCTAAATGTTATGTCTTCGGCATTGTATAAAATAATATCAATATTTCTTTCTAGCGCTTTGTCTTTACAAAGAAAAATAGCGTTACTTAACGCTAAAGTAATCGACTCATCGGCAAAGTTAATTTCATCAATTTCGGTTTCTTTTTCTATTTTAGATAAGGTGAGTAAGTTTTCAATAATACCTTCTAAGCGAATAGAATGTGTATGTATAACGCCAGTAAAGTAAGCTCTTTTTTCTTGGGCTAAATCAGGAAATTCTATTAACGTTTCAGAAAGTCCCTGAATAGCGGTAAGCGGAGTTCTAAGCTCGTGGGATACATTAGCAACAAATTCTTTTCTTTGTAACTCAAACTTCTTTAGCTTGGTGATATCATTAAATACTACCAGCGTACCGCATTTGTTTTTATGTATATCAAGTAAAGGGGCTGATTGCGCAAGTAATATTTGCTCCTGCTCATCATCATTATGAATAATTATTTCTTGCCCTATCGGTGTGTTTTGTTGCAGAGCAAATAAAATAAGCTTGTGTAATTCAATATTATCAATAACACTTTTTAGCTCTACACCCTCGATATTTTTTTCTGTGATTTTTAAAATATTATAAGCAGCTTGATTAATACGAATAATTTTTTCGCTACTGTCAACGGCAAAAACCCCTTCAACCATGCTAGAAAATACCGCTTCTTGCTCGTTTCTTTGATTAAGTATGATTTCAATACGTTGATTTAACTGAATAGCAATTTCGTTAAATGCTTGGCCTAATTGTTCAGATTCAAGTGAGTCGTTTGAACTTAATTGCACGCGGCTAGAAAAATCACCTTTGGCTAATCGTTGCGCTTGTACTTTTATTATTTCCAGCGGTCTAACTAATGATTTCGACATCCACCAGCTAGCAAATGCGGTAATAATAATCAGAATAAAAAATCCCAATGATACTTTATAATAAATACTCCATAAGGCATTTTGCAGGGTATATAAAGGGGTTGAGGTTCTCATTATGCCGATCAGTTTATCTTGTGCGATTATCGGCATAGCAAAATACATTGAGTCTATGGCGAGTGTGTGGCCATACCTCGTTGATAAGCCTTTCCCGTTCAGCGTTGCTTGTTGAATTTCAGGACGGTTTTTATGGTTATCCATTGTTGCGGGATCTTTTTTATTATCCCCAATTATTTTGCCGGAAGGTAAAATAATTGTAATGCGGGTAGAAGATTCATCACCTAGTGTTTGAGCTTTTTTTTGAATTTCTTGATGATTTTTAGCTTGGATAAGCCGAGAAAATACAGGCGTTAATATTTTTGCTCTTATTTCTAAGTCGACGGCACGTTCTTGATAATAGAACGATTTAAATGACCATAGAGCAATCATTACAATGGCGAGTAATGAGATAAATGAAATAATTAAAAAGGAAGGGTATAACTTCCAAAAAAGAGTTTTGCGTTTTATTTTCATTTTATATTCGTTAGTGAGTCTTTGTGGTTATGAGTGGTTGTTATAATTAGTTTTTATAAATAGCTGTTCTAGATGATTTTTCTAGATAACGGTCATTGATTATATTTATAAAAAAGCGTTTAAAATTGAGAGATGAATACCTCAGCAAAAGTAAATATTACCAATAAAATAATACGACATAAAGGCGTTTGATTAATAAAGTTTTTGCTGAGCATAAATGGTGTTTAAGCGTTCTTCTATTTATGTACACTCATCGTTTGTTTTTTATTCAAGTGGAGCGGGTATAGTCGCCACAACTAAAAAGATAGGGTATTGTTTGTCATTTTTCTGCATTGTATGGACGGTAAAAAATTGGACATCATAAAAGCCATTTTTTTCTAATAACGTTTGCAGTTCATCACGGTCAAAACCGGAGTGAAAAACGCCTTCACTTCCTTTAGGGTGGAAACTACCATCTTCTTTATCAAGATCAGCAAGGGCCACCTTTGCACCAGGTTTCAAATGCTCAAAAAAGGTGGTGATGAGCTTCAAAGTATCTTCTACATGATGAAGAGCCATTGCACTGATAATTAAATCAAACTTGGCATCTATCGGCTTATCAGTAATATCTTGACAGACTGCTTCAACCTTATCCTGTAATTCTGGTTTTTCAGTCAGCTTTTCAAGCATCGCCTTAGAGATATCTACCGCGACAATTTTATGCACAAAAGGGACAACATGAAGACTAATCAACCCGGTTCCTGCACCGAAATCCATAACATCCATTTGTGGGTGTAAAGGGACATGTTTTAATATAGCTGTGCCGACTGCCGATGAAATTAACTTTTTTCTCTCACTTGCATCCCAATCTTTAGCTTTTTCATTAAATAAATCTGACATCATACTTCCTTATTTTTTTAACTTTTTTATCACAACTATTGTTGATTATCTAATTTAATATCAATATCTTGATGAACAAGGTGAAATTGCTATGAATGAATTAATAATGAAAAAACAACAGCAAAATAATAACACAAAGAAATGAGTGCGTACCTATGGACGGGATTTAAATTGATCAATTTTACTAATGAACAAAGGTTGTCTGAATGGTGATTTTTGCTTTATACATAAATTGATTTAAACGTTGTTAAGTTTTTTTGAGATACAAGAATGAAAAAGTGGAAAGAGGGGTCTTATAATAAATATTGATACTGAACTTACTATGGATAAAATGAAAAACATTACTATTCGTCAACAGTTACAACGAAATGCTGTGGCTTTAATCAGTCTAACAGTCGCTATCTCTAGTTTTGCATATAATTCATGGCGTAATGAACAAAGTGAGCAAAATAGAAATCAAAGGTTTGCATCATTTGAAATATTACTAAAGTTAAATGAGCTACAGCAGTTGGTTTTTCATCGAATTTATGACCCGTTACTTGTGGACAAAGGTAACCCAAGAATGGGGTGGGCTCATATCATTACGATAACTGACCTATCACAAGTATTACCGCCACCTCTACCAGATAAAGCGCAAGAATTATTAAATGTTTGGAACGATAACTGGTCAAATTTAGCGATTGATAATGATAGCTCAAGAGCCATTTTAGCTGAAATAGATCATTTAAGATCAGTGAATGTTGCGTTGTTGAAAACTTTAAAATGACCTGTTGAAGCAACAATTGGT
>JBLIEW010000145.1:0-4085 GCA_047633255.1 Colwellia sp.
TTTTCGAAACTTTCATCTGAGACTGCTTCTTCTGCAGCATACGACGGAGCACTGCCTAGTGCAAAACTTACCGCTAGCGCTAAAGTTGTAGTTTTAAAGTGTGACGACATGTGATTTCCTTCCTAGTTTTTATTAGTTTTATAATTATGTTTTTCAGTTGCTATTTTATTGATTGATTTGCAACCTACACTAAAGAGTTAGAAAGTAAGTAAAGCCGTAAAGATTTATTTGTTTCTTTAGAAGTAACATTGCCGAGCTTATCGAAAATGTTGTTTTAAATTTTAAATTCAAGCGGTTACTTTAAGATAAACAAGGGGGTATCTTAAATAGGGGGGATGAGGCTTTATCGTTTACGTTCAATGATAAAACCTCTGAAGGTTAAGTCATTTGCTCTGTTCAGATATTAAAGCAAATTTTAATTAGTTTAAGTCCTTATTTTTTTTAGTCAGTAACACTTGGTTTGTATCAAGTCGTTGAGACTTCATATTAAAAGAAAGTGCTATTGCTTCAATTAACGCCTCACTATCTGCTAGGTCGAAGCGACCACTGATTGGTATTTTGTGTAAAGAAGGATCTTTTAACACTATCTTTATGTCGATATAACGATTAATTTCTTCAATAACGTCAAATAATTCTTCATTAACAAAAATTAGTTTGCCATCAAGCCATGAAAGCTCTCGCTGCATATTCTCTTGTTTGATGCGAGTTAGTTTGGGGGTGTGATCTCTTCCCACAATCACTTTTTCACCCTTAACAATATAAACATCATCTTTTTGAATAGTCGTATTATTTATGGCTTTAATATCTGTTAATGTTTTGTTGAGTGGCACTTTCGACATTTTAACTTTACCGTCAGTCACCGTCACTTGAATATTTTCAGACTCTAGATGTACAACAAACTTGGTGCCTATCGCTTGTACGAGACGATCACCCGCATAAACAATAAAAGGACGATTAGGATCATGCGCAACTTCAAATAAAGCCTCACCTTTTATTAACTTAACGATGCGTTTTTCATCAGTAAACTCAGTTTCAATACGACTATTGGTATTTAAGTGGATAATTGAGCCGTCATCAAAGGTTGCATCCATTTGCTGTCCTACTAAGGTAACATATGAATTTTTTTGCACATCAACTGGCATGGCGAACCAAATGAAAATTGCAATAAAACTGATGCTTGCCGCTATCAAAAAAGGTTCAAAAATAGGTTTTAATATTGGCCATAATGTGACATTTTCTGGCAAATGTTCATTGTCATTGGTCACCAATACTTCATCCATATCATCCCAGATACAGGTCATCGCTTTTAATGCAATAGAATGTCTTGAATCTGCTGACAACCAGCGCTTCAATTCTTTTCTTGATTCATCAGATAAATTACCATCGTCTAGCCTTACTAACCAAATAGACGCTTCGTGATCAATGGTACTTATCGTACGAAGTGGAACCACTTTACTACGATTATTCATTTTGTTAGCTCTTCGCTTGATTGATTAAGATGTAACGGAAGTTTAAGATCATTAACTTCATATCCTTGAGCACAAAGTGACTGTTTACATTGTGTTAAGCCTGCGGCAATATATTTTTCAACGGAACTGACTGATACATCCATTTTTTTTGCTATTTCTCTATGGCTTAGACAATACAATTTTCTTAAAAGTATTGCGCGGCGGTGTTTTTCAGGTAATGAACTTAATACTTTACTAAAACGTTCAAATTTAATTTTTTGGTAAAGTTCTTTTTCAATAGAGTTATCATCGTTATCCTCTATTAAGGCATCATCTAATTCAATGTGTATGACTTTTGATTGTTGCATTAGTTTTTTAAGAACCAAGTTTCTTGAAACTACAAATAAATACCCTTTGGGTGATTTAATTTGTTGTTTAGCATCCGAGTCTAAAACTCTAATAAAGGATTCCTGTAAAATCTCATCAACATCTTGCTGCTCTACATTCATCTTCATAATAGAACGTACTAAACCATCCCGGCATGATTGAAACGCGTTTAAAACTCTATTGCTCGACTGCTTGTTTTTTGGCATTTATGTTTCCAAGGATACATACTTCCACTAAAGAGCTAGTTTGTGACGTAATCCATAACTAATTTATAAAAAATATACGTTAAAAGCGTTTTTATTATCTTTTTTCTACATTACAGCCTAATTTTTTGCTTATTTTGCGCTCAACATAACAAACGCTAAATAAAATGAATATGATTAAGCTGGCAACATCTCGCGTTAATTTAACACGATATTTTATAATACCATTTTAGTTAAGTATCAGTCCTTGTTGTACGAAATGTTTGAAATGTGCGAAATGAAAATAAATCGAGCTGCGACGCTTAATTGAGAGCAAAACGCTTTGGCGAATTTCAGCCCAAACAAGTGAGTTATAATTTAATTAAATGATCATAACTCAGATTACCCTTCCCTTCCCTTCCCTTCATTTATCAAATATCACCCATCAAAAATAAATATTTTTATAGCGAAAAACATTTTAAATTTATTCCATAAATATTTACGGATTAATCAATAGATAAACTCTTAAGCTGTATGAATAAATTTATTCACACAATTTAAAAACTATAATAGTGGAAATTACTTTGGAATATGAAACGCTTTTATCTTTAGGTCTTTATTTTAGTGCAATGCTGGGTATTGGCCTGTATGCCTATCGTAAGTCAACCAGTGATGTTGCTGGTTATATGCTGGGTGGACGAAGTTTAAGCCCAAGTGTTGCAGCGCTTTCTGCGGGGGCATCTGACATGAGTGGTTGGATGTTAATGGGTTTACCTGGTGCTATGTATCTGTCTGGTATCAGTAGTTTATGGATTGCGATTGGCCTTGTTTTAGGTGCATTTTTAAATTACCTGATCGTTGCTCCTAGGCTTAGAACCTATACAGAAATAGCCAATGACTCTATAACGCTACCTGATTTTTTTGAAAATCGGTTTAATGATAATTCTCGTTTATTAAGAGTGGTGTCATCGGTTGTTATAGTCGTATTTTTCACGCTATATACTTCAAGTGGTATTGTGGCTGGTGGCAAATTATTCGAAAGCTCTTTTGGCTTGAATTATGAAATGGGCCTGTATGTAACGGCTGGAGTAGTTGTTGCTTACACACTGTTTGGCGGTTTTTTAGCGGTCAGTTTAACCGACTTTGTGCAAGGTTGTATTATGTTTGTTGCTTTGGTTTTAGTGCCCATTGTGACAATGAATGAAGTCGGTGGAGTCTCTGAAATCCATGCCAGTATTAATACAATCGATCCTGCCTTGTTAGATATTTTTAGTGGTGTCAGTCTCATCGGTATTATTTCAGCCATGGCATGGGGACTGGGTTACTTTGGTCAGCCCCATATTATTGTACGCTTTATGGCTATACGCAGCGTTAAAGACATGCCTGCAGCTCGTCGTATTGGTATGAGTTGGATGATAGTGTCAATTATTGGCGCTATGGCAACAGGTTTTGCCGGTATTGCCTATGTCTCGAAAACAGGTTTACAACTTGATGATGCTGAAACTATTTTCATCGTTCTCTCGCAAATTTTATTTAGCCCACTCATCGCAGGCTTTTTATTAGCGGCCATTTTAGCGGCCATTATGAGTACTATTTCTTCTCAGCTGCTGGTGACATCAAGCTCTTTGACTGAAGATTTCTACAAAACATTTTTGCACCGTGATGCTAGCGATAAACAACAAGTACTGGTTGGACGAATCTCCGTATTTTTAGTTGCGTTGCTTGCCATCTACTTAGCTTACGATCGCAACTCATCCATTTTAACCTTAGTGAGTAATGCTTGGGCTGGTTTTGGCGCCGCTTTTGGCCCGGTCGTTATTGGTTGTTTGTATTGGAAAAAAATGACTAGAAATGCTGCTTTGGCAGGCATGATAACAGGCGCGGTAACGGTATTATTATGGATTTACGCGCCTATCACAATGAACGGTCAGTCATTAAGTTCAGTGATGTATGAAATAGTGCCAGGCTTCATTTTATGCTCATTAGTTATCTATATTGTCAGTATTATTGCACCACAAGAAGACACTCAGGTTTTAGCAACACATGATGAAATGTTAACTCATCATGT
>JBLIEW010000146.1:0-3404 GCA_047633255.1 Colwellia sp.
TAAGGACATCCAGTGTTAAATCATCTCAACGTAAAGCAGTATTACAAGTTCAAAAAAGTATAAAAAACAGACTGAACGAAACGAGGAAGATTATTCAGGTGACTAAGTGGGGGAGTAACGTCACTATATAGTAGAAATATCCTTAGTAACGTGCGACTGCAAATACACGCTCACTTTACTTTGTCTCATTGTATAAAGCCTCCATTACAATCTCTAAGCCTCGCGCAACTTCAACTTCATTCATTGCGGCAAAGCCCAAGCGGATAAAGCGGCAGTCACACTCTGACAGCCCTTTAAGAATATTAAACTCTACTTCGGTTTGTAAATAGACCTTTTTTGCTAAGAGCTTTTCTTTTAAACCGACAATAGACTTTCCGGTATCAAGCCATATCGCCATACCGCCAGCTGGTATTTTAAAATGTATTGGTAAACCTTTATCTTGATAACACTTTAGCTCCAGTACCATGAAGTCTCGACGTTTTTGGTACAGTCTTGTCATACGGCGTAAGTGCCCTTCAAAACCGCCCTGTTGCATCCATTTAGCTACCGCTTGTTGCACGAGTACATTGCTCTTGTGATTCATCAGCATTTTATAAGCAGACAGTTGTTCAATTAAGGCATTATCTGCCACAACATAACCAATACGCGCACCACCAAACATTATCTTGGAAAATGTTGAAATATAAATAACTAAGCCAGCAGGGTCATCAGCTGCCATAGGAGCAATGGGTTGGCTGTCATAATGAAACTCATGGTCGTAATCATCTTCTACAATCGCCACACCATACTGTACGGCGAGTTGATAAATTCTCATGCGCCTAGAAATATCCAAAGATACTGTCGTTGGGTATTGGTGCAATGGCGTCAGGTAAAGTAATTTAACATCTCCCTCTGCAAGCACCTTAGCTAAGTGCTCGGGGTCGATACCGCCGTCATCTTGTTTAATAGCAATTAACTCAGCCCCTGTTCTTTCAAAGGCAGCCCAAGCAGGTGGATACCCTAATTGCTCTACTGCAACTTTATCACCGGGTTGAAGTAGTAACTGTGAGATCATGTACAAGGCTTCTTGCGAGCCATTACAAATCATCATTTCTTTATCGGTAATTGAGCGAACACGCCGTAAATAAGTAGAGATTTCGCTAATAAGCTCAGCTTCTCCGTGACTATCACCGTAACTTAAATCATCAATTTTCGGTCGTTGACACGTTTGTGCAAAATGACTTTTAAATTCATCGAAGGGGAATTTCCTGATGTCGGGCTGACCGCCAGAGAAGTTATAAGCATATTGGCTTGCTTTCACTTTTGGCGTAACGGGTACATTTTGCTTAAAGCGAAATTGCCAATCAAAGTGTTGTGGTGTTTGTTTTATTTCATTTAACCTGCGACTACTTTGAATAGGTAAATTTGCTACCACCCGATAACCTGAACGCTCTTTTGCTTCAACCCAACCTTGCGCTACCAATTCAGCCAATGCCGCCATAATAGTATGACGATTTACTGCTAATTGTTGAGCAAGCTTTCTTGCAGAAGGAAGCCCTTCAGTTGGGGCAACTTGCCCTTCCTTAATGGCTTTACGTAATGCCTGGGCAATAACTAAATACTTTGCTTTTTTATCTGACCTATTTTGTGAAGATAGGTTTTCAGCAGCTAAGGTTGAGTTTAGGTTTAGGTTTAAAGATTTCAATCTGGTCTATCTTTTTATATGAATCTGGTTGTAGTAGTTATACCAAAAACATTCATAATAACAACACCTATCGACACCATCATGGAACAATGGATGCAACAACAAATACTAAAACCAATAATACTAGAAACTAGCTTAATAAAATTAGTACCAATGAGCCTGCAACATATTAATGACTACTGCTTGGCAGGAAATTACCCACAAGTTTGGCAGCACATGCCTGTCAACCGCTGTAAAAATCATAAGATTGCTCAGACTTGGATACAAGAAGCCATCGATGAAATGGAACAAGGATTACAACTCGCGTTTGTCACTATCGATAAAAACACCGATAGAGTCATTGGCTCTACGCGTTTATTTCGCTGCAACGAAAAAGACAAATCCATTGAACTTGGGCATACTTTTATCACCCCTGAATTTCAACGAAGTTATGTAAACTCACATGCAAAGTATTTAATGTTAAAGCATGCTTTTGAATATTTAAAAATGGCGCGTGTTGAAATTTGTACTAACCAAAATAACGAACAGTCTCGTAATGCTATTGCTCGTATCGGTGGTCACTTTGAAGGTATTTTAAGAAAGCACCGCCGCGCACCTAATGGTATATATAGAAATACCGCCATGTTTAGCATCATCGATGACGAGTGGACAGATGTTAAAAATAAATTACTAGCAACTAGCACAAAAACAAAGGAATTTGAGCATGTACCCACCTAACTACTTTCAAATCAATAAAGAAGAAATTCATAAATTAAGCGCTGTGATTAATGATAATCCACTAGCCACACTGCTCATAAATATTAACGAATCATTACCTCATGTTAGCCATATTCCTTTTCACTTCGCTGAGTGTGAGTCTCAATATGACTCTGCTACTGAGCCAGAAAACCAAGTGATGATTGCCCATGTAAGCAATCATCACCCATTAGCGATAAAATTATTATCGGGAAAAGATGTACAGGTAAGTTTAGTGTTTCATGGCGAGCAAAGTTATATTTCGCCTCATTGTCATGACGATGTTCAAGATAATGTTAATGGGCAAGTTGTCCCCACATGGAACTATGCCAAGGTGCATGTTATTGGTATCGCCTCGCCAATATTAGCACCAGAGAAAAAATATCAACAAATGAAAATAAGCAGTCAATATTTTGAACGAGAGCAAATAAAACCATGGGAATTAACAGAGATTAGCGATAAAAAAATAAGACAAATGTTAACCGCTATAACTTTCTTTAAAGTGAGTATCAGGACTATTGAGGGAAAATTTAAACTCAGCCAAAATAAGCCTGAAAAAGTGAAAAAACGAATAGCTGAGCAGTTAATCAAAAAGGATAAAGCTAAGCTTGCGGCTCAAGTACTGTAGCGTAAAATTAAAATTAATAAAAATTAATAAGGACATCCAGTGTTAAATCATCTCAACGCAAAGCAGTATTACAAGCTCAAAAAGTATAAAAAAAAGACTAAACGAGACATGGGAGTATTATTGAGGTAGCAACTTCACCATTGAGCCTTTTTCAGAGTCAGAAGAGTCGCCAATGACATTGAATATAGGTGAACTGGTGTGTATTAAATGATACCTTGTTAGGCTAACAGTTTTTCGCAGCAACTCAGATTTTGTCGTCGCTTTAGCCCCTGATGTTGGCAATAATCTGCAAGCACATCACTATGGCCAATAGCCCCATGAAAGAGTTTTCTAAAACCTTTGCTCAACGTGAGCCAG
>JBLIEW010000147.1:0-3222 GCA_047633255.1 Colwellia sp.
GCCAATGGTAAAGTGTTGGTTACTGGTTGTTTAGGTGTTAAGAAAGATGAAATCATTGAACTTCATCCTAATGTGCTTGGTGTTACTGGCCCGCATGCTTACGATGAAGTATTAACCCAAGTGCATCAGCACGTTGCAAAACCGGTACATAATCCATTTATTGATTTAGTACCGCCACAAGGGGTTAAGCTTACGCCTAAGCATTATGCTTACTTAAAAATATCAGAAGGCTGTAACCACCGTTGTACCTTCTGTATTATTCCATCCATGCGTGGCGATTTAGACTCTCGACCAGTGGGTGATGTATTAGGTGAAGCAAAACGCTTAGTTGATGCTGGCGTTAAAGAATTATTGGTTATTTCACAAGACACATCTGCTTACGGTGTTGATGTTAAGCACAAACTTGATTTTTACGAAGGTATGCCAGTTAAAACACACATGCAGCAGTTATGTGAAGAATTAGCGAAGCAGGGGGTTTGGATACGTTTACATTATGTTTATCCTTATCCGCATGTGGATAAAATCATTCCACTCATGGCGGAAGGTAAAATACTGCCATATTTAGATATTCCATTTCAGCATGCCAACAAGCGCATTTTAAAGTTAATGAAGCGTCCTGGTAGCTCAGACCGGGTATTAGAGCGCATTGCTAAATGGCGTGAGATTTGTCCTGAGTTAGTGATCCGTTCAACCTTTATTGTTGGTTTCCCGGGTGAAACTGAAGAAGAGTTTGAAGAGTTATTAAACTTTTTAGAAGAAGCACAATTAGACCGCGTGGGTTGTTTTAAATATTCGCCAGTTGAAGGTGCTACGGCGAATGCTTTACCTGACCATAATTCAGATGAAGTGATGGAAGATAGACTGCAACGTTTTATGGCAGTACAAGCGAAAATTAGCTCAGATAAACTACAAGCCCGCATTGGTCAAGAGTATCTCATTCTTGTTGATGAAATAAATGGCCTTGGTATTGTAGGACGTTCATATATGGACGCACCAGAAGTTGATGGTAAAGTATATTTGTCTGATGACTTTGATGCTGAGCCGGGCGACTTAATGTGGGTACAAATTATTCATGCAGATGAGCATGACGTTTGGGGCGTTCGCGTAGAAGATGAAGAGGGTTAGTTCTAGTCGAATATAAAACATTCACTGCATCAGTTTGATTTTCTTAAAATGTTAAGCAATAATCTTTAGTTATTGCTTAACATTAGTTTTCTTTATAACGCTAATTTAACTAGATTATCTTAACTGAGGTAGTCGTATCCATTAAAGCAGGTCAAGTTTTTATGTCATTACCTTTTCCCAGCAAACTGCCAAACTTAGGCATAAGTATTTTCACTGAAATGTCGGTATTGGCCAATCAACATCAGGCCATTAATTTATCTCAAGGCTTCCCTGAATTTGATCCGCCTGCTTTTTTGAAAGATAAAATTAACCAAGCGATTCATGAAGGTAAAAATCAATACTCGCCATCAAACGGTTTGCCTGACTTGTTAACACAAATTGCTAAAATGGTGCATAGACAATATCAAAGTCTTTTACCCGATGAACAAAAGCTTGATGGCTTAAACAACGTTACGATTACATCGGGAGCTACTGAAGCATTATGGGTAGCGATACAAACCCTTGTGCGCCCTAATGATGAAGTGATTATTTTTGATCCCGCTTACGATTCTTATGAACCTGCCGTTAAACTTGCAGGAGGAATTTGTCGTCATATAGCACTTAATGCTCCAAGCTATGCAATAAACTGGGAATTAGTAGAACAAACCATTAATGAAAATACGCGTGCCGTTATTATTAATAGCCCACACAACCCAACAGGTTCAGTACTTAGTCAGTCTGATCTTAGTACGCTACAGGCATTGGTTGAAAAATATAATTTATATGTCATCAGTGATGAAGTATACGAGCACATGACCTTTGACGGATTAGAACATGAGAGTGTTTTGCGTTATCCTGAGTTATTTAAACGATCGTTTGTTGTCTCCAGCTTTGGTAAAACCTTTCATTGTACTGGCTGGAAAATTGGCTATTGCGCCGCACCCAATGAGCTTACTGAAGAGTTTAGAAAAATTCATCAGTACGTCACCTTTAGCTCATTTACTCCGGCACAAATAGCCATTGCGCAAATGTTAAAAGAGCAGCCATCGCATGTCACTAACTTAGCAAGTTTCTATCAAAAAAAACGAGATGTACTCGTTAACGCATTGAAAAATTCTCGTTTTACCATACTGCCATCAAAAGGTACTTATTTTTTATTATTAGACTACTCAGGCATATCAGAATTGAATGATCGTGAATTTTGCCAGTGGTTAACTAAAGAAATAGGTGTTGCCGCTATTCCTCTTAGTCCTTTTTACTCAGCGGATGAACGAGTAACTTATCATCAGAATAATAAGGTGATCCGACTTTGTTTCGCTAAAAATGACGATACTTTACTCAATGCAGCAGAAATATTATGTCGTCTTTAACCATACTATCAGAGTAATAGAATACACATTGGTTAGATGTGCAAGCTAACTTTAGTTGATGAAGTGAATGGTCTTGGGATTGTAGGGTGCTTATAAAAGTTCAATGCTTAATTACTTGAAAGCTGTGCGTGTAAAGCCTGTTTATATGCGGTAATTCCTGGCAATAAAGGCACAACCAATGTTGCGATTAATATTATAGAGATTAACCTCATCAATTCCATGGTAAAAATATTGCCACTTAGAAATAAACCAAACTCAGCAGCCAACCATGACTCAAGGCTAAAAAGTGCGAGTGATAATACGACCATTGACATGATGATTGCTAGGCTTACTAAAATAACGGCTTCTAACAAAATTAGTAGTAATAGGGTAGCAGGACTAGCCCCTAACACGCGTAATACTGCTATCTCAGTTTGACGCTCGTTCATTGAGGCCAACAACATAGTTGAAAGTCCAAACAAGGATGAAATAAGCACTAGCACTGCTATGATGCGCAGCAAATTTTCTACGGTTGCCATCAAACTCCATAGCTCGGTCATGGCAACACCAGGTAAAACCGCCATTAATCTATCTGTTGGATAGTTATTAATCTCTCGCTGTAACCCAAATGTTGATAATTTACTTTTTAACTTTAGCATCACAGCCGTAATACTTTTAGGAACGGGTGTTAATGCCTTTGGATTTATGATCAATTTTTTTAATGCTAGTGGAGGTAAGTGAATCGCTTCAATTGCACCTAAACTTACAT